>DATBJJ010000122.1:0-87335 GCA_036556425.1 Vicinamibacterales bacterium
ACGTCCAACCCTGAAGAGCCTCGAGTCCGTCGATCGCGCGTTGCTCCGGGCGAGCACCGTCGAAATGACGAAGCTCGAACGCCACGTCCCGTTTCTCGCGACGACGGCGAGCATCACGCCGTTCATCGGATTGTTCGGCACCGTGTGGGGCATCATGAGCTCGTTCCAGAACATCGGCGCGGCGGGATCGACGAGCCTGAGCGTCGTCGCGCCGGGCATCGCGGACGCGCTCGTCGCGACGGCGGCCGGATTGTTCGCCGCGATCCCCGCGGTGTATTTCTACAATCTCTTCACGCAGCGCGTGAAGGAATCCGCCGCCACGATGGACGACTTCTCGCTCGAGTTCCTGAACATCTGCGAGCGGAATTTCACGTGAGACCGAGATCACGCGGATCACGCGGACGCGGATCCGCATCACACTGATTGGATATGCCCAAGGTTCAACAGAACGGCGGCGGAGGATCCGGACGCGGACGCCGGGGGCGCGGCGCGCACATCGCCACGTCGCTCGCCGAGATCAACGTCGTCCCGCTCGTGGACGTGATGCTCGTCCTGCTGATCATCTTCATGGTCACCGCGCCTATGATGCAGCAAGGCTTCGAAGTCAATCTTCCGCAGACGCGGAAAGCGAACGCGGTCAACGCGGAGCCGGTGTACGTCACGGTGCCGGCCGATTTCAGCCGGACGCGCGTGGTGATGCTCGACAAACGCGAAGTGCGAATCGACATCCTGCACGAGCTCGTGCGTCAGGCGCTCCTCACGCGCGACGACAAGTCCGTGTTCATTCGCGCCGACGCCGCGGCGACCGTGCAGGATTTCATGACGGTCACCGACAAATTGAAAGAGGGCGGCGTCGAAAAGGTCGGCATCGTCTCGCAGCCCGAGTCGCGCCGCTGATCGAAGCCCCATGCAGGAAGCCGTGAGCGGAATCCTCGTCGCCCGGAGCCGTGAGGCGGACGGCCTCTCGCGCATGGTGACGGTGTCGCTCGTCGCGCACGCCGTGGTGCTGACCGCGATCGTCTTCATGCCGAGAGGATGGCTGACGTCGCAGATCGAGCAGCGGTCCACGCCGATGATGATCTCGCTCGGCGGAGTGCCCGGCCAGGACACCGGCGGGATGACGCCGATCGCGACCCGCGCGATTCAACATGAGTCACCCGAGACGAAGGCGCCGGTCACGCCGCCAGCTGTGAAGCCCCCGGAGATGATCGCGCCGCTGCCCGACGTCAAGGCGAAGCCTCCCACGAAGGCCATCGAGAAGCCGGTCGACAAATCGTCGACGCGGAAGCCGACCGTCGGCCCGCAGGTGCGAAGCGGCGCTGGCCGCGTGGAAACGGGGGGCATGGCTGTTCCGTTCGGCGGCCTCGCGCAGGGCGGCGGCGGCACCGGCGGCGTGCGGATTGAAGGCGACTTTTGTTGCCCCGAGTACATCGAGACGATGAAGCGGCTGATCCATGCGCAGTGGAACTTCCAGCAGGGGGCGGCCGGACTGGTCGAGGTGAAGTTCACGATCCGCCGCGATGGGATGCTGACCGGGGTCGCGGTGGAAAAGACGAGCGGCAATCCGCTGCTCGATCTGGAGTCGCGGCGCGCCGTGCTCGCGACGCAGAAGCTCGGACCGCTGCCGGATCAATTCACGAGGCCGAACCTTACCGTCTACCTCACATTCGAGTACAAGCGCTGATGAAACACATACGACTCTTCACCGCGGTGTTCGCGTGCGGCGCGATGCTGGTCCTGACCGCGCAGACGCCTCAGCAGCCGCCGGCTGGGCAGCAAACGACCCAGCCGGACACCATCATCACCAAGATCAGTCCTGGTGACTTCACCGCGCCGAAGCTCGCGGTTCCGGAGTTCATTCCGCTGACGAAGGACGCGGAAGTCGTCTCCGCGGCCAAAACGATCAGCGACGTACTCTGGGACGACTTCGCGTTCGAGAAGGAGTTCTATCTCATCCCGCGCGACATCCTTCGCACGGTGCCGCGGCCAGCGACGGCCGATCAGGTCGCGATCGATCGGTGGAAGGAGCTCAACGCGGACGGCGTCATTGTCGGGACCGTCACGAAGAGCGCCGACGGCATCATCGTCGAAGCGCGCCTGATCAAAGTCGCCGACGGCACGATGGTGCTCGGCAAGCAGTACAGCGGATCGCTCAAATCGGTGGCGGACGGCGGGCGCATCTACGCGCACTCGGTCGCCGACGAGATCCACAGGACGCAGCGCAATCTTCGCGGCGTCGCGCGGACCAAGCTCGCGTTCTCGTCCGATCGCGACGGCGTGCGCATGAAGGGACCGGTCGGCGACCGCGACACCTCGAACATCTATCAGGCCGACTACGACGGCGCGAACCAGTCGCGCATGACGATCAGCCGCTGGCTCGACATCGCGCCGGCATGGGCGCCCGACATGTCGGTGATCGCCTACACCTCGTACCGCACCGGCTATCCTGACATCGTGTTGCAGTCGCTGAAAGACGCGCGCGCGCCGGCGATGCCGGCGCGAGGCGGCACCGAGAACCAGAATTTCCTGCCGGCGTGGTCGCCCGACGGGACGAAGCTGGCGTTCATGTCGACGCGCGACGGGAATCCGGAGATCTACGTCATCAACCGCGACGGCAGCGGGCTGCGGCGCGTGACCAACCATCCGAGCGCGGATGCGACGCCGACCTGGTCCCCGGCCGGCACGCAGCTCGCGTTCACGTCCGATCGCGGCGGCACGCCGCAGGTATACATCGTGAACGTCGATGGGACCGGACTCGTGAAGATCACCGACGGGTCGCACTGCGATCGCGCGGCGTGGTCCACGGGAAAGGTCAACGAGATCGCGTATGCGTCGCGGACGGGCGGCGGGTTCGAGATCCGCGTCTTCGACGTGGCCACGCGCGAATCGCGAACCCTGACGGACGGGATCGGCAGCAACGAGAGCCCGACGTTCGCGCCGAACGGCCGGCACCTCGCGTTCGTCTCGGATCGCACGGGCCGTCAGCAGATCTACACGATCGCCCGCGACGGCACCGACCTCAAGCAGATCACGAAGGTTGGAGCGAACAAGTACCCGAACTGGTCTCAGTAGCAACGGGATCACATCGAAAGGTTGAGCATGGAAATGCGACGAGTGGTGCCGGCGGTCGGTCTGCTGGCAATCGCGAGCCTCGTGGGAGCGTGCGGCGGAAACCAGCCGCCGAAGCCATATCCGAAGCCGGCTTCGGCAGCCACGAGTGGAGGAAGCAGCACGTCCGTACCGCGGCCGCCTGAGCCGGTCCCCGAACCGGGAGGCGTGCCGCCGGAGCCGAAGGTCGAGGATCCGCTGAAGGTCTCCGACATCGACAAGATCAATCAGAACTCCCCGTTCCAGCCGGTCTTCTTCGCCCTCGACAGCACGGAGATCGACCAGGCGGGCCAGCAGGCGCTCAATGCCAACGCCGGCATTCTGAAGAAATATCCTGAGTGGGTGATCACGATCGAAGGGCACGCGGACGAGCGCGGCACAGCCGAGTACAATCTGGCGCTCGGCACGCGGCGCGCGGCGGCGGCTCGGGACTACCTCGTCGCGCTCGGCATTCCGGGCGATCGCCTTCGCACGGTAAGCTACGGCAAGGAGTTCCCGTTCGATCCGTTGCACTCCGAGGCGGCGTGGTCGAAGAACCGCCGGGCACACTTCGTGCTGACGAGTAGGTGAGATTCAGAGGTTGAGGCCATGAGAATGCTTCGCGTGGTGGCGCCTGCGGCGCTCGTCGTTGGAATCCTGTCGCCGGCGGTGGCGCGCGCCGACGCCGACAAGGAGCACAAGCTGCTGATGGCCGAGATCCGCATGCTCCAGGAGCAGCAGCAGGAGATGCGGCAGGCGATCCTCGGACTCGGCGACACGTTGAAGGCGCTGAACGCGCGCCTCGACAACGACGCGAACCGCAACCAGAAGGCGTTCGCCGATCAGAAGCTCATCGTGGAAGGCGTCGGCGAGACGGCGCGCGTGCTTCGCGAAAAGGCGGACGAGACGAACGTGCGGTTGTCGTCGATGACGCAGGAGCTGCAGGCGCTGCGGCAAGCGGTGGCGTCGATGCCGTCGCCGACCGCGTCGCCCGCCGCGCCGACGGGAGACCCGGCCGCGGGCGATCCGGCGGCGCCGGGCGCCGCGCCGAGCCCGGGCGCGAATCCGCCGAACATCTCCCCCACTCAGTTGTGGGATCGCGTGTACGCGCTCTACACCGCGGGACAGTTCGATCTCGCCGTCGAAGGGTTCCAGTCGTACATCCGCGGATTTCCGACGTCGGCGCAGGCAGACGACGCGCAGCTCTACATCGGCCATTCACTGTACAGCGCGGGCAAGTACTCGGACGCCGCGGCGGCGCTGCAGCGCGTGATCACGAACTACCCGCAGTCCGACAGCGTGCCCGCGGCGTACTACAAGCTCGGGCTCACCTACGAGGCGCTCAAACAAATAGAGCCCGCGCGGCGGGCTCTCGAGACGGTGATCAAGAATTACCCCGCGACGTCGGAGGCGACGCTCGCGCGGCAAGTTCTCGTCCGTCTACAGGATAAACGCTGATTACGCGGATCTACGCGGATTACACGGATCTTCCGGTTTTCTGATCCGCGTGATCGATGGGATCCGCGAGATCCGCGTCAAAACGGAATATCGTCGTCGGTGAGCTCGGTCGCGGGCTCTCCCATCGGTTCTTCCATACCGGCTGAACTCGACGATCGCTGCTGGCGCGCCGCGCCGGCCGCGCCCCCGCCTCCGCTGAGGAGCACGACGCGGTCGCCCCGCACCTCGGTGGTGTAGCGTTTGTTGCCGTCCTTGTCGTCCCACTGGCGCGTCTGCAGCTTGCCCTCGATGTAGATCTGCTTGCCCTTCGTCAGGTACTCGGACAGCGATTCCGCCGTCTTTCCCCAGAGAACGACGCGGTGCCATTCCGTTTTCTCCTGGCGCTGCCCGCCCTTGTCGTTCCACACCTCGGTGGTGGCAAGGTTGAGCGTGGCGACGGGCGCGCCGCCCGGCGTGTACCGCAGCTCCGCATCGCGACCGAGATTGCCGACGAGAATCACTTTGTTCACGCTGCCCATGCGAAAAGTCCTTTCAAGAGTCCAGCCATTCTGAACTCGGTGTTTTCAGGCGTCAAATGCGATCGCGTCGCGCGCGGTACGCAGGGCGTGCGGATTGCGCGCGCCGCCGCGTACGCAGGATCTGCTACGTCGTGCGCCCGTACCGATCCTCGATTCGCACGACGTCGTGGAGCTCCGGCGTCGAGACCTCGAAGATGTCGCAGTCGTCGATCGCGGTCATTCGGTGGACGGTCTTCGGCGTGATGTGAACGGCCTCGCCGACCTTCATCTCTCGCTTCACGAGCGAGTCGGCTTCGCCGATCTCGAACAGCAGTCGGCCCGACCAGAGGAAGATCGTTTCATCCTTTTGATTGTGATACTGCAGGCTCAACGCGTGGCCGGCGTTGACGTGGATCAGCTTCCCGACGTAGCGATCGGTTTTCGCCCAGTGCAGCTCGTACCCCCACGGCTTCTCGACTCGCGTCACGGCATCCGGCACTTGAAGGCTCCTCTCAATTCCCTTTCGACGCGAGCGGTTCGGCCAGCTCGCTCAAATTCTTTTCGATTTCCGCCGCGGTGCGGGCGGTCAGCGCGCGCTTCGCCGCGAGCCGCGCGTCCGATGCGCGCAGCGCGCGGATCACGCGCTTCGCGAGCGGAATCGCCGTCGGCGCCATGCTCAGCTCGCGCAGGCCGAGCCCCACGAGCAGCGTGATGAGTACGGGATCCGCGGCCATCTCGCCGCAGACCGCGACCGGAATCCGCGCGCGGCGACCCGCGCGGACGACGAGCCTGATCGCCCGCAGGATCGCGGGGTGCAGCGGCTCGTACAGGCGCGCGAGCCGATCGTCGGTGCGATCCACCGCCAGGCAGTACTGAATCAGATCGTTCGTGCCGATGCTGAAGAAGTCCGCTTCGGACGCGAGCAGATCGGCGGTCAGCGCCGCGGACGGCAGCTCGATCATGATGCCGATCGGCACGGCGGGCACCTGCAGGCCCCGCTCGCGCAGCGCGTCCGCTGCGCGGACGATTGCCGCTCTCGCGGCCCGCAGCTCCTCGAGGCCGGACACGAACGGAAACATGATCCGCAGCGGCCCGTGCGCGGCCGCGCGGAGCAGCGCGCGCAGCTGCGCCTGGAACACTTCCTCGGTCGCCAAACTCAATCGCACGCCGCGCATGCCGAGCGGCGATCGCGCCGCTTCCCCCTGCGGAGGATCGATGCGCAGCTGCCCTTCGGTGACGTCGAAGGTCCGAATCGTGACGCGCCGCGGCGCGGCGCTCTCGACGAGCCGGCGGTATGCGTCGTATTGCGCGTCCTCCGTGAGGCGCGCGATCGCGCCGGGTCCGCCCGCCGTGAGAAGGAACTCGGATCGAAACAGCCCGATCCCCTCGGCGCCGCGTTCGCGCGCGCGCGCCGTATCGTCCGGCGTCTCGATGTTGGCCTCGAGCCGGATCTCGACGCCATCCTCGGTGATCGCCGGCAGGTCGCGATATTCGTCGAGCGACTGCTCGTACGCGTGCCGGCGGCGCTGCCGCGTCTCGATCTGCTCGAGCGTGTCCGGGTCCGGCTCGACGATGACCTCGCCGGTCGTGCCATCCACCGCGACGAGCGCGCCAGGGGCGACGACCGCGCTCGCGTGGTGAAGACACGCGACCGTGGGAACGTGAAGCGATCGCGCGAGGATGGCGGTGTGATTCGTCCAGCTTCCGGCGTCCGTCACCAGACCGGCGAGCCGCTGCCAGTCGAGCTGCGCGATGACCGACGGCGTCACCTCGTGCGCGACGAGCACGAGCGGCCCTTCCAGCTCGTTGAAGAGATCCGTGGGATCGCCCGCGGCGCGCAGGTTCATCGTCAAACGGCCCACGACGTCGGCGACGTCCCCCTTGCGCTCGCGAAGGTATGGGTCCTCGGTCTGCTCGAAGAGCGACGAGATGTACTCCAGCGCGCGCTGCAGCGCGGATTCGGCATTGAGCCGCTCGGTGCGGATCGTCTCAGCCGCGCGTCCGCAGAGCATCCCGTCGTCGAGCATCAGAAGCTGCGCGTCGAAGAGATACGCGTGCGGCGCCCCGGCGCTCGTCGCGATTCGCTGCTTGATCTGCTCGATCTGCTCGCGCGAACGGACGCGCGCCGCATCCAAGCGATCGAGCTCGCGATCGACGAGCCACGGCGGGACGCGGAACCGCAGATCGCGCGTGCCGCGCTTCAGGACCAGCGCTTTGCCGATGCCGATCCCGGGCGAGACGCCGAGGCCCGTCAATCGCATGGCGCCACCTCGTCGAAGCCGCGCGCGACGAGCGCGGTCAGCGCCGCGATCGCCTGCGCTTCGTCATGGCCGCTCGCCGAAATCGTGACGACGCTTCCCTGCGCCGCGGCGAGGAGCAGCAGGCCCATGATGCTCTTGCCGTCCATGTCGCGCGCCCCTCGCGCCACCCGAATCCGCGCGTTGAACGCGCTGGCCGTGTGCACGAACCTCGCGGCGGCGCGCGCGTGCAGGCCGAGCGGATTCACGATCGTCACGGCACAGCTCGTCATGCCTTCTCTCCGCGAAGCAGGTCCGACGCGATCCAGATGGCGTTGCGCCCATCCTCGCGGATCTCGCGTGCGAGCGTCAAAAGATCGTTTTGCTTCGGCGTCCGCGCGAGCTTGATGAGCATCGGCAGGTTGACGCCCGTCACGACCTCGACGTGCGGGCTGACGAACGTGACCGCCAGATTCGCGGGCGTGCCGCCGAACATGTCCGTCAACACGAGAACGCCTGCGGGATTCCCGTCCCCGCCGGCAGAGGCCTGCACGCGCGCGATCGCCGCGCCGATCTCCTCCTTCGCGCGGTCCACGTCGTCGTGCCACCCGATCGAGACCGCGGCGAAGTGCGGGAGGTCGCCGACGATCATCTCCGCCGAGTTGACGAGCTCCGCCGCGAGCTGACCGTGCGTGATGACGACAACGCCGACCTTCATAAGTCGCAAATCCCCACGTCAATCGATCGCGATGTCCCGGTGAGCGACGCGCACGCGAATCGATTCGACGCCGCTCAGTCCCTTTTTCAGCGCTTCGGCGATCGCGACCGATCGGTGCCGGCCGCCCGTGCACCCAATGCCGATCGTCAGATACGACTTCCCTTCCTTCGCGTACTGCGGGATGAGGAATTTCAGCAGATTCAACGTGTGCCGCAGGAAGTCCGCCGTGGCTTGGGATCGATCGAGATACCGGCGCACCTCGGGGTCGCGGCCCGTGTGGGGGCGCAGCGCCGGCACGAAATGCGGGTTCGGCAGGAATCTCACGTCGAACAGCAAATCCGAATCGACAGGGATGCCGTGCTTGAAGCCGAAGCTGAGGATCGTGACGACGAGCCGCGTTCCCGGCGCGCGCCCGCTCGCCACGCCTGTGAAGACGTGCCGCAGCTCGTGCACCGTCATCGTCGACGTGTCGACGACGTGGTCGGCCATGCGCCGGATATCGCGCATCGCTTTCCGTTCCTGGCGAATGCCTTCGATCGCCGACGTGTTCGGCGCGAGCGGGTGCGGGCGGCGCGTCTCGCTGAACCGCCGCACGAGCGTGTCCTCCGCCGACTCGAGGAAGATCAGCACCGGGTTCAAATTCCTCATGCCTTTGAGGCGCCGGTAGATCGCCGGGAAGTCCTTCAGCAGACGCCCCTCACGGACGTCGACGACGACGGCGGCGCGCGAGATCTCGCTGCCCGCTCTCAGCGTGAGCTCGGCCAGCATCGGGAGCAGCGTGACCGGCAGGTTGTCGACGCAGAAGTATCCAAGATCCTCGAGCGCCCTGATCGCTTGAGATTTTCCCGACCCCGACAGTCCGGTCAGCACGACGAATCTGGAGCTGACAGCCGTTCTCGCCGCTCGCCTGGCGGCGTGACGTTTCTCGCGCACCGCCTACAAGTCCTCCAATTCGCCTTCGGCCTCGACTGTGACGTCGGCGGCCGCGCGCTCCAGCGTCTCGCTCAGCCGCTTCACGAGCCGCTTGGCGGCATGATGCCCGCGCGATCGCAGCAGCTGATTCCGTGCGGCCACCTCGACGAGGATCGCGACGTTGCGGCCGGGCGCGACCGGCATCCGAATCATCGGAATCCGGATGCCGAGCAGCTCGTAGTAGCTCTCGTCGAGACCCAGCCGATCGTACTCGCGGCCGTGCTCCCATCGCTCGAGCTGCACGACGAGCTCGACGCGCTTCGAGGTCCGCGTCGACGCGACGCCAAACAAGTCCTGCACGTTGATCAGGCCGAGGCCGCGAATCTCCATGTGATGGCGCGTCAGCTCGGGGCAGCTGCCCAGCACGAACGACTGCGCCCGGCACCGCAGCTCTACCGCGTCGTCGGCGACGAGGCGGTGGCCGCGCACGACGAGATCGAGCGCGCATTCGCTCTTGCCGATCCCGCTCTCGCCGATCACGAGCACGCCGAGCCCGAGGATGTCCATCAGGACGCCGTGGATGGTGCCGCGCGCCGCGAGGTACGTGTCGAGGACGGCGGACAAGCGTGACATCGCCTCCGGCGTTGCGGCCCGCGTCCGCAGCAGGGGCACCCCCGCGCGGTCCGCCTCGATCGCCAGTTCGGGAGGCGGCGCGAATCCGTCCGTAACCAGCACGCACGGCAGATCGTGGCCCATGACGCGTTTGAGCGCGGCGGTGCGCTCCGGCGTCGCGAGGCCCTCCAGGTACCGCACTTCGCTCTCGCCGAACACGAGCACGCGGCCGCCGCGCAAGTACGCGTCGAACCCCGAGAGCGCGAGTCCGGTTTTTTGCGTGTGAGGAATCGTGATCAAGCGATCCAGGCCGTCGCCGCCGGCCAAGAGCTCGAGATCGATCGCGCGAGAATCGGCGAGGTCTCGCAGCACCGTGGCCACGGTGACCCCGCGCGGCTCGCTCGTCCCGGTATCCGCCACGTCAGTCCGGCTCGATCAGGCCGTAGTTTCCGTCGGTGCGGCGGTACAGAATGCTGACGGCGTCGGTGTCGGCGTTGCGATACACGACGAACGTTTCGGGGCCCGCCGACAGCCGCTGCACCGCGTCCTCGATCGACAACGGCTTGACGGCGTAGCGCGCCGCCTTGATGACGCGCCGGTTGTTCGCGGGCTCCGGCGGCGCTTCCGGCGGCGCCGGCACGCTGCGCGCGGCTCCGCCGCGACGCTTGCGGCCCTGCCACTTTCCCGTCAGCGTCTGGGCCTGCTGCTCGATTTTGGTCACCGCCTCGCGGATCGAGATGTTCCACCCGGTGCCTTCGCCCTTGCCGCGCAGCATGTGATCGCCGCGCGCGTGGACGATGATTTCCGCGCGATGCCGGTATTTTTCCTTCGTGAGGACGACTTGTGCCGAGATCGCGCTGTCGTTGAGGAGTCGTTCGAGCTTCGCCAGCCGCCGATCGATGAGTTGCCGGAGCGGCGCGCCCATTTCCACGTGCCGGCCTGTGATGTCGAGGCGCATGATGTTGGCTTCCAGCTATCAGCTACCAGCTGCCAGCGGGGAACGCGTCCGGACCGCCCTGCAACCAGCACAGCTGGTAGCTGGGAGCTGGAAGCTGGCGGCTGGTAGCTGTCTAGAAAAGCACCTTCCGTTGGTTAGACGTCGGGATCTTGAGCTCCTCGCGGTACTTGGCGATGGTGCGCCGCGCGAGCATCAACCCTTCCTTCTGAAGAATGCTCACGATCTTCGAATCGCTCAGAGGCTTTCGCGGGTCTTCGTTCTCGATGATCTTCCGGATGCGCTGCTTGATCGTCACCGACGAGACGCTCTCGCCGTACGAGCTGCTGATGCCGCTGTGGAAGAAGTACTTCATCTCGAACACGCCCTGCGGCGTGTGCATGTACTTGTTGTTCACCACGCGGCTGACCGTCGATTCGTGCATGCCGATGTCGTTCGCCACGTCGCGCAGCACGAGCGGGCGCAAGTACTCGATGCCGTGATCGAGGAACTCGCGCTGAAAGTTGATGATGCTCGTGGCGACCTTGTGAATCGTCTTCTGCCGCTGATCGACCGACTTGATGAGCCACAGCGCGGATCGGAACTTGTCCTTCACGTACGCGCGCGTCTCGTCGTTCGATTCGCCGCCGCTCTTGTCGAGCAGCCGGCGGTACACCGGGCTGATGCGAAGCTGCGGCAAGCCCTCCTCGTTCAGCGCCGCGACGTACTGATCCTCGACCTTCACGATGTAGACGTCGGGAATCACGTACTGCGATTGGGTCGGGTTGTAGCGGCTCCCCGGCTTGGGATCGAGGTTGCGGATGATCTCGATGTGCTCTTTGAGATCGTCGATCGTCATGCCGAGCTTGCGCGCGATCTCCGGCACCTGGTGGTTCTGCAACAGACGCAGGTGCTCGGTCACGATCTTCTCGGCGGGTGTCCCTTCGAGGCCGATGTGGCGAATCTGGAGCCACAGGCACTCCTGCAGATCGCGCGCGGCGACGCCGATCGGATCGAACGTCTGCACGTGCTGCAGCGCGCGCTCGACATCGGAGACCGACCACTCGCCCATCGCCGCAATCTCCTCGACCGACGCGACGAGATAGCCGTCGTCGTCGAGGTTGCCGATGATGGCGCTGCCGATTTCGCGGAGCTGATCGTCGCTTGTTTGGAGGGAGAGCTGCCAGAGGAGGTGATCGGAGAGGGAGCCCGTGGTCGACAGCGTGTTCTCGATCGGCGGAAGCTCTTTGACTTCCGACGGGGTGCGCGATCGATACCCGTCGTCGAGATAATCGCCGAAGAAGTACTCGTAGTCCGCGTCGTCCCACGCGTCGGTCTTTTCGGCGGCCGGCTTCTCGGCTTCCGCCTTTTCGGCCTGCTGCTGCTCCGCCGGCTGGAGCTCCTCGGTCGGGACCTCTTCGAGCAGCGGATTCTCCACCATCTCCTGATTCAGCAGGTCCGAGAGCTCGAGCGTCGACATCGGCAGCAGCTTGATCGCCTGCTGCAACGACGGCGTCAGAATGAGCTTCTGAACGAGTTTGGTGTGGAGCCTCTGCTGAATCGCCATTGAGCGCTAACGTGTATCCTCTCTTAATCTTAGTCCAATCGGAAGTCCGCGCCGAGGTAAATTCGTTTGACCTCCTCGTCGGCCGCCAGACTGTCCGGCGTGCCGCTCCGGAAAATCACGCCGTCGTGGACGATGTAGGCGCGATCCGTGATTTTCAGTGTCTCACGAACGTTGTGGTCGGTGATCAGTACCCCGATTCCCCGCCCCTTGAGGTGGAAGATGATCTGCTGGATATCGGTCACCGCGATCGGATCGATCCCGGCGAACGGCTCGTCGAGCAGCATGAACTGGGGTGAGATGACGAGCGCGCGCGTGATCTCGACGCGCCGCCGTTCGCCGCCCGACAGCGTGTAGGCCGGCGACTTCGCGAGCGGCGTGAGCGACAGCTCCGCGAGCAGATCGCGCAGGCGCGCGCGGCGATCGGCGCCGTTCGGCGCGATCGTCTCGAGGATCGCGAGGATGTTCTGTTCGACCGTGAGCCCGCGGAAGATCGACGCTTCCTGCGGCAGATACCCGATGCCCTTCCGCGCGCGGATGTACATCGGATCGTCCGTGACGTCCGCGCCGTCGAGCAGGACGCGCCCGGAGTCGGGCGCGGTCAGTCCGACGACCATCGAGAACGTCGTCGTCTTGCCGGCGCCGTTCGGCCCGAGAAGGCCGACGACCTCGCCGGACGCGATCTCCAGACTCACGCCTCTGACAACCGTCCGCCCGCCGTAGGACTTCGTGAGATCGCGCGTCCGCAGCGTCGCCATTCAGTTCCGAAGTTCCGCGGGACAGGCGTCGAGCGGCTTGGACACGACCGGCACGCGGCCCGCGATCGCTTCGGCGCGCAGCGAGCCCGTCGAGCGGAGGTACGTCATCGTCGTGCCGTCGGTCTGCTTGCACGCGCCTTGATCGTCCTTTTGAATCGCGACCGCAGGCTGCCCCGTCAAGACGTACGTGTCCGTGCTCGCCGTGTAGACGAGGTGCATTCCGGTGGCGTACAGCAAATCGAGCTTCACGGACACCGTATCGTCCGCCTCAGCGCGATCGAGCTCGTTCCCGCTCTCCCTGAAGAAGAGATCGATGCGCTTGCCGTTCATGTCGCCTTGCACGCTCGTCAGCCGCGCGGTCGATCCGCTGCTCATCGTGTAGGTCGCCTGCCGCTTCGCGTCATCGTACACCAGCAGATCCGCGGAAGCTTTGGTCTCCGTCGGCTTCCTCGTCTTCGATTTCGGATCCTGGTCCATCAGCATCATCGTCGTCTGGACGCCGACGCGCGCCGTCAGATTGCCCGTGCGATCGTTGAGCACGATCGTGTCCGCGTTGATCCTCGATTTGTCTTGCCACAGCAGCGCGTTGCCGCTGTACGACGCTTCGGAGACGCCGTCGTACGACAGCCGGTTCGACGTGACGGTGACCGGCTTGTCCTGTTGAAGCATTCCAGGGACGCGCGTTTGGGTTTGTTTGCCGTCGGTGCTCTTCTTCTGCGGCTTGATGGTGCTGCGCACCTCGGTGTCCGCGGTCAGTTTTTGCGACGAGGGCGACAAGTGGATGTTGAGCGCCTGCACGGTGAGCTGCGGGTTCGTCACGATCGGAGTGCCACCGCTCTCTCCCTCCGCGATCGACAGATCGAGCTGATCGCGATCGATGCTGTAGAGCGCGCGCGGCGCTTCGGCCGTCGCCTGCCCGTCGTTGAACCACGCCTTGCCGCGAAAGTCCGCCTTCTCGATCGGGCCGAGTCCCGGCTTGGTGTCGACGATCAACCGCTGCGCTCGCGCCTTCCGCTCGACCGCCGGCGCTTTGGCCTGCGCCGGACGCGTTTCGAGATAGTCCGCGCCGCCTTCGAAGACCGCGTTCTGCAAGCCTTGGCCGGGCGCGCCGGTCGCGCGGAGCGACGAGGAGCGAATCTGCTTCGCCGGAGACTCGCCTTCGGCAGGCAGATCGACTTGGACTTTTTCAATCGCGACCAGGCTCGTGACCGTCTTGCCGTCCGGCGACATGCCGATGTCGATGGTCGAGGCGCCGATCCGGCTGCCCGCGCTTCCTGCCGCCGACCCGGGCAGCTCCACCACCGCGTTCTCCATCAGCTTGGAGCTCTGGAGCGTGCGGCCGTCTTCGGCATAGGTCATGTCGATGTTGCGCGCGAGCATCAACTGCGCGCCGGCGCCGCTGCCCGTGATCTTGCTCTGCTCGCGCAGTTGAAGCTGCCGCGCCTTCTCGCCCTTCTCGTCGAGCAGGATCGTGATCTCGACCGCGTCCGCCGTGCGGCCATCCGAGACGATGTGCGCGTCCTTCACGAGCTTGAGAAAGTTGTCCGCGCGCGCGAGGCCCGCCGTTCCAGCCGTCGCTTCGAGCGCGCCTCCGCCGGACGCATCCGGCGCCGACGTCACGCGCGCTTGATCGAGGATCCAGAGCACGTCGCGGTTGCGATCGTAGGTCGCGCCCACGCCGCTGCCCTTCATCCGGCCCTTCGTCCATTCGACCGCGCCGGGGATCCGAAGCATCCCTTCGCCGCCGTCGTAGGTCGCTTCCGCCGAGCAGACCATGAGGCCTGTCTCGGTCTTGAGCATCACGTTGCCGCGGAGATGTCCGACAGACTTCTCGCTTGGCTTGTCGGGTGGGGTCGTGACGTCGGCTTCATCGGCGGTCACGATGATCGGACGGCCGTCGCGGTCCTTGAGCTCCAGCTCGACGCCGACGAACTTGGACTTGCCGCCTTCGTACGTCAGCTGCTTCTTGAACTTGATTCGCGTGATCGCCCTATCGACCTTCGACCAATCGAGGGTGCCCTCGCCGGTCTCCGAGATCGACTTGCTGTCGCTCGCTTTGGTCGGCGATTCGGCCTTCGGCGCGAGCCTCGCGCTCTGCCGCAGGGAATGGACGACGATTCCCGCGAACACGATCACGAAGCTGGCAATCACCAGGCGGGCGATTTTCTGCCAACGCACCTCATTATTCTAACGCCTTGATGTCGGCGACGTTGAGCTCGAGGTAGGTTTCGCCCTGGTATTCGTTGCGTTCCAGCGAGAACGCGAGGTTCACCCCTGCGCGGTTTTTCTCGAGGAATTCCGCCTGCTCCGCGGAGCGCCACGCGATCGCTCGAAAGCGGCGGCCGTCCTGATTGAACGTCATCGAGAGATGCCGCTCCTTGATCGACCGTGGACCGTCGACGATCTCGACGGGGCTCGCGTGGAAGACCGGACGCGGATTGCCCATGCCGAACGGCCCGAGCGAATCGAGACCGCGCACGAGATCCGGCGTGATTGCCTTGAGGCTGAGGGGCCCGTCGATCCGAAGCCGCGGGCGCAGCTGATCGGGCTCGAGCACCTCGTCGGCATACGCGTTGATGCGCGCTCTGAATTCCGGCACGCGCGCGGCCTCCATCGTCAGGCCGGCCGCTTGCTTGTGGCCGCCGAAGCGCACGAACACGTCCGCGCAGTGCTCGAGCGCACCCAGCATGTCGAAGTCCGGGATGCTGCGGCACGAGCCGTGCGCCACGTCTCCGTCGACCGACAGCACGATCGCGGGCTTGTGATACGTGTCGACCAGCTTCGACGCGGCGATGCCGATCACGCCCCGATGCCACCCCTCGCCGCCGACGACGAGCACATTGTGCGCGCCGACGGCCGGATCGCTTTCGATGGCTTTCCTGGCCTGGGCGACGAGCTCCGCTTCTTCCTGCTGACGCCGCAGATTCTCGTCATTCAACTGCTGCGCGAGCGTGCGCGCCTCGTCCGCCATCGCTTCGTCGGTGGCGAGGAGCAATCGCGTCGCGATGTCCGGCGTGCTCATGCGTCCCGCCGCGTTGACGCGCGGCGCCAGCATGAACGCGACCTGATAGCTGTCGATCGTTTTCCCTGCGAGGCCCGACGCTTCGAGCAGCGCGCGGAGACCGATCGTGTGCGGACCGCGCGAGAGGGACGCGAGGCCGAATCGCGCGATGACGCGATTCTCGCCGACGAGCGGCACGACGTCCGCGAGCGTTCCGACGGCGGCGACCTTGACGAACGCCGGCAGCCATTTGTTCTTCCCTGCGCGGCCGCAGAGCGCCTGGACCAGCTTCAGCGCGACGCCAACGCCCGCGAGGTACTTGTCCGGATAGGTGCAGTCGTGGCGCTTCGGGTTGATAACGGCGATCGCATCCGGCAGCGTGCCTTCCGGCTCGTGATGATCCGTGATGATGAGATCGACGCCAAGCTCTCGGGCACGCCTCGCGGCGTCGGTCCCGCGAATGCCGCAGTCGACCGAGACGATCAGCTTCACCCCATCCGCGTGCAGGCGATCGATCGCCGCCGGCTGTAAGCCGTAGCCGTCGCGCAAGCGCTCGGGGATGAAGTGCATCACCGATCCGCCGAGCATCTCGAGCGCCCGCCGGAGAATCACCGTCGACGTGATCCCGTCCACGTCGTAGTCGCCGTGAACGGCGATCCGCTCGGAGTGTGCCAACGCCTGCTCGAGGCGCACCACCGCGCGGTCCATATCGGCGAGGCGGAAGGGATCGTGCAAATGATCGAGCGACGGATTCAGGAATCGATCGGCGGCCGCCGGGTCGCTGAGGCCGCGCAGGCACAGCAGGCGCGCAACGGTCGGGTGCAGACCCAGCAGCGACGCGAGCGCCGTCGCCTGCGCGTCGTCGCACGGAAGATGCGTCCAGAGGAGCGATTTCACCGTCGGCTCATGACTCGGGTTTGAACGCCGCGGGCTTTTCGGCGTCGACGAACGCCGAGCCCTCGGCGCCCATCTTGCGAAACTTCTCGTACCTCGCCGCCAGCAGCTCTTCGACGGTCATCGTGGACAGCTCGGCCAGCGCCTTCGACAGCGCCTGATCGACGAGCGCGGTCGCGGCGTCGTAGTCGTTGTGCCCGCCGCCCGCAGGCTCGGGAACGATCGCGTCAATCAGGCCGAGCTCGAGCAGATCGGGCGCCGTGATCTTCAAAGCCTCTGCCGCTTCGACCTTGCGGTTCGCGTCGCGCCACAGAATCGCGGCGCATCCCTCGGGCGGGATGACGCTGTAGACGGCGAACTCCTGCATGAGCACGCGGTCGCCGATCGCGATGCCGAGCGCACCGCCGCTGCCCCCTTCCCCGCAGACGATCACGACGATCGGCACCTCGAGCATGATCATCTCGCGCAGGTTGAACGCGATCGCTTCGGCGACGCCGCGCTCCTCGGACTCGACGCCGGGATACGCGGCGGGCGTGTCGATGAAGACGACGATCGGCCGGCCGAATTTCTGCGCGAGCTGCATCACGCGCAGGGCCTTGCGATAGCCCTCGGGCCTCGCATAGCCGAAGTTGCGGAAGATCTTCTGCTTCGTGTCGCGCCCCTTCTGGTGCCCGACGACGGCGATGGGCTGGTCCTTGTAGGTGGCGAGGCCGCAGACGATCGCGTGATCGTCGGCGAAGCGCCGATCGCCGTGCAGCTCGTCGAACCCGGTGAACAGGCGCTCGACGTAGTCGAGCGTGTTCGGCCGCGCGGGATGCCGCGCGACGAGCACCCGCTGCCAGGGCGTGAGGTTCGCGTAGAGCTCGACGCGGATGTCCTCCGCGCGCTTGCGAAGCGTCTCGATCGATCGCTCCCGCTCGGGCGTGCGCGGGAGCATGCTGAGCGCCTCGATCTCCTTTAGGAGGACGCCGATCGGCTCTTCGAATTCGAGAAGGTCAGGCATGGTTGCGGTCGCTGTCCGCCGTCCGCTGTCCGCTGCTCGCTATCCCCGTAGCCCGCGGACCGCGGACCGCGGACCGCGACAGGATTCATTTCAACACCACCGACCCTGCGCCGCACAACAGTTCCACTTCGGCAACGAGCTTTTCGGTCGGCTTGACGCGCTGCGTGACGTCGGCGCGCACGCGAAGCGGACCGTCGGCCGCTTTGACGTCGACCTCGAGGTAGACGCGCCGATCGCCGCGATGCCGCGAGAGCAGCTCGGCGAGCGCCTCGAACGTCGGCCGCGTGTTGAGCGATGCCTTCAAGTGAATCGCCACCTCGCGCGTGGTCCGCTCCACCAATGCCGTCATCGGCAGCAGCTCGGTCGCGACCAGACGCGCGGACTCGTCGTCTTTTTCGAGCTTGCCCCGCACGAGCAGCATGGCATCCGCTTCGATGAGCGGCGCGTGCTTCGCGAAGGTCTCGGGAAACACGACCACCTCGACGCTGCCCGCCACATCATCCAACATGAAGACCGCCATCCGATCGCCTTTTCGCGTCTTCAGCGCGCGAAGGCCGGAGAGGATGCCGGCAATCCAGATATCGCCCTCCGACGCGGTGAGCTCGCCGATCCGGCGGGCGCCGAAGAGCGCGAGATCGCGAGCGAAGCGCTCGAGCGGATGGCCGCTCATGTAGAACCCGAGCGCTTCCTTTTCTCCCGCGAGTTGCTGCGCCTCGGTCCACGGTGGGACATCGGGCAGCGGGATCGTTCCCGTCGGCTCGTCTTCGTTGACGAGGTCGAAGAAGGAGACCCTGCCGTCTTCGCGGTTGCGCTGCTGGCGGCCGCCGTGTTCGAGCGCTTTATCCACGGCCGCGAACAGCCGCGCGCGCGCCAGCGCGATCGGCTGACCGGCCGGCGCGACGGAATCAAATGCGCCTGCCTTGATCAGGCTTTCGAGCACCCGCTTGTTGACGAGGCGCAGATCGACGTGCTCGCAAAGGACATACAGCGAATCCAACCGGCCGAGCCGCCGCCTGACGTCCAGGATCGACTGCACCGCGCCTTCGCCGACGTTCTTCACGGCGCACAGGCCGAATCGCACGCCCTCCTTGACGACCGAGAACGCAAGCTCGCTGGCGTTGACGTCGGGCGGCAGAATCGGGACCTGCAGCTCGCGGCACTCGCCGAGATACATCGCGAGCTTCTCGGTGTTCGCCGCTTCGATCGTCAGCAGCGCCGCGACGAAGTGCCGCGGGTAGTTCGCCTTCAGCCACGCGGTCTGATACGCCAACAGCGCGTAGGTCGTCGAATGCGACTTGTTGAAGCCGTAGCCGGCGAAGTACTCCATCAAGTCGAAGATCTTCGTGGCTTTCTTGTCGCTCACGCCGTTCGCTTTGGCGCCCGCCATGAACGCTTCGCGCTGCTTGGCCATGACCTTCGGATCTTTCTTGCCCATGGCCTTGCGCAGCACGTCGGACTGGCCCATCGAGAAGCCGGCGAGCACGGCCGCAATCCGCATGACCTGTTCCTGATACGCGATGACGCCGTAGGTATCGGACAGGATTGGCTGCAGCTGCGGCAGCTCGTACCTCACTTCGGTCTTGCCCTGCTTGCGGGCGACGAAGTCGTCCACCATGCCGCTCTTGAGCGGCCCGGGACGATAGAGCGCGTTGAGCGCGATGAGGTCGTCCAGGCGCTCCGGCTTCGCTTTGCGCAGCAGCTCCCGCATGCCGGAGCTCTCGAACTGGAACACGCCGTACGTCTGCCCGTTGCTGAAGAGCTCGTACGTCTTCGGATCGTCCAGACCGACCGCGTCGATGTCGATCTCGAGGCCTTCAGTGCGTTTGATCTCCTCGACCGCGTCCCGGATCAGCGTGAGCGTGCTGAGGCCGAGGAAGTCCATTTTCAGCAGGCCGACGCGCTCGACCTCTTTCATCGCCCACTGCGTGACGATCTCGTCCTTCTGACTCTTGTAGAGCGGGACGAACTCCGTCAGCGGCTTCGGCGCGATGACGACGCCGGCGGCGTGGACCGAGGCGTGGCGGGTCATGCCCTCGAGGCGGCGCGCGATCGCGAGCAGCTCTTTGACGCGCTCGTCCTTCTGCTGCATCTCCTTCAGCGCCGGATTCTGCTCGAGCGCCTTCTCGAGCGTCATGTCGAGCGCGGCGGGCACCGCCTTCGCGACCTTGTCGGCGTCCGCATATGGAATGTCCATCACGCGCGCGACGTCTCGCACGACGGCCCGGGCCTTCATCGTCCCGAACGTGATGATCTGCGCGACGTTCTCGCGGCCGTACTTGCGCGTGACGTAGTCGATCACCTCGCCTCGCCGGCGCTCGCAGAAGTCGATGTCGATGTCGGGCAGCGACACGCGCTCGGGATTGAGGAACCGCTCGAAGATCAAGTCGTATTCGATCGGATCGACGTCGGTGATGCGGAGGCAATACGCGACGAAGCTGCCGGCCGCGGATCCACGGCCCGGCCCGACCGGAATCCCGCGCTCGCGCGCGTAGCGGATGAAGTCCCAGACGATCAGGAAGTACCCGGGATACTTCATCTGTTTGATCATCTCGACCTCGTACGCCAGCCGCCGCTCGTACTCGTCGATCGTGTGACGAAGGAGCCCGCGCGTTTGCAGATCCTGCAGCCGCGGCAGACGCGCGTGGAAGCCTTCGCGGACCTCGTGCTCGAAGTAGTCGTCGAGCGTGTAGCCCGCGGGGACGTCGAAGTTCGGCAGGTGGTTCGTCGTCGCCGCGAGGTCGACGCGGCAGCGCTCCGCGATGCGGACCGTGTTCGCGAGCGCCTCCGGGTAATCGCCGAACACCGCGGCCATCTCGTCGCCGGTCTTCAGGTAGAACTGGTCGCCGTGATACCGGAGCCGATCGGCATCCGTCACGGTCTTGCCCGTGCCGATGCACAGCAGGATGTCGTGCGGCCGGTAGTCCGAATTCTGCAAATAGTGCACGTCGTTCGTGCACACGAGCGGGAGGTTCAAGTCGCGCCCGATCGGGAGGAGGCCGGCGTTGACGATCTTCTGCTCGTCGATGCCCTGGTATTGCATCTCGAGGAAGAAGTTTCCAGCGCCGAGGATGTCGCGATACGTCGCGGCCGCGTGAGTCGCGCGCGCGATCTGCTCCGTCCGGATGCCGCTCGCGACCTCCCCTTTGAGGCAGCTGCTCAGGCCGATGAGCCCCGACGCATGCTGCGCGAGCAGCTCCTTGTCGATGCGCGGCTTGTAATAGAAGCCTTCGGTGTAGCCAGCCGAGACGAGCTTGATCAGGTTGTGATACCCCTCGCGCGTCTCCGCGAGGAGGACGAGGTGGTTCGCGGTTTCTCCGGGCGTGCCGCTCTTCTGACGGCGATCGCCGGGCGCGACGTACACCTCGCAGCCCAGGATCGGATTGATCCCGCGCTTGCGTGCCTGATCGTGAAAGATGATCGACGAGAACATGTTGCCGTGCTCGGTGATCGCGAGCGCCGGCATCTTCAGCTCCACCGCTTTGTCGAGCAGCTCCTCGATCCGGCAGGCGCCGTCGAGCAGCGAATACTCGGAGTGCAGGTGAAGGTGAACGAAGTCCGTCATTCCCACTCGATCGTTGATGGCGGCTTGGAGCTGATGTCGAAGACCACTCGGTTGATGCCTTTGACCTCGTTGACGATGCGCGAGGAGATCGTCGCGAGCAGTTCGTGCGGCAGCCGCGCCCAGTCGGCCGTCATCCCGTCCTTGCTTTCGACCGCGCGGATCGCGATCGTGTATTCGTAGGTCCGCGCGTCGCCCATGACACCCACGCTCTGCACCGGCAGGAGCACGGCAAAGGACTGCCACAGCCGCCGGTACCACCCTGCGCGCTTGACCTCGTCCGCAACGATCGCGTCGGCGCGGCGGACCAGGTTCAATCGCGAGTCCGTCACTTCGCCGAGAATCCGCACGGCCAGGCCGGGACCGGGGAACGGCTGGCGCCACACGAACTCGGCGTCGAGCCCGAGCTCCTTCCCCACTTCGCGCACTTCGTCCTTGAAGAGAAGCCGCAGCGGCTCGACCAGCTTGAATCGCATGCGGTCGGGCAAGCCGCCGACATTGTGATGACTCTTGATCACGTGCGACGGGCCGATCACCGACACGCTCTCGATCACGTCCGGATAGAGCGTCCCCTGCGCGAGGAACTCGAAGCTCCCGAGCGTCTTGGCTTCGTCCTCGAACACGTCGATGAACGTCGCGCCGATGATCTTCCGCTTCTGTTCCGGATCGGTCACGCCGGCGAGGCGATCCAGGAACCGCCGCGACGCATCGACGAACACGAGCGGCAGACTCAGCCGCTCGAAGCGATCCTGGATCTGCTGCGCCTCGTCCTGCCGCAGCACGCCGTTGTCGACGAAGATGCACGTCAGGCGATCGGCAATCGCCTTGTGAATCAGCATGGCGGCGACCGTCGAATCGACACCGCCGCTCAGGCCGCAGACGACGCGGCCGCTGCCGACTTGCGCGCGAATGCGTTCGGTCGCCTCGTCGACGAACGACGCCATCGTCCAATCGCCGGTGCAGCCGCAGACGTCGAAGGCGAAGCTGCGGAGGAGCTCGAGCCCGCGATCGGTGTGCGCGACTTCCGGATGAAAAAGGAGGGCGTACAGATTCTGCTCGGGCGCGGCCATCGCGGCCACTGGCGCGTTCGCGCTCGTCGCCGTGACGACGAATCCGGGCGGCGCGGCAGCGACGAAGTCGCCGTGGCTCGCCCACACGCGCAGCTCGTGCATCGCGTGCTGCAGCTGCATCGTCGAGAACAACGGCGCGCGCGGCTCGAACCGGATCGTGGCCATGCCGTACTCGCGGTGCGGCGCGGGCTCGACCTTGCCGCCGAGCAAGTCGGTCATCAACTGCATGCCGTAGCAGATGCCGAGCACCGGCACGCCGATCTCGAGCACGGCGCGATCGCAGCGCGGCGCGCCCGCTTCCGACACGCTCTTCGGTCCGCCCGACAGAATGATGCCGACCGGCTTCCGCTTCGCGATCTCGGCGACCGGCGTGTCGAACGGAAGGATCTCGGAATAGACCGACAGCTCACGAAGCCGTCTCGCGATCAACTGGGTGAACTGCGAGCCGAAATCGAGAACGACGATGGTTTGATGTGTCACGGGTGCGGAGCGCTGACGCTGAATCGGCGGCGGCGCGGCGGCCATCCGCCGATTGCAGAAGCTATTATAGAGTGTGGCTCGCCGTCGCACCACCACTTCGTGCCTGTTGTTGGTGGCCTCGCTCGTGATCGGCGATGGATCGATGACGCTTGCGCAATCGCCGCACGCGAAACCAGCGCAACCGTCGCCGCCAGCCGCGCAGATTTTTCCATCCGACCTGCTCTGGACGATTGACATTACCGCCAAACCGTTGACGTCGCCGTCCGCTTCGGGCGATCGCCTGTTCATCGCGCTCGAGTCAGGCATTTCGGCGCGGAAGATCGCGGACGGATCGGAAATCTGGAACAAGCGAATCGCGGTCGACGGTCCCATGGCGGTTGCCGGCGATCGATTGATCGCCGCCTCGACCGGGCAGGTGTACGGCCTCGCGACCGAGACCGGAGACACGGTGTGGAGCGAACTGATCGGACCGCTGACCGCGCCGCCGGCGGTCGCGGGCGACGTGGTGTTCCTCGCGACGGGGAAACAGTTGTCCGCGCATCGCGTCGCCGACGGATCCCGCGCGTGGACGCGCGAGGTTGGCGTCGTCGAGCAGCGCCCCGTGGTCGACGCGAATCGCGTCTACGTGCCGGTCAGCGACGGCAAGATGGTCGCGCTCGATCTCGCGTCCGGCGACGTGATTTGGGACATCGACGTCGGCATCAATCCGACCGAGCCGCTCGTCAGCGGCGATCGCGTCTACTTCGGTACAGCGGCGAAGAAGTTCTGCAGCGTCCGAACGACGCGCGAGGAAGACTGGTGTTTTCCGATCGGCGCGGCCGTGGTTGGCGCGCCCGTGACCGACGGCGCGCGCGTGTATTTCGTCGCGCTCGACAATCAGTTGTATGCGCTCGATCGCGGCAGCGGGAATCGCCGCTGGAAACAGGATCTTCGCTACCGGCCGTCGGCCGGTCCGTCGATCGTCGGAACGACAGTCAGCGCACCGGGCCGCGAGGCGAAGCTGCAGGCGTTCGACGTGGTGAAAGGTACTCCGGGCGCCGCCCTCACGCTGCCGGCGTTGATGGTGGAAGTGCCCGTGTTCATTCCAGCGGCGGACGGCGCGCCGGTAAAGTTCGCGGCGCTGGCCGGCGGGCTCGAGAACGTCTGGAAGTTGACGCTTGCGTGGCCGCCGCCCCCGCGGCCCGCGGTGCCGCAAGTCGCTCCGCTCACCGAACTGCCCGGGCGGCCCGTTCCGATTCCAGCGACGAAAGCTCTTCCCTGATCGTGGCGGCAAGCCGGCGCACGCCCTCTTCGATGCGATCGGGCGTTGGCGCCGAGAACGACAGCCGCATGAAATGCCGTCCGCTTCCATTGACGAAGAACGCGTCGCCCGACACGTAGATCACGCCGTGCTCGACCGCGCGTGGAATCATGCGATCCGCGTCGATGACCGCCGGCAGCGCTGCCCATAAGAAGAATCCGCCGCGCGGATCTGGCCACGCCACGCCTGGCGCCAGCTCCTTCCGCAGCGCTTCAACCATCACGTCGCGCTTGTGCTGATAGTGCGCGCGCAGCATCGGCGCCTGACGATCGATGATTCCGCGCCGGCAGGCTTCGTAGATGACCCGTTGATCGAACACGCCGGTGCAGAGATCCGCCGCCTGCTTCGCGACCTCGAACTTCGCCGCGAGCGGCGCCGGAGCGTCAATCCAGGCGACGCGATATCCGGGCGCGAGCGTTTTCGAGAAGCTGCTCAAATACACGACTCGCCCGGGGTCGTCATCCGCGCGAATCGGACGGACGTCCGCTTCCGTCGCGGAGTCCTCGAAATAGAGATCGCGATAAGGATCGTCCTCGACGAGGAGCACGTCCCGACGCGCCGCCCACTCGAGCAGCGCGGCTCGCTTGCGCAGTCCGATCAGCAGCCCCGTGGGATTCTGGAAGTTCGGGACGAGATAGAGCACACGCGCGCGCCGCCCTTCGCTCTGCAGTCGAACGAACGTCTCATCGAGCGCGGCGAGATCGATGCCGTCTTCTTCCTGCCGGACTCCGACGAGCTCCGCTTGCACGTTTCGGAACGCGCTGATCGCGCCCGTGTAGGTCGGCAGCTCCACGAGGATGATGTCGTGCGGATCGAGGAGCACGCGCGCGACGAGATCGAGGCCTTGCTGCGATCCGGTCGTCACGACCAGGCGATCGAGCGACGTCGGCGCGCCGCGCCGCGCCATGACGCCGGCGATCGCCTCGAGCAGCGGCGGATATCCTCGCGTCGGCCCGTATTGCAGAACGGACGCGTCGTTGCCCGAGAGAAGCTCCTGGCCGATCGCCTGGAGCTCCGTCCACGGGAACGTCTCGGGCGCGGGGAACCCTGGCGCGAACGAGATGATGTCGCGCCCTTTTGCGGCAAGCCCGCCCATTTTCCTGATCGCGGATCCGCGCATATGCCCCGCGGCCCGCGAAAAAAATGCCTCGTAGTTCATAAGGTGGTGTCGACTCGTTCGATCGCGGTCGCGGCGATCATGCGAGGCGCTTGTCGGGGACGGCGGCAATCACCGGCCCGCCGAGATAGTGCCGATACTGCGTGAGGTACGCGCCGAGCGCCGTCAGCGCGAGAAACTGAAAGACGAATCCTCGCGCGAGCCAGGCGGCAATCTGCAGCGGCAGCACGACGAGCGCAGCGATCGGGACGAATCCAATCAAGCTCAGACCGGCGGTCGCGACCACCGACGCGATCGTGGCGACGAGCACGAGCACCAGGACGACGCCGAAGATGCCGGCCAGCTCGCGCAGGCTCGTGCGGAGGAACTGAAACACCCGGCGCAGCGCCGCGCGCAGCCCGACGTCGTCGACCGCCATGACGATCTGCGTGAGCAGATACACGAAATTCACGAGCGTGATCCAGACGATCACGACGCTCGACGCGGCCGCGAGGATGACCGTCCACCAGAGGATGATGCCGATGTTGCCGGCGATCGCGTAGCCTCCAAACAGGATTCCGAGGTAGACCGCCGCGGTGACCGCATAGATCATCAGCAGCGCGAGCCCCAGCCTGACGTACCGGCGGCCAAGGCGACGACAGCCATCGAGGAACGGCTCGATTCCCGTCCGATTCGCGCGGCGCAACATTTGCAGCCTCAGCGGTGGACGCTCGATCGCGCCGGCGTTCGCTTCCGCGTCCGCGAACACCGCGACGGTGCCCCCTTTCACGATAAACGTGAGAATCGATCCTCCGACGAGCACGACGAGAAAAGCGAGGATGAAGGCCGTCAACGCGGCAGGATTCGCGCGCAGCGAGCCGAAGACCGCCGCGACGATCTCGAGCAGGCTGCCGCCGAGAATCTCCTCCACGTTCGCTTCGAGGAGGAGGACGACGAGGAACAACCCACCGACCGCTGGAACGCCGAGGATGACCTTTAAAGTGGACTCGGCAATGAACTGGATGGCGACGAGCGGCCAGTTGGCCGACGCGACGAGCGCGCCGCGCTTCAATGCGACCTTCAGTCCCGGAGCGTGAGCCATCGACAAGACAAGTTTACCTTTGCGGTATCCTGCTTTACGAGTGTCTCCCCACAACCTTCGCGACCGCCGCGTGAGCTGGCGGCGCCTGCTCGGGTGCGGTCTGGTTGCGGCCGCGCTGGCGGGACTGGTTGGAGTCGCGCTCGAGCGCTGGTGGTTCGGCGCGACCGATGCCGACGCGGCGGAACAGGTCGAGGCGCTCGTTCGATACGAGTTCGGCCAGATGACCGGCGCGCTCGCGAGCGTCGCGACGACGATCGCGAACGATCCCGGCGCCGTGCAGAATCTGGCGACGGTCCCCACGGGATCCGATGGCGCGCGCAGCCTGTTCGACTTCCTCGGGAACCTGCGCGCCGCGAGCCCGCATCCCGACGACATTGCCATCACCGTTTACGACGAGGTCGGCCTCGCGCGGGCCTGGAGCGGCCGTCCGTCCGACATCCTCCGCGAGCGAATGAGCGGAGCGCAGGATCTGTTCGTTCAGCGATCGGCGCTCGGCTTGCGGCTGGTGTACGTCTATCCCATCACGAGCGCCGACTCGCGGCGGATCGGCACGGTCGCCGCCGAGCACGTGCTCTCGCGCGCCGTGGCGGGCGCTGCCCTCGCGGCGTCGGACGACTCGTTCCCGACGTCGATTGCGCCCGTTTCGCTGCGCCTCCGCTCGGAAGGAGCCGGCGAACGCGCACGCGCGGGGACGTTCGTCCTGCGCACGCCCGCGAAGCAAACGCTCGTCGAAGCCTCGATCTCGTCGACCACGCTCCGGAGCGCGCGCGCCGCGTGGCGGCGGACGGTCGTCGGATGGGTGATCGTCATCCTTGGCGTGACGACGCTGCTGCTCATCGGTCCGCTGCTCGACACGCGTGCGTACAGCCGTGAGCGACGAACGCTGCTGCTCAGCACTGTCGCGGCGTCGCTCCTCCTCGCGGGTGGAGCCGCGGGCGTGTGGATCGGGTTGATGTGGTCGACGGCAGGCCGGCAAGGCTTCGCCGTCAACCTGGCATTCGTGGGCGTGGGGCTCGCGGCGCTCGCCGCGCTCTGGGCGGCGCCGGCGACGCAGGTGCGGTTCGCGTGGCGTACGCGCCGGCACGTCTTCCCCGGCGAGACCGCCCGCTTCGTTGCGCTTCATTTGCTCGCGGGCATCGCGGTCGCGATCTGCCTGTTGTCGTTCGCTCGCGTCATCGCGATCGCGGTCGATCCGGCGTCGGTCGACGTCCGCCACTTCTCGCTGTATCCATGGAACGCCGCGCGCGTGCTTCGTCTCTTCGGCGTGCTTGCGATGCACACCGCGATGCTGTGGTTCGCGACGCTCGCGCTGATTGCCGTGCGAGGCGTCTGGCGGCTGCCCAAGAACGCTCCAGCGGCGCGCGTGACCATGCTGGTTCTATGGCTCGTGCCGACGGCGGCGGCGACGGTCGTGGCGGCGGCCAGCGGATGGAGCATTCCGGCGTTGGCGCTGGTGATGTCCGCCGCGGCGTGCGCGACGGCGGCGCTCCTTGCCCGGCGCGTGACGACGTGGTACCGGCACACGACCGTTGCCGCGCGGATCTTCGCGTTGTTTCTGTCCTTCCTCGTGCCGGCGCTCCTGCTCTATCCGCTGTTGAACTTCTTCGCGGAGCGCGCCATTCAGCGCTTGATCAGCGGCCAGTACGCGGTCGAAGCACAGAACTACGCGACGGATCTTCTGAAGCAGCTCTCGACGGCGCGCACCGAGATTGACGCGTCCGCGGGGTTGCCGGAGCTCGTGACCGACAACAACGGCGGGATGTTGGCTCCCGGCGGCGCCGATCGCGCGCTGGCCGTGTGGCGCCAGACGATCCTCGCCCGCAACCGGTTGACGTCCGCCGTCGAGCTCTACGATCGTCACGGCGCGCTCGTGAGCCGCTTCGGGTTGTATCTGCCCGAGTACACAGGCAGCGGACAGCAGCTGCAACCGGTGCGTCCCTGCGCGTGGGAGACGTTTGGCGAGTCGCTTCCGATCGGGTCCGACGAGCGCCGGGTGCTCCACGCGGAGCGCGGCATCTGCGCGCCGGATTCAGCCACCGGCAAGATGGTGCCGGTCGGCACGATCATCGTCCACGTCGCGCTCGACTTTCGAACCCTGCCGTTCATCACGTCTCTCAATCCGTACTTCGAGCTGTTTCGCCCGAACCCGACCGGCGCCGAGCGCACGTTCGCGCCGGGCAACGATCTGCACGTCGCGATCTATGGATGGGGCCTGGAGCCGCACTACACGTCCGGGCTCTCGGCGTGGCCGATCACCGAGACGCTCTTCACGCGCATCTACGATCGAAATCGAACGCCGTTCTGGGAAACGATGTCGCTCGGCGTTCGGGAATATCGCGTCTACTTCACCAACGATCGATCGTGGATCTACGCGATCGGATATCCGCTGCTGACGCTCTTCGATCACTTCGTGCATCTGGCCGAGGTGACCACGCTCGCCGGATCGGCGTTCGTCCTCGTCTTGTTCGGGACCGCGGTGTTCACGCGCCTCAGCCGGCAGCGCTCGCGGGTCGGCCGAGCCTTGCTGCGCGAGATCCGCGCGAGCTTCTACCGCAAGCTGTTTCTCGCGTTCGTCGCCGCCTCGATCATCCCCGTGCTGACGCTCGCGCTCGTGATCCGCGCGTACTTCGCCGACTTGCTGCGGAACGACATCCAGGCCGAAGCGGCGCGCACCGCGATCGTCGCGAAGCGCGTGATCGAGGAATCCGACGCGCTCCTCCGCCGCGGAGCCGAAGGCGTCGGCGCGCTCAACGACAACATGATGGTGTGGATCCGCCAGGTGATCGATCAGGACGTGAACATCTTCGGCGGTCCCGAGCTGACGGCGACGAGCGAGCGCGATCTATTTCAGTCGGGTCTCCTCCCGACGCGCACGCCGGATGACGTCTATCGCGCGATCGCCCTGGAGAAGCTCCCGAGCTTCGTCGACGAAGATCAGCTCGGCACGATGTCGTACTTGATCGCGGCGACGCCCGCGCGCGCCGAGGGCCAGGACTACATCCTGACGGTGCCGCTCGCCGCGCGGCAGCAGGAGATCGAACGGCAGAAGCACGAGCTCGATCGCGGCGTGCACCTCGCGGTCCTCTGCTTCATTCTGCTCGGCGCGGCGCTCGGACTCTCGCTCGCCGAGCGGATCGCGGATCCCGTCCGCCGCCTCACGCGCGCGACGCAGCGAATCGGCCGTGGAGACTTCGACGCCCGGATCGCGGTGCGATCGGTCGACGAGCTGCGCCGTTTGGTCGATGCGTTCAACAGCATGGCCGAAGAGCTGAAGGCGCAGCGCGTGGAGCTCGAGCGAACCCATCGATTGGAAGCGTGGGCGGAGATGGCGCGGCAGGTGGCGCACGAGATCAAGAACCCGCTGACGCCGATCCAGTTGTCGGCCGAGCACCTCCTGCGCGTGCACGAGGACCGCGGGAAGCCGCTCGGTCCCGTGCTCGAGGGCTGCATTCAGACGATCCTCGGCCAGGTGCGCTTGCTCAGGCGGATCTCCGCCGAGTTCTCCAGCTTTGCGTCGTCGCCGACGGTGAAGATGAGCAAGGTCGACGTGCCCGAGCTGCTCAAGGAGATCCTCGATCCGTACCGGGCCGGACTAGCCGGCCGGATCGAGATTCAGAACCGCGCGGCCGGTCCGTTTCCGCCAGTCCTCGTCGACCGCGCGCTCACCTTCCGCGCGCTCGCGAACGTCGTCGAGAACGCGCTGCACGCGATGCCGGGAACCGGAACGCTCGTCGTCGATGCGGCTGTCGACGCGGACGCCGGGAACGTCCTGGCGATCACGATCACCGACAGCGGCCTCGGCATGGACGAGGAAGCGCTGGCGCGCGTGTTCGAGCCCTACTTCTCGACGAAGACGGCGGGCACGGGTCTCGGCCTTCCGATCGCCCGCAGGAACATCGAGCTGAACAACGGCACGATCGAGGTGGAAAGCCGGAAAGGTCACGGGACGACGGTGCGAGTGCGGCTGCCGCTCGGATGACGCGGATCACGCGGACGCCGCGGACTGCGCGGATTTGATCAGCGCAAATCCGCGTGGTCTGCGTTTGGATTGAGATCCTTTTGATCCACCGGCCCGACTCCGTGCGTTCTCGCCTTGAACTTCGAGTACGCGAGGCCGATGAACGCGGACGCGAGGTACGTATACGCGATCACCACGAGCGCAACGCGCGGATGCGTGGCGATGAGCGCCAGCGCGACGGCGCACAGAAAGAGCGCCAGATAGGATCGGCGCCACCCGACGTCGATCGCTTTCACACTGCGGAAGCGGAACGTGCTGACCATCAGGAACGCCGGCACCAGCATCATCGCGAGAGCGGGAAACGCGGTCTCGCGATCCTGCAGGCCATACGGATACAGGTAGATCGTCGAGGCGACGATTGCCGCGGCCGGGGGACTCGGCATGCCGACGAAATACCGCTTGTCGGTGATCGTCGCGGTTTGAATATTGAAGCGCGCGAGACGCATTGCCGTGGCCGTCACGTAGATGAAGCCCGCGGCCCAGCCGACGCGGCCCAGCGGCCACAATCCCCACGTGAACGCCAACACCGCCGGCGCGAGGCCGAACGAGACGACGTCGGCGAGCGAATCGAGTTGCACACCGAACGCCGTCGACGAATTGGTGAGGCGCGCGAAGAAGCCGTCGAGCGTGTCGAGCACCATCGCGACGCCGATGAACAGCGCTGCCGTCTCGAAATCCGCCCGCGTCGAGAAGACGATGCACGCGTAGCCGCAAAAGAGATTCGCGACCGTGAAGAGCGACGGCAGGAGGAAGACGCCCCGCTTGAAGCGGTGCGGACGATCCTCTTTGCGCCGTCGGAGCGGCAGGCTAGGAAGCATCGATCGCTTCAAGTGTACCGCGAAGCACGGCCAGGACGGTTTCCCCCGCGACGACGTGCTGTCCCTCGCGGACCGACAGCTCGGCTGTGGTCGGGACGAAGACATCCATACGCGATCCGAACTTCATCAAACCAATCCGCTCGCCGCGGCCGATCTCCTGCCCTTCTTCCACGCGGCAGACGATGCGCCGCGCGAGGATGCCGACGACCTGGCGGACGACGATGGCCGTACCGTCGACGTCGATCCACAGCTCGTTCAACTCGTTCCCGCCAGCCTCCGGCGCATACGCGGGGAGGAATCGTCCGGGCTTGTATTCGATGCGCGTGATCGTGCCGCCGGCCGGCGCGCGGTTGATGTGCACGTCGAGCGGCGACAGGAAGATCGCGATCTGTTTCCAGGATCCGGGCGGCGCGGTACGGCCGTCGGCGGGACCGGCGTGAATCACGCGGCCGTCCGCTGGAGCGACGACGAGGCCGGGACCGTCAGGGACGACGCGATCGGGATCGCGGAAAAAGTACGCGAAGAATCCGCCGAGCACGGCGAACGACGCCGCCCACCCGTAACGGCGAACCGCCGTGAGGGCGGCCGCAGGCACGAGGGCGGCCGCGATGAAGGGATAACCCGCGCGATCGATTTTCATCGACATCCAAAAACAACACAGGGCCAGGGAGGGGCGCATGCCCTTCCTCGTGGCCCTGGAATAGTCTCAAGACGCGTGAGATTCAGCTGCGCGCGGCGTGGGCGGCCGGACCGCCTGCCATGCTGTGCCTGCGCAGAATGATTTCCATCTGATCCTTGACCTGGAGCTTGCGCTTCTTGAGAGTGATTTCTTCGACTTGCTCGGGCTGTGAAAGGTAGTTGCGGCTGGTCAGGCTATGAATCTTTTCGTCGAGGTCGTGATGCTGGCTGGCTAGCTGGCGAAATTCCTCGTCGGTCTGTAGCAATTTGCGCTTCAGCTCCTCGAAGTCTATCGGCATCTCCGCCTCCTTTGAATGAGGAACGTGACGGGCCTTGGGCAGCTTATACGGGCACGGTAACACAAGACCGCGGGACCGGCAAGGCCATCATTTGCCGCCCGCGAATGTGCGCCGGAGCCTCACATCGCCGGCGCCGGCTCCAGGTGGCGCACGAGGACGAGCGCGTCCTCTTCCGGGTGTGAATAGTAGTGTCGACGCACGCCGGCCAGCGCAAATCCCAAGCTTTCGTAGAGCCGCTGGGCAGGCACGTTCGATTGCCGCACCTCGAGGTACGCGCGCGTGACGCCTTCCTGCGCGACCGCGTCGAGGAGTTGCCGCATCAACACCGTGGCCAGTCCTCGCCGGCGCAAATCGGCCTGCACGGCGATCGTGTTCACGTGCAGCTCGTCGTGCACGACCCAGCACGCGCAGAACGCGGCAACGCGAATCCCCTCCGTCCTGAGCACGTACACGCGCGCGACATTCGATTGACGCAGCTCGCGGTCGAGCATCTCTCGCGTCCACGGATTGGTGAACGATGCCGCCTCGAGCGCGGCGACGGCATCAAGGTCTTCGCTCTGCGACACGCGCTCGACGGTGACGTCCGCGCTCATTTCTGCGACTTCGCCCGGGCCAACTCGGCATCGGGGCGGCGAATGTAGATCGGCACGACGGCGTGCGGCGCCACGGCGCGCGACGGCGACCGAAGCGCGATCGCGGCAATCACCGGCGCGAGCGGAGGCGGCGCGACGATGTCGCTGCCCGGCACGCGATCGCGAATCAGCTCGGCGTAGCGGATCGCGCCGTCGCCGATGAAGCGCACCGGATCGTTTCCGATCGTCGTCTCCCACTCGTCGAGCGTGCGCTGCGGCGTCAGCGCCGACGGTTCGATGATGGCCTCGGTTCCCGATCGATCGTACAGCGCCGCGAAGACCTCGCCGCGCTGCGCGTCCATCCACGACGCCACGCGAGCGCGTTCGCCGGATCCGCACGCGGCAAGCGCGTCCAGGACGGAGACGGGGACGACGCGGCGATCGATCGCCATCGCGAGTCCTTGCATCGCCGAGATGCCGACGCGCAATCCGGTGAAGGATCCGGGCCCGGCGGCGACCGCCAGGAGATCGACCGCGTCGATCGTCACGCCGGCCGCCTCGAGCGCGCGCATGAGATCGAGCGGCAGCCGCGCGCCGTGCGTCAGCGACGGATCGCCGACGAGTTGACTTCGCACGCCGCGATCGTCGACGACGGCGACGCTGCCGGCCCGCGTGGTGGTATCGAGCGCGAGGACTAACACGTTTCGGCTCAATGTTATACTCGCCCGACGAAGGTTCTCCACCAGCCGTGTCCTCCCCCGTGTCTTCCGAGCCGGCAGGCGCCACGCCTGCGATGCGTCAGTACTTCGAGGCGAAGCGTCAGTATCGCGACGCGATCCTGTTCTTCCGCATGGGGGATTTCTACGAGATGTTCTACGAGGACGCGCTGACGGCGGCGCGCGCGCTCGAGCTCACGTTGACGTCGCGCTCGAAGGATGCGAGCGGCGGCGCGATCCCGATGTGCGGCGTGCCGTTTCACGCCGCGGACGGGTACATCGCGAGGCTCGTGAAGAAGGGCTTTCGCGTCGCGGTCTGCGAGCAGGTGGAGGATCCGCGCAAAGCCAAAGGCGTCGTACGCCGCGAAGTGATCCGCGTCGTCTCGCCGGGCACATTGACCGACGCCGGCTACCTGGACGCGCGGGAGCCTGCGTTCTTGATGGCGATTGCCCCCGCCGAGCCGGCGCCCGCGTACGGCGTCGCCCTGCTCGATGTCTCGACGGGTGAATTCACGACCGCCGAGTATCGCGGATCGTCGGGACGCCAGGCGCTCGCCGACGAGCTCGCGATTCTGAGGCCGCGTGAGATCGTGGCGCCCGACGGGTTCGAGGATGCCGCCGCGCTCGTGAACATGGTCCGCCTCGGCGCCCGCGTCACGAGCGCCGATGGATGGACGTTCGATCAAGAGTCGGCGCGGCAGACGCTGCTCGATCAGCTCCAAGCGAAGAGCCTCACGGGCTACGGCCTCGACGATCACCCGGCCGCGGTGCGCGCGGCGGGCGCGCTCGTGCAATACCTTCGCGACACGCAGAAGGCCGATCTCGCGCACGTGCGCGAGGTCGCGTTCCGCGCCGGCGCCGACTGCCTGCTGGTCGACGCCACGACGCTGCGCAACCTCGAAGTGCTCGAGGCGGCGGACGGCGGCCGGACGGGATCGCTCCTGCAGGAGATCGATCGCACGATCACGTCGATGGGCGGGCGCCTGCTGCGCGCGTGGCTGCTCCGCCCGCTGCTGACGCTCGAGCGCATTCACGATCGGCTCGACGCCGTCGAGGAGTTCGCGTTTCGATCGACCGAGCGCGCGAAGCTGCGCGAGACGCTCAAGACGATTCACGACATCGAGCGCCTCGTCGCGCGCGCATCGCTCGGGATCGCAGGGCCGCGGGATCTCGTCGCGCTGCGGCAATCGATCGCCGCAGTACCGCGCGTGCGTTTGCTGCTCTCGGAGCTGCAGGCGCCGCTCGTGCGCAGCCTCGTCGCGGAGCTCGACGATCTGGTGGATCTTCGCGGCGAGCTCGATCGCACGCTGCTCGACGAGCCGCCGGCGGTCGCGCGCGACGGCGGCATGATCCGCGACGGCGTCGACGAGGCGCTCGATTCGCTGCGATCGATCAGCCGATCGGGAAAGCTGAACATCGCGGCGATGGAAGAAGCGGAGCGCACGCGCACCGGCATCGCGTCGCTGAAGATTCGCTTCAACCGCGTCTTCGGCTATTACATCGAGATCTCGAAGTCGAACTTGGGCAGCGTGCCGCCGCACTATCACCGCAAGCAGACGATTGCGGGCGGCGAGCGCTTCATCACGCCGGAGCTGAAGGACTTCGAGGAGCGCGTGCTCGGCGCCGACGAGCGCATCCTCGAGCGCGAGGTCGCGATCTTCGAGGCGTTGCGCGCGCGCGTCGCCTCGGACGCGCCAAGAATTCAAGACACGGCGCGCGGTCTCGCAGCGCTCGACGTGCTGTCCGCGCTCGCCGAAACCGCGGCGGCGCAGAACTACACGAAGCCCATGATGCACGCCGGCGACGAGCTCGTCGCGTCCGACGTGCGGCATCCGGTCGTCGAGCGGCACGTGCCGGAAGCGTTCGTGCCGAACGACGTGTCGCTCGACGCGGCGACGCGTCAGCTGATCGTGCTCACCGGCCCGAACATGGGCGGCAAGTCGACGTACCTTCGCCAGACCGCGCTCCTCTGCCTCATGGCCCAGGCGGGCTCGTTCGTGGCCGCTCGCAGCGCGAAGCTGCCGATCGTCGATCGTGTGTTCGCGCGCGTGGGCGCGTCCGACAACATCGCGCGCGGCCAGTCGACGTTCATGGTCGAAATGCAGGAGACCGCGAACATCCTGCACAGCGCGACGTCGCGGAGCCTTCTCATCCTCGACGAGATCGGCCGCGGCACCGCCACGTTCGACGGCCTCAGCCTCGCGTGGGCCGTGGCGGAGCACCTGGCGGCCGGCAGCCGCGCGCGCCCGAAGACGATCTTCGCGACGCACTACCACGAGCTCACCGATCTCGCCGACGCCCTGTCCAACGTCGCGAACTATCACGTCGTCGTGCGCGAGTGGCAGGACGACATCGTGTTCCTGCGAAAGGTCGTGCCCGGCCGATCCGATCGCAGCTACGGCATTCAGGTGGCGAGGCTGGCGGGCCTGCCGCCGCCGGTGGTCGCGCGGGCGAGAGAGATTCTCAACGGCCTCGAGCGTGACGAGCTGTCTCGAGGCGGCCGTCCGTCGCTCAGCGGATCGGGCGCGGCCGAGCGCGCGAGCGGCACGCAGCAGCTCGGCCTCTTTCAGACGCCAACGCCCGCCGACGATCCCGTGCTGCGCCGGTTGAAGTCGATCGATCTCGACAACCTCACGCCGTTGCAAGCGCTGTCGCTGCTCGCGGAGTTGAAGCGCGAGGCGGGCGGATGATTCGACGGCTCGTCGCCGCCGCCGTTCTTCTCCCGCTGCTGTCTGCGTGCGCCCAGCGCCGACCCGAGGGCGATGCGATCGTTCTGGCGATCGCCAACTCCCCCGTCAACCTGGATCCGCGCGTGGGCGCCGACGAAGCCTCTCAGAAAGCGCATCAGCTCCTCTACAACACGCTCGTGCGCGTCGGACCCGACCTGAGCATCGTTCCCGAGCTCGTCGAACAGCCGTTCGAGCGTCCCGACGCAGTGACCTACGTCGCGAGGCTGCGGCACGGTGTGATGTTCCACAACGGCCGCGAACTCACGTCCGAGGACGTCGTCTATACGTTCCGCAGCTTCCTCGATCCCGCGTTCCGCGGACGATCGGGCGCGTATCGCGTGCTCGCGTCGGTCGAGGCGCGCGATCGCTACACTGTAGAATTCAAGCTGAAGGAACCGTTCGCGTCGTTCCCGATCAACCTCGTGATGGGGATCGTGCAAGCGAACTCCGGCGCGGCGAACGCGCGCGCGCCGATCGGTACGGGGCCGTATCGAATGAAGCAGTTCATCCAGGACGATCGGCTCGTCCTCGAGCCCTTCGACGAGTACTACGACGGGCGGCCCGCGAACAGCGGCGTCGTGCTCAAGGTCGTGCCCGACGACACGATGCGAGGTCTCGAGCTTCGCAAGGGCACGGTCGACTTGATCGTCAACGATCTGTCACCCGACGTCGTGTGGGAGCTCAAGTCGGAGGGGCGGCTGCGCGTCGCGGAAGCCGAAGGCAGCGACTACGCGTACGTCGGGATCAATCAGAAGGACGCCGTGCTGAAACACGTCGAGGTCAGGCGCGCGATTGGCTACGCCATCGATCGCGATGCGATCGTCAAGTACCTGCGCCGCGGCTTCGCGCGCGTCGCGGTCGGCATCGTGCCGCCCATGTCGTGGGCGTTCGAAAGGAACGTGTTCGATTTCACGCACGATCCTGACCAAGCGAAACGGCTCCTCGACGCTGCCGGCTATCCCGATCCCGACGGTCCCGGCCCGCTTCCCCGCTTCCGGTTGTCGCTGAAAACGTCGACGTCCGAGATCTACCGCGTGCAGGCGGCCGCGATCCAACACGATCTCGCGAAGGTGGGGATCGCCGTGGACGTTCAGTCGAGCGAGCTGCAGGCGCTCTTTGCCGACGTTTTACGCGGCAGCTTTCAGCTGTACACGCTGCAATGGGTTGGCGTGACCGATCCCGACATGCTGCGGCGCGTGTACCACTCAGGTCAGTCACCTCCCACCGGCCTCAATCGTGTGTACTACAAGAATCCCGAAGTCGATCGGTTGATCGATAGCGCCGCGTTGGAGACCGACGATGGGCGGAGAGGAGCGCTCTACGCGAAGGCGCAGCAACTGATCGCGGAGGACGTGCCGTACGTGAGCCTGTGGTACAAGAAAAACATCGCCGTGTATCAGGCGGACATCTCCGGCGTGCAGCTGTCGCCGATCGCCGACTTCGGTTTCCTGCGAAACGTCTCGCGGCATCAGCGGACCGACTAGATGACACGAGCGGCGCTGATCGTCGCCAGCCTGTTGCTGACGCTACCGGCGGCCGCGATCGCATCCACGCGGTACGATCCAAAGCTCCGTTTTCAGACGATCTCCACCGCACGGTTCGACATCCACTATCACCAAGGCGAAGAGGCCGAGGCGCGAAGGCTCGCCGAAATCGCGGAGGCCGTCGCGGCCTCGCTGGATGACACGCTCGGTCCGGCGTCGGGCCGCGTGCAGGTGATCCTCGTCGATCAAAGCGACCTGCCGAACGGCTGGGCGACGCCGGTTCCCTTCAACACGATCGAGATCACGGCCGCCGCGCCCGGCGGCGACAGCCTGCTCGGCAACACGCGAGATTGGCTGCGTCTCGTCTTCACCCACGAGTACACGCACATCGTCCACTTGAGCCGCGGCCGCGGGTGGATCGGCGGACTGCGGCGCGTGCTCGGACGAATGCCTGTTCTGTATCCGAATCTCTTTCTTCCCGTTTGGCAGATCGAGGGAATCGCGACCTACGAGGAGAGCCAAGCAGGCCACGAAGGCCGGGTGCACAACGGCAGCTTCCGGACGATTCTCGACGTCGCGGCGAAAACGTCGCGCTTCGACCCGATCGATCGCGCGAGCGGCGGACTCGTCGATTGGCCATCCGGAAATGCGCCGTATCTCTATGGCTCCTACTTCCATGATTTTCTCGCGGCGAAGTACGGGCGCGAATCGATTCGCCAATTGACGGATTCGACGTCGGGCCGTCTGCCGTATCTGGGATCGCTGGCGTTCCGGAAGGTCTTCAAGAAGCCGCTCGGCGAATTGTGGAAGGAGTTCGAGGCGGCGTCGGGCCGCGAGGTGCCCGCATTCGCGCCCTCGATCGTGCGGCTCACGCATCACGGCTTCAGCGTCTCGGGTCCGCGCTTCGGCGCAGGCGGACGAATCTACTATTCACTCGTCAGCCCCCACGAATTCCCATCGCTCTTGTCGATCGATCGGAACGATCGGACGCCGCGAAAAGTAGCGGACCGCTATCTCGGACGGCAGATTGCGATCGCGCGGTCGCGGCTGATCTTCGACGCGGTCGAGGTCGCCAACCACGTCGGACTGCAATCCGATCTGTTCGTGATGAATGACGACGGGACGGGCAAAGCGCGGCTGACGCACGATGCGCGCGCCGCCGATCCCGATATCTCGCCCGATGGCACGACGATCGTCTGCACGATCCAGCGTGGCGATCGTCGCGAGATTGCAACGGTTCGTCTGCTGCCGGGCGGCGCGGCCGGCGCTCCGGTCGCGCTGGTGTCCGAGCCGGGGGCGAACTTCAGCTCGCCGCGGTGGTCGCCGGACGGCCGATCGATCGTGGCAGAGCGCGGCTCGCATGAGATCGTGTTGATCGATCCGATCGCGAAGCGCGTTCGTCCGGTGGCCGGATCGATCGCGGGCCGAACGGCGACGCCGGAGTGGCTGCCGGACGGCCGTCTGTTGTTTGCGTCCGATCGCGAGGGCGAAGGGTTCCGGCTCTATCGAACGGATCCCGACACATCCGAGACGTGGCGCCTGGAAGGCACCGGACCGGATGCGCGGTCCCCCGCCATCTCGCCGGACGGACAATCGCTCGTGTTCGTCGGCTACACCGCAAACGGGTACGACCTGTTCCTTCTCCCGCTCGAATCGGCGCGATGGACGCGGGCAAACCAGGAAGTTCTTCGAGGAGAGCCTCCACGCGCGATCCCGGCGCCGCGCGTCACAGCCACCGCGTCCGCGGCGCGTCCGTACTCGCCATGGCGCACGATCGCTCCGCGCTTCTGGACGCCGATCGTCGAGACCGACGCGGACGAGCTCGTCGCCGGCGCCGCGACCGCGTCGAATGACGCCCTGGGTCGGCATGTCTATGCGGTGCAGGCTGGCTGGACGACCGGACGAGGACGTCCCGATTGGCAAGCGGCATACGCCTACGATCGGTGGTGGCCGACGATCTTCGCGAACGTCTCGGACGACACCGATCCTTGGCGCGGCCGCGAGCTGCGGACGCGCGAGATCAACGCAGGCGCGCTGCTGCCATTCAGAAGAGTGCGTTGGACGCAGTCGCTGCTCGGCGCCGTCCACTCGTCGACCGATCGACTGAACTGCGCCGGCTGCGGCGCTGAATCCGCGGAGGACATCACCCGAACGTCGATACGAGGCGGATGGCGGCTCAACGCGTCGCGAGCGTTCGGGTACTCGATCGGTCTCGAGGAAGGCTGGAGCGGAACTGCCACGACGGAGATCACGCGCCGCGCGTTCGGCTCGGATGGAGACGGCGGCGCCGCGACGTTCGATGTTCGGCACTATCTGGCCGTGGCCCCAAGACACGCGGTCATCGCGTCGCGATTCGCGGCCGCGACGACATGGGGCGACGCGTCGGTCCGGCGCGTGTTCAGCGCGTCGGGGAACGGTCCTCAAACCGGCGGATTGCGGTTCGGGTCCGACGCGATCGGTCTTCTTCGCGGATTGACGGACGACGAGATCGCGGGACGTCACGCGATTGTCGCGAACGTCGATTACCGTGTGCCGCTCTGGCGGATCGATCGCGGCGCGGGAACGCTGCCATTCTTCGCGAGAGTGGTCCACGGCGCGGTCTTCGTGGATGCCGGCCACGCCTGGGATTCCGATTTCCATCGCGCCGACATCCTGACCTCGATCGGCGCGGAGCTCTCGCTGGACGCGGTCGTCGGCTATGCCGTGCCGATCACGTTCACGGCAGGCGCCGCGTGGGTCTCGCACGATCGCGGATTTGCCGCGTTCGGCCGGATCGGGCGCTCCTTCTGAGGAACGAAGAACTAAGAACGAAGAACTAAGAACGAGGACCAGAAACGTCGTCCTTCGTTTTCGTTCTTCGTTTTTTGTTCTTCGTTCTTCGTTCTTCGTTCTTAGTTCTACAATGAGGGCGCCATGACGCAGAAGTCGCGCTTTCTTCGTGTGCCCGTCGAGCCGTTCGCCGCCGAACCCGGACTGAACGCCGACGAGGTGCTCTCGAGGCTCGAGCGGGTCTCGTTCCAAGGGCGGAGTCTTGGAACCGCGCGCCGCATATGGGAAAAGATGCTCGGCGCGGACTGCACGATCTTTCTGGGCATGGCCGGCGCGCTCAGCGCCGGCGGCATGCGCATGCTCATCGCCGGACTGATCGCGAATCGCTACGTCGACTGTCTGGTGTCGACGGGCGCGAACCTCTACCACGACCTCCACGAGACGCGGGGACGCCGGCACTTCATCGGGTCGCCGCGCGAGAACGACTCGGCGCTGCAGGCGGAGCACATCGACCGCGTGTACGACACGTACGCGAGCGAGGACGAGTTCGTCGACAACGACGAATGGATTGCCGCCTTCGCAATGACGCTCGAACGCCGCGCGTTCACGTCGCGCGAGTTCCTGTTCAAGCTCGGCGAACATCTCTGGAAGGAAACCGGCCGCGAGGGCATCCTCACGGCCGCCTATCGCGCGTCGGTTCCGATCTTCTGTCCGGCAATCGCGGATTCGTCGATCGGGATGGGGCTGTCTCAGGCGCGTCATCGCGATGCCGCCGCGGGACAGATCGACGTCATCGGCGACATCATCGAATCGGCAAACCTCGTCATTCGCCGGCCGCGGACCGCGTCCGTCGTGCTCGGCGGCGGCACGCCGAAGAATTTCATCAATCAGGCAAGCGTTCAGGCAGAGTTCTACGACGATCGCGTCGGCGGGCATCGCTATGCGGTGCAGATCGTGACCGATGTTCCGTACTTCGGCGGCGCATCCGGCTCGAGCCTCGAAGAGGCGCAGAGTTGGGGCAAGCTCGCGAGCGATGCGGAGCAGGTCACCGTGCACGCGGACGCGACGATCGCGCTGCCGATCCTCGTCAGCGCGCTCGAGACCAGCGCCCGCGAGACGCTCGCCGCCCGGAAACCGCTGCGCTTCGATCTTTCGGGTCCCATCATGGCCGTGAACGGGCGGCCGTTCCCTCAGGCGCGTTTCGAGGCTCGGAAATGAGCGTTCCCTTTCAGTACGACTCGGGCGCCCTGCTGGCGTTCGGGGGCAATCTTCCTCACGTCACGAGCTTCGACGAGTCGCAGGCGGTCATCCTTCCGGTGCCGGTGGATCGGACCACGTCGTACGTCGGCGGCACGCGCAACGGCCCGCGCGAAATCTTGATCGCGTCCTCGCACATGGAATTGTGGGACGAGGAAGTCAACGCGGACGTGCACGGCGTCGGCATCTTCACGCTGCCGGAGATGGAGCTTCCCTTCGGCGAGCTGCCCGCGGTGATGGACGAGATTCAGCGCGTCGCGTACGAGATCGTCGGGCGCGACAAGTTTCTCGTGACGCTGGGCGGCGAGCATTCGATCACGGGGCCGCTCGTCGCCGCGGCGAAGCAGCGTCATCCGTCGCTCTCGGTGCTGCAGATCGACGCGCACGCCGATCTGCGCGAAACCTATATGGGCACGATTCACAACCACGCGTGCGCGATGCGGCGCGTGTTGGACCTGACGCCGCTGACGCAGGTCGGCATTCGAAGCCTCTCGAGCGAGGAAGCGGCCGCGATCCCGAAGCTCCGGACGACGATCTTCTACGACATCAACATGCGGCACGACCCGAAGTGGATCGATCGCGTCGTCGATTCGCTCGGGGATACGGTCTACATCACGATCGACGTCGACGGCCTCGACCCCGCGATCATGCCTGCCACCGGAACGCCGGAACCGGGCGGGCTGTCGTGGTTCGAGATCCTCACCCTGCTCCGCGCGACCATCAGCCGGCGCCGGGTCATCGGCTGCGACGTCGTCGAACTGAGTCCCATTCCGGGCGTAGTCGCCCCGAATTTCCTCTGCGCGAAGCTGGTCTACAAGGTCCTCACGTATCAATTCGCGAAGAGGAACTGACCTGATCCCCGGTGCGGATCCCGAATCCCGGATCCCCGATCCCTGATGCCTGTATACGAGGTATACTGTCGCCACCTTGGCGACCCCCGACCTCTACGGCCAAGCGGTACAGGCGCTCGATCAGGGGCGCGGTGCGGATGCGGCGACCCTCCTCGTCCGGGCGCTGAAGCGGGCGGGTCTCGGGCGCGAGGAGCAGATCCAAGTCCGGTGCGCGCTGGCCGAGGCGTGGCTCCTCCAAGACGACATTCGACAGGCAACCGAAGCGCTCGGGCGGCCGCCCGAAGCGAGAGAACGGCTCGATCCGGCTCGTCTTTCGGATCTCTGGCGGATGCACGGCCGCCTTGCTGCGGCGCGAGGCGAGCCGTCTCGTGGAATCGCGTTTCTCACACGCGCCCTGCAAGCGGCCGAGCGCGCGCATGATTCGCGGGCCATCGGTCTTGCCCACTTCGAGCTCGGCCTCTGTTACCGCCAGGTCGGCGACACGAACATCGTTCGCGATCACCTGACGCAGGCCGCCTCCGCGCTGCATGCCGTAGGCGATCGCCGACACCTCGCGATGGTCCACTCGTTGTCCGGGATCACGCTCGCCCAGGAGGGCCGCCTCGACGAAGCGATGTCCGCGCTTGCGCAGGCCGAGCGCCTAGCCCTGCTGGTCGAGGCAGGCGACGTGCTCGCGACGGTCTGCGGCAATCAGGCGAACGTGGCGTTGATGCAGCACCGGCACGAGCAAGCGTTGTCGCTTGCCGAGCGCAGCGTCGCCTTGCAGGAGCGCGGCGGCACGCCGCACGGCCTTGGCGTGGCGCTCGCGTCGCTCGGACAGATCTGCGTGCGGCTCGGCAGCCTGAATCGCGCCGAGGAAGCGTTGAATCGCGCGCTGGACGTGCGAAGCCCGCTGCAATTCATGCGCGAAACGACCGGCGCGGTCTTCGATACGCTCGCCCAAATCCACCTCATTCGCGGCGAGCACGAGTCCGCGAGCCGATGCCTGCAAAAGGCCCGTGAGGCCTACGGCGAATATGGGTCGCAGACCGCGCGCTGGTATCAGTGGTCGCTCCTCGTTCTCGAGGCGAGAGTTGCGCTACGTCGAGGCGAGCCTGGTCCGGCGGTGGCGTTGGCCTCGGACGTCGCGAAGGCGCCTGATGCGCCGCCTGCCTACGAGCTTCAAGCAGAGCTGATTGCGGTGGACGCGCTCCTCGCATCGAATCTGAACGACGAGGCGCAGCGCCGGCTGGAATCGATCGCGGGCCGCATCAGCCCGACCGCCATGAGCGGAATCTGGGGAGAGTTCCTTCGCCTGCGCGGGCGCTTGAATCGCGCCGCGAGCCGGTTGACCGAGGCGTATCACGATTTCGGCCAGAGCGTCAGCGTGTTCGAGCTGCTCGGCGAGCGGCATCAGGCGGGATTGAGCTACCTCGAATTGGGCCGCCTCGCCGCCTCCGCCGGCGCCCGATCGCGGGCATCGCGCTACCTGACGGACGCAATCGCGATCTTCGACGCGCTCGGCGCCGCGCCCGATCTCGCCGAAGCACGCGAAGCGTTCGGCGCCATTCCCGTCGCGCAGACCGGTGGATACGTCGGCGTGCAGATGGACGGCGAGGACGCCCTCGTCCGCCGCATCGTCGACGCCGCCGTCATGCCCGCGCTGCTGGCGCGCGAGGGCGCTACCGCGCTCCTCGAGGCGTGCGACGGTCAGAGCGCGGCCGTTTTCGTTCAGGTCCTGTCGGGTCAGGTAAGGGTCCTGTCCGCCGCAGGCACCGACGCGGAACACGCGCGGACGATGGCGGTGGCCGTGATGCGATCGAGCAGCAGCGGCGCCGCGATCGCGCCGCTACTCGAGCCGATCGGCCGGGACTCGGAGGGTCCGCGATTCGCGATGGTGTCGAGCTCGCGGCCGTTCCCCGGAACAGTGCGGCAGCGTTTCCGCACGCTGTGTGCCGTTCTCCGGCAGGGATTCGATCTCTGCAGTGCGCGCGAACGGCCGATCGAGGTCATCGGCGGGATTCTCGAGCGTCCGCTCGAGCCGCTGTTGCCGGGATTCGTCTGCGCAAGCGCCGCCATGCAGCGCGTCGCCGAGCAGATTCAACGCATGCAGGGGAACGATCTCACGGTTCTGATCACCGGCGAGAGCGGCACCGGCAAGGATCTCGTCGCGCGCGCGATTCACGCAGGATCGCCGCGGCGCGGAAGCATGTTCCTTCCCTACAACTGCACCAGCGCGACCCGCGAACTAGCGGACAGTCAACTGTTCGGCCATCGGCGCGGGAGCTTCACCGGGGCGATTGCCGATCAGCCGGGCGTTCTTCGAACCGCGGTCGGCGGCACGTTGTTCCTGGATGAGATCGGCGATCTGCCTTTGGACGTTCAACCAAAATTGCTTCGGTTCCTCGAGCAGGGCGAGGTGCTCCCCGTCGGGGACACCCGGCCCCAGCGCGTCGACGTGCGCGTCGTGGCTGCGACCAATGCCGATCTGGAGCAGCGCGTGGCGGACGGCGCGTTTCGAGAAGATCTGTTCTATCGCCTCAGCGTCATTCGCATTCATGTCCCGGCGCTGCGCGCTCGCCGCGAGGAAATCCCTCATCTGAGCACGTTCTTCCTGCGCGAGGCCTCCGAGCGCTTGGGTAAGCCGGGCGTCCGGCTCGCGCCGGAAACGCTCGATCTATTCGACGCGTTTCAGTGGCCGGGGAACGTCCGTCAGCTTCGCAACGAGGTTCAGCGCGCGGTGGCGATGGCGGCGCCGGGTGGGCTCATCACGCCCGATGTGCTCTCTCCCGTGTTCTCGTCCGCATCCGATCGCGCCCCAGAGGCGGTTTCTCGCGTGCGGGGCGGGCGCAAGTCGTTGTCGTCCGCCGTCGAGAGCCTCGAACGGGACATGATCGAGGGCGCGCTCGCGAATTCTTCGGGCAACATCTCGGAGACGGCGCGATCGCTCGGGCTCACCCGCCGTGGTCTGTATCTGAAGATGCAGCGGCTCGGCGTCAGCGCCGCGCGCTTGTAGCCGGATACTAGATATTCACTTTCAGATCTGTTTGACTACTTAGTAGTCAGGCCGATCGGCCAGGTCCAGACTTCGCAATTCGGCGTAAACTGTTCTCGAAAGTAGGGTAAGCCGGTTTGTTGCATCCCTGAGAATCCTGCGCGCGAGGGCGGCCCGCCACTTGATATATGACGGGCACACGGATTCCCGGAGGCTGACATGGAGCAAAGGCTTCGACTCGTTCAGGGTGGGCAGGGCCGATCGGAACGTCGCGCGACGGAGCGCCGGCACATCGAAGTGCCCGGCCAAATCGTCTGGAAAGATGCGCGCGGCACCACTCGAATCGCGTCGGTCGTCACGCGCGACGTCAGCGAGCTTGGCGTCAGCGTCGAATGTCTGAGCGGCACGCCAATCCCGCGTTATCGCCTGGTCTACTTCCAGCTCGATCGCGATGCGCGTAACCGGCCCGACCTGCCGGCGGCCCTCCGGAGGCAGAGCGTGTTGTCGGCAGTGTTCCGCGTCGGCGCGTGCCGTCAATCGACCGGCGCGCCGAGCGACTACGCGCTTCGATTGCTCGTCGAGCCGGAACGCAAGGTGAACGCCGCGCCGATCCGTCCGATGCACCACGTCGAAGCGGGACGATCGCTGTCGGCGTAGGCGGGCAACACACCCGTTCAATGCTCAGGGCGTGACTCGATGGGAACGCGCCCTGAGCATTTTTCTTTTCGTCCCACTCTCCCAGCCTCCCGTACCTGAGTACCTCGATCGCGCCGGTTCTGAGGTACGCTACCGCGACAGTCATTCAGTGAGGCCCCGATGATCGACCGCCGTCGTTTCGTTCAATCCATGATCGCGTTGGGCGCGGCCACGAGCCTGCGTCCGCCGGCGCCCGCGTTCGCGGAGCAGCCCGGAGCCGATCTCAAGAACCTCGCGGATGCCGCGCTCGATTCCGCGCGCAAGGCCGGCGCGAGCTACGCCGACATCCGCATCAACCGCTATCGCGTGCAGTTCATCTTCACGCGCGATCGGCGCGTGCAGAACATCGTGAACACCGAGGACTACGGCTTCGGCATTCGCGTCATCGTCGACGGCACCTGGGGATTCGCGAGCAGCAGCGTGGTGACGAAAGAAGAGATCGCGCGCGTCGCGGCGCAGGCCGCGGGCATCGCGCGCGCGAATCGCAGAATCAACGCGGAGCCCGTTCGCCTCGCGCCGGTCGAGGCGTACAACACCGTCTGGAATACGCCCGTCAAGAAGAATCCCTTCGACATGCCGCTCCAGCCGAAGCTCGATCTGCTCCTGCAGATCCACGAAGAAGCGCTGAAGGTCCCCGGCGCGAGCTTCGTGTCGGCGTTCATGCAGTTCGTGAACGAGCACAAGTACTTCGCGTCCACCGAGGGCTCGCACATCGAGCAGTCGCTGATTCGATCGTATCCGTCGTTCTCGGTGACGGCCGTCGACAAGGCGAGCGGCAAGTTCTACTCGCGCGCGTCGCTGACGTCGCCGATGGGGATGGGATACGAGTACATCGACGGCTATCCTCTGTTGAAGGAAGCACGGGTCGCCGCGGAAGAAGCGGTCGCGACGCACAAAGCGAAGCCCGCGCCCGCGGGACAGAAGACGCTCATCCTGCATCCCACGAACCTGTGGCTGACGATTCACGAATCCGTCGGCCATCCGACGGAGCTCGATCGCGCGCTCGGCTACGAAGCGAACTACGCGGGCACGAGCTTCCTCACGACCGACAAGCTCGGGAAGTTCGAGTTCGGATCGAAGATGGTCAACATCGTCGCCGACAAGACGCACGAGAACGCGATGGCCACCTGCGGCTACGACGACGACGGCGTGAAGACGACGCGATGGCACCTCGTCAAAGATGGCGTGTTCGTCGACTATCAGACGACGCGCGATCAAGCGCACCTGATCGGGCAGAACGCCTCGCACGGGTGCAGCTACGCGGACAGCTGGGGATCGATTCCGTTCCAGCGCATGCCGAACGTGTCGCTCGAGCCGGGCGCGAAGGACGTCTCCGAGTCGGACATTCTCGGCGCGACCGATGACGGCGTGTACGTGAAGGGGGACGCGAGCTACAGCATCGATCACCAGAGGTACAACTTCCAGTTCAGCGGGCAAACGTTCTGGGAGGTGAAGGGCGGCAAGATCACGACGCAGCTTCGCGACCTCGCGTATCAGTCGAACACGCCGGAGTTCTGGAAGTCGTGCGACCTCCTCGGCGGGAAGTCGACGTATCAGCTCGGCGGCGCGTTCAGCGACGGCAAGGGACAGCCGTCGCAGAGCAACTCGGTCAGCCACGGTTGCCCGATCGCGCGCTTCGCGCGGGTCAACATTCTGAATACCGGACGATAGCGGCAGGAACCACCATGATCTGGACAAGGGAACAAACGAAAGCGCTCACCGATCGCGCGCTGGCGCTCAGCAAGGCCGAGCAGACCTTCGTCGCGGTCAACGGCACCGAGCGCGCGAACCTGCGCTTCGCGCGCAACACCGCGACGACCTCAGGCGCGTCCTCCGGCACGAGCCTCGCGATCACGTCGGCCTTCGGCAAACGGTCCGGAACGGTCACGACGGCGCAGTTCGACGATGCGAGCCTGGAGCGCGCGCTGCGCAATGCGGAAGAGATCGCCAAGGTCTCGCCGGAGAATCCGGAAGCGATGCCGTTCCTCGGCGCGCAGACGTATTCGCCGGTGAAGGCGTACTTCGATGACGCGGCGAATGCGTCGGCGGATTGGCGCGCGTCGGCCGTCGAGACGGCGATCGCGCTCAGCAAGAAGAAGGACGTCGTGTCCGCCGGGTTCGTCGAGACGCAGGCGGCGATGCAGGCGGTCGCCAGCTCGAAAGGGCTGTTCGCGTACGATCGCTTCACGGCGGCGGACTACAACCTGACGGCGCGGACGCCCGACGGCTCCGGATCGGGCTGGGCGTCGAAATCGTTCAACGAGCTGCGACTCCTCGATCCCGCGAAGCTCGCCAACGCCGCGATCGACAAAGCGGCCATGGCAAAATCACCGGCGGCGATCGAGCCCGGCAAATACACGGTCGTGCTCGAGCCCGCGGCGCTCGCCGATCTCATCGTCTACATGCTGTTCTCCGCCGACGCTCGTCAAGCGGACGAAGGCCGCAGCTTCTACTCGAAGAAGGGCGGCGGCAATCGCGTCGGCGAGCAGATCGTCAGCGACAAGGTGAACATCTTCTCCGACGCCGCGCACCCGCTCGCGCCGACCGTGTCCTTCGACAACGAAGGGCTGCCGATCGGGCGCAACGCGTGGGTCGAGAAAGGCGTGCTGAAGGATTTGTTCTACTCGCGATTCTGGGCCGAGAAGATGAGCAAGGCGCCGACCGCGGGGCCGGCGAACGTGATCATGGAAGGCGGCAACGCGACGCGAGAGGATCTGATTGCCGGCGTCGAGCGCGGCGTGCTCGTGACGCGGTTCTGGTACATCCGGCCGCTCGATCCGCAGACGATTCTCGTGACCGGGCTGACGCGCGATGGGCTCTATCTGATCGAGAAGGGCAAGGTGACGCGCGCGGTGAAGAACATGCGATGGAACGAGAGCCCGATCTTCGCGCTGAACAACCTCGACGCGATGACGCCCGCCGAGCGCGTGGTGAGCGGCGAAGGCGTCGGCGGCGCGGGCCTCTCGCTCGTGTGCCCCGCGGCTCGCATCCGCGAGTTCACGTTCTCGAGCGCGTCGGACGCCGTTTGACGCAGATCTCGCGGATCGTATCCGCTCCGCGTAATCCGCGTCTATCCGCGTAATCCGCGATTACGACTTCCGCGCCAGCTCGAGCTCCTTCTTCGCGTCGGCCGCGTACATCGACTGCGGGAACTCGTCGGCCACGCGCGAGAACGCGCGGACCGCGTCCTCCTTGCGCCCGGCGCGCGCGTACGCGCGGCCAAGCTGCATCAGCACGCCGTCGAGCGGCATCTGCGAGTTCGTGTCGCGCGAGAGCTCGGTGTAGATGTTGATCGCGCTGTCGAACTTGTTCTGCGCGAGCTGCGCGTCGGCGAGGCCGAGGCGCGCCGTGCGGCCGTAGATCGTGCTGCCGCCCTTCGACACGACCTCCTGATACTTCTGCTCCGCCTCCGGGTAGCGGCCGAGCGTCGCGAGGATGCTCGCGGCGTGATAGCGCGCGGCGATGCCGGGGTCGGTGTTCGGATAGCGATCGGCCGCTTCGATGAATTTCGGCAGCGCGGCCTCGATCTTCGCCTTCTCGGACATGTAGGTCCCGGGCTGCTGCACGGGCGCGGGACTTCCCGGCGCGGGCGCGGCCGGCGGGACGACCGGCGCTTGATACACCGCGAGCGCCGTCGCGAGGAGCTCCGTCGCGCGCCCCGCGCGCACCTGACGCCATCCCGCGTACCCGCCCACGGACGCGAGCAGCGCGACGACCACGACGAGGCCCCACATGAGATCGCGCCGGCGCGCTTCGAGCGCCGCGCGCGTCTGCCTCACCGTCCTCGCGAATTCGTTCTCTTTGAGCTTGTGTCGTTCCTGGCTTTTCATTTTCTTGTGCTCGCGGGGCCCCACCCCCGCTCGCGCAGCCTCGCGCCTTCGCGCCCGGCTGCAGCCGCAGGCGCTGCTGATTCAGCGCCAGCCCTCCATCACCGTCATCCCAGCCCGGCCGCTTCTGCTAGGGTAATGCGCCCGGCAGGTCTCGAACCTGCGACCCCCGGTTTAGGAAACCGATGCTCTATCCTGCTGAGCTACGGGCGCGCTTCGGACTCGGACGCCGATCGACTCAATACTGCAGCAGCGCGAAGAGCTGCTCGCCCTTCAATCGCGCGCGGCCGTTCAGCTCGATGAGCTCGATGAGAAACGCGACGCCTTCGACGTGTCCGCCGAGCTTCTTCACCAGATCGACGGTCGCGCGCGCCGTGCCGCCGGTCGCCAGCAGATCGTCCACGATCAGCACGCGCTGGCCGGGCTCGATCGCATCCTGGTGAATCTCGAGACTGTCGCTGCCGTACTCGAGATCGTAGCTGATTTTGACGGTCGTCGACGGCAGCTTCCCCACCTTCCGCACGGGAACGAAGCCCGCTCCCAGCCGATCCGCCACCGCCGCGCCGAGGATGAACCCGCGGCTCTCGATCCCGACGACGAGGCTGATGCCGCGATCTCTGTACGGGTTCGACAAGCTGTCGATCACAATCCGAAAGCCTTCCGGATCGCGCAGCAGCGTCGTCACGTCGTAGAACAGGATGCCGGCCTTCGGAAAATCAGGTACGTGTCGGATCTTCGCTTTGAGCGCGTCCATGTGATCGTCGGTTCTCCGTTCGCCCCGCGCGCGGGGCCTCTCTGTTATCGAATCGCAAAGCCCGTCGCGCGTCCCGACGGCGCCGTCACTTCGACCGCCACGTCGTCGACCCGCGCGCCCGATGGCCCGCGGCGCACGGCCGCTTCGATGCGTTCGACGGCCTCTACCTCACCCTCGACGAGCGCTTCGACGCGTCCATCCGACAGATTCCGTACCCACCCGTGTACGCCTTCAGCCGCCGCGCGCGCCTCGACGAAAAACCGGAACCCTACACCCTGGACCCGGCCGCTGACCAGCAAACGCCGCGCTACGAGCATGAACAGGACATTATAGGCCATGCTAGAGTCCCCAGATGCTTCGGATAGGCGCCAGCAGCCAGGGTGAATCCCGGCTGCGCATGTTGCGAGTCGTGCGACGCGGGGATCGGCACGATGCGCGCGATCTCACCGTCTCGTGCAAGTTCGAAGGAGATTTCGCAGAGGCGTTCGTGGGCGGGCGCTCGCCGGGACTCGTGCCGGGCGAGGCGCTGAAGAGCCTCGTGCATACGACCGCGCGCGACCACGCCGGCGCCGAGATCGAAAAGTTCGGCCTCGCGCTCTGCGATCGATTGCTGACGGAACACGCGCGCGTCGCGCGCGCGCGCGTGGAAATCGCCGAGCAGCCGTGGAGCCGCCTCGAGGTCGGCGGCAAAGCGCAGGGCCAGGCGTTTCTCGCCGGCGCGCCGGAACGCCGTACGGCCGCGATCACGAGCAACGGCAAACAAGTCGCCGTCGTGTCGGGACTCGAGCAGCTCACGATCATGCGCACGTCCGGCCTTGCGCCCGCGCGGCGAAAGCCGAGCGACGAGGCGGACGCCAGCGGCGTGGACGACGGGTTGCAGCGATTGCTGGTCGCGACGCTGTCCGCGCGCTGGACCTATACGAGCCCGGACGTGACGTTCGATCCGTATCGGCTGGGTGTTCGAAGCGCGATCGTCGAAACCTTCGGCTGCCACGCGAGCCGATCGGTGCAGCACACGCTCTACGCGATCGCGGACGTCGTGCTGTCGTCCTACGAGGAGATCAGCGATGTGTCGCTGACGCTGCAGGAGCTTCCCTATCGTCCGGCCGACATGTTTCACGCCGGCGTCGAGAATCCGGACGAGCTCTTCGTGGCGGTCGAAGAGCCCGTCGGGATCGTCGAGGTCACCGTCGAGCGGGATCAGCGCTGATTGGTTCCAGCTTCTGCGCCGCGAGCAGCGCGTTCGTCGCCGCGAGCTCGGACTTCACAAGCGCCTCGAGGCGCGCCAGCTCCTTGTCGAGGCGCGCCGAGAGGTCCTTGAACATCGCCTGCGCCTGATCGGTCGGCTTGACGTCGCCGGTCTCGACGACGCCCTGCAACGCCGCCAGCTTGTTGTTCAACCGAATCGGATAGTTCAACGGATCCTGGTTGCTTCGATTCCGATACTGATAGATCTCGCCTTCGATGCTCGTCAGCTTGTCGACGAGGCTCTGCGCGGAAGATTTCAGCGCGGCGTCGCTCGTCTTCGACAGACGCTCCGCGATTTGATCCTTCAGGCTGCGGATTCTGATGACCGCCTCGTTCGCGACGGTGAGCTTGTCGCTGATCTGCTTCGCGAGCGTGAACTGCGCGATCAAATCGGCGTCGGTCACCGAAGGCACCGCGGCATTCCGCACGATGGCGAAGTCCTGGGTCTTCGTGACGTTGTTGGCGGAGAGCCGCACGCGATACTTTCCAGGCGGCGCGATCGGTCCGCGCGTGCTGCCGGCCCACATGATCATCCCCGGGAAGTCGCGCGCGCTTGGATACCGCATGTCCCACGTGAAGCGGTTCATGCCGGCCGCCACGCCGACGCGCGCAGGCGGGCCGCCGCGTCCGCCGCCGCCCTCCTCGTCGTCTGGTTGTGCGGCACCAGCGCCGCGTCCGCTCGGCGGATTCTTGTCGCTGCTGAACGTGACGATCGACTTACCGCCGGCGTCGAGGATCTCGATGGTGGCTTTGTCCGCCGCTTGCTTCAAGTAGTAGTCGATCGCAACGCCGGGTGAAATCGATCGCGTCGCATCCGACGGATCGAACAGGACGACGGGATCGTTCGTGGTTTCGCGCGTGACCTGCCGCAGCACACCGATGTTCGACATCACGTAGAACCCGCGGCCGTGCGTGCCAATCACGAGGTCGTCGTTCTTGATTTGGATTCCGTGCACCGGCGTCACCGGCAAGTTGTTCCGCAGCGTCTGCCACACCGCGCCGTCGTCGAAGGAGACGTAGATCCCGGTCTCCGTGCCGAGGAACAGCAAGCCTTTCCGCTTCTTGTCCTCGCGAATCGCGCGCGGGAAATCGTCGGACGGAATGCCGTTGACGATCTTCGTCCAGCTCTTTCCGTAGTCGTTCGTCTTGTAGACGTAAGGCGCGCGATCGGATCGCTGATAGCGATTGCCGGCAAGATAGGCGGTGGCCGCGTCGTGGGGAGACGCCTCGATCAGGCTGATGCGGGTGAACGGTGGCAGATCCGGCGGCGTGACGGGCGTCCATGTCTTGCCGCCGTCGCGCGTGACGTGCGCGAGGCCGTCATCCGATCCCGCCCAGATGACGCTGCCGTTCACGGGCGACGGCGCCAGCGTGAAGACCGTGGCATACGTTTCAACGCCGGTTTGGTCGAGCGTGATCGGGCCGCCCGACGGCCCGAGCGTCGACGGATCGTGCTTGGTCAAATCGGGGCTGATGCGCTGCCAGCTCTGTCCCTCGTTGGTCGACTTCCAGACGTGCTGCGATGTTGCGTAGAGCGTGTTCGGATCGGTCGGGGCGATCACGATCGGAAACGTCCATTGAAAGCGCTCGACGATGTCGGAGGCGGAGAAGCCCATGGGGTTGTCGGGCCAGATCGTGATCGCGCGGCGCTCGCCGGTGCGGCGGTTGATGCGCGTCAAGAGGCCGCCGTAGCTGCCTGCGTAGAAGACGTCGACGTCTTCCGGATCGGGCGCGACGTAGCCGCTCTCGCCGCCGCCGACGGCGTAGAGCTCGCCCCCAGTGCTCGGCACGCACGCCGTGGAGTTGTCCTGCTGCGCGCCGCAGACGTGATACGGCACGTGCGCCGTCGTGAAGACGTTGTAGAACTGCGCGGTTGGAAAATCCTGATCCGTCCACGACTCGCCGCCGTTCGTGGAGACGTTGCCGCCGCCGTCGTTGCTGTTGATCATCCGCTTCGGATCGTTCGGCGCGATCCAGAGGTCGTGGTTGTCGCCGTGCGGGACGCGAATCGCGGCGATCGTCTTGCCGCCATCCGTCGAGCGATAGAGGCCGGTGTTCAGGATGTAGACCGTGTCCTTCGTCTGCGGATCCGCGTAGATGCGCGTGTAGTAGAAGGCGCGCTGGCGCAGGCGCCGATCGTCGTTGATGCGCCGCCACGTGGCGCCGCCGTCGTCGGACACGAACACGCCGCCTTCGGCGGCTTCGACGATCGCGTAGACGCGCGAGGAGTCCGCGCCGGAGACCGACACGCCGAGCTTTCCCCAGACGCCGGCGGGCAGTCCCGGGTTGCGCGTCAGCTCCGTCCACGTCTTTCCGCCGTCGGTCGTCTTGAAGAGGCCGCTGCCCGGGCCGCCGCTCGAGAGCGAGTGCGGCGTCCGAAAGACTTCCCAGAATCCCGCGTAGAGAACGTCCGGGTTCTTCGGGTCCATCGCGAGATCCGCGGCGCCCGTCTTGTCGTTGCGGAAGTGAACGTTTGCCCACGTCTTGCCGCCGTCGGTCGACTTGAAGATGCCGCGCTCCGGGTTTGGACCGTACGGATTGCCAAGCGCGGCGGCGTACACGACATCTGGATTCGAGGGATGTATGCGGAGGCGGCTGATCACCATCGTCCGCTCGAGGCCCGCGTGCGTCCACGTCTTTCCCGCGTCGGATGATTTGTAGATGCCGTCGCCTTGGATGATGTTGCCGCGCAGCTGCACTTCCCCCATGCCTGCGTAGACGACATCGGGCTGCGACTCGGAGACGGCGACCGCGCCGACCGAGGACGTCTTGAAGAATCCATCCGAGACCGCACGCCACGTCACGCCGCCGTCCGTCGTCTTCCACAATCCGCCGCCGGTGGCGCCGAAGTAGTACTCGTCGCGCCGGCTCGCACTGCCGGCGACGGCGATCGCGCGTCCGCCGCGGGCGGGACCGACGGATCGCCAGCGAAGCCCCGCGTAAAGCGCGGGGTCGATGCCGGGCGCGGTGGATTGGGCGCGCGCGTATGTGTCTGTCGACCATCCGGCGGGAAGCAACACTGCCGCGACGATCGCGGCAACGCTCAACACAGAGATTCGGACGCGTTGATAGCTCTTGCGCATCGAGGTCCTCTCTTGCAACCGGGCGATCGTAGCCGGATGAGGCGGCCAAGTCATCCTCCGACCAACGGTCCAGCCTCGATCGGCATAACTCGTGCTCTTTTCAGAGCGGAGGGTAACGATGCTGTTCACAATCGCGGTGATCCTGCTCGTGCTGTGGCTGCTTGGGATAGTCAGCGGCTACACATTGGGCAACTTCATCTATGTGCTGCTCGTGATCGCGCTGGTGCTCTTCGTCGTGGGGCTCGTCAGCGGCAGACGGGTCGTCTAAACGGGCGCGTCGTTTTCCTGCCGGCTCCGCCTTGCGGTTTTCGCGCGGCGGAGCCAGCAGCGTTACGTTCCCGATCGGCCAATCCGTTGACCGGCGGCCAATCAATTGGCCGTCATTTCGCCCCAACGGAGGCTGGGATTTGCGGATTTCCTAGGAATTCAGAGGATTTCGGATCCTGCGCGGCAGGGTACGGCTGTTGCTCAGACGCCCTCCGTCTGAGCCCAGACAGCCGGCAGCAGGGTCGACGTGCAAGTTCTGGTCTCCTCCGGTCCGGGACGGCCCTCCTCAGCTCGCAGCGCTCGGGGCTGGCACCGCTTCGACCCTGCTGTCAGCTGACTGAGGCTCAGGCGCTCTCACCTGCCCGTACGTCACGCCTTGGAACTTTCCTATCAGTGGATTTCGTACTGCGAGTGCGCCACGACATGAATGGGTTCCGCCGGCGTCGTGCTGCGATCCGCATCCCTTCCCGCAGGCTGCTCGGAGAAGCCGTTCAGTAGATCGTCGAACGCGGCGCGATCGTACCGCGAGCGCGTGGCCCATGCGAGCACCTGATGGAACGCGCGCCGACCCGCCACGGTCGTGTGAAGGTATTTGATCCGCGTCTGCTGGAAGAAGCCTTCGATCTCGTACTGCACCGATTCGCAGCCGCCGATGATTCGCCGCTCCGGACCGCTGCACGAGATCAGACGGATGTTGTTCGTGAGCTCCGCGCGAGTGTTCACCGAATGCTCGTACACGGTCATCTCGGGAACGAAGTCTTCGATCGCGTCGCTGATGACGATCACGTGGCGTCCGTACAACGCGTGGATCGCTTCGATGCCCGCCGTCTCGTTCAGATCGCGCGCTTGACGCCATCCCTCCGGCAGCTCGAGCCGCGACAACCCGAGCACTTGATCGACGAGCACACGGCTCGACGAAGGACGCGCGGTCGCGAAGAACCGCAGACGCTCCTTGTAGCGGACGACCAACGCGCCCGCTGAAATCGTGATCAAAAAGACGATTGTGTCCATCGTCGGCACGCCATTGCACGGCCGTTATTCGGTGACCAGCCGGAGATGCCAGCTCCGTGCCCGTTGTGAAATCCCCCTTCTACGTGGGATACTCCCCACTCCTTTGGAGTAAACAGCGTGCCGAGAGCCACAGTGTGCCGGAGTGGGCATCGCCTGCCTTTCGCCCTTTCTTTTGGGATGGCGGCAATCGTTCTTGTTTTCCCCGCGATCGCGCAGGCGCAGGAGACGCGCGCCGAGGAGATCGCCAGGCAGCAACAGGAAAAGGCCGCGAAGAGCGCGCCCTATGAGCCGTCCGGCGTCGAGAAGCTGATGACGCAGATCGAGCGGAGCTATACGAGCCCGCCAAGCGGCTTCTTCCCTGTGTTCGGCAGCGTGTATCCCGGCGGCGGCCTCGCCCTGGGCGCGGGCTATCGTCACTTCTATTCGCGCGAAGCCGTCTGGGAAATCAAAGGGATGTATTCGATCAAGAGCTACAAGCTCTTCGAAGTCGGCACGCGCACGCCATGGAACGGCGGCGGAAAGTGGACCGCGGGGATTCGCGGCGGCTATCGCGATGCGACGCAGATCGGGTTCTACGGCATCGGCCCCGACAGCTCGCGAGGCGATCGCGCGAACTTTCGAATCAAGCAGGGATATGGGGCGGGCACGCTGGCGCTCAGGCCGACGTGGTTCACGCGGCTCGAGGGTGAAGTCGCGTACGAGGACTACAAGACCGAAGAAGGTCTCGGCCGCGCGCCGTCGATCGAGACGCGTTTCAATTCCCTCACCGCGCCCGGACTCTTCTCCAATCCGAAATACATCCACAGCCAGGGGACGGCGGCGATCGATTGGCGCGTGTCGCCCGGCTACTCGCGAACGGGCGGCTACTACGGCGTCACGCTCCATGATTTCGCGGATCGCGACAAGACCTACAGCTTCCGCCGCGTCGATGGCGAAGTCATTCAACACCTGCCGATGCTGCGCGAGAACTGGGTGCTCTCGGTGCGAGGCCGCGTGCAGTCGACGCTCAACGACGACGACAGCGTGCCGTACTTCCTGCTTCCCTATCTCGGGAGCGGAAGCACGCTGCGCGGTTTTCCGACGGGACGTTTCCGCGATCGCCACGCGCTGTTGACCGGCGCGGAGTTCCGCTGGATACCGAGCCGCCTCGCGCTCGACATGGCGTTCTTCTACGACGCCGGCAAGGTCGCGAGCCGCCGATCGGCGCTCGACTTCAACGACTTCAAGACGGACTGGGGCGTCGGCGTTCGCTTCCACGGACCGGCCGCCACGCCGCTTCGGCTGGAAGCCGCGAAAGGGATCGAGGGCTGGCGCATCGTGATTGCCAGCGGTCCGGCGTTTTGAGGACGGAATCCATCGATATGCGCACTCACTTCTCGAGCAAAGCGATTCTGGCGTCGGCGGCGATCCTCTCCGCCGTGCTGGTATGGACCGACGGTACTCCTGGCGCGCAGTCGCGGCCCAAGTTCTACCCCGACGATCCGCTCGCGCGCGAGCCTGAGACGCAGGATGCCTCGAAGACGCAGGAATGGGACATCGGTCTCATCGCGGATCTCACGCAGAACGTCTTCACGAAGCCGGGTGACTTGACGCGCGGCGTTCGCGCGCAGAACGTCAACACGATCGACGAGGTCCCCGACTCGAGCTGGTTCACGAACCGCATCTACGCGAAGGCGATCACGGCCGACGAGATCACCCGCGGTCCCAATACGCTCGACGGGCCGGCGCCCGGCAAGTGGACGATCATTCGCGCGAAGACGGCAGGCACGGCGCCCGGATTCACGGTTCGCGACGAAAAAGGCGACGTGTGGTTCCTCTCGCTGGACTCGAAGGGTTACCCGGTGGCGGCGACCGCCGCAATCTCCGTGGCCTCGCGGCTGTTCTGGGCGCTGGGTTACTACATACCCGAGACGTACCTGACGTCCTTCCGTGCCGAGAACGTCGCCATCGGCGACAAAGTGACGGTCCCGTCGCACGGCCGCAGACGCCGCTTCACGCACGGGGATCTCCACGACGTGTTGGCCTCGGCTCACCGGAGCGCCGACGGCTCGTACCGCGCGATCGCGCAGCGCGGCTTGCCGGGGAGGGTCATCGGCGGGTTCAAGTACCACGGCACGCGCCCGGACGATCCGAACGACGTCGTGCCGCACGAGCACCGGCGCGAGCTCCGCGCGCTGCAGGTCTTCGGCGGCTGGACGAACCTCGTCGACATGAAAGCCGGCAACACGCTCGATTCGGTCGTGACCGAGAACGGCCGTTCGGTGGTTCGGCACTATTTGCAGGATGTCGGATCGACGTTCGGCACGGGATCCCTGCACCCGCGCGAAGGTGATGAAGGCTACGAGCACGTCTACGAAGGCGGGCCCACCGCGAAGCGCCTCTTCACGTTTGGATTGGCTCTGAGTCCGTGGCAGACGGTGGACTACGTGGAGCATCCGGAGATCGGCAGGTTCAGCGCGGAGGCGTACGAGCCCGACGAATGGAAGCCTCGCGTTCCCGCCGGGGCGCTGCTCCGCGTGCGCGACGACGACACGTTCTGGGCGGCGCTGCGCGTGATGGCGTTCACCGACGAGCACATCCGCGCCGCGGTCAAGACCGGGAAGTACACCGATCCCGCGGCCGAGAAGCTGCTCGCCGATGTGCTGATCGAGCGGCGCAACAAGATCGGTCGCACGTACCTCAGGAGAGTGAATCCGCTCACCAAGTTCGCCCTCGACGGGTCTGGCGTGCTGACGTTCGAGAACGCGGCGGTCCGCGCGCAGGTCGCGGAGGCCCCGAAAGGCGGCTACACCGCCTCGTGGTTCCGGTTCGACAACGCGACCGGCGCCACGCAGCCGATCGGATCGGCAACGAAGGCGGGTCAGGAACGCGTGCAGGCTCCCTCGGACCTGCCGCGCGCGGCCGGAAGCTATATCAAGGTGTCGGTTGCCGCGGTCGATCCCGCGTCGCCATTGACGGCGTCCTGGTCGAAGCCTGTCGACGTGTACTTCCGAAGCAGCGGAAGCGGCTGGCAGCTTGTCGGCGTCGAGCGGTTGCCGGTCGGACCGGCGCCGAACTCCGTGAAAAAGAATTGACGACGCGAGTAAAGTGAACTAATTACTGTACAGCTTCAATACTACTTCGCGTCGTTGGTCTCTCGCGTGCGTGACGTCGTTCAGAGCGATCGTTGCTGTTTGCTGTAGTTTTCGATCGTCGATCTCGGGTTGGCGATTCCGAACCAGGCGGCGTGCTTTGTGCACTGCGGCCCGGCCGAGTGTTTCAGCTCGGCAATCGTTCGAAGATCGTTCTACCCCTCGCGCTCGCGTCTCTCCTTCTTTTCTCCGCAGCCGTCTCCGCGCAGATCACCGATCCCCGCATCGTGGAGTTCCAGCCGTCGGCCGACCACGATCGTATGGAGGGCGGCAGGCCGATCATCGATCGCTACGCGCTCGAATTCTATCTGGTGGGTGTCGGCATCGTCCTTCAGAGCGTCGACCTCGGGAAACCGGCGCCCGAGGCGGATGGTTTCATCAGAGTGGACTTCGGCGGCCGGCTTGGCGTGTGGCCGGCGGCCGGGCCGATCTACGAGGCGCGCGTCGTCGCGATCGGATTCGCCGGATCGTCCGCCAGCGCGTTGTCGAACTCGTTCACGTTCCCCAGTCGTCCTCCGGCACAGGGGCCGACCACACCGCCCGCACCCGATCCGCCGCCTGGCACGCCGCCTGGCACGCCGCCGCCCGCGCCGCCGGCGCCATGCACCCACGACTTGACGCCGAACGCGCGGATATTTCCTCCGATCACCACGACGAGCACGTTTACGGTGAACACGGGCACGAACTGCACGTGGACTCCCGCGTCGTCGGATTCGTGGCTCGTGGTGACCGATCTGCGGAAGCGCACAGGGCCCGGCGTCGTGACGTTCCGCGCGGCGGAGAATACTGCGGGGATGTCGCGCGTCGCCACGATCACGATCGGGACCGCGACTTTCGTCCTGACGCAGACCGGCACGTGCGGCTTCAACTTGACGCCCGCGAGTCAAGGCTTCAACGCTGCCGGCGGCACGGGATCGGTGGTGGTCACCGGGTCACCCGTCTGCACGTGGAACGCGGTGCGGTCCGGCACATGGATCACGATCACGAGCGGCGCAAGCGGCACTGGAAACGGCACCGTCCGCTATCGCGTGTCGGAGAACACCGGCGCCTCGGCGCGCACGGGCACGCTGACGATCGCGGGTCAGCCCGTAACGATCATGCAGTCCGCGAACACCGCGCCGAACACGCCCGCCGGTCTGCGGGTCGTGATCATCAGATAGCCGTCAGCGGCTGCGATCCTCGTAGGGCCGGAGATTCCACTCGAAGAACGTCCACGTGCGGTTCCACGAATCGCGTTGATCGGGAGAATCGTCCCGCTCGAGCGTCTTGATGTTCACGCGCCGGTTGAACGTGTGGCCCACGCTCACCGGTCCGGGCACGGGATCGACGTAGACCTTCGTCTCGGCGAGATCCGGCTTGCGCGAGCGCAGCGCGTCGACGATCTGCTGATCCTCGACATAGTTCACGTCCGTATCGTTCGTGGCGACGTGCACGAGGAGCGGCACGTTCAGCTTGTCGACGTGATAGAGCGGCGAGCGCTCGATGTAGAGATCGCGCTTCTCGAACGGCAGTCCCTGGATGCGGGACTGCGTCGAGAACTGGCGCTGATACGACGGTCCTCTGTATGACAGCCTGAACACCAGGTTCGTCACGGGAACCATCGCGGATGCCGCTTTGAACGGGTGCTTGTCGCGGAAGACCGACAGGAGCGTGATATATCCGCCGTGGCTCCAGCCCATGATGCCGAGCCGATCCTGATCGACGTGCGTCAGCGTCTTCAGATAGTCGACGGCGCTCAGCACGTCGTCGATCTCGTAGCCGCCGTAGTCGATCGCTTTGTAATGGGCGTCGCCGTAGCCGGTGCTGCCGCGATACTCGGGGCAAATCACGACGTAGCCGCGCTCGACCGCCTCCTTCACGAACGGAAACATGTTGATGCCCCAGTTCCCGTGAACGCCCCCGTGGACCCACACCATCGCGGCGTGCCCCTTCGCGCCGCGCTTCTTGAGCGGCTGGAAGAGATAGGCGGGGATGTCCATGTCGCCGACGCTGCTGCGGTACTTGACCTTCTGAAAATCCATCACGCCCTGGCTCGCCTTCGCGTAGCGCGCATCGGCAACCGCTTTCTCGTCGATGTCTGCTTGCGCGTTGTAGCCGCGGCCGTGTTCGTCGGGATCCGCGCTGACGTACAGCATGCGCGCGCGCTCCGGATCCATCGGCGTCTCGGGGCGCTGCCGGCCTGACGGCGCCGGTGCCGCGGGCTGCTGCGTCGACTGCCCCGCCGGCGCGGCCGACCACATCGCAAAGCAAGCCGACGAGACGAGAACCAGGCGGATTCGTGGCGTCCACCGACGAGTGAACATCGTTTGCCTCCAGGAGTTGCTCGATTCCTACGGATGTGCTCGATGCACACCATACCCGCCGACATGCGGACAATGCAACCTGGCTTTGTCATCCAGCGTTCATCCGGCGCTTCGTAGAATCGCTGAGCAGGTTGGGATCGGACGGCGGCGTCGAGAGGAGCAGACAGTGAGGAGAGGCGAGCGAGCACGGCCGGGAGCGGTTGGCGCGATTGTTTTCACGATCGCGATCGTGGTGGCGGCGCGGTCCGCGTCGGCGGAAACGCGATCGATATTCGAGTCGCCGCTGCCTTCGCCGCCGATCGGTTCGCATGTTTACGAGGGCTTGTTTCGTGACGTGCCGGCGGTCGCCGCTCCATCCGAGGGTCCATCGTCGTGGACCCTGAGCGAAGAACTTCAAGAGCAAGAGCCCCGGAAAGTCACGCGAACTGGATTCGCCGCGCTCGTTCGGAACATCGGCAGCGATTTCAAAGCGTTCCCGCGGCGCAAGTCGACGTGGGTCATCCTCGGCATCGGTGCCGGCGCGGCCGCGATTGCTTATCCGTTCGACGATGACGTCAGCGACTGGGCCGCCGATCAGAACGGTCTGCGCAAAGCGCTCAAGCCTGGGAAGGTCCTCGGACTGGGTCCCGTGCAAGTCGGCGCGGCAATCGGCACGTATCTCGTCGGCCGATTCGCGTACCATCCCGCGGAGGGCCGCACCAACAAGCTGTCTCACATGGGGTTCGATCTCCTTCGCGCGCAGGCGCTGACGCAGGCATTGACGTACGGAATCAAGTACGCGACGCAGCGCGATCGGCCGAGCGGAGACTGCTGCGCGTTTCCCTCGGGCCACGCGTCGGTGACCTTTGCCACCGCGTCGGTTCTCGAGCGGCACTTCGGATATCGCGCCGCGTGGCCGACGTTCGTGATCGCGAGTTACGTTGCCGCCGGTCGCCTGACCGAGCAGCGCCATTTTCCGAGCGACTTGCTCTTTGGCGCGGCGTTGGGAATGGCGTCGGGATGGACGGTCGTCGGCCGCCACGGCCGCGACGACTTCGCGTTGATGCCAGTCCCCGTCCGCGGAGGCATCGCGCTGTCGGGCACGTGGACGCCGCAGCACCGCAAGCGCGACAGTTAGAGATCGACGCTCTCGAGCAGGCGCTGATCGGCGAACGGCGGCGAGCCCGCGCTGACATCGCCTTGAATCTGGAACCTGGAGCTTCCCTCGGGCGTATCTGCCTCCAGGTTCAGCTATAGCAGAACATGCTATAGTTCGCCTCAGTCATGCCACCACGACGACAACCGTCGATCGAGCCGGCGCCCGAGTCTTTCCTTCCGCTGCCGCGCGACACGTTTCACATTCTCGTCTCGCTCGCGGATCGCGAGCGGCACGGCTACTCGGTCATGCAGGACGTCGCCGAGCGGACCGACGGACAGCTCCGCTTGAGCCCGAGCACTCTCTACGCGTCGATCAAGCGGCTGCTCGATCAGCGGTTGATCGAAGAGCTCGCCGAGCGGCCGGATCCGGAGCACGACGACGAGCGGCGCCGCTACTACCGGTTGACGCGGCTCGGCCGGCGTGTCGCGACGGCCGAAGCGCGCCGTCTCGAGCGCCTCCTCTCCGACGCGCGCGCGACGGGACTGCTCGCGCGAGAGGGGTAACGCACGATGCCGGGCCGGGTCCGCACGCGCATTCCTCCGAGCACACGCGCGTTTCGCGCGCTGCTGTCGCTCTACCCCTCCGAGTTCCGCGACGAGTACGGACGCGAAGTGGTGATGGTGTTCGAGGATCGCCACCGCGATGCGTCGGGGATCGGTCAACGCGCGCTCGTGTGGATCGAGGCGATCGCCGGTGTGTTGACGGAAGCGCCGAAGGAGCATGCCCGCATGGTTCTGCAGGATTTGCGATTCGCCGCCCGCCTGGCTCGCCGCAGCCCGGCCTTCACGCTCACGGCCATCCTGACGCTCGCGCTCGGCATCGGCGCGAACGGCGCGATCTTCCAGTTGATCGACGCCGTCGGCCTTCAGGCGCTGCCGGTGCGCGCGCCTCGAGAGCTGGCCGAGGTCCGCATTGCTGGAGGCAACAAAGGGTTCGGCATCAATCCCGGAACGTACGGGGGGCTCACACGGCCCGTGTGGCAGGAAATCGAGGCGCATCAGGAGGCGTTCTCGAGCGTGGCCGCATGGGCGCTGTCGGACGTGCGCGTCGGGGAACGGTCGTCGCTGCAGCGCCAGCGCGCGATCGTCGTCAGCGGGGAGTTCTTCAATACGCTCGGCGTGCGGCCTCATCGCGGACGTCTGCTCGACGCCGCGGACAGCGTTAGCGTTCCGTGTCCCGGGTCGAAGGCGGTCGTGAGCCATGGCTATTGGCAGCGCGCGCTCGGCGGACGCGAAATCGGAAAAGGCGATGCGCTGCTGAAGGTCGACGGCGCGCCGTTCGAGATCGTCGGCGTCACGCCGCCCGGATTCTTCGGCCTCGCCGTCGGCGAGACGTTCGACATCGCGCTGCCGTTCTGCGTGCCAAAGGTGCTGCGGCGCGATCTCTTCAGCGTCGGGGTATTCGGACGGCTGCGGCCGGGATGGACGATCGATCGCGCCACGGCGCACCTCGATGCGCTCAGCACGGGCATCTTCGAGGCGGCGGCGCCGACCGACTACAGCCCCGACGCGATCAAGCGCTTCAAGGAATTTCGTCTCGAGGCCGCGTCGTTCGCGCGCGGAGCGAGCTGGCTGCGGTCCGAGTACACGACCTCGCTGCGCCTGCTCCTGGCTATTGCAGGCTTGGTCCTGCTCATCGCGGCGGCGAATCTCGCCAATCTCCTGTTGGCGAGGGCGAGCGCGCGCGAGCGCGAAGTGGCGATTCGCCTCGCGATCGGCGCGTCGCGCGGGAAGCTGATTCGTCAGTTCCTGGCGGAGAGCGTCCTCCTCGCGGCGCTCGGCGCGGTGTTCAGCATTCTCCTCGCGCGGATCTTGAGCCGCGCGCTCGTCTGGGCGCTGACGACCGAGGGGTCGGCGCCGACGCTCACGCTCGCGACGAACTGGCGCGTGCTCCTGTTCACCGCGGCGGTCGCGTGCGCGACGTGCATCGTGTTCGGCGTCGCGCCCGCGCTGCGCGCGACGGGTATTCGGCCGGCGGAAGCCATGAAGAGCGGCGGCCGAGGCGCGACGGAAAGCCGCGGACATCTCGCGACGCAGCGCGTCATGGTCGTGACGCAGGTCGCCGTGTCGCTCGTTCTGCTCGTCGCCGCGCTGCTGTTCGTACGAAGCTTCAGAAACCTGATGACGTTCGATCCCGGTATCAGGCTCGACGGGATCTCGATCGCGTTCTTTGGATATCCGGAGACGAAGCTGCCGCCCGAGCGCCTTGCCGATTTCCAACGCCAGCTGGTCGACGAGATTCGTCGGTTGCCGGGAATCGTCAACGCGGCGACGACGACGAACATTCCGCTGCTTGGCGCGAGCTGGGAACACGGTCTTCAGATCGGCGCCGTCGAGAACTCCGCCAAGTTCACGTGGGTTGGCCCGGAGTACTTCAACACGATGGGTGTTCCGATCCTCGAGGGACGCGGATTCTCGGTACGCGACACGAGAGAATCACCGCGCGTCGCCGTCGTCAATCAGACGTTCGTGCGGAATTTCGGCGGGGGCGCGCGCGTCATCGGCCAGACGCTGCGGACGAGTCCCGAGCCGGGCTTTCCCTCGACGGTCTACGAGATCGTTGGCGTCATTCCCGACACCCGCTATAGCGACATACGCAATCCGACGCCGCCCATGGTGTTCGCTCCCGACGCGCAGTACCCGGGCCTGGGTCCGTGGGCGGTGGTGATGATTCAGTCTCGAATCGATCCGGCGGCAGCGGTTGCCGCGATCGCGCAGCACATGAGCAAGGCGCATCCCGAAATCGTCGCCGAGTCCACGCTCTTTCAGGCACGTGTCCGCGATCGGATGGTTCGCGACCGGCTGCTTGCGACGTTGGCCGGCTTCTTCGGCATCCTCGCCGCCGTGCTCGCGATGGTCGGACTGTACGGAATGATCTCCTTCGCCGTGGCGCAGCGCCGTCAGGAGATCGGCATCCGCGTCGCGCTCGGCGCCAATCGTCGCACCGTCGTCACGATGCTGTTGCGCGACGCGGCCCGTCTCGTCGCCATCGGCGTCACAATCGGCATGGTGTTGTCGCTCGCGGCCGGTCGAGCCGCGCCAGCGCTTCTGTTCGGACTCGAGCCGCACGATCCGCTCACGCTCGGGCTCGCCGCGATCGTGCTCACCGTTGTCGCCGGTGCCGCGAGCTATCTGCCCGCGCGCGGTGCGTCTCGGCTCGATCCGCTCGCGGCATTGCGGCACGACTGACGCGCGCGAACCCTGCTGGGTTTCTTCTCCGGTAAACGGTCTTTCCTTCGCCGTAACTCGGCTGCCAAGCCCTTCTTCGAGATCGTTCGTCGCGCAGTCCCCTCGCCACAGGCAACGCGTTTGCGTTTCGCCGCGCGTACCTGCACGAAGGGAGTGTGCATGAAGGCCGCTCCTCGAGGGTGGGTATCTCTTCCGGTTCAATCTGAAGGGGAACCGCAGAGATCTCGTCCTCGACGACCCCGGTCTCCTCGATCGCGTCGCCGACAACAACGACAAACACACGATCACCGAGAGCGAGAGCCTCCTGGCCGGGCGGAACTTCGGCGTGAGCACCGAGATTCAAACCGGACCGAACGGCCACCTCTTCGTGGTCTCGATCGCGCGGAACGAGATTCTGGAGATCGTCAGAACACGTTAGCCGCGCTGTGCTAGCATCCGCCGCGTGGCGCGTGCGGCGGCAACCGTATCGGTGGCGTCAGCGGCGGCGGCTCCGCCCGCTGGCGCCACGCGACTGACGTCGCTCGACGTCTTTCGCGGAATCACGATGCTCTTCATGGCGTCGGAGATTCTGGAGATCCCGCGCGTCGCTCGCCAGTTTCCGTCCAGCGCAACCGCCCAGTTCCTCGCGAGGATGCTGGACCACGTTCCGTGGACGGGCGTCGTGCCGTGGGACCTCATCCAGCCGGCCTTCATGTTCATGGTCGGCGTCGCGCTGCCGTTCTCGATCGCGAGCCGCCGCGCCAAGGGGCAGTCGTTCGGCGCGATGCTGGCGCACAGCGCGTTGCGCGCGCTGATCCTGATTGCGCTGGGAATCTTTCTCCGCTCGCAGCGCCGCGCGCAGACGTATTTCACGTTCGAAGACGTCCTCACGCAAATCGGCCTCGGCTACGTCGTGTTGTTCCTGTTGGCGTGGACGCGTCCGCGCGTGCAATGGATCGCGGCCGCGTCGATTCTCGTGGGCTATTGGCTGCTCTTCGCGCTGTATCCGCTGCCGCCGGCGGGATTCGATACGAAGACGGTCGGCGTGGCGATCGATTGGCCGCATCACCAGACCGGCTTTGCGGCGCACTGGGACAAGAACACGAACGCGGCGAACCGGTTCGATCAATGGTTCCTGAACCTCTTTCCGCGCGAGCGTCCCTTCGTCTACAACGGCGGCGGCTATCTCACGCTGAACTTCGTGCCGTCGCTCGCGACGATGATTTTCGGGCTGCTGGCCGGGGGTGTGCTGCGCAGCGATCGGGCGCCGCGCGAGAAGGTACGGCAGCTCGTGATGTGGGGAATCGGCGGCGTGCTGCTTGGGATCGCGATTCACGCGGCGGGACTCTGCCCGATCGTCAAACGCATCTGGACGCCGTCGTGGGCGATCTTCAGCGCCGGTTGGGTCACGCTGTTTCTCGTCGGGTACTACTACCTCATCGACATCCGCAACAGCCGCGGCTGGACGCTCCCATTCGTCGTCGTGGGCATGAATTCGATTGCGATGTACGTGCTCGTGCACGTCGCGACCGATTACGTCGATCGAGCGCTGCGCATACACTTCGGGCGCGCGCCGTTCGAGATCGTCGGACCGGAGTTCGCGCCGATCCTGCTCGGCGCCTGCACGCTCGCGCTGTTCTGGACGATCCTCTACTGGATGTACCGTCGGCGCCTCTTCCTCCGTATCTGACCGCGTGCGGCTCAGCGCCAGCGAAACAGCTTCAGCGCGAGGGCGAAGCACACGACCAGCCAGCCCGTGAGCGTCGCGAGCTGCGGCACGAGCTGCGCGAGCGTCGCGCCCTGAAGCATGTGCGCGCGAAGCGCGTCGATCACGGCCGTGAGCGGCAGCGCCTGAATGAACGGCTGCACGGCATCCGGGAATCGCTGGGCCGAGAAGAACACGCCCGACAGAATCCACATCGGCACCTGCGCGAGGTTCATCAGGCCGGACGCCGCTTCGATCGTTCGCGCGCGCGAGGCAATCAGCAGAGCGAGCGCGCTGAACGCCAGCGATCCGAGGACGCAGATGACGATCAGGTCGATCAATCGGCCACGCACGGGCACGCCGAATGCCAGCGCGCCGAAGCCGATCGGCACCGCGATTTCCATCATCAGAATCAGCTTGCGCCACAGCAGATAGGACAGCAGGTAATACGCGCGCGACATCGGCGTCGCAACGAGCCGCTTCGTCAGCTTTCGCCGGCGCGCGTCGACGATCGAGAAGCCCAGGCCCCAAATCGCGTTGCTCATGATCCCGAGGCCGACCAGGCCGGGCACGAGGAAATCGACGTAGCGCGATCCGGGCTCGCGAACGAGGTCGTCGGTCGCGGTCGTCGGATCGATCCTGCCCGCGGCGCGTTGGACGGCGCGATCGGCGAGGATTCGCGCCATCCGTCCGTCCGGGCTCGTGTCGTCGTAGCGGTAGACGACGGACCCGTTCGGCCCTTCCGTCGCGACGAGCGCGACTTTGCCGGTTTCGAGCGCGAACGCCGCCTGAGCGGCATCCATCTGCGCGACATCCAGCGCCGGATCCTGCTTCAGCGCGCTGACGATCGCCGGAGACGCTGCGGCGACCTTCAGGACCTCCGCGGATTGGCTCCTGAACGCGATGCCCAACCCCGCCGTGAGCAGAATCGGAAAGAAGACGGCCCAGAACACCGCCTCGGGCTCGCGCGAGAACTCGCGGATCCGCGCGAGCGTGAGCTCGACGATCTGATGGCGCACGCGGATTGCGTCACTCATCGCGCAGATGCCGTCCCGTGAGCGATACGAAGACGTCCTCCAAGGTCGCGGAATGCGTTCGAAGCTCGGTGATTGATATCTCGCGCCGTCGAAGATCCTCGAGCAGCGCGGGCAGAACGCGGTGGAGCTCGACGGCCTGAATCTGGATGCTGCCGTTGTCCGCGCGCACGTCGCGCACGCCCTCGATTCCTCGCAGCGCGCCGAGCTCGACGGCCTGCGCGCCGCTCCCCGTCGAGAGCTCGATGAGGTGGTTGACGCCGATCGACGCGATGAGCTGCACCGGCATGCCGAGCGCGAGGATGCGGCCTCGATCCATGATCGCGACGCGGTCGCACAGCCGCTCCGCCTCTTCCATGTAATGCGTCGTCAGCACGATCGTCCGGCCGGTCCGTTTGAATTCCTCAATCAGATCCCAGAGCTGCCGGCGTGCTTGCGGATCGAGTCCCGTCGTCGGCTCGTCGAGGAAGAGCAGCTCCGGATCGCCGACGAGGGCGCAGGCGAGGGCCAGGCGCTGCTTCTGTCCGCCGGACAGCGCCGCGATGCGCGCATCGCGTTTTTCATCGAGCTGCACGAGCGACATCACCGTGTCCGGCGCCGGCCCGCGTTCGTAGAAGCTGCGAAAGAGCTGCAGCGTTTCGAGGACGGTCAGCTTGTCGGTGAGCTGCGTCTCCTGAAGCTGGATGCCCAGGCGCTGCCGCAGCGCGTGCGCATCGGTCGCCCATCGCAGGCCGAGCACTTCGACGTCGCCGGAATCCGCGTCGGTCAGCCCCTCGCAGATTTCGATCGTCGTCGTCTTTCCTGCTCCATTCGGTCCGAGCAGGCCGAAACATTCGCCTCGGCTGACGTCGAGGGCGATGCCATCCACCGCGACGACGTCTTTGTAGCGCTTGCGGAGATCGCGCACTCGAAGCACCGAGGCGGATGCCGCGGACCTATTGGCCATCACGCTAGTATCGTTCGTTTTCGAAGTCCGCGCCGACTCACTCGCACCGGAGCGCGACGGTTGGATCGACGCGCGCGGCGCGGCGTGCGGGCACCAGAGAAGCGACGACCGAGACGAGGAACAGCGCGGGCACCATCACGAGGAACCATCGAGGATCGATCCGGTGCGCGAAGGGCGCCAGCATCGGCATCACGCGCACCGCGCCGGCGCTCAGCACGAGGCCGACGGCGACACCGACGACGGCGGGCGTCAATCCCTCGCGAAGAATCATGACCGTGATGTCGCGTCGGGTTGCGCCGATCGCGATGCGCACGCCAATCTCCCGCGTTCGGCGGCTGACCGCGTACGAGACGAGTCCATAGAGACCGACCATCGTGAGCGTCAGGCCCATGAAGCCCATGCCGTCGATCATCCGCGTGCAGACGCTGGCGATGCTCGAAGCCCTCGCGCCGTAGAACCGCTCGATCGTCTGCGCGTCGAACTGCGGCACGTCGGCGTCCATGGACCGCACCATATTGCCGAGCGGCGTCACGCAGGTGCTCGAGTCGCCCGCCGTCTGCACGAGCAGCAACATGCTTCCGCGTGGATCCTGGCGGAACGGAAAATAGATCGCGTCGTGCGGCTCTTCGCCGGGATACACATAGGTCGTCGTCTTGGCGACGCCGACGACTTCGAGCCACATCTCGCGCGGCTCCACGCGCCGGATGCGCTTGCCGATCGCGGACTCGCCGGGCCAATAACGCCGCGCCAGCGTTTCGTTCACGATCGCAACGGGACGCGAGCCGCTCGTGTCCGCGGAAGTGAACGCACGTCCTTCCAGAATGGGAATCTCCAGCGCCGCGAAATAGTGTTCGTCGACGCTGTTTCCGTACGGCCGAACGCTCTTCTCGCCGGGAGGCAGATGGAATCCCTCCGGCACGATGGACGCGAGCTCGAATCCGAAAAGCGGCATCGCGGACAAGACCGTCGCGATACCGGCGCCCGGCAGCCGGCGCGCGTTGTCGACGGCTCGCTCGAAGAATCTCGCGGACTCCTCTTCCGAGTACCGCGCCTGCCCCGGGTCGAGGCTGATCTTCGCTATCCGCGCCGTGCGGAATCCCGGACCTCTCTCGAGCTCCGTCCGGAAGACCTGGAACGCGAACGCCGCCATGGTCAGGAGCACGAGCGACAGCGCCACTTGCACGACGACGAGGGCGCTGCGGCCGGTGAGACGCCGATGACGGCGCGCCGACGTGTCGGTCGTCTTCAGCGCCTCGACGAGATCGATGCGCGTGAGCTGGAGCGCCGGACCAAGCCCGAACACGAACGCGCTCGTCGTTGCCACGATGAGACTGAAGATCAGCCCGCGTTCGTCGAGCTTCATCACCGGCAACGCGATCACGTCGGTCGGAAACTCGATCTGCCGAAAGAGGCCGATGCCGACGTAGCCGATTGCGAGGCCGCCCGCGCCGCCCGCGAGCGCGATGCCGAGGCTCTCGGTGATGAGCTGACGGATGATGCGGGCGCGTCCCGCGCCGATCGCGAGGCGCAGCGCGATCTCGCGAGCCCGCACGGGCCCGCGGCTCGCCAGCAGTCCCGCCACGTTGGCGCACGCGACCGACAGCACCGCAAAGGACAGCATCGAGAGAATGGTCAGCAGCGCGGCATCGAGCGGCGCCTGCAGGAATCGCAGCGTCAGCTCGGTCTGCGCGGTGAGGACCTGATCGGTGTTCGTTGCGGGGTACTCGCGCGCGAGATCGAGGTTGATCGTCTCGAGCTCGGCACGCGCGTCCGCGAGCGAGACGCCGGGCTTGAGCCGTCCGGTGACGTCGAGAACCCTGAGATCGCGCGTCGTCAGCGGGTCGACGGTGCGCGTGCTCATGATCCGCGGCCACATCGCGAGCGGAACGTAGATCGCGTCGCGGATGTAGCGCGGCTGCATTCCGGTGAAGCTCTCCGGAGCGACGCCGACGATCGTGAAGTCGATGCTCGCGATCTGAATCGTGCGTCCGAGGACGGAAGCGTCGCTGTCGTATTCCTGCACCCACGTGCCGTGACTCAGGACGGCGACCGCGTCTCGGCCCGGCACATCGTCTTCGTCCGCCCGGAAGCCGCGACCGAGCGTCGGCTCGACGCGCAGCACCTGAAAGAAGTTGCTACTGACAAGCGTCGCGATTCGAACGCGGGGCGGCGTCGTCGGGTCCGTACGAATGCCGACGCGGCGCGAGCAGAACGCGACGAGTCCCTCGAAGCTTCGGGCGCGCTCGCGAATGTCCTGGTAGTCGGCGTGCGACGCGGCCACCGTCGATGCGAAACCGCGCGTCGTGCGGAATCCGACGCTGACGAGATCCTCCGGCGCCGGCACCGGCAGCGGCCGCAGCAGCAGCGCGTCCGTGACGCTGAACATGGCGACGTTCGCCCCCGTGCCGAAGGCGATCGAGATCACCGCGATCGCGGTGAAGCCCGGATTCTTGACGAACACGCGAGCCGCGTGCCGGACGTCCCGTCCGATGCTGCCGAGCATCGACACGATGGACGATGGACGAAGCGCCGCGAGGATTGTCGATAATCTGGGCAAGGTTGATGAATTGTCGACGTTCTAGGTATCATTGTCAACAGCCATGCCCAAGCCGTCCGACCTGCTGCAGGGAACGCTCGATCTGTTGATCCTGAAAACCATCGCGCGCGATTCCCTCCACGGATGGGCAATCTCCAAACGCATCCAGGAATTGTCCGACGATGTGCTGTCGGTGCAGCAGGGATCGCTCTACCCCGCTCTGCATCGCCTGGAGCATCAGGGGTGGATCGTGGCGGACTGGAAGGATACCCAGCTCGGTCGCAGCGCGAAGTTCTACTCGCTCACGCGCGAAGGTAAACAGCAGCTCGAGCGCGAGCTCGAAAGCTGGGATCGCCTCTCGTCGGCCGTTCGACTCGTCTTGAAGCGCGCCTAGAGCGAAATTGCGATGACGCCCTCCCGCCTGCTTCGCATCTCGCACCAGCGCGTCAGATCGATGCTGCGGAAGGACGCGATCGACGGCGAGGTCGCACGCGAGCTCGCGTTTCACTTCGAGAGCCTCGTCGAGGAGAACGTCTCGAACGGCATGACGCCGGAGCAGGCACGGCGCGCGGCGCGCGCGGCGCTTGGGAATCCCGCGGTCCTCGAGGAACAGTGCCGCGATCATCGCCGGGTCACCTGGTTCCACGACTGCCGGCAGGATCTCGCCTACGGCCTGCGCATCCTTCGCAGGAACCCGGGGTTCGCGATTGTCGCGGCCGTGTCGCTCGCGCTCGGGATTGGCGCGAATGCCGCGACGATCGGCGCGATCGACGCCGTGCTGCATCGAGCGCCGCAGTTCACGGACGTCGACCGGCTCGTGATCCTCCGCACCGCGGCGGACACCAATCCGAGCCAGCGAGCCAACGCATCAGTCGCGGACTTCGTGGCGTGGCGCGAGCGCAGTGCGGCCTTCGACGGGATTGCCGCGTCGCTGCCGTCGCAGGCGGATCTCGGCGCGGATGCGTCGAACACCTATGCCGAACGGCTGCAGGGTTACGTGTGCACCGGCAGTCTGTTCCCACTTCTTGGCGTTCAGCCGGTCGCCGGCCGTGTCTTCACCGACGCCGATCCGGCGTTTGGATTGCCGGGATCCGCGATCGTCATCAGTCATGGATTCTGGCAGCGCCGGTTCGGCGGCGACACGAGCGTGCTCGGGCGGCGGATCCGGTTGAACGGCATCGACGCGTCCGTGGTCGGCGTGATGCCGGAGGGCTTCTCGTATCCCGACAACCGTCCGGACTTCTGGGCGCTTCTTCGAGCGGATCGCTCGCAGGCGTCCGCGCGCTTCTATCTGACAATCGCGCGGCTCAAACCGGGCGTCACGCTGTCTCAAGCGCAGGCGGACCTGAATGCGATCAACGCACGGCTCGCGACCGAAGACCCCGCGCGTCATCGCGGGTACAGCGTCTACGTTGACGATTTGCGCGACGTGCGATTCGGGTGGACCAAGCGTCCGCTGTGGACGCTGCAGGCGGCCGCCGTGCTCGTGCTGCTGCTCGCTGGCGTCAACGTCGCCGCGCTCACGCTCGCGCGAGGTACGACACGCGCCCCCGAGCTCGGACTTCGCATGGCGCTCGGCGCCGGCCGCGGCCGGATCGCGCGCCAGCTCCTGACTGAAAGCGTCCTGCTCTCGCTCGTCGCCGGCGGTCTGGGCTTGATCGTGACGGCGCTGTTGCAGCGCGGCGTGATGTCGCTGAAAGCCATTCCGGGCCTGCCGGATCTGCCGCCGCTCGAGATCGACTGGCGGATTCTCGCGATGACGCTGATGCTCTCGGTCGTGGCCGGCGTGGTGTTCGGCATGGCGCCCGCGATTGCCGGATCGAAGCGGGTGCTGGCCGCGTCGGTGCGAGAGTCCGAGAGAGACGGCGCGTCACCGGGCGCGCGCCGGCTTCGAGGCGCGCTCGTAGCGGCGCAGCTCGCGCTGGCGCTGATTCTGCTCGCCGGCGCGGGGCTGCTCTTGAACAGTTTCGTCCGCCTCGCGAGCCGCGATTTGAACTTCGAGTCGCGCGGCCTCGTGTCATTCGAGTTCCAGATTCCGATCCGCGAGTACATCCGTCCGTCGGGCCAGTATCGCGGTCTCTCGTACTTCGAGATCACCTCGCCGCCGTCTCAGCGCATTGCGCGCGTCTACGAGCGCCTGCGCGCCATCCCGGGCATCGTGTCGACCGGCGGCGTGTCGCATCAGATGGTGAACCGGCTGATCGTGCCGCGCGTCGACGTCGTCCTCGAGGGCCGGCGCGCCGCGCGCGCGGCTGACGGCTCGCCGCTCGCGGCCGCCTATTTCATGGTGACGCCGGATCTCTTCGCCACGATACGAACGCCGGTCGTCCGCGGCCGCGCGATTGACGCGCGGGATGCGTACTCGACGCCCTGGGTGGCCGTCGTGAACGAAACGATGGCGCGCCAGTTCTGGCCGGGCGAGGATCCGATCGGCAAGCGCCTGACGCTCGACATCGTTCCCGACGAACGACCGCGTGACGTCATCGGCATCGTCCGCGACATTCCAGTGCGGCGCGCGGAATCCGCCGAGCCTGTCGTCTACACGTCGTACCTTCAGCAGCCGACGAAATACGGCGGCCGCTTCGCCAACATGCTTGGCACGATGACGTTCTACGTTCGCGGCGCCGACGATCCGATGCGGCTCGTGCCGGCGATCAGGCGCGCCGTCGCCGACCTCGAGCCGGAACGGCCGATTGCGAACATCGGGCGCGAGGCGCGTGAAGCCTACTACTTGTTCGCAACGCACTCGCACGTCTTTCTGGTCGGCGTCTTCGCGTCGGTGGCGACGCTGCTCGCGGCCGTGGGCGTCTACGGCGTGATGTCCTATACGATCGCGCAGCGGACGCGTGAAATCGGGATCCGCCTCGCCCTTGGCGCCGGCGCGGCGGAAATCGCCGCGCTCGTCGGCCGCCACGCCTTCGCGATCGTGGGAACAGGCCTCGCGGCCGGCCTTGCCGGCGCGTTGCTGCTCACCCGAACGATCGCGTCGCAGTTGTGGGGCGTGACGCCAACCGATCCCCCGACGTTTGCCGCGGTCTCCGCGATTCTCGTGGCGATCGCCGCGATTGCCTGCCTGGTTCCCGTCCGCCGCGCGCTGCGCGTCGATCCAACCGTCGCGCTGAAGGCGGAATAGCGTGTGCGCGTCGCGCGCACGCGTGGCGTCCTCCATGCTGAAGGTCACCGGTAGGATGGCCGATACGATTCGTGGATGGGATTCCCGCCGGAGCGGCGCTACTTCTCGTGACCGCGCCGCGGCTGTTCGTCATCGCCGACGTCGCGGGACCCGACGACTACCACCTCGGCGACGAGGCGATGCTCGAGGCGAACCTCGCGGCATTTCGCCGCTTCGTTCCGCGGATCCAATTCACCGTTCTCTCGCGCGATCCATCGTGGACCCGCGCGCGCTACGGCGTCGAGGCGATAGCGCCGCCACCGTTCGCAATCGAGCAACCCGACTCGCCGGGAACCTGGTCGACGCCTGATGTGCGCTGCGCGTTGCAGCAGTCGCATGGCGTCGTGATCTCCGGCGGCGGCAACCTCTGTCAAACCTGGCCTGAGAGAATTCTCGAGCGCGTCGCGGTGCTCGAGTACGCCGCCGAGAACGGACTGCCGGCGGTCGTCCTCGGCCAAACCATCGGTCCGGTTCTGACCCGCGATCAACGGTCGCGCATCAGCCGCGCGCTTTCGGCTGCGAGCTGGATTGGCGTGCGCGAGGAGGAGTCGGCCGCGCTCGTTCGATCGATGGGCCTGTCTCCGGAACGCATTCATCAACAGTTCGACGACGCCTTCTTTCTGGAGCCGCAGCCGCCCATGGACGCGCGTGCCGAGGGGCTTCGCGCGGAGCGCCGCCCCATCGTCGCGATCACGCTCGACGCGTCGTTTGGCGCGCCCTACAGGCGTCGGGCGCTGCGATCGATTGGCGCGCAGCTCGACGCGCTCGTGGAATCGATCGGCGCGGCGCTCGTATTCGTGCCCCACGTCGGAGGCGCTGCCGTTCCGATCGCGCAGCGCGATCTCCTCGCCGCGTCGGCGCTGGAGCAGACGCTGCGATCGCCGTTGCGGATTCTCGACCTGTGGCAGCCGCGCGAAGTGCGCTGGCTCGTCGAGCGGGCGGCGCTCGTGATCTCGACCCGGTATCACCCGCTGATTTTCGCGGCCGCCGCGGCCGTTCCCTCGGTCGGCATCCACACGGACGATTACACGCGCACGAAGCTTCGCGGGGCACTTGCGCCGGCCGGCGTCAGCCACTGCTGTATTTCCATCGAGAGCGCCGAGCGCGCGGCGCTTCTTCCGCTCGCGGTGGAAGTGTGGCACCAGCAGCTCTCCATCCGCGCGCGGTTGAGAGCCGCGCGTGACCGCGGCGCCGCGGATGACCCTTGGCGTTGGGAAGCCATCTGCGACGCGGCCGGTTTGCGCGCTGGCTCGTCGCGCCGGCGCACGATTGTTCCAGCGCGTACTACCGTCCCTCATCAAGGAGAAAGTGCAATGCCGAACGCACACATGCGGATCGCTCCGTCGCGGCCGGATCTGCTTTCCGAGGCGCAGTGGGATGAATTCGATCGCGAGGGATACCTCCATCTCGGACGCGTGCTGGACGAAGCGCAGCTCGCGGCGCTCCGCCAGCGGATCGACGACATCATGCTCGGACGCATCAAGTATCCGTCGCTGCAGATGCAGCTCGATACGGGCGGCGCGTATGAAGATCTTCCAGCACCAGTCGAGGGATTCCTGAGCGCGACGCTCGGGTATCGAAAGATTCAGGGGCTCGAAGCGGACCCGCTCGTTCTCGATGTGATCCGCCGCGACCTGTTTCGCGAGATCTGCGGCCGTACCTACGGCAGGCACGCGAGCATCTCGATCTTTCGCGCGATGCTGATGAACAAGCCGGCCGGCAAGGGCACGCACCTCCCGTGGCACCAGGATGCCGGTGATGTGTGGAAGCTCGATCGCGATCCGGTGATCACAACATGGATCGCGCTCGATCCGGCCACGCGTGCGAACGGCTGCATCCAGGTGATTCCTCGAAGCCATCGCCTCGGACTGCTCAGCAAGAACGGCAGCACGATCAGCGATGCGCACGCCGAAGCGTACTGCCCGGAGAACGAGATCGTTCACCTCGAGATCGGGGCGGGCGAGGCGTTGCTGCTGCACAACTGGCTGCTCCATCGCAGCGGCGTGAACAGCACGAGCATCCCGCGGCGCGCAATCAGCGCCTGCTACATGGACGGCAGAACCCTCAGCACCGTCGGCGGACACAGGTTTCCGATCGTGTTCGGCGAGCACGAAGACGTGGATGTCGCGATACCGTTCGTGCGCGCGCTGAAAGAGGAGAACCGCCGGCTCGCCGAGTCCGTCTCCGAGGCGACCCGTTACGCCCACAGCCTCGTCGAGGACAACCAGCGGCGCGAATCGATGCGGCGCGAGGCGGAGATCTACGCAAAATCACTGGAGCACGAACTGTCTCGCGTCAGGAGCGCAATCGGACGGTAGAGCTTCTGACAATACGCAGGGGCTGGCGCGATCCGTGCTTCGCGCTCGCATCGCTGTGCGGACACGACGCTGGGCGGACACCCCGGGGCGAGTGATGGACCTCCAACGCCTGGAGGAGGGGCGCAAGACGGTCGCTCTCGATTCGAGCCATATCGCCCGCGCGCGGCGGTCGCTCCAGATGACGCGCGACGAGGCGATGCGGCGGATTCGATCGGACTACTTCGAGCTGCCCGGCTTGCGGTTGACTGTCGCGCAGGCCGCGAGACTCTGGGGATTGGAAGCGGCGCTGTGCCTTTCGATCCTCGAGGAGCTCACCGAGCGGGGACTGTTGACCCGCATCGGCGAGCTCTATGGAATGCGCTGACCGAGCGCTTCTTCGCTGCCTCTCTACTGCCTGACGATCTTCACGTCGTCGATCGCGGCCTCCACGAGGCTCGCGCCCGCCGCATCGGCCGCTTCGACCACGATCCGAATCGTCTGACCCGCGAACGCTGAAAGATCGACGGTCGCCGTCGCCCACGAGGCGTCATCGTTGTTCGCGGCGCCAAGCTCCTCGAACACGCGCACCGGCGCGCCGCTGCCGGCGATGGTGACTCGCAGATAGTCGGCGGAGGACGAGTTGCTGCCATGAGCGAGGTAGTAGCTGAACGTCAGCGTCAGCGTGCCGCTCGGCGGAAGCGCGATTGCGGGCGACTGCACGGACGTCGTCCCGCTGTCGATATCGTGCGCGCCCGCGGACGTGCCCGACAATCGACCCGTCACGAGGTCGTTGACGCCGCTCGCCGTGGTTCCAAGCTGCTTCAGGCCGCTCGAGGATGTCGATTGCGGATCGCCGCGCTCCCACGCACCGCTTGTCGCCGTATCCGTTCCGGACGAGTTTGCCGTCCACCCGGTGCTGGTCTCGAAGTCGTCTGAGAACACTACGCTGACCATCGCCATCTGAACATCGAGCGCGACGGCCGAGCTGGCATCGACGGTCACGGTCCTCACGACCGGCGCGTACCCGTCCTTCGAGAACCGAACGTTGTACGTCCCAGGCGGCAGGAACATGTGATACGCGCCGTACGCGCCGCCGCTGCTGTTCGTCTCGCCGTTCGCGAACGCGACGTTCAGGAGATCGATGCGCGCCGAGAGCGGCGCGCCGGTTGCCGCATCCGTCACGTGGCCAGAGACGGAGATCGGCCGATCGAGCACGGAGAGAATTCCCGGCCACACCATCGAGGCTTCCGCGAGCGCGCTGGCATACGCCGGCTGGAACTCAGTGTGTGTTTCGATGAGAAACGCGTAGGCGCCGAGCTTCGCGAACTGCCACTCGGGATGCTCCCCTTCCGCGCTCGGCACGCGCACGACTCCGCCGTAGCCAGACGCGTTCGAAAGCGCGATCGCTTCCTGACGGAACCAGCTCGTAAAGGGATGTGTGAGGCATCGGTACGCGTACAACACCTCGCGTCCGCTCGAGTGATAGTCGATCACCTTTGCGAATCGCTCGCGGTCGGCCCACGCCATCATCGCGCGCGTCTCCGCTTCTGATGCTGCCGATGGACCCTTGTAGGTATCAGAGAGCACGCTGGTGCTGCCGGCGCACGCGCTGCTCCATCCCTGACTGTAGTTGCGATTCTGATCGACGCCAACACCAGTGGCGAACACGCGGCGGTTTTTCCTCCACATGTTGTTCACGGTGAAGACGTAGTTGTAGCCGTCCGGATTCCAGACGGGCGCGATCCAGATCTCGTGGCCGTCCACGGCTTCGGTCATGCGCGCGTCGACACCGTATCCCGACGTGAAGCGATCGGCCGCTTCGAGGGCAATGACCGGCGTGACGATCTCACGCGCGTGATGGTTCGCGACGATGAGCATCGCGGGCTCATCTTCGTCGATCGCCACGTTGTCCGAGATCTTCAACGCGTAGAAATGACGTCCCTCGAACGTCGCGGACGTGCTGTATGCCGCGGTGATGTCGACGACCTGCGCGATGTCGGGATGCGCGTCCGCAATTTCCTGCATTCGCGCGAGCACGCCGGCGAGGTCGCGGTATCCGGTCGTCGCGGCCGCTTCGGCGCTCAGCTCGCCGCCAGCTGCCGCGCGGCTCGAGTCGGTCTTCAGAACATCCTCGAGCGGGCGGCTCTGCTCGACGCCGACGATCGCGAAGCCGGCGCGCCGAAGCGCGTGCAGCTCGTCGAGTGTGGCGGCCACGTCGACGGTCGATCGCGCGTCATCCCTGCCGAGCACGTCGTAGCCGGCACGCTCGAGCGCCGCGCGCAGCGCATCGACGTCCGCGCTCTCGACGTGAACGCGGAAGCGAGGCTCGTCGCCGGCGAGTTGTCCCGTGCGCGCCGTCAGCATCACGCTGGCCGCTGCGAAGAAGACAGCAATCGTGAACAGGCGAGTTTTCATCGATCTCCTCGCGCGCGTTCGCTGCAAGAAGAACACCTCGGCCATACGCTCGATGCTGTGTGCGGAATCGGCGCGCACGGCGCCGCTCGATCAATCCGTGCAAGACGTTGAGACGTGTGCCACCAAGGAACAGCGGCACACGTGCGCACGGCGGAAATCGCGGCGTGGTCGATCGCGTGACGGTGATGCCGGATCCGTAAGCTAGCTCAGATCCACCGCCATCAACGTGCGGCGGTCTCGAAGGTACAAGCGCGTGCCGACGAGCGCGGGCGGCGTCCACGCAATTTCGGTGAGGAGCGGCGCCTTCGCGGCGATCTTGAACCCTTGTGTCGACGGATGGGCAATCATCAGATCGCCGTTCTGCGCCACGGTGATCAATTTGTTGTCGGCCCAGACGAACGTGGCCTTCCCGATGCTGCGCTCCTGCCAGTGAATCTTTCCGCTGCGCGCGTCGACGGCGCTGAGAATCGGCTGGCTTCCCTTGCCGCCGCTCGAGAAGTAGATCGCGTCGCCGATCCGCATCGCGTTGCCGTGATGGAGACGGAGGCGATTGGAGCTCCACAACTCGGTGGCTTTCGTCTGTTGACCCTGCCGCTGCAGCTCGATCCCCTTCGCGCCGCCGTTGTACTCCGCGGAGATGAAGAGCAGATTGTCCGGTCCCCACACGGGCGTGGCGATCGCGATCGAATAGTCCGCCTTGAACGGCACTTGCCACTGCAGGTCGCCGTTGTGCGGATTGACGGCAATCATCGCGCCGTCCATCAGCAGCGCCATCTGCTCGAGGCCGCCGACGTTGATCAGCAGTGGCGACGAATAGACGTTGCCGAAGTCGTGTTTCGCCCACACGATCTTTCCGTCGGCTTGGTTGAACGCCATCACTGACTTCCCTGGTCCGCCGACGGGGACGACGATCGTCTCGCGGAACGCGATCGGACTCGACGCGTAGCCGTACATCAATTGCGATCCGCGGTGATCGGCCCAGAGCTGCTGCGTCCAGACGAGCTTGCCGCTCTTGATGTCCAGACACTGGAGCCGCCCAGCGACGCCCGTCGTGAACAGCCGTCCGCCGGCGATGAGCGGCGTCGAGTACGGGCCGTTGCCCATCTCGCCCGCCGCGTCGCTCTGGAACGTCATCGGCGCGACTTGCTCCCAGAGCGTCTTGCCGCTTTCGGCGTCGAGCGCGATGACGACTTCCTCTCGCGGCTTGCCGTACATCGTGTACGCCACGCCATTCTCGACGGCCACCGACGAATATCCCTCGCCGAGCGGACGCTTCCAGATCACGCGCGGTCCGGCGGCCGGCCATGTGTCCTTCAACCCGCTCGCCTCGGTTTGAAAGTTGCGGTTCGGGCCGCCCCACTGCGTCCACGGCACGCCGCCTGGCGCGGGTTTCGGAGCCGGCGCCGTCGGCTTTGCTCCTGGCTTCTGCGCCTGAGCAAAGGCCGGGGTCGCAAGGACGATGGTGAGGAACGTTCGGCGATCCATGAATTGGCGATCCTTTCCGTGAGGCGCGGGCGCCGCGCGGGCACCCGAATCGGCCCTCTGCTACAAACGGCGTGCCGATGAAGGCACGATGTCAATCGCTTTGATCTTGGAGGACTTAGACACCGCGCGCGAGTTTCCGGTCTGTTCGCTCGCGAGAATTTCTGTTCGCCAGCGGTCACGTCTCCGCTCTCGACTCTGATGGACGCCATGCCTCGTCCAGCCTCGCTCCTGGTGACGGCCGCGTTCCCTCGGGCGCGCACGCTTTCGGCGCCGGTCCGGGTGAACAGATCGCGCGGAGTTACGAATCCGCTCGCAGCATAGCCGAGGGATCGACGCGAGCCGCGCGGCGGGCCGGAGCGACCGCAGCCAGCGCGACAGCCGCGGCAATGAGCGCGACGCTCGCGGTGAAGGCCCATGGGTCGATCACGGAGACGTTCGCGAGCCTCACGAACGCGCTGAGGATCTTCATCACGCTGAATCCAAGCAGCAAGCCGATGGCCGTCCCGATCGCGGCCAATCGCGCCGACTGCGCCAGCACGAGCCGCCGCACGGCCGCCGTCGTCGCGCCGAGCGCCATGCGGACGCCGATCTCCTGCGTGCGTTGCCCGAAGGTGTACGTGAGCACGCCGTAGATTCCGGAAATGCTCAATGCCAACGCGATCGCGCTCAAGAACGACCCGAGCCAGGATGCCGCGCGGATCGGAAACAGCTGCAGTGCGATCATCTCCTCGACAGGCATCACGTCGAAGCTGATTGGATCCGGTTGCGCCCGCTGCAGGATCGTTCGAGTCGTTTCCGCCGTCACGCCGGAATGACGGCCGCGCACCAAGAGTGATTCCGCGCGCGCGCCACTCGCGCTCGTCGGAAGATAAACGTGCAGCTTGTCGGTGCCTTGATACACGAAGCCGCTGACGATGCTCTTCGTGACGCCGACCACCGTGACGACGAGACCGCCCGCCACGTCGTCCTCCGCACGCCGGAGAACCCACACCCTGTCGGCAACCGCGATCCGTGGGCCAGGCGGCTCGAGATTCAGACGAAGCGTCTTGCCAAGCGGATCCTCGCCGGGCCAGAGTGCGTCCGCGCCGGACTGACTCACAATCGCAACGGGTCGCTCTTGTGCCGCTTCATCCGGGGAAAAACCGCGGCCGCGGAGGATGGGCATTCCCAACAGCTCGAAGTATCCCGGCGACACGAACGTATAGGCCGCGAGGACGAGCCCGCTCGGGGTGCGCACGGGCTCTCTTCTGCTCTCGCCAAACAGCAAATTGCGGCTCGTGACGACCACATCGGACATTCGCGCGTCGGAGGACAGCGCGTCGACGGCGCGCTTCAGCAGCGCGGAATCGCTTCTCCGCACTCTGACCGAGATTACGTCGTCGGGACGAAACCCGAGATCGGCCGACCGAATCGCCGCGCTGTTGCGCACGAGCGTGGCCGCGACGATCAGCAGCAGCAGCGAGACGGCGATCTGGCTCGTGACGAGGAGATTGCGAAGCGTCGAGCTCTTCACGCCGGCGCTCGGCTGACCGCGGAGCGCATCCGTCAGGGTCAGACGCGTGGCCTGGATCGCAGGCAGCAGCGCGAAGAAGGTCGTTGTTGCGGCCGCAACGCCCAAGGCGAAGAGGAACACACGAAAGTCGAAGTCGAGCGGCACGAACCGGACGCGCAACGCGATCGTCGGCGGCAGCAGAACGACGAAGACATAGGTGCCGAGACGCAGCAGCGCGGCCGCGAGCGCGAGACCGGCCGCACCGGCGAGCATGGCGATGAGGAGTCCTTCGGTCACCAGTTGGCGCACCACGCGGTTCCGGCTGGCGCCGATCGAGAGGCGAATTCCAATCTCGCGATGCCGGGCGTTCCCGCGCGCGAGCATGACGTTGGATGCGTTCGCGCAGGCCGCGACCAGCACGAGCACGAACGCCGCGATGACCGGCGACAGCGCTGCGAGACCCTCGAGCGTCACGCGATTCGGCGTGGCCTGCTGACTGAGCGTCGCGCGCACGGCGTCGATTCGTCCCGCCACGCGCGTTTCGAAAGACTCGAGCGCGACGGACCCTTGCGCCTGTTGCGCCGTGACGTCGTGCCGGAGGCGAACGATGACGCGCAGCGATCGCGGCTGGGCCGGACCGATCACGTCGTCGCCGGCGATCGCGCCGTGCATCGTGAGGGGCGTCCACACGTCGCGCGGGATGTCATCGAGGCCGACGAAGTCTGGCGCCATCACGCCAACGATCGTGAGCTTGCGGCCGCTGACTTCGATCTCCCGTCCGAGCACCGACGGATCGCGATCGAACTGCCGCGTCCACGTTTGATGCGTCAGGACGACGACCGGTCCGCCGCCGATCGGATCCGCGTCCGCCGGCATCAGCGCGCGGCCGAGCGCGACGCGGGCGCCAAGCATCTCGAAGTAATTCCCGGACACGAAGCCGATCGAGAGATTCCGTCCGTCGAGGGTCGCCGTTCGCGTCGCCTCGGCGATGACGCCGTCGAACAGGTCTGTTCGTTCCGCGATCTGCTCGTAGTCGCGCCACCGGAAGGCGGATCCGCTCGCCTCCTGCGCGCGCCAGCCGACCGCATGCAAACTGTAGGGATCGTGCACGGCGAACGGCCGCAGCACGTACGCGTTGAAGATGGCGAAGATCACCGTCACGAGGCCGAGGCCGACGGCGAGCGTCAGCACCGTCGTCGCCACGAACGCGCGGCTCTGACGCAGCACGCGCCACGCATACCGCACGTCATGGAGGAACTGCTGGAGCCAAATCGCGCGCTGCCGCTCGTGGAACTCTTCGCGCGCGCGCGTGACGTTGCCGAACGCGCGCTGCGCGGCGGCGCGGGCCTCTTCAGGCGACAGGCCGTCGTGAATCAGTCGATCGGTTTCGTTCTCGATGTGCGCGCGGATCTCGTTCGCGAAGTCGGTGTCGGTTCGCCGGTTCCGCCGCCAACGCAATGCCATTGAGCCCGAGTCTCGCACCGTCTCGGGTCGAATGTCAACCTGTGATCGACGTCGCGCGGCGTCCGGCTTGAAATGGCGCCGGTTGTCGATCGAGGATGTCGACCATGATCGTTGAGATGCGTACCTACAAGCTCAAGCCTGGCCTGCGCGAGCGGTTCATCGAGGTCTTTCGCACGCGATCGATGCCGGCGCATGCGGAAATCGGCATGAAGATTCTCGGCCCGTTTCGCTCCCTCGAGGACCCGGACACGTGCTTCTTCATGCGCGGCTTCCCCGACCTCGCGTCGCGCGAGCCTATGAAGGCGCAGTTCTACGAAGGCGATCTATGGAAAGGCGAGCTCGAGAGCATTCTGCTGCCGATGCTCGACCGCTACGAAGTCGTCCTCGTCGACGATCCCGACAATGAGATTCACTGGTGAGGACGTTCGTTACTCGTACTTGATCGCCGCCACGGGATCGATGCGCGATGCGCGGCGTGCCGGCGCGTAGGCGGCGATGAAGGCCACGGCAAGGATCGCAATCGCCGAGCCGGCGAGGATTGGCGGATCCGTCGGCGACAGTTGGAACAACAGTCGCGAGAGGAATTCGCGCGCGGCCCAGCCCGCGGCGATCGCCGCCGGAACGCCAGCCGCCAGCCCGCCGGCGACGATCGTGACCGCTTCGCCGACGACCATTCGTACCGCTTGACGCGGTCGGGCGCCGAGCGCCATGCGAATCCCGATTTCTCTCTGGCGCGCCGCGACCATCGATGCCACCGCGCTATAGATGCCAATCGACGCCAGGATCGCTGCGAGGATTCCGAGCGCGCTCGAGAGCGTCGCCAGCATCCGCTCCTCGACGAGCATCCCCGCGAGGCGGTCGTCGAAGGTCGCGATGGACGGCAGCGGCAGCGCCGGCGCGGCGTCGCGCACTGCGGCGAACAACGACGGCGCGAGCAACGTGGCGTCGGCGGCGGCCGCGCGGATGAGGAACGCGCCCGCTGGCGCGTCGTTCGCCTGTCGGAACGGTCGATAGATCATCAGCGGCGCGTCGCGCCGCAAGCTCGAATACCGGACGTCTTTTACGACGCCGACGATCGTCGCCGGGGCATCGCCCAACAACAGCCGCCGGCCGATGGGGTCCTCGCCAGGAAAATATCGCCGCCCGACGTTCTCGCTGATCGCGACCACCGTCGGCCGATTGCCGTCGTCGCCCGACTCGATGTCGCGCCCCGCGAGGATCGGAATCCCCATCGTCTCGAAGAATCGCGGTCCCACGAAGTTGTGGTAGACCGACGCCGTGTCGTGTGGATCCGGCTGACGCCCTTCCACGACGATGCCGGCGGCCATCGAGAGATCGCCGCCGAGCGGCGCGTCCATGGACATGCTGACGGATCGAACCGATGGGATCGCGCTGAACCGCGCGTGGAGATCGTCGTAGAGCGATCGAGCGGCCGCACCCCGAATCGAAGGTCCCGTCGACACTCCGAGGAGGAGCACGTGTTCCCGATGGAAGCCGGCGTCGACGGCGCGCAGGTTCTGCAGCGTGCGGGCGAAGAGCGCCGCGCACGTGATCAGCAGCATGAGGAGCGCCACCTGCACGGCAACCATCGCGCGCGCCCATCGGTTTCTCGCCGCATCCGGTCCTGAAGCGTGCCGCTTCAACGACGGTTGGAGATTCGTACGGCTCGCGCCGATTGCCGGCAGAAGTCCGAACAGGACTGCAGTGACGATGGTGACGACCGCGGTGAATGCGAGCGTGCGCAGGTTTGGCGCGACGTCGATCGCGATCGGCGTGCGCCCCCGCGACATCATCGCAACGAGAAGATCGGTGACGACGTTCGCGAGCAGAAAAGCTGCGGCCCCGCCGACGGCCGCGAGCACCAGACTCTCCGTCAAGAGCTGACGGACGATCCGTCCGCGTGCCGCGCCGAGCGACAGCCTCACGGCGATCTCTTGCTGCCTTCCGGTCGATCGCGCGATCAACAACCCTGCGAGGTTGGCGCACGCGACGAGGAGCACCAGGCCCACCGCGGCCATCAGAATTCGCAGCGGCGTCGAGAATTGGCGACGGAGCTCGTTCAGCCCCTGCGCGCCGGAGTCAACTTCCAACGTCACCGGGCGCGGCCGCGACTGCGATGCGTCTGATGCGTCCCAGCGAACTTGGAGCGCCGCGCGCGCGTGCTCGCGCGACACGCCCGGCTGCAGGCGCCCGATCAGGTAGAGCCATCGCGCTTGGGGCGCCAGCTTCATCGTGCCGGCCGCGAGCGGAGCGGTGACGTCGACGTCGCGTCCGGGCTGCGTCCCGAAGAACTCTTTCGCGGTGACGCCGACAATCGTGAACGAGCGTCCCTGCATGTCGAGCGTTCGTCCGAGGACGTTCGGATCGCCCGCGAAGCGCTGCTGCCAGTAGCGATGGCCGATCACGGCGACCGGTTCGCGATCGCTGTCCGTCAACGTTCGCCCGATCGCCGCGGGCACGCCGACGACCGCGTGATACGTCCCCGAGACGAGCTGCGCGAGCGCGAGCTCGGTCCGCCCGCCGACGGTGACGTGCGTGTTCAGCAGCGGACGAAACGCCGCGAGGCCCGACAACACGTCGCGGCCCTCGGCAAGATCGAGAACGGCGCCGGACGTGAACGGGAAGATATCGCCGCCTGGTCCGTGCAGGCGAAGTACGACGAGCTCGTGCGGCTCACGCACCGGAAGCGTGCGAAGGAGGACGGCGTCCGCGAGCGA
>DATBJJ010000123.1:0-43090 GCA_036556425.1 Vicinamibacterales bacterium
CCCCCCCCCCCCCCACGATTGATGGAGATGCTATGGCTACATTGAGAGCGCGGCGGGTGTGCATGTCGATCGCGATCGTGGTCGCGCTGGCTTCGGCCAGTCCAACCAGCCAATCGCCGACGTCTCCTGAAGCGCGGCTGAAATCGCTCGGCATCACGCTGCCGCCGGCGCCGAAGCCGATCGCGTCCTACATCCCGGCGGTTCGCACGGGCAATCTCGTGTTTCTCGCCGGCCAGGGGCCGCTCTCGGGCGGGAAGCCGACGCTCACGGGCAAGGTGGGAGGCGAAGTCAGCGAGGAGCAGGGGAACAAGGCGGCGCGCGAGACCGCACTCATCCTGCTCTCCGTTCTGCGCGCCGAGCTCGGCTCGCTCGATCGCGTCGCGCGAGTCGTCAAGGTCGTCGGGTTCGTCAACAGCGCGCCCGGTTACACGCGGCAGCCGTGGGTGATGAATGGCGCGTCCGATCTGTTCGTCGAGGTCTTCGGCGAGGCGGGGCGTCACGCGCGGAGCTCGGTTGGCGTCAGCGAGCTGCCGCTCAACATTCCCGTCGAGATCGAGATCATCGTCGAGATCAAACCTGACGGAGCGAAGTGACCGACACGCTGGCATTGACGATCGAGGTCGCGAGCCGTATCGAAGCCGGGGAGATCCTGCGATCGCCGCAGCGCTGCGCCGATCTCGCGTACCTCGTGTCGATCGGCGATCGGCAAGATGACCTGCCGGTCGGGTATCACGAATTCGAGCGAAAGATGCGGCTGCTCATCGCCGACGTGCTCACTGCCGCCGGCGCAGGAGACGACGACGTGCGCCGCATCATCGGTCTCGCCAACAGCCTTCGTGGAGAGAAGGGCACGGTGCTCGTTCACTGCGAAGCCGGCGTGAGCCGCTCGTCCGCGACGGCGCTCATCATGTACGCGTGCTGGCTCGGTCCCGGGTGCGAACGTGAGGCGATGACGCGCGTTCGCTCCCAGCGGCCGATCGCCGCCCCCAACCGCAGGATGGTCGAGATCGCCGACCGATTGCTGCGGCGCGAGGGGCGTCTCGTCGAGGCGCTCGGTGAGAGGTGAGCAATGACTGATGCATCGTCGGCCCCAATCATTCTCGTCGCCATCGTCGTGCTCTGGGGCTTCGTCGTCGCCCTCTCCGCGCGGGTAGGAGCTCTGCAGCATCGACTCCGCCAACTGTCGCAGATCGACGCGAAGGTGGATGCCCTGCTGACGCACGCTGGGATCACGTTCGACCCGTTCGGCAATGTTCCACCCGAGGTCAGCGATGCCGTGCGCCGCGGCAAGAAGATCGACGCAATCAAAGCCTATCGCGCGGCAACGGGCGCGGATCTCCGCGATGCGAAGGAGTATGTGGAGGAACTTCAGCGCCGAGCGCAGCGCTGATCGCTCGATTCGTTCACTACGCGTGACGATGACGTTCGGGCATACCGAGACGGCGGATGGTGTCGCCCTCGAAATCGAATTCGATCACGACGACCGGCTCGTTGCCGACGACCCAGCCGTCGTGCTCCGGCTCGATCGCGATGACTTGCGGCGCCTCGCATTCCACGCGGCAGCCGTCCGCGTACTCGATGTGAATCCGTCCGCGGGCGAGGAAGCCCACGTGCGCGTGCATGCAGTAGTCGGTGCCGACGACCGGCTTCATATCGACGGACCACCGGAAGCCTGGCGGGTAGATCATGCGCTTCACGCGCGCCTCGCCGGCGCGTCCCGCTTCCAGGCGAACATGTCCAACGTCGCGCCGCACGACATCCTCGAGCGGTCCGAGAAGGGCATCGGCTGAACGCGTTGGCACCGGTTTCAGTCGTGCCGCCGTTGCCGTCTTCCGGACCTTCTTCTTCTTGCGTACGGCTTTTCGCTTCGCCATGTCGGCTGCCTCGCTCGCGTGTCGACGACGGATGCTACCACGACATTCCTTCTTGTCTCTTGTGCAAGAGAAACGGATGTCGTGTCATGCTTCCTTACATGCACGTGATCCCGCGATTCGCCCAAGAACCCTACGCTGGACGTGGCATCCGGTACTGGCTGAAACAAGACGCGAATCGGCGGCGCTGAGGGTGCCAGAACCGTAATCCATACCGCCAAACTGTCCGCCGCGCTCCAAGCACGTCCATAAGGAACCGCTCGATCCTCGCGGAAACTCGGCCCTCCACGACCGCTCATTACATTCTCGACACGGAATCGAACTTGTTACGCCACGGGCATGAGGCTGTTCTCGACAGCGTCCGACGTGGCGGTTTCCCTTGGCACGGTGAATACGTCGATCTACATGCAGGGTGCGATCGCGCTCTCGGAGCCGTCGATCGTGGCGTTCAACACCACGCGGGGAAACATCGAGGCCGTTGGAAGCGAGGCGCGCGAGATGCTTGGACGCACGCCCGGCAACATCACGCCGGTGCGCCCGATGAAGCACGGCGTCATCGCGGACTTCGACGCGGTCGAGAAGATGCTCGCGCACTTCGTGCACAAGGTGCGGCGCCGGACCTTTCCGCGCGCGCGGCTCATCATCGGCGTTCCGCCGGCGAGCACGGCGGTCGAGCGGCGCGCGGTGAAGGACAGCGCGAGCCGGGTCAGGGCGAGCGAGATCTGCCTCGTGGACGAGCCGATGGCGGCGGCGATCGGCGCCGGCCTGCCGGTGACGGAAGCGACCGGCAACATGATCATCGACGTCGGCGGCGGCACGACGGACATCGCCGTCGTCTCGCTCGCGGGCATCGTCTACGGCCGTTCGCTGCGCGTCGCGGGCGGAGAGATGGACGAGGCGATCGTTCAACACATCAAGCGCACGCACAGTCTGCTCATCGGCGAGAGCACGGCGGAGAAGATCAAGTGCGACATCGGATCCGCGGAGCCGCTCGAGAAGCCGCTGCGGATGCAGGTCAAAGGGCGTCACATCTCGGAGGGGCTGCCAAGAACGGTGACCGTCACGGACGCGGAAATCCGTGAAGCGCTGTCCGAGCCGATCAAGGCGATCGTCAAAGCCGTCCGCGAAGCGCTGGAACGCGTGCCGCCTGAGCTGTCGGGCGACATCTTCGATCGCGGCGTGGTGTTGACCGGTGGCGTCGCGCTCCTGCGCAAGTTCGACAAGCACCTGGCCAAGCAGACTGGACTTCGCGTGATGGTCGCGGAGAGTCCCCTGGACAGCGTCGTGCTCGGCGCCGGTCAGTTGTTGTGCAACCGCGAGCTGCTCGACCGTGTTGCCGTCGCGTAGCCAGTCCGGGAACGGCCGGCTGGTAGATAATCACTCCTATCGATCTCGAGCACTTCTTCAGCCGCTTGTTCGGCAAGCGTGACGTGAAGCGCGCCGCGCCCGTTCGCGACGTGGCCGCGCTCGCGGCGCCGCTCACCGTGCCGGCCGTCCACATCGTGAAGACGGATGCGCCCTCCCGTTCGCACTTCGGCGGCTCGCCAAACCTCCCACCGGGGATCGCGTGGCCCGAGCGCGGCGGAAGCAAGCTTGGATTTCTCGCCCGGCTGTCGCTGCCGGAGATGCATGCCGCGCAGCGGAACGAGTGGCTGCCCGATGACGGCGCGCTGCTGTTCTTCTACGACCTCGACAAACAGCCGTGGGGATTCGATCCAAAGGATCGCGGAGGGTGGTCCGTGCTGTTCGTGCCCGATCTTCCTGCGCCCGTTGCGCACGCGCACGCCGCCGCGTTCCGGCGCATTGACGTGCTTCCGTCCTTCGATCGCGACGCGGTCGCGGCGTTGGCTTTCTCGACCAAGGAATCGGACCTCTACGCCGGCATGTCCGAGGATCGCTACGGCGGGGAGCCTCGCCATCAGGTGGGCGGGTATCCGGCGCCGATCCAAGGCGACGGCATGGAGCTCGAGTGCCAGCTGGCCAGCAACGGCGTGTATTGCGGCGACGAGACCGGATTCAAAGACGCGCGCGCGCAGTCGCTGGCTGCCGGCGCCGCGCAGTGGAAGCTCCTGCTGCAAATGGATTCGGACGAGGACCTCGACGTGATGTGGGGCGATGCCGGGACGATCTACTACTGGGTCCAAGCCGATGCGGCTCGCGATGGACGCTTCGACAACGCGTGGCTGATTCTCCAATGCCACTGACGCCTGATGCCGAAGCGGATCGCGCGTATTGGGATCGCCTCGCGCAATACGATCCGCTCTGGGCGATTCTGTCCGATCCGTCGAAGACCGATCGGCGCTGGGATCTGCGCGGGTTTCTCGAGACCGGCGAGCGCGAGATATCGCTGCTGATGTATCAGCTTCGAGCCCTCGGGCTCGAGGCGCCTCGCGAGTCGGCGCTGGATTTCGGCTGCGGCGTGGGCCGACTCAGTCAGCCGCTCGCGGAGTGCTTCGATCGCGTTGTCGGCGTCGATATCTCGCCCGAGATGATCCGGCTCGCGAACCAAATCAATCGCCATCCGTCGCGCGTGCGCTACGTGTGCAACACGCGCAGCGATCTCGCGGCGTTCTCGGACGGGGAGTTCACGTTCATGTACTCGAACGTCGTGCTGCAGCACATCGAGCCGCCGAGAGCGCTGGCGTATCTGCGCGAGCTGCTCCGGGTCGTCGCTTCCGGCGGCGTGCTCGTGTTCCAGCTCCCCTCGCACGTTCGTCCGGCCGAAGAGCAGCGTGCGGCGAGCCGTCCCATGCGCGACGAGTCGTATCGCGCGTCGCTGCAGATCGACGGCGATGTGCCTCGCACGATCGCGCCCGGGTCGTCGTTGACGCTGACGATGATGGTCACGAATAGGAGCCGGCATGCCTGGTCGCAGCGCGATACGGGGCCGATCCGATTGGGCAACCATTGGCTCGCCGAATCGGGCGGCGCGATGCTGATTCAGGATGACGGCCGCGCCGTGCTGCCACACGTCGTCGACGCCGGGCAGACGTGCCGCGTGATCCTCACGGTCAATGTTCCGCCGGAGCCCGGAGAGTACCTGTTGGAGTGCGACCTCGTGCACGAGGGCATCACCTGGTTTCACGACCGGGGATCGCCGACGTGGCGATCGGGCGTACGCGTGCCAGGCGCGGCCGCCGAGCAGACGCGCGCCGGCGGTCAGCGCGCCGGCGAGATGTCGCTCGCGCTCCCCGACGTGTCGGCGATCGAGCCGCCTGGCCCTCTTCCGATGCACGGCATCCACCGCGACCTCGTCTCGAGGGCTGTCGACGAAAACCGCGGCAGCATCGTCCATGCAGAGCTCGACGAGCGGTGCGGACCCGAGTGGATTGGCTATCGATATTTCGTCAGGAAGCTGTCGGCATGATCGGTGTTGCATACCGCGATGAGATCGTGCGCCTGTTATGCTGTGAAGGATGATGCGTGACGTGAGCTCCAGATCACATGTGCGACGCTTGTTGTTCGCGTTGCTCCTCTCGTTAGCGGCGTTGGCGACGCCGCGCAGCCAGACGCTGCCGATAACCCCGCCGGCTTCGTCGATGAACCTCGCGGAGTTCGAAGGGCTCTACGAATATCGCGACGGCTCGACGCTCTACATGGTCGCCGGCGGCGGGCGGCTGTTGGCGATCATCGGCGATGGAAAGTACCCGCTTCGTCCGGGCGGCCCGGACACCTTCACCAACGGAAGCGGCGACATGATTCCCTTCACGCGGGATGGGTCCGGCCGTGTCGTTGCGTTCAGCGAACGCGGCGACACGTTCCGCCGGCGATCGGCGAACGTGCCGCCGGACGTGCGCGCCTTGTTCGAGCCGCGGCCGCGCGGACCGGACGGGAAGCCGCGCGCTTACCGCTATACGCCGCCCGCGCGTCTTCCGGACGGCATTCGCGTCGCCGAGGCGACCGCCAAGGACTTTCCTCCGGACGCTGCCGATCGCCTCGTCAACGGCGTGATCGACGGAACGTATCCCGACGTCCGCTCGATTCTGGTGTATCACCGGAACGCGCTGCGGCTCGAGGAGTACTTCTACGGCTTCGAGCGCGATCGGCCGCATCAGATGCGCTCGTTGACCAAGAGCATCGTGTCGCTGCTCGCGGGCGTCGCCGTCGATCGGAAGTTGCTGCGCGCGAACGAGCCCGTGCTCGACAAACTTGGATACGGCAGCTACGGGAACCCGGATCCCCGCAAGGCGCGCATCACGCTGACCGATCTGCTCAGCAATCGATCCGGCCTGGCCTGCAACGATCACGACGGCGCGTCGCCCGGCAACGAGGTGAAGTTGTACGAGGCGGCGGATTGGCCCAAAGCGTTCGTCGATCTGCCGATGACGGCCGATCCCGGCACCGTCGGGCGCTATTGCTCCGGCGGCTTCTTCACGGTTGGACGCATCCTCGAGCGAGTGGTGGGCAAGTCTCTCGCCGAATTCGCGAACGAGGCCCTACTCGCGCCGCTCGGCGTCCGTCGCGACCACTGGAAATGGACGTTCAAGCTCGATCGCAGCCACCGCGACGACTTCGGTCAGATCTATCTGCGTCCGCGCGATCTGCTCAAGCTGGGCATCCTCATCCAGCAGCGCGGACAGTGGCAGGGACGCCGCATCGTCTCCGCGTCGTGGATCGACGCCGCGATCGCGAAGCAGTCGCGCGTCGACGACAGCGACTACGGTCTGGGCATCTGGCACCGTTGGTACGGCGTGCGGACGAACGCCGGCGAGCGCCGCGTGGACACGATCATGCTCTCCGGCAACGGCGGCCAGAAGCTGTATCTCGTGCCGTCGCTGAATCTCATCGTCGTCTTCACCGGCGGCGCGTTCAACGCCGAGTCGCCGGTGAATACCATGATGGCGCGCGTGCTGCTGCCGGCGCTGCTGGAAGGCGCGAGTGCGCCCGACGCGTTCAGTTCGGAGCGCGGCGGGCGGTGAGTTTCGTGTGAATGTTTTGTGCTATGATATTTCATTAGAAATGTCTGCTCATAGACGGCCTTCGGTCGAAACTGCAGGAGCCAAACCCGTCGAGGAAAGTGCCTTGATCACCAAGGCGGTGCTCCGGGCCGCGGCGCGCCTGGCCGTCTCGAACAAGGCGCTCGCCGGCATCATCGGATTGTCGGAAGCCAGCGTCTCGCGGATGGGTTCCGGCGACTTCACGCTCAAATCCGGCGACAAGCCGTTCGAGCTGTCGGTTCTCTTCATTCGCCTGTTTCGCTCCCTCGACGCCCTGGTCGACGGCGACGACGCGGTCGCGCGCGCGTGGCTGCGCAACGAGAACACGGTCCTCGGCGGCGTGCCGCTGACGCTCATCCAGTCGCTGCCCGGCCTCGTGCATGCCGTCGCGTACTTGGACGCCCGACGCGCTCTCGTCTGAACGCCGGCGCATCGCCGGATCGTGCTGGCGCGCGGTCGAGGGCCAGCACCGCGTGTCGACGATGAAGCTCGTGGACACGCTCGGCGAGCAGGAGGCGCTCGAGACGCTCGTCGAGCGCTCGAAGCCGCCGCTGCCGGCCGAGTGCCGGCACCTGCACTATCTTTTGTCGACCCCGTTCAGGTACGGGGCGCCGTATCCTTCAGGCTCGAGATTCCGCCGCGCCGGCCTGACGCCCGGTGTGTTCTACGCGTCCGCGACGCCGCAGGTCGCGATCGGCGAGGCGGTCTTCCATCGGCTGCTGTTCTATGCCGACTCGCCCGCGACGCCTTGGCCCGAGAACGCCGGTGAGCACACTGTGTTCTCGGCTGGTTTCCGGACGACCGTCGGTCTCGACCTCACGCGTGAGCCGTTCGCAGCGGACCGGGCGCGCTGGCGGCACTGCACGGACTACGCCCGGTGCCAGGAATTCGCGGACGCCGCGCGCGCGGCTGGCATCCGCGCGCTTCGCTACGAGTCGGCGCGGATCGCCGGCGGCAGGAACACCGCGCTCCTCACGTGCCGCGTGTTCTCCCCAGCGAACCCGGTCGATCGTCAGACGTGGCGCGTGCATCTCGGCGCGACCGGCGCGCGAGCGATTTGCGAGTTTCCTCGTGCGCGTGTCGCGTTCGATCGCGAGGCGTTCGCAGACGATCCGAGAATTGCGTCCTTGATTTGGGAGCGATGACGTGGACGAAGCCGAGGCTCTTCTCGGAAAGCGCGCGCTGATCGCGGCGGCAGCCGTGGCCGGCGCGCTCGCGGTTCCGCTCCACGTTCTTGCGACGCCGTTATCGGCAGCGGCGTTTGCGCTTCTCGCTCTCGCGGGTCTGCGCGTGTGGCGTTGGTCCGGGCTGCCGGCGTGCGTGACGACGCCGCGGGGCGTCCCGTGGAAATTCGCGGGACCGATCGTATGGCTCGCGCTCGGCGTTGCGATCGGCCTCGCGCTGCTCGCCATGATCAGGCTGGTGATCGAGCCGTCCGTGCCGTCGATCGGCGATCGCATCGCCGCGGCCGGCCGTCTGCCGGTCTGGCGGCGGCTCGCGATCATTTACGTGGCCGCCGTCGGAGAGGAATTGATCTTTCGGCTGCTGCTGTTGTCCGCCGTCGCCGGTATCGCACGACGGCTCGCCCGGCGTTCGCAGCCGCCGTCGCGAGCGGCGGTGCAGACGGCGAACGCCGTCGCCGCGCTCGCATTCGCGGCGAGCCACCTGCCCGCATGGGCGGCGGCGTTGAGTCTGCCGCTCGCCCTGGCGGTCGTGGCGCTCAATGGAATCGCCGGCGCGATCCTCGGCATCGTCTTCGTGAAGCGCGGGATTGGGCCCGCGATCTGGACGCACGCCGGCGGCGACTGCGCCATACAGCTAATCGGTCCGCTCTGGTAGAGCTCGTGAACCCGTGAACCCGTGAGCCCGTGAACCCATGAACCCATGAACCCTGAACCCTGAACCCTGAACCGTGTCGTCGCTATTGCTGCGACGTCGTCGTCTTTCTCGCCAACTCCGCTTTCAGCACGTCGACCGCTTTTTCGATCTGCGCGTCGCGTCCTTTCGCGAAGTCGCCGGGCGTGTTGTCGATCAGCACGTCCGGCGGCACGCCGAAGTTCTCCATGTTCTGTCCGGTCACCGTCCACACGCCGCTGCCGGGCGTTCGGATCGCGGCGCCGTTCAGCAGTGTGTACGACCCCGTTCCAATCACGGCGCCCATCGTCGGCACGCCGATGACCTTGCCGAGGCCGAGCGCCTTGAACCCGGCGGGGAACATTTCCGCATCGGACGCCGATCGCTCGTTCTGCATGACGACCATCGGGCCGTAGAAATTCTGCGGCCGCGGCTGTTGATATCCTGCGTCGCGCCCGACGGTGTACTGATACTGCCGGCCGGCGAGAATGCCGAGCAGCTCCTGATCGATCCCGCCGCCGCCGTTGAAGCGCTGGTCGATGATGAGCGCTTTCTTCGTTCGGTTCGCGGCGAGATCCAGTTGGAACTGACGGAGCGACGGTGCGTCCATCGCGCGGATATGCAGGTACCCGATGTCGCCGGCGCCGAGCTTCTGCACCATCGCGCGCCGATCGTCGACCCATCGCGCGTACTGGAGATCCGTGAACGCGCCGCCGGCGACCGGAGTGATCGATACCGTCCACGCCCCGTCCTTTGCGGGCTTGTCGTTCAGCAGGAAATGGAGCTTGGTGCCTGCCGCCTGCGTCAAGCTGCGCCAGTAGTTGTCCGCCGTTTTCAGCTCGTGATCGTCGACGGCGAGGATGTAGTTGCCCTCTTTGATCTTGAGGAAGTCGCGATCGGCGGGACCATCCTTGTAAATGTGGCCGACACGATAGAACCCGGATGCGTCGGCGACGATGTCGAAGCCGGGATGCCGGGTTTGCGCGGGCGCGCGGTCGCCGCTCCGGCCGCCGCCGCTCACGCCTGTGTGCGACGCGTTCAGCTCGCCGATCATCATCATCATGACCGTGTTCAATTCGTCGGTGTCGACGAGGTACTCGAGCAGCGGCTCGTACTTCGCTTTCGCCGCGTTCCAGTCGGCGCCGTGCATCTTCGGATCGTAGAAGCGGTGCTTCATGATCCGCCAGCCTTCGTTGAAGACCTGCGATCGCAGCGCGCGCTGATCCACTTCGATGCTGGCGCTATACGTGACCTGCCGCGCGGTTGCGTTCGAGCCCGCCGCGTTGGTCGAGGACGTATCGGCCGCGGGCGCTGCGCCGCGCCCGCCGCCGCGGCCGGCGCCGCCGCCCGCCTGCGACGCGTTCGCCGCATTCACGTTCAGCGGCGCGGCATAGAGTCCCGTTCCGGATCGGAAGTAGATCGTGCGGCCGTCGCGGGCGAACACGATGCCAGGTCCGCCTTGTCCGCCGCCGGCGCCGCCGCGGCCGCCACCGCGCCCTGTTCCGCCGCCGCCGGCCTGCGGAGCGGGAGGCACGCGCGTGAGCTGACCGCTCTCGACGTTGATCACGTAGATGCCGGCCGACGGATCCGTCGCGCCTGCGCCTCGCCCTCCGCCCGCGCCCGCCGTTGCCGATGTGAACGCAACGGAGTGTCCTTCGGGCGCCGGCGTGAGCCCGCCGATCGCCGTTCCCGGCGCGCTCAACTGGCGGGCCCGCCGAGGCATGCCGCTCCAATCGATCCGGACTTCCGGCGGCGTTTGCGCGCCTCCGCCGGCTCCGCCGCCGCGGCCTGTCTGCCGCGCGGCCGCTTCCGCGGCGAGTCCTTGCGCTTCGTTGTCGATATCGCGGTTGCCGGGATCGCGATCTTGATCGCGAAGCGAGACGGCCCAGAGGCTCGTCGTCGAGTTGAAGCCGCCCTGCGAGGCGATGCCGCTCGACGTGCTCTCCGTGGACGTGAAGACGAGGTAGCGGCCGTCGGCCGTCCACACCGCGTTCGACTCGGAGTAGAGGAGTGAATCGTCGGAGACGTGGCGCTCTTCGCCTCCGCCGATCGGCATGATGTAGACGTGCGACCGCAGCGTTCGATCCTGCTTCGAGATTGCCAGCCATTTGCTGTCGGGAGAGACGGACACGGATCCGATGCGGCCCACGTCGCTCGACGAGAGAACCGACGTCTTGCCGTCCGCGACCGTGTAGCCGTACAGCTTGCGATCGCTGGCCGTGTAGAGCAGGACCTTCGAGTCGGGGCTCCACGAGAGCGACGCCTTCTCGTTGTCGACATCCGAGAGCTTCTTGACCGTGTCGCCCTCCGGATCGCTCAGCCAGATCTCGTCGCGACCCGATCGATCCGAGACGAACGCGACGTACTTGCCGTCGGCCGACCACTTCGGCGACTGATTGCGCGACGCCATCTTGTCGGGCGCGATGCGCGTGATGTCCCCGCGTTCGGTGGCGATGGTGAAGAGCTGGCCGCGCGCGGACACGACGGCGCGCCGGCCCGACGGCGAGAGATCGAACGAATCCACGTCGTTCGTGATGCTCTCCATCTCGACCTGGTTTTCTTTCTCGTCGCTGGAGATGTCCACCTTGATCTCGCTCGTCCGCCCCGATGCGACGTCGAGCTTCCAGATGCCGAACGCGTCTTCGTAGACGATCACCTTGCCGTCGCTCGACATCGACGGCCAGTAGAGGCTGCCGCTCGTGTGGCGCGTGACCTGAACCGGCTGACCGCCTTTGGCCGGCACCTTGTAGATGTTGTTGACGCTCTTGCGCACGTCGGCGCTGCCCGGCGTGACCGAGCGATCGTTCGGCAGCGGATCGCCGACGAAGTAGATGAACCCGTCCGCGCCCCACATCGGCCAGAGCCGGTTGTACTGTTCATCGCCGAGAAGCTTCGTGTAGGTCTTCGCGCCGACGTTCGCTATCCACAGGTCCGCCGCGTAGCTGCCGCGATAGTGCCGCCGCGACCATGTCGACGGATGCCGGTTGAACACGAGCGACTGGCCGTCGGGTGAGTAGCTGCCCCAATATCCCCAATCGAGGCCGAGCGCCGACTCTTGTCCACCGCTCGCGGCGATCTGATACAACGTTGCGACGGACGGGAACGCGGCATCGCCGCGCGCCGCCCGGAAGATCACCTTCGTCGAGTCGCGCGTCCACCCGACGACATCATCGTTGCCGCTGTGGAAGGTGAGGCGGCGCGGCGCGCCGCCGGTCGATGGCACGACGTACACGTCGTTGTTGCCGTTTCTGTTCGACGAGAACGCGATCGTTCGTCCGTCTGGAGAGAATCTCGGGTAGACGTCGCGCGCGGTGTTGTCGGTCAACCGCTGAAGGTTGGATCCATCCTCGCCGGCAGTCCAGATGTCGCCGAGGTAGCTGAAGGTCACCTTTCCGGCGTGGTAGTCCGGATGACGCGCCAGCTTCACCGGCGCTGCCGTCGGCAGCGCGGCGCCGAGCGCCAGGAGGAACAACAGTGCAACGCCGGTGGCACGCAACGTTCGCCGGGCCATACAACCTCCTGACGTGAAAATACTGCGCGAATACTACACCAACGGCGCTGAGATCATCGCGATGCCGCAGACCACACACGGCCCCTTGCTCCTTTGGGATTTCCTCGGCGATCCGGATGCCTGGCGGTGCCTCGAATACGAGAAGATGGGCCGATAGGCGAGGCGGCGACCTCTGCTATCCTTCACGCGTGACTACGCCATCGACTCGCGGCGCCGGCGGCACGCCGGGCGGCGTGGGGCAATTCTTCATCGGGTTGATCATGGCCGCCGTGGGCGGGTACCTGCTGCTCAACCAGGTGCAGGTGACGACCTCTTTCTGGAGCTTCGGCCGGTATGGCGGATTCGGTCTCACGCTGCTGCCGCTGCTCGCCGGCATCGCGTTCCTCTTCTATGACGGCAAGTCGATCGTCGGCTGGCTGCTGACGGCGCTCGGCACGGCGATCATCCTCGCCGGAATCCTGACGCACATGGACATCTACTTCCGGCAGACGTCGCTGTTCAACACGATCGTCATGCTCGGATTGTTGTTCGGCGGTCTGGGCCTCGTCGCCCGCTCGCTGCGCAGCGCGTAGCAGGTGGACGTCAGCTTCAAGCCGCTCACGACGAAGCAGCGCAGAGATCTCGAGGGTTACGTCGCGGTGAGCGGAGCGCTTTTCCGAGCGTTCCTGTTCGTCGCGGCGGTGGGGATCGTCGTCGCGTTTTGCAGAGGCCTCGCCGTGAGCCTCGCCATGAGTTATCCAGCGTTCGACAACGCCGCGTGGTGGGCCGTCCCTTCTGTGGTATTTGCCGCCGGCCTGTATCGCATCGCCGGTCGATGGACGGGAGGCCGCGCTCTGCGCGCGCGGATTCGCGCCGACTTGACGCGTGGAGAGGCCGCGGCCAAGCGCGTCGTGGCGATCGAGGCGATCGCGATCGAAGAGGAGGAAGACGAAGGGCCCGGGTATTTCCTCCTGACGAATGATGGCAAGACGATGCTGTTCGCCGGACAGTATCTCGAGCCGTTCGTGCGCAAGGGATTTCCCTGGACCGCGTTCGACATTCTCGAGGCGCCGGAGTCGCAGATGTTCTTCGGCCTTGCCGCCGCCGGCACGCGCCTGAAGCCCTCGCACACGCGCGGTCCACTGACGTGGGAGGAGTCCAAGGCATTCGGGATCCTCAATGCGAAATACGTCACGCTCGATCGCGATTTCGAGGGGCTGACGCAAACCACGCCGTAGAATGCCTTCATGAGCGTGGCGAGAACTGCGTGCGCCGCACTTTCCGCGCTGATGCTCGGCTGTTCGAGCTCGTCGTCCAGCACGACCGCGCCAGGAACGCCGAACAATCCGCCGGGCATGTCGCCGGTTCGCGTGCTCATGCTGACTGCCACCGCCGGGTTTCGGCACGACTCGATCTCGACCGCGCGCCAAGTCATGACGACGATGGGCGCGACGACCGGCGAGTTCACCGTCGTTGCGAGCGACGACGTGTCCGCGGTGGACGCGGCAAGCCTCGCGAATCAGGACGTGTTGTTCTTCGCGATGACGAGCGGCGAGCTTCCGCTTACGCCCGATCAAAGAGCGGCGATTCTCGCGTTCGTCTCGAGGGGCGGTGGATTCGTGGGCACGCACAGCGCCACGGACACGTCGTACGACTGGGCGGAGTATGGGGCGCTCATCGGCGCGCGCTTCAGGGACCACCCGTGGACGCGTCAGGCCAACGTGATCGTCGAAGATCAAGCGCATCCGTCGACCTCGCTGCTCGGATCGCAGTTCTCGATCGAGGAGGAGTTCTACGCCTTCCGCGACAACCCTCGGCCGCGCGTCCACGTGCTGCTGCGGCTCGACGCGTCATCGGTCGGCGCGGCTGGTGACTATCCGCTCGCGTGGACGCTCACGTACGGCGGCGGGCGCGTGTATTACAACGCGCTCGGACATTTCTCATCGACGTGGAACGATCGCCGGTACCAGCAGCAGATCGCGGCCGCGATCCGCTGGGCCGCCGGACGCTGAACGATGAGCACGGTGCGGCCAACGATCGGCGTGATGGGCTCCGGGACGATCGAGCACGACGAGTGCGCGGCGCCAATCGGCGAATTGATCGCGTCGCTCGGCGCGAACCTGCTCACCGGCGGCGGGCCCGGCGTGATGCGATCGGTCAGCCGCGCCTTCACGCGCCATCGCGGCGATCGCGGCATGTGCATCGGCATCATCCCCTGTGCGAGCGAAGCGGATCGCCGGACGCCGAGGGCGGGCTACCCGAACGAGTTCGTAGAGCTCGCGATTCGCACGCACCTTCCCAGGAGCGGCGCGCAGGGCACCGACGATCTCTCGCGCAATCACATCAACGTGCTCTCGAGCGCGGCGATCGTGGCGCTGCCGGGCGAGCTCGGGACGGCATCAGAGGTGGCGCTCGCCCTTCGCTACGGAAGGCCTGTCGTCGCCTACTCGCTCGATCCCGAGCTTGTCGCGCGGTTTCCATCGGCGGTGCCGCGATTGGACGATATTCGAGACGTAGAAGCGTTCCTGCGTGCCAGGCTACAGGAGTAGCGTCAACGATGCGCTCGACAACAGGCTCGATCGTCGCCGTCTTGTCTTTGCTCCAATCGGGTGTCCCGCCGTCGCTCGAAGCCGGACCGCTCGAAGCGCGTCAAGTCGCAGCCGCAGCCTCGCAGGCGGCTGAATACCCTGTGACCGAGACGCAGGCATGGGGCCTGCTGCAGAACGGCGCGCGCGCGAAGGACATCGCGCGCCGGCTGGCGTCGCGACAGGACGATTCGGAGACGCTGCGGCTGCTGATGGAGCAAAGGCGCTACGACGAGGCGCTGAAGGTGCTTCGCGCGATCGTCGAAACGCGTCCGAAGGAGTTGGCGGCCTCGTTCGACGCGGTGAGCAGCAACATGCGGGAGATGCTGTCCGATCGGGCGCGGAACTACGGTCCGACGCTTCGCGCCATCGTTGCGGATGCGCGGCGCCGTCTCGATGCGCTGCCGCGCGAAGAGGCCGCCGGAGCCGCGCGGCAGCTCGTCGGCGTCGATGCGCAGCTCGCCGATGACTCCTCCGCGTGGCGTGCGTATCTGTCGCGGTTCGTCGCCGAGTACGCCGGGACCGAGGCCGCGCTCCTCGCGCGCGTCGATCTCATCGGCGATCGTTCGGGCCCCGAAAAGAACCAGGCGTTGGATGCGTTCATCGCGGCACACCCTGGAACGACCGCCGCGGCGAGAGCGCTGTTCTCGAAGGGATTCGATCTCGCGCACAACTCGTTCTCGTTCGGCGAGCGGCGGGGCCACGATCCCACCGACAGGTTTTTTCTCGTTGTCGCAATCGTGAACGAGCTGCGCAGCGGCCGGTATCCGTCGTCGGAATGGACCGAGCGGGGAGACTCGCTGATCACACAATTCTCGGCCTTCGAGCCGTCGTACGCCGAAGGCAACGCGGAGCGCGTTCTCGCGAAGCTCGAGGAGGAGCTTCCCGCGCAGCTCCGCGACTATGAGCGCGATCCGATCAAGAGCTCGATCGCCTTCACGATCGGCTTCAAGATGGGAGATCTGCTCAAGCTGAAAGGCGATCCGCTCGCGGGAATCGACGCGGTCTTCGACCGGCTGGAACGTACGGCGAAGAGCGCCGATGTCGTCCGCCTGGTGCGGGCCGAGCTCTACGTTCGGCCGTCAGGACGAGTGTTCGAAGCCGTCGATCGATCCGTCCGGCGGGCGCGCGCCGCCGCGGTGCTCGAGCCTCTCGCCAAGGAGTCGAGCGGCTTCGTCCAGCGAAAGGCGATCGCAACGCTCGCGCTGGTGCGATTCGAGGATGGCAAGTACGACACCGCGCGCGATCTGTTCCGCCGCTACCTCGACGCGTATCCGAGCGCAAGCTATGCGTGGGTCGCGGCGCTGCGCTTCGCGCAGTGCGAGGAGGCGCTCGGCAACCGGAAGGCGGCGATCGACGCGTTCCGGCGTGCGGCCGATCGCTTCGCCGCCCTCACTCCCGCGAGCGTCCTCGCGCACGCGTTCGCCGCCCAGGCGGCGGAAGCTGACGGCGATTTTGCGCGCGCGCTCGCGAGCTACCAGTCGTCGCTGGCTGCCTGGGACGAGGACTTCGGACCTGTGTATTCGCTGAACGCGATGCGTCAGGCGGCGCCCGGCGATTCATTTCCCACCGCGGGAGATGCTCGAGTGACGCGAGGGGCGCTGGAACAGCGGATCGGCGAGTTGAAGCGATCGACCGCAATCGCCGGCGGCGCGCTCGTCGAGCGTGGACGATGGTTCGTCGCGCGCGGCCGGTGGAAAGAAGCGGAAGCGCAGCTCGCTGCATTCGGTAAGACCCACGCGGCCTCGCCGCTTGCATCTGAGGCCAATACGCTGCTGCACCGCGCGCGGCTCGAGCAGGCGCTCGACCTCGCCGACGCGGAGAAAACGGCGACCGACATCGATGCATCGATTGCCGCGCTGAAATCGCTGAGCGCCGAGCCGCCCGACTTCGCCGTCGTCGCGGCCCGCATCGCGCTCGCCACGATCGCCGCGCTCCGCGGTTCCGACGATTCGAGCGCGATCATGTCGGACGCGATCAAGATGTGGCAATCGCTCGACGACACGAAGCCACTCGTTCGATCCGATCTCGAGCGCGACGTCCTTGCGATTCGCAACGCGGTCTTCAGGCCGAAGGGCGATGGCGTGTTCGGCGGGGACAACCAAGGTTGGAACGCGTTCAGATGGGGACCGAGGACGGCGCCGTATTTCGTCGTCAATCCTGTCTTGCGCGTGAAGCCGGCGGACGGAAAAGCGATCACGGTCGTCGCAAACGATGCGTTTCCGGATCTCGGCAGTGTGCTCTTCCTCGATCCAGACCGGCGATCGATTCTCGAGCGCGTCATGCTCAAGCTCGGAGGATCGAAACGACGACCCTGGACGCAAGTGATGCAGACGCCGAATCAACCAGCCGGCGCTTCGCTCGACGTGCTCGCGTTCTGGCAACGCAGCTTTTGGGCGCAGCCCGGCCACTGGGGCGGCTGGGTATTCGAGACCTATCCAATCATTGGCGAAATCGAATTCATCGATGCGGCACGAACCAGGGCCACCGTCAAAGTGACGGTCGGCTATTCCGGGGCCACCGTTCAAATGGAAAAGCGCGACGGTATTTGGATCGCGCGGGAGCTCACGAACTTCTGGATCACGTAGGTTGCCGGCGGCGCTCGCGGGCGGGCATAATCTCACGACCGCTCCTTCAGCGAAACGACGTGTGATGCTCGATCCACGACGAACGCGCCCCGTCATTGTTCTGATGCTGCTCGCGGCGGCGTGCGGCGGCGGTGGAGGCCGCGCGCCAACGAATCCGACGCCGCCAAACTCATCACCTCCATCGCCTCCTCCGTCAGGTGGCGGCGCCGAGCTACGCGTCGCCGTGCTGGTGGCGGCAGCGCGAGCGCCGTCGGCGGACGACGTCCGCCGTGTGTTCGCGCGAGCGAACGCGATCATCCTGCAGAAAACGGGCGAGCAGATGACGCAGACTGACTACACGGTCGGAACTCCCGGCTCGCCGCTGCCGCAGGCGCAGACCTACGTCAACGCTCGAGCGACGGCTCCGCCGGACGGTGTCCTTGCGTTTTCGGACGATGCGCAAGCGACCACCTTCGGCGGCTACTCGCAGACGTTCGCGCTGCCGGCGCCGAACGTGAACCGGTTTCCGTCGCCGGTCGTCGGCGAGAATCGTACGTACCTGGCGGTGGTGGACTTCTTCCACAAGTACGCGCGGTGTGGCTATGACGACGCGGGCAATCGGATCCGATCGACGTCCGGGGGAGGCGAGTGCCGCAATCGGTCGGGTCTGACGTGCGTCGACAACGGGCGGTATTGGACGTGCCCCGATGCGCTGACCGATCTCTACGCGGATCCGGATTACTTCACCGCATGTAGCATCGTTCACGAGTTCCTGCACCCGTTCGGCCGCGAAGGCAATTTCGATCACTACGGCACCGCGCAATGCACGTCGCGCACGGGAATGTCGCAGGCCGACGTGCAGAACCTCGCGCTCTTTCAGCAGAGTTGCGGAATGTGCCCTGACCTGTATGGCCAATTCCATCATCGCTGATGTCGCGGGCCCGGCGCTCGGCGTCGAGCGCATCGGCGCGATGGACGTACTGCGCGGCGTCGCGGTGTTGGGCATTCTGCTGATGAACATCACGGCGTTCGCGCTGCCATTTGCCGCCAACTTCGATCCAACCCTCGGAGGCGGCCACACCGGCGTCAACTTGTGGGTGTGGGCGGTGAATACGGCGCTCTTCGAGGGGAAGATGCGCGCGATCTTCTCGATGTTGTTCGGCGCGGGGATGCTCGTATTGACGTCCCGCTTCGAGCGGCGCGGCCTCGGCGCGGAATCCGCGGACGTCTATTACCGCCGCCTGCTGTGGCTCCTCGCGTTCGGTCTGTTCCATGCGTACTTCATCTGGTGGGGCGACATCCTATTCTTCTACGCGGTGCTCGGGCTGTTTCTGTATCCGCTGCGACGGTTGCCGCCGCGCGCGTTGATCGCCGCGGGCTTGATTCTTCTCGCGATCGGCGCGGGCCGCGGCTTGTTGAGCGCGATCGAGATGCGCGCCGCCCAATCGGCGGCGATCGAAGCCGACGCGGCTGCGAAGAGCGGTCAGACGCTCACCGATGTGCAGAAAGCGGCGCAAGCCGACTGGACTCGACGGCTTCGAGAAGCGCACCCCACCGAAGATCTGTCGAGGGAGATCGCAGCCTATCGGGGCGGATACCTGGACGCGTTGCAGCAGCGCGCCGGTTTTCTCGCCAGCGCCCAGGCACAGTGGCTCTACCACTACTTCGTCTTCGACATCGGCGGGATGATGCTCGTCGGCATCGGCCTCTTCAAATGGGATGTGTTCTCCGCGCGGTTGTCGTTTCGCGCCTACGCGCTGTTGGCTCTGGCCGGCTACGGGATCGGCGTGCCGCTGGCGGCGTATGCGGTGCGGCATGACATCTCGAGCGGTTTCGGTCCGGTGACGATGGCGTTTGGAACGGTCACGCACGCGATCGCGCGTCTGCCCGTGACGCTCGGGCACGTGGCGATCGTCATGCTCGTATGGAAAGCGGGTCTCCTGCGCTGGGCGACATCGCCGCTCGCGGCGGTCGGCCAAACGGCGTTCAGCTGCTACATCATCGAGAGCCTGATCTGCACGACTGTTTTCTACGGCCATGGTTTTGGGCTGTTCGCGCACCTTCAGCGGTATCAGCTCTACTTCGTCGTCGCGGGCGTGTGGGTGACGCTGCTCATCGCCAGCCCGCTGTGGCTGTCGCGATTCAGGTTCGGACCGCTCGAGTGGGTCTGGCGTTCGTTGACCTACGTGCGGCGGCAGCCGATGCGCCACCAGCCGTTCGTGGCTCCAGCATCGCCGGTGTGACCGCGAGATGGCCGTGACGATCTTGCTCGACGTGACCGATGCGCGTAAGCGGCTGATCCAGCACGGCGCGGTCATTGCCGGCATTCTGATTCTCCTCGTTGCGGGTGCCGCCGCGGGCCGGAGCATTCCGCTCTCGCTTGCGTTGATTGTCGCGGGCCTGGCGTTGTTCACGGTGACGGCGACGACTTCACAGAAGTGGGTCGTCGACTACAAGGGGCGTTCGATCGCGTATGAGAACAATGCGTTTTTCGGCGAGAAGCTCTTCGTGGACGGCGAGCTCGTCGCCAAAGGCAAGATAGGCGTGAAGAGCGAGATGCGCGCGACGATCGCGTCGGGTGAAGCCGCGGGCGACGAGATCGTGTCGCGTTCGACGGCTGGTCTCCTCCGGTTTCGCTGCCGCATCCATGCCTCGCCGCGCGCGTCGATGCGGGCGTCGGATGAACAGCTCATGGCCGAGGTGCGGCGCCGCGGCCTCGTGTAGTCAACCCGCGAAATCATCGAAAGGTAGTGAACGATGGCGAGTGTGAACGGCGTCAGGCGCCTGTGCGCGGCCGGCGCGATTGTCGCGCTTGGGATCGGGAGCGCGGCATCGGGTCAGGTCGCGCAACCGCCCACGGCGGGCCGAACGCAGATGGACGAGCTGCTGACTGAAGTCCGCGCGATTCGCGCCGATCTGGATCGCGCGGCGGCGGTGAGCCTGCGCGGGCAGTTGCTCGGGATGCGGCTCCAACTCCAGGAGCAGCGCATCAACACGATCGTGCGGCAGCTGAGCGATGTGCAGCAGCGCCTGCGCGAAAACGCGCAAGTGCGCGCGGCCATGATGGGCCCGATGAAGATGTTGCTCTCGAATATCAAGGATTCAAAGGATTTGCCTGACGACAAGGACGGGATGCAGATGCTCCTTCGGCCGCTCAAGGAGCAGCTCGCGGGGCTGGACAAGATCGACGCGGAGTTGAAGAACGAAGAACTGATCCTGCAGAACCAACTGCACGACGAGCAGAATCGCTGGAGCGCCCTCAACGGGCAGATCGAGGAAATGGAGCGCGCGTCCGCTGGAAGGGCGTCGCGCTGAGAAATGCCCAAGAAGAAAACAGCTCGACGCCGGAAGAAGGTCACGGCGAAATCCATCGGCCTGAGCGCGCCGGAAACCGGCGAAGTGCAGGACGCCAAGGCGCGCGCGCTCGCGTCGCAGATCGTCGACGACGGCGGCGCGGCGCTGGCGGTTTATCGCGAGCCATTCGGCGGGACCGCGGCCGTGCTCGCCGCGCTCCCGATCGATCGCGTCGAGCCGACGCCGTATCAACGCGATCCCTCCGATGCCCACGTCAAGCGTTTGATGAACGTCGTGGAAACGCTCGGCCGGTTCCTCGATCCCATCATCAGCGTTCGGCACGACGACGTGTACTGGACGCCGAACGGCAACCACCGGCTGCAGGCGATGCGCAAGCTCGGCGCGAAGTCCATCATCGCGCTCGTCGTACCCGATCAAGAGGTCGCGTTCAAGATCCTCGCGCTCAACACCGAGAAGGCGCACAACCTCAAGGAGAAGTCTCTCGAGACGATCCGCATGCTGCGCGCGCTCGCCGACGATCGGCCGTCCGCGAACGAGCGGGAGTTCGCGTTCGAGTTCGATCAGCCGTCGTTTCTCACGCTGGGCGCCGCATACGAGCAGCGGCCGCGGTTGAGCGGCGGCGCGTACAACTCGCTGCTGAGACGGATCGACGACTTCCTCGACGAGCGGCTGCCGCGCGCGTTGAAGGAGCGCGCGAGGCGCGCGGATCTGATTCTCAAAATCGACGATCAAGTCTCCGCGATCGTCGACAAGCTGAAGAAACGCGGATTCACGAGCCCGTATCTGCGGCCCTTCGTCGTGGCGCGAATCAACCCGATCCGATTCTCGAAGTCCACCGAGTTCGACTTCGACGACGTGATGGCGCGGACGCAGAAGAGCGCGGACAAGTTCAACGTCGAGCGCGTGAAGCAGGAAGACGTCGTGCGCGCCGGCGGCGGTCCCGTCGAAGAATCGGATTAGCGGGCGGGTCATGAGATTTCCGAGAGTCCACGGGACCATCCGGCGCCGGCTGCTGGTGAACTTTCGAGTCGATCCGGCCATCATCGCGCGGCAGCTTCCGTCGCCATTCCGTCCGAAGCTGCAGGATGGATGGGCGATTGCCGGCATCTGCCTGATTCGCCTCGAGAACATCAGGCCGCGCCGATTTCCCGCGATGGTCGGGCTCTCGAGCGAGAACGCCGCGCACCGCGTCGCCGTGACGTGGCAGGAGGACGGCGGGCTGCACGAGGGCGTCTACATTCCGCGCCGCGACACCGGATCGCTCGTGAGCCATCTGCTCGGCGGCCGCGTGTTTCCCGGCGAGCATCAGCGCGCCATCTTCCGCGTCGTCGAAGCCGACGGGCGGATCGATCTCCACATGCGATCCGCGGATGGGCGCGTCGAGGTGGACGTCGCCGGACGCGAGGCCACGGCGCTGCCCGAGAGCTCCGTGTTCAAGTCGGTCGCCGACGCGTCCGCGTTTTTCGAGTCCGGGACCATCGGCTACTCGGCCACGTCCTCGGGGAACCGCCTCGACGGCGTGACGCTGAGAACGGCGACGTGGCGCGTCGCGCCGCTCGCGGTCGAGCGCGCGAGCTCGACGTACTTCTCGGATGCGAAGCTGTTCCCCGCGGGTTCCGTCGCGTTCGACTGCGCACTCATCATGCGCGACATCGCGCATGAATGGGAGGCAGCAGGGGATCTGTATGTGTGATCGCGCGCGAAACAACGCAATCGTCAAGACGCCGATCGCTCTAATCGCGGGTCTGCTGATCGCGTCCGCGACCGCTGTCACTCAAGTCTCGAAATCAGATGACGCGTGCGCGTCGCTGGCGTCGGTGAGAATGCCGGACGCCGCGGTCACGCTCGCGCGCGTCGCCCCCGCCGGCGCGTTCACGCCGCCAGCCGCGGACGACGGGAATCGCGCAAGACCGATCGACGTGTCCGCGGCGTTCTGCCGCGTGACGATGACGCTCACGCCATCGAAGGACTCCGCCATCAAGGTCGAGGTCTGGATGCCCGTTGCGGCGTGGAACGGAAAGTTTCAGGCGGTCGGCAACGGCGCTTTCAATGGCGCGATCAATTACGGCGGGATGGCGGCGGCGATAGCCCGCGGATACGCCGTCGCGTCGACCGACACCGGACACGTCGGCGGCGGCGCCGCATGGGCGCTCGGACATCCGGAGAAAGTGATCGACTTCGGCTGGCGCGCCGTTCACGAGATGACGGTCGCGTCGAAACGGATCGTCGACGCGTACTACAAGAAGCCGCCACGTTTCTCGTACTGGAACGGCTGTTCGGCCGGCGGCCGCCAGGCGATGAAAGAGGTCCAGCGATTTCCCGGCGACTTCGACGGCGTGATTGCGGGCGCGCCGGCGCTCGACTGGACCGGCCGCGCGGCGCAGGCGAACCGTCTCGCGAAGCTGCTCGAGGCGAATGCCGGCGGCCGCCTCCTCGCCGCCGATCGTCAAGCGCTGCATGCCGCGGTCCTCGACGCGTGCGACTCGCTCGACGGCGTGAAGGACGGCCTGATCGAGAACCCCGAGAACTGCGCGTTCGATCCGGGCGCGCGAGCGTGCCAGGACTCGAGCGCGAATGGGTGTCTCACGCTGCCGCAGGTCGAGACCGCGCGAACGATGTACGCGAGCCCCCCGAATCCTGCGTCCAACCGTCGCATCGAAGGGCTGCGGCCAGGCAGCGAGCTCGGGTGGACCGATCTTGGCTGGACGGCGTCCGCTCGCGCCACGGGGTTGGATCACTTTCGCTTTCTCGTGTTCGCCGACGCGGGGTGGAGCGTGAAGCAGTTCGATTTCGATCGCGACATCGCGCGCGCGGAAGAGCGTGACGCGGGCACGAGCAACGCGCTCGATCCGCACATCGAGCCTTTCATCCGCCGCGGCGGCAAGCTGATTCACTATCACGGCTGGAGCGATCCGCAGATTTCACCCGGCAGCAGCGTGCAGTACTACACGCGCGTCGTCGAAGCGCTCGGCGGCGCGGATCGAGTGCACCGCGCGTATCGCCTGTTCATGGCTCCAGGGATGGCGCACTGCGGCGGCGGAGAAGGGCCCAACACGTTCGACGCGCTCGCCGCGCTCGAGCGGTGGGTCGAAGCGGGCACGCCGCCCGACTCGATCCTCGCGTCGCACGCGACTGCCGGCGCCATCGACCGGACCCGCCCGTTGTGCCCCTACCCGCAAGCCGCGGTTTACGCGGGCTCCGGCAGCCAGGCCGAGGCCTCGAGCTTCGCGTGCGCATTGCCGCCCAGTCCACGCCCGCGAAAATAGTTCCCCCGGATCTCCGCCGCGGGAGTAGACTCCTCGCAATCCGCAGCCTCGTGAACAGCCGGCCCGCCCTGGGCCCTTGACGAAGGACCAGGACCACCACGCCGGCAGGAAGGCGAGCGATGGTTCTGACGAACGTCGGCTTCAAGAGCCAGCAAGCGCCGTGCGGTCAACTCGTCGACGCTGAGACCTTCGAAGATCAAGACGAAGAGGTCCTCGTCACGCAGGAGGTCGACTACGCTTGCGGGTGCCGAACCATTCGGCACGAGTACCACGACGGCAGCATCAGCCGAAAAGTGATCCGGCACGACGGGGCCGTCCTGGTCGACGAGCTCCTGTCCGCGGAGTAGTCCGCAATGACGCGTCACCGATGACGGCGCATCATGATGTGCTGCTAGTCGGCGGCGGCGGCGCCGGTCTGCGCGCCGCGATTGCGATTGCCGAAACCAATCCCAGCCTTCGGATCGCCATCATCTCGAAGGTGTATCCCATGCGGAGCCACACGGTGTCCGCCGAGGGCGGCGCGGCCGGCGTGATCCGAGGGGACGACACGCTCGACGAGCATGCCTACGACACGATTTCAGGCGGCGACTGGTTGAGCGATCAGGACGCCGTCGAAGCATTCGTCCGGGAAGCGCCGCAGGAGCTGCTTCGGCTCGAGCATTGGGGCTGCCCGTGGAGCCGCGAGCCGGACGGCGGCGTCGGCGTGCGTCCGTTCGGCGGCATGAAGAAGATGCGCACGTGGTTCGCCGCGGACAAGACCGGCTTCCACATGCTCCACACGCTCTTCCAGACATCGCTGAAGTACTCGAGCATCGAGCGATACGACGAGTGGTTCGTCACGACGCTCCTCGAGGACGACGGGCGAGTGCAGGGCGTCGTCGCGATCGATCTGATGTCGGGCCGAATCGAGACGATCACGGCGCACGCCGTGATCTTGTGCACGGGCGGCTGCGGGCGCGTCTTTCCGTTCACGACGAACGCCTCGATCAAAACCGGCGACGGGATGGCGCTCGCGTATCGAGCGGGTGCGCCGCTCAAGGACATGGAATTCGTTCAGTACCATCCGACGGGCTTGCCGTTCACCGGCATCCTGATCACCGAAGCGGCGCGGTCCGAGGGCGGGTACCTGATCAACAAGGACGGCTATCGCTATCTGCAGGACTACAACCTCGGCAAGCCGGAGCCGAAGCCCGTGTTCCGCAGCATGGAGCTCGGTCCGCGCGATCGCCTGTCGCAGGCATTCGTGAAGGAGCTGCAGAAGGGGCGGACGACGGAGACGGAGCATGGACCGGTCGTGCATCTGGATCTGCGCCATCTGGGCGAGCGCACGATCGAGAGCAAGATCCCGTTCGTGCGCGAGCTGTGCCTCAAGTATCAGAATATCGATCCGGTCAAGGACTTGATTCCCGTTCGGCCCGTCGTGCACTACATGATGGGCGGCGTTCACACCGACGCCAACGGCGCGACGCCGCTCGCCGGCCTGTACGCCGCCGGCGAAGTCGCGTGCGTCAGCATCAACGGCGCGAACCGTCTGGGATCGAATTCGCTGCCAGAGCTGCTGGTGTTCGGCGCCCGCGCGGGCAGGGCCGCCGCGGAGCACGCGTCATCCATGGCGGCGAAGGGTCCGGGCGCGGCGGTGCTCGCGCGAGGCAAGGATGAAGAGCTGCGCCTCGGGCAACAGTTCACCCGCGCGAACGGCCACCGTGAACGCCTCGCGACCGTTCGCGACGAGATGCAGAAGGCGATGGAAGACAGCGCGGGCATCTACCGGTCGGGGCAGTCGCTGCAGCGAGGCGTCGATACGCTGCGCGAGCTGCGCGAGCGCTTCTCCTCGATCGCGATCGACGATCGCAGTCTCACGTTCAACACGGAGCGCATCGCGGCGCTCGAGCTGTCGTTCATGCTGGACGTCGCCGACGCGATCGTCGGCTCGGCGCTCGCACGCGAGGAATCGCGCGGCGCGCATCAGCGCACGGACTATCCGACGCGCGACGATCAGCGCTACCTCGCGCACTCGCTGGTGCGGCGCGCGCCCGATGGCTCGTCCCGCGTCGAGTATCTGCCGGTCACGATCACCCGCTGGCCGCCGGCCGAGCGGGTTTACGGGAGGTGAGGCGCATGGCGGACCGGATCACGATGCAGGTCGCGCGGTACCGCCCGGAGATCGAGTCCGACGCCACGTTTCAGGACTACGAGGTGCCGTGCCCGCGCGACTGGGTGATTCTCGACGGATTGAATTACGTCAAGGATCGTCTCGACGGCACGCTGTCCTATCGCTGGTCCTGCCGCATGGGGATCTGCGGCAGCTGCGGCATGACCGTGAACGGCGAGCCGAAGCTGACGTGCGCGACGTTTCTCGCGGACTACGCGCCCGGCCCCGTGCGCGTCGAGCCGCTGCGCAATTTCCCCGTCATCCGCGATCTCGTCGTCGAGATCGGCGACTTCATGCGCAAGCTCGTCAAGGTCAAGCCGTGGATCATCCGCGACGAAGGGGACGTCCGCCCGCTCTCGCAGGGAGAGTACCGCCAGACGCCCGCGGAGCTGCAGGATTACAAGCAGTTCAGCATGTGCATCAATTGCATGCTGTGCTACGCGGCCTGCCCGATCTACGGACTGGATCCGAAGTTCATCGGCCCCGCCGCGATCGCGCTCGCGCAGCGGTACAACCTGGATTCGCGCGACCACGGCGCGCGCGAGCGGATGGAGATCCTGTCCGAGCACGCCGGCATCTGGGGCTGCACGTTCGTCGGCGAGTGCACGAAGGTCTGTCCGAAGAACGTGGATCCCGCCGGCGCGATTCAGCGCTACAAGCTCAGTGCCGCGGTGGAGTCGCTGAAGGCGTTCTTCATGCCGAGAGGTGCGTGATGATCGACGGTGCCGGCTACACGCCGCATCACCCTCGCTGGCTGCGGTCTCACGTATCGACTTATTGGTGGCTCGGGCGCCGATCGTACCTCGCGTTCATCCTGCGCGAAGTGAGCAGCGTCTTCATCGCATGGTTCGTCGTGTTCCTGCTGCTGCTCGTTCGCGCGCTCGAGCGTGGACCTGCCGCGTACGACGCGTTCCTCGACTGGTCCGCGCATCCGCTCGTTCTCGCGTTGAACGCTGTCACGTTCCTCTTTGCCGTGCTGCACGCCATCACGTGGTTCAACCTCGCGCCTCAAGCGATGGCGGTCAGGCTCGGCGCGAAGCCCGTTCCGGGATGGATGATCGCCGGCTCGAATTATCTGGCGTGGGTGGCCGTGTCCGCGCTGATCCTCTTGCTCTTGACCGGGGCGATCTGATGACGACGCGATCGGTCGAGCCGCGCTTGTGGATTCTGTTCAGCGCCGGCGGCGTGCTGTCGGCGCTCGCGGTCCCGATCCTCGCCCTGTTGTTCGGTCTGGCGTATCCGCTCGGTTGGCTGCCTCCGCCCGACTACTCACACCTGCTGGATCTCGTGAGCCATCCAATCGCGCGCGCCGGCGGATTCGTCTTGTGCGCCCTGTCGTTGTTCCACTGGGCCCACCGTTTCCGTTACACCCTCTACGACGGCCTCCAGATCAAACATCTCGACGAGTTGATCAACCTGTTGTGCTACGGTGGAGCGGTGGCGGGGACGGTGTGGGCGGCGCTCCTATTCTGGCGGCTACCATGATGTTTCGACGGGCGTTGACGCTCGCGCTCGTCGCCGCGGGCGTTTCGTTCGCGGCGGCGCAGCAGCCGATCATCGAGCCGTTCGGGCCGGAGATCATCGACACGGGATGGACCGTGTTGAGTCCGTCCAACTGGAGAGGCACGGGCCAGGGCGTGACCGTCGAGCGCAGCCCGATCCGCAGCGTGTCGGTGCCGCTCCTGACGGGCAACTATTTCGACGACGCCGGTGACGTGACGCTGTGGCTCACGACATCGGAAGGCCGCGTGCTCGCGACCGCCAGGCAGCGGCTCAAGGCCGGAAGCGCCGGCTGGGTTCGCTTCACGCTGCCCTCGAAGGGCGTCGACGTGCCGCCGGGCACCGAGCTGACGCTGTGGGTCGCCAATCGCGAACGAGAGATGTTCGGCTGGCGCTACACCGCGAACAAAACGAAGCAGGGACGCGCGATCATGATCGGCCGAGCCGATCCACGATTCGATTTCCTCTACCGTTTGGAGAACTGATCCTACAATTCCCCTATGGACCTTCATGCCGCAAGCGCGCCGGTTTTTCAGTGGCTGAGAGGACTCGCCGCGCGGTGGGCCGCCGACCGCCGGCCGCCGTTCGAACGTCCGCTCGACGACCCGCTTGCCGGCGTCAGGGCTCCGAAGCCGCACGCGCCTTCGGGACGAACCTCCAGCGTTGCCGTCGAGGAACCCGAGAGCTACGAGCGGACCCACGCGGCAAGCCGCACGCGATCCTGATTCGTTCGTAGCCTGCGCCTTCCCGATGGGTCTCGATGTCTACGTCGGCTCGTTCACGCGGTACTACGCCCGCGATTGGGAAACGGTCGTCCAGAAGTACGGCCGCGAGCAGGGCTATCCAGTCGAAGTCGTTCGCGGCGATCCCCCCGACGCGCTGACCGATCAGTCCGAGATTCGAGCCGCGATCGTCGAATGGCGCGACCAGGTCAACGCCGCGCTCGGCTCGAGCATCGCGCAGCCGCTCGACTGGGACGAGAGCGCCGCGGCCCCATACTTCACCGACAAGCCGGCGTGGGATGCATTTGGCTCGCTCCTGCTTTGGGCCGCGTATGCCGAACATCCCGACTTGCCGCGGCCGGTGGCGTTCATCGAGGATTACGCGTCGGATCCGGCCTATCAGCGGAGCGCGAACCCGGACTTCAAGACCTCGTCGTTCCAATTGATGCGCGACATCGAGGTCTGGCTGCCGTGCGATTTTCCATTCACGTTTCGCTCGAACGATCCCGCGGGCAACGAGATCGCCTTCGGGTCGTCGATCCGGCTCGTCGATCAGCTCGAGTCGTTGAACCGCAGAACGTGGAACGCGGCCGACGACGCGATCGCGCAATGGCGCTTCGACGGCGCCGCCTTTCAGGCGCCGCTCGAGATCGGCGCGAAGTTCGCGTTCGCGGTGATGCTGGCGCTCGCGCGGGACGCGGTCGCGCACCGCTTGATCATGAAGCTCGATTACTGACGGCGTCGGCCGCATGAAAAACCCGTCCCGGCTCTCACGCGCCATCGTCAACGCGATCGACAAGAGCAAGGTGCTCGGCATCCGCGCGGGCGGCGAGTCGGCGCATCGCTTCATCGGCGTCTGGCCGATCGTCGTCGACGGCCGCGTGTTTGCACGATCGTGGACCTTGAAGCGGCGCGGTTGGTACCGGGCGTTCCTCACCGATCCGCTCGGAACGATTCAGGTCGGCGAGCGGCAAGTCCGGATTCGCGCGCGCGTCGCGCGAGGCAAGCGGCTCTGGGAAGCGATCGAGCAGGCGTACGCGGAGAAATATCCGAATCCGGGATCCTCCAAGTACGTCCGCGGCTTTCGTACCGCGCGCCGCCGGGCGGCCACGATCGAATTCCTGCCGCGCTGAGCGCGGCGTATAATCGGCCCTCCACGCGCGAAAGGACCTGATGGCGCTTCGCGTCGTTCGCCTCGGCTCGCCGCGCCATCCCGACGAGGGACTGCGGCTCGGCACCGTGCGCCGCCCGCCGCGCGGCGTGAAGAAGGAGAACTACGCGCGCGAGAGCTACTTCGATCTCTGGCTTCCGGATCTCGCGCCGAGCGCGGAGTTGTTTTCCTGGATTCATTCAAAGACCGGGTCCGGCGCAGCGGCCGATACGCTCCCGCGCCAGGTCTGGAGCACGTTTTCGAAGCGATACGAGCGCGAGATGCGCGCGCCCCAGGCGCAGCGGCTGCTCGCGCTCCTCGCGTCGTTGTCGAAGCAGACCAACATCTCTGTGGGTTGCTACTGCGAGGATGAATCGCAGTGCCATCGGTCGGTGCTGAAGCGTCTGCTCGAAGCCGAGGGCGCGGTCCTCGCGACGGACGAAAAGAGGTCGAACACGCCATGAAACCGCACGCGCTCATCGCATTGGTGCTGGGATCGCTGACGCTCGCCGGCGCGCAGACGCCTGACACGAGCGTGACGTATCCGGCGAAATCAGGTCCGGGCCAGGGCCGCCACGTCGTGCTGCTCGCCGGAGACGAGGAGTATCGGAGCGAGGAGGCGCTGCCGATGCTCGGCAAGATCCTCAGCCAGCGTCACGGGTTCAAGGCCACGGTGCTGTTCTCGGTCGACGCGGACGGCACGATCAATCCGAAGGCGTCGAAGAGCCTGTCGAATCCGCAAGCACTCGACTCGGCCGACGCGATCGTGATGCTGCTGCGATTCCGCGCGTGGCCGGACGAGGACATGGCGCGATTCGACAAGCTCCTGCGCGCGGGCACGCCGATCGTCGCGCTGCGGACGAGCACGCACGCATTCAACGGGTTTCCGAAGGGGAGTGCCTGGGAGACGTGGAACTACAACAACCAGGGGGGCTGGGGCAAACGCGTGTTGGGCGAGACGTGGGTCACGCATTGGGGCAAGCACAAGGTCGAAGCGACGCGCGGCGTGATCGACGTCGCGCAGAAATCGCATCCGCTTCTGCGCGGCGTGACGAATCTCTTCGGCGACACCGATGTGTACGAGGCATACCCGCCGCCAGATGCGACGATTCTCGTCCGCGGCATCGTTCTGCAGACGCTGACGCCGGAGTCGCCGCCGGCGATGTATCGAAAGACGCGCGCGACCGACAAGCAGGAGCAGGGCGTCAACGATCCGCCGATGCCCGTCGTGTGGACGCGGCTCATCAAGAACGACAACGGCACGACGAACAGAGTGCTCGCGTCGACGATGGGGTCGGCGACGGATTTGGAGAACGAGAGCCTGCGGCGGCTCGTCGTGAACGGCGTGTACTGGGGCCTCGGCCTCGACGTGCCGGAGCGCGCAGACGTGAACTACGTGGACGAATACCGCCCGTCGTTCTACGGCTTCGACGGATTCCGCAAAGGGCTCCGCGCGTCCGACTTCGAGCTCGGGAAGAAAGTGCCGGGCGAACCGCTGCCTCGGCCCAAATAGACTCGGCGCGCTACCAGATCTTGACGCGCCGATCCGGCGCCAGCCACATCTTGTCACCTTCTTTCACGCCGAACGTCGTGTAGAACGACGCGACGTTCGGCAGCGGACCGTTGCCGCGCATCATGTCGGGCGCATGTGGATTCGACAGAATCTGCTGCCGCAGCGCGTCGTCGCGGAACTTCGCGCGCCACGCCTGCGCCCATCCGAAGAAGAAGCGCTCGTCGCCGGAGAGGCCGTCGAGGGGCGGTGGCTGCCTGCCCGCGAGTGAGAGCTCGTACGCGCGATGCGAGATCGTGACGCCGGTGAGATCGCCGATGTTCTCGCCGAGCGTCAGCTCGCCGTTCACTTTGAGTCCGGGGAGCGCTTCCATCGCCGAGTATTGCGCGACGAGCCCCTTCGCGCGGCGCGTGAATTCCTCGGCATCCTTCGCCGTCCACCAGTCTCGCAGTTGGCCCTTCGCGTCGTACCGGCGTCCCTGATCGTCGAAGCCGTGGCCCATCTCGTGGCCGATCACGCCGCCGATCCCTCCGTAGTTGATCGCGTCGTCCGCCTCCATGTCGAAGAACGGCGGCTGAAGAATCGCGGCGGGGAAGACGATCTCGTTCCGGACCGGGTTGTAGTACGCGTTCACGGTCTGCGGCGTCATGCCCCATTCTTCGGGATCGATCGGTTTCCCCGCCTTGTTGAGCTGGTAGATGCTCTCGGCCATCCACGCGCGCATCATGTTGCCGACGACATCGTCCGGCTTGATCTCGACCTTCGAGTAATCGCGCCACTTGCTCGGATACCCGATCTTCGGCCGGAACGCGGCGAGCTTCGCCTGCGCTTCCTTCTTCGTCTCCGGTCCCATCCATTCGAGCTTGTCGATGCCCTCGCGGAACGCGCCGCGCAGATTCTCGACGAGGCGTTCCATGCGGGCTTTGGCTTCGGGCTTGAAATGACGATCGACGTAGACCCTGCCGAGCAGCTCGCCAAGCGCGGAGTCGAGATTGTTCACGGCGCGCTTCCAGCGCGGCAGCATCTCGGTGACGCCCTGCATCGTGCGGCCGTAGAAATCGAATCTCGCTTCGACGAATTCGGCGCTGAGATACGGCGCGAGGCCGGTCGCCGTGTGGAACTTGACGTACGGCTTCCACCTATCGATCGGCATCTGATTCACGGCGGCCGCCATTGCCTTGAAGAAGCTGGGCTGCGCGACGATCACGGCTTTCACGTCCTTCACGCCGAGCTCTTCGGCCCAGGCGGGCCAATCGATTCCTGGAAACTGCTTCGGCAGATCCGCGAGCTGCACTTTGTTGTACGTCTTTACCGCGTCGCGGCTCTCGACGTTCGTCCAGCTCGCGCGCGCGAGCCGCGTCTCGAGCGCCATGATGTCCTTCGCGGCGGCCGCCGCATTCGACTCGCCCGCGAGCGTGAGCATCCGCGCCACGAATGCCTCGTACTTCTGGCGGTACTCGCGGAGCTTCGGATCGTCCTTGAGGTAGTAGTCGCGGTCGGGCATGCCGAGACCGCTTTGCGACACGTACAGTACCGACGTCTTGGGATCCTGCGCGTCGCCGTCGACGTATCCGCCGACGAGCGTCGTCATGTTGAGCATGATCATGCGCGCCATGTGGCGGGAGAAATCGGTCTTGGTCTTCAGCGCGTCGACGCGCGCGAGCTCGGGCTCGAGCGGCTTGCGCCCCGCCTGATTGACGCGTGCCTCGTCCATGAACGCGACGTAGAAGTCGCCGAGCTTTTGGTCGTCGGAGCCGGCCGTCTTGTTCGACGCCTTCGCGGCGGTCTCGACGATCTCGCGAAGCCGATCCTGCGTGCGATCGATCGCCTCGAAGAAGCCGCCGTACTCGCCGCGGTCCGCCGGAATCTGGGTCTTGGCGAGCCATCCGCCGTTGACATGCTTGTAGAGATCGTCCTGAGGACGGACGGCTTTGTCGAACGAGGCGACATCGAAGCCCGAACGAAGCGGCTTTGCCGCGGGCGGCGGAGGCGCCGCTTCGCGCGAGCACGACCACGTGAGCAGGAGGATGATGCCAACCGGGATCAGTCTCGATCTCATGAGCGCTCCCCTACCGCCGGCACTGCCGGCGACGATGATCATATCGTGCGATCGAGCGCCGCGGCGCGCGTGCGTGTAAGCTAAGGGCCCAAGCGCTCTCCTCACACGACGAACAGGCCGATCGATGACGCGAACAACCCGCATGCGATTGCTGGTTTTCCTGCTGCGCCTCGGAGGCGTGGTCACATGCACCGCGTTCTTCGCCGTTCTGCTGCCGGTCGAGTGGATGGCGTCGACGCATGCGTCGCTGGGCCTCGGCGAGTTCCCGCGCTCGGCGGTGGTGGACTATCTGGCGCGATCGATCGCCGCGCTGTATGGATTCCACGGCGTGCTGCTGTTGATCGTCTCCAGCGATCCGGTGAAGTATCGCGCCATCGTGTGGTACGTCGCGTTCATGAACATCGCGTTTGGCGTGATGCTGATCTTCATCGACGCGTACGCCGGCATGCCGGCGTTCTGGACGATCGGCGAGGGGCCACCGATCATCGCATTCGGGCTCGTCGTCGCATGGTTGAACCGATCGCTCGGCGATGATCGATCGACGGATGTTCACTGAAGTTGTGACGCGGAGTTCGCGGAGGGCCGAGGATCGCAGAGGCAGATCCCAGTCAGCAAAATGCTGAGGACCGTTGCGAACCCCGACGTCCGCCGCACGCTGATCGCCAGGCTCACCGCGCTCGACGTGAACAGCCGCCGGCGGTGGGGAACGTTGACGCCGCACGAGATGCTGTGTCATCTCGGCGATGCGACGGCAATGGTGCTGCTCGAGCGGCCGCGAGCGAAGCCGATCGCGCCACGGCCGCGGCCGATCGTGAAGTTCGTGGCGCTCTGGACGCCGCTCCGGTGGCCGCACGGCCAGCCCACGAATCCGTCGCACGATCCAAAGGCCGAGGGAACCAAGCCCTCCGTGTTCGAGGCGGATCGCGCGCGCGCCATCGCCGGCATCAAGAACATCGGATCCGCCAAGGCGGGCGCGCTCGAGCCGGTGCACGGCATGTTCGGCCCGATGACGGTTCGCGACTGGCAGCGCTGGGCCTACAAGCACACCGACCATCACCTCCGGCAATTCGGGCTGTGATCTCCACTGGAGCGGCGGCGCGACTCGCTGCTAGGATCAGCGGCATGCCGGACGATACCGCTCAGCGCTCGTGGCACTTCAAGCGCCTCAGGTGGAGCCTCCAGAGCCTCGCCGCCGCCGGCTCGGATCAGCCGACGCTCTTCCCCGAGCACATGATGAGGGCCGACGACCTCGCGCTCGACTTCGATCACTGGGCGTCGTTCGTCCGTGGCACGTACGAGCGCGAGCTGTCGGCGTCTCAGCTCGACGCGCTCGCCGCCATCGATGGGAAGCTGTCGATCATGTCGCGCGACGGCCGCGAGTTCGATCTGGATCTATGGACGGACACGGCGCTGCGAACGAGCGAGGAATGGGCGGACGTGCGGTCGCTCGCGCTCGGCGCGCTCGACGCGTTCGGCTGGCCGGCCGATGCCGCGGTGGCGCGCTAGGGACGACAAAGACGAGGGACCCGTGGCCAGGCGTCCGAGAATGCTCAAAATCGACGATGAGATGCGGCGCTGGTGCGAGACGCTCGTGGACGAGGTGTCCGCGTGGCCGCGCGTGACGCAGCGGCCGATGTTCGGCCTCGTCGGGCTCTATCGGAACTCCAGGATTTTCGCCGCGGTGCCGCGCACGCGCGCCGTCGGCAGCGCCTCCTCCGTTCTGGTCAAGCTGCCGGCGCGGCACCGGCTGAAAGCGGCGCGGGCGCCCGCCGGCTGGGCGGCGTTCGAGATGCACTCGCCGGACGACATCCCTGAAGCGCTTCGCCTGCTCGAGCGCGCGTACGAGAAAGCGTCGGCGCGCACGGCGGCGAAGGCGTAGCGGGCGCCGTGACCCGAATCGTGGCTGCCTGCGCGGCGGCCCTCTTCCTTCCGCTCCTCGCCCTGCTCGCGACGGGCCGCGTGCTCACGATCGACGACCTCTCGCTCTTTCACGTTCCCGTCCGGCTGCTCTACGCGCAGGCGCTCGCCGCGGGCGACAGCTTCACGTGGACGCCCGCGCTCGCTTCGGGACTCTACCTTCACGGCGAAGGACAGGTCGGGATGTTTCATCCGCTGCACCTGGCGCTCTATTCGACCTTGCCGTTCGAAGCGGCCTTCAATCTCGAAATCATCTCGAGCTACGTGTTCATGTTGTTCGGCGCCGTGCTGATGTTCCGCCGCATGGGTTTGACGCCGGCAGCGTCGTGGTTTGGCGCGATGGCACATGCGTTCAGCGGATTCAATCTGATGCGCCTGCTTCACATCAACACGACGGCTGTTGCCGCGCACCTTCCATGGCTCGTTCTGGCGGCCGAGTGCGTCGTGTCGGCGTCCAGCGTCCGGGGACGTGCCGCCGGCGCCGCGGGCTTCGCGCTGGCCGTCGGATCGATGCTCCTGCTCGGGTATCCGCAGTACGTCTTCATCTCTGGTGTCGCGGTGGTTGCGTACGCGATCTGGCGCGCGGCGTCCGTTCGCGCGTGGAGCAGGCTCGCGTGGCTCGCCGCGGCATTTCTTTGCGGGGTCGGAATCGGCGCGCTGCAGATGCTGCCGACCCTCTCGACGATTTCGACCTCGGAGCGTGGAGAGTCGTCCATCGCCTTCGCCCTCACGTACTCGCTCCATCCGCTGAACCTTCTGCAGCTCGTGACGCCGTACGTGTTCCGCCGCCGCTCCTACATGCTGCCGAGCGAGCTGTCGATCCACGAGAACGCCGTGTATACCGGCGCGTTCTGCACGCTCGCGGTCTGCTGGGCGATCGCGCGATGGCGCGATCTTCAGCATCGCGCGCTTGCCGGATGGGCGCTCGCGGTGGCGGCGGTGGCGACGGTGCTCGCGCTCGGCCGTTATGCCGGGGTCTCTTACGCGCTCGCCGCGCTGCCGGTCGTCGGCTGGTTCCGAGGGCCGTCGCGTTTCGTCCTCGTCCTGCACTTCGCGCTCGCGATCGTCGCGGCCATCGTGTTCGACGATCTGTTGCGGCTCACCGCGGAGCGGCGTCGCTCGTTGCCTTCGCGGCGAGCACTCGGCGCGCTCGCGATACCCGTGATCGCGGGCGCCCTGGTTGCGCTCGCAGCGTTCGTCGCCACGGGGCGCGGCGGCGCGCGCGGCCTCGGGAGCATCGCCGTGATGATGGGAACGGCAATGCTCGTCGGCCTCTCTGCACGCGGGCACAGGATCGCGTTGATGGTAATCCCGGCCGTCTTTGCGCTCGACGTCGGGTGGTGGGGCTATCGATACCTGTGGTATCAGCCACCCGCAAGCGTGAAGGAGATCGCGTTGACCGCGGACGTACCCTCGGGCTCGCCGGGCGAGCTGCTCTACAACCCGCGGATGTCGAACGTGCCCGTGCTTCAGGGTTATCGCGTGAGCAATGCGTACGTCGCCCTCCTTCCGCGGCGCGTGCTCGATCCGGCCGAGCCGATCGCGCAGCGTCTCGCCGGTGTTGCCTGGCGCCGCACTCCCAACGGTTGGGAGCGTGTCCAAGGCCAGATGGCACGCGTCCGCCTCGTGGGCCAGGCCCGCGCGAGTACGGATCCCAAGCGGGATATCGAGACCATCGACATCAATCGCGTCGCGCTCGTGGAGGGCGCGTTTGCGGTCGACGGCGGACCGCCGGGAGACGCGAAGCTCGTGGCCGATCGTCCTGGACGGATCGTCGTCGAAGCGCAGTCGCCAGGGCGAGGCGTTCTCGTCACGACGGAGCGGTATCATGCGGGTTGGAGCGTGACGGCCGACGGCCGCTCGGTTCCGACGATCCGCGTCAACGGCGATTTCTTGGGATGTCCTGTCGATCCCGGTCGATCGACGATTGCGCTGACGTTCTTGCCGGGCGATCTTCGGGTCGGCACGTGGCTCACGGTCGGGTCGTCCGCGATCGTGCTCGCGCTCTACGGATACGTGTGGATCTCGAGAAAGAAGGCCCGCGAGTCGAGCTGATTTCCCAGGAGCGTCGAACATGCCAGGCAAAGATTCTCGCGACCCGTACTGCAACTACACCTTCCGCGTGTCATGGGATGGTCGCGTCGTCGCCGGCGTCACGCGCGTGAGCGCGATCAAACAGATCGTCGAGATCGTCGAATACCGCGAAGCGGGGGACAGCGGCGCGACGCGCAAGCTGCCGGGGCGCACGAAGTTCGACGCGATCACGCTCGAGCGCGGCTTCACGCGCGACTCGGAGTTCGAGGCGTGGGCGAGCCAGGTGACCGGGGCGGCGGGCCTCCAGCAATACCGGAAGGACGTCAGAATCGAAGTGCTCGACTCGCAGGGCCGCGTGACGGTCGCGTTCGTGTTTCATCGCTGCTGGCCGTCGGAGTACGCCGCGGTCACCGGTCTCGAAGCCGGCGAGGACTGCTGCCTGATTCAGTCGCTGACGCTTCAGACCGAAGGATGGGAGCGGGACACGTCTATCGATCCGCGGTGAGTGGCGGCGCGTCCCGCCTGCGGTAGATGCGGATCGTCGGGCCGGGACGTTCGGCCGTCTCGAGATCCGACATCGGCAAGAAGAACGCGTCCTGCAAATCGTAGACGACGGATCCGGATCGTCCCGTCGTCGCGCGAACCGCGAACAGAAGTTCGTACTTGTCCGCTGCGAGTTGACGGAGCGTTGCCGGCGCCGACGCATAGAGTCGCAGCGGAGAATCGTGCAGCACCAGCCAGTCAGGCGTTGCGCCGTCCGGATGACCGAACGAGCTCGACGCGGGATCGTACGCCCACTGGTGAAAACGCAGATCCTGCAGATCGAGCCTCGCGTAGGTGCCGCCGGAATCGTGGAGCGAGTCGTCCGCTTTCAGCCGCGGCGCGAGCCACTCGCGAGCGAGAACACGCGTGTCGGTTCGCGCCAACAGTCGATCGAGCCGCGCGCTCTGGACGATCGCCGGCACGGCGACGATTGCCGCCAACACACCAACGGTTAGCGCGCGCGACGCGCCGGTCCGCGCGGCAAGCCAACGTCCCGTCTCGTGGACGCCCAGGGCGGCTAAGAGGCACACGATCGGCACCAGCGGAAGCACGTAACGGAAGAACACGGTGTGCCCGCTGCCGATCGACGCGTAGAAGGCGACGGCGAACGTGCCCAACACGAACGCATGCCTGCCGAGCGATCTCGCGAACGGCACGAGGCCAACGATCGCGGCGACGAACGTCGTCAGGCCCACGCCATAGGGCAGCGAACGATTCAGGTGATACGTCCAACCTCTCCCGAGATCGATGCCATGGCCTTCCGACAGATGCGTGAAATCGAATTCGAGATCCGCGGTGAACTTGCCGGAATCGAGCAAGGCGTACGGCGTTCCGACGAAAAAACCCACGACGAAACTCGTCGCGAACAACACGGCCGGCATCCACGCAGCCAGCGACCAGATCGCTTTGCGCGCGTTCGTAAGCCACGCCAGCTGCGCGGCCGCCATCGCGGCGACGATCATTGCGGCGCTGTACTTCGTGGATGCTGCGAGCCCGCCGAGCAGCCCCGCCAGCGCAAACCGTTGGAGCGCACGCGCGCGCGTGTTCTCCACCATCCCTTCATCCAGCGCTTGTATGACGCACGCCAGCGACGTCGTCAGGAGCAGCGTCATCAACACGTCGGTCATCGCGAAGTGCGATTCTCTGACGTGCAGCAGCGCCGCGGCGAGGAGCAGCGCCGCGATCAGTCCGGTGGCGGCGCCCGCGGTTCTCCGCGCCAGCCTGAACAGCGCGACGATCGTCAGCGTGCCGCACGCCGCAACGAGTCCGCGAGCCAGGATGACGTAGTCGGCGTTCGTGAACGGATCGAGCGAGAGCGCACGACGGATTGCCGCAGCGGCCGCGGACACGGCGGCGAAGAGGTAGATCGCGAACGAGGGCCAGTGAAAGAACCTGGGGTTGAGATCGCCGCCCTGCATCGCCAGCGCGAGATCGACGGCCGTTTCCTCGTCGGGCCGTGCGTGTGGATACGGAAAGCCGAACCAGATCGGATAGAACCGCAGCGCGGCGCCGACGACGACGATCGCGGCGAGCGCGTACCGTATCCGCTTCGGATCCGAGAGCATCTCGCTAGATCGTAACCGAGCGACGATTTGCCGCCCATAACCTCCGCTTATTTGCGGCCGGCCGCCGTCGCGGCTACTGTGTTGGCCGGAGGCGCCACTCAATGAGAGGGATGCACTCAATGAGAACGCTATTGGTATTGCTGGCCGCGGCAGCCGCGTGGGTGCTGCCGGCAGCGGCGCGGCAGAACGCGTCCGCCGCCGATCTCTTGAACGCGACCAGCTTCAGGAACATCGGTCCGTTCCGGACCTCGGCGTGGGTGACGGAGATCGCCGTGCCCGACACGCCCGCACGCGATCATCTCTACACGATCTACGCGGCCACGCGAACGGGCGGGCTCTGGAAGACAACGAACAACGGCATCACGTGGGCGCCGATCTCCGACAGCGTCGACGTCGCCGCGGTCGGCGCAGTTGCCGTCGCCTCGTCCAACTCCAGCATCGTCTGGATGGGAACAGGCGATCAGGCGAACGCGCGGTCGTCGTATTCGGGCAAGGGTGTCTTCAAGTCGATCGATGCGGGCAAGAGCTGGCAGCTGATGGGGCTGCCCGATTCCCACCACATCGCGCGGATCGTCATCCACCCGACGAATCCCGAGATCGTCTACGTAGCCGCGATGGGGCACCTCTTTTCGCGCAACGAGGAGCGCGGCGTATTTCGCACGCGCAACGGCGGCAAGACGTGGGACAAGGTTCTCTACGTCGACGATGGGACTGGCGCGATCGATCTCGCGATCAACAAGAAATCGCCCGACACGCTGTACGCGGCGATGTACGAGAAACATCGCACGCCCTGGCAGCTCACGCTCGGCGGACCCGGCTCCGGCGTCTATCGAACGGATGACGGCGGGGTGAAGTGGCGCAAGCTCGAAGGTCTGCCGTCGGGAAACGTCGGCCGCATCGGCCTCGACGTGAACCCGCGGAACCCGAATCTGCTGACGATCATCGTCGAGAACCTGAACGCGCGGAAGGACGGCATGCCCGGGCGCGTCGATGCGTGCCAGGTCGGCGCCGCCGCTCGCGGCGGCGGTGGACGCGGCGGCCGCGGGTCGACCGGCGGACCGATGGGCAACGAGGTCTACCGCAGCGAGGACGGCGGCAAGACGTGGAAGAAGACGCACGGCGACGACGTCGATGTGGCGGGATCGAAGGCACCGTATTCGTTCAACCAGATCAAGACGAACCCGGCGGATCCCAACCAGATCATCGTGAACAGCGACTCGATGTACGAGTCGCGCGACGGCGGCAAGACGTGGAGCTGCGATTTCTTCCGCGGCGTGTTCGGCGACTTCCGTTCGTTGTGGTGGGACGAGCAGGATCCGCAGCGCATCATGCTCGGCAGCGACGGCGGCGTGAACGTGTCGTACGACGGCGGCCGGACCGGCGACTATTTCCTGAACATGCGCGTCGGCGAGGTGTACGCGATCGGCGTCGACATGGACGATCCGTACAACGTCTACGGCGGCCTTCAGGATCACGACTCGTGGAAAGGGCCGAGCAACTCCAAGGGAGGCAGGATCACGCTCGAGGACTGGACCACGGTCGGGACCGGCGACGGGATGTACAACCAGGTCGATCCGACGAGCTCGCGATGGGCCTACAACAGTTTTCAGACCGGCGGTCAACGCCGGTTCGATCAGTGGACCGGGCAGGCGGCGAACATCCAGCCGCAGCGCGCGCAGGGTGCGCCGGCGCTGCGGTACAACTGGATCACACCGCTCGTTCTCTCGCCGCACAATCCGCAGATCGTCTATACCGGCGCGCAGGTGCTGTTCCGATCGCTCAACCGCGGCGACGCCTGGCAGGAGATCAGTCCGGATCTGACCACGAACGACACCAGCAAGTGCGGACTCAATTCGGGCTACGTGCCGTACTGCACGATCACGTCGATCTCGGAATCACCGGCCGCGGCGGGCGTGATCTGGATTGGCACCGACGACGGCAAAGTGCAGGTGACGCGCGATCACGGCGCGAGTTGGGTTGACGTGACGCCGGCCATTGCGTCCGCCGGCGGACCGGTCGATCGCTACGTGAGCCGCGTGTTCGCGTCGCCGCATCAGAGCGGAACGGCGTTCGTCGCGAAGAACGGGTTCCGCAACGACGACTTCCAGCCGTTCCTGTATCGCACGACGGATTTCGGCAAGTCGTGGACGTCGATTGCGGGGAACCTCGTTCGCTCGCCGATCAACGTGATCGTGCAGGATCGAAAGAACACGAACCTCCTAATCGTCGGGAACGATCTCGGCGTGTGGGCGTCGATCGACGCGGGCGCCACGTGGGAGCGGCTCAAGGCGAACCTGCCGGTCGTTCCGGTACACGATCTGACCGTGCACCCGCGCGAAAACGATCTCGTTCTCGGCACCTACGGCCGCGGCATCTTCGTCGGCGACATCACACACCTGCAGGAGCTCTCGGCCGACGTCCTCGCCAAGCCGATGCACCTCTTCGCGGTAGAGCCGCGCGCGGCGTATGCGTTCCGTGCTCAAGGCAACTATCACCTCTTCGGGAGCAAGTACATCGAGGTTCCGAACGAGCCGGACGCGCTCACGATCAACTACTACCTTCGCGCGAAGGCCGACGCCGGCGCGCGCGTGACGGTGACCGACATCAAGGGCGATCAGGTCGCGACGCTCAAGGGACCGGCGGAGGCCGGGCTGAATCGCGTGCTCTGGAACATGCGCGCCGGATCGGGCGAGACCGGCGGCCGCGGCGGATTCGGCGGCCGCGGCGCCGGACCCACGCTGCCGATCGGCGACTACAAGATCACCGTCGACGTCGCAGGCCAGCAGCAGAGCACGATCGGCCGCATCCGCGATCGCATCTGGCCACAGCGGTGATTCTCGTTTCGAGGTGACGTCACTGGCCAGCGATCGTAGTCACGGATTTCATCGCGGAGATCGCAGAGCGCAAGAGAACGCCGAGGCAGATACTACTCACACCTTTCCATCGAGCGGCAGCCTCGCGGAGCGAGGCGGTAGGGGAGCGCGAGAGCGCGTGAATCAGAACGCTCGCTGAATCGTGGAGCGCTCTGATTCGCGCGCTCTCGTGCTCCCCTATCCGCGCCTGCGGCGCGGCCGCTCGTACGGCGAGCTACGAAGAAGGGTGCCTCTGCGATCTCTCGCCCTCCGCATCTCCGCGATAAAAAGTCCAGTGAACGTCCTTGGAGGTATCCCGAGCGCGGCTATTCGATCCTCACGATCCGCACGTTCGTCGGTGGGTTGGGCGGTGAAACAGGCGCGGACTGCGGCGGGATGACGAAGAGCGTGATGCTCTGCGCGGGGAGTTGCACGACGAAGCCCGGTCCCCCGAAGCCGACGTCGGTCAGTCGGGCGATCGTGTTCGACGAGGTGAGCTGCCAGGCTTGCGCGGTGCCGCGATGCGTGAAGTTGGCGAGGTTGATCGTGGCCGTTGCGCTCGTCGAGAGGTACTTGTTGATCACCATGACGGTCAACGCGCCATCCCCGGCGCGCAGCGCGGCGAACGCCGACACGTTGTCCGGATTCGGCGTCGACGCGGCGACGCTCGTCTCGCCGAACGTCGATCGGTTGCCGTCGTAGTTCCGGTACATCTTCATCGCCTTGTAGGTCGGCGTGCTCGATGCCGGCGTCGCCCACCGCGCGGCCATGTCCAGGCCCTCGCGCCCAAAGATGCCGTAGACGTCCGCCTGCGTCGTCGCGCCGTTGATGTGGTTCTCGGCGCCCCAGTTGTATTCGGTGATGCCCGTCAGCGTGCCGGGGTAGTACGTGCTCACCCAGGATCGCAAGCGCGGCACGAGCTGCACCTCGTCGGCGATCCACGTTTCGTCGACGTAGCCAGGATCCCAGAGCGATCGCGTGGAGCGATTCCGGCGAAGCTGCATCGCGCTCGACACGTCGTCGCTGAACTCGCCGCCTTGCGGGTAGTAGTGCACGGTGAAGACGTCGAGGAGCCGCTGCCCGGTCGATTGATGATTCCGCCGCAGCTCGTCGAGCAGCCACGGCAGATAGTCGGCGCCGCCGTGGTTGGCGCGATCCGGCAGGGAGCTCCAGCCGTGCGTGCTGCCCCATTGCTGGTCGT
>DATBJJ010000124.1:0-43174 GCA_036556425.1 Vicinamibacterales bacterium
CCCCGCGAGCGAGCGTGTAAGGGGGTCCGGGGGACGAAGTCCCCCGGGAAAGGAATCGACGGCGACGGCGATCTTGATCTAGTCTGTCCCGGCGAGAGCGGGCTCCACCTCGTCGAGAACCTCACGAAACGTCCGGGTCTCCCGGCAAAGACACGCTAGACGCGTCAACTGACACGACAAGGCATAACTATGACCAACGCGACTGCAAGGGCCGACGCTATCGCGCCGAACGCCCAGCGCCTTTTGTGGGCCGGTTTCCTGGCCATTCTTGCCGCCGGCATAGGCTTCGGCATCCGCGGCGGCATTCTGGCCACCTGGGCCGCCGACTTCGGCTTCACGGGCGCGCAGCTTGGTGCGATCGGCGGCGCCGGGTTCACCGGCTTCTGCTTCGGGATCATCATCGGCGGCGTCGTCGTCGACAAGATCGGCTACGGAAAGCTCGTCGTCGCGGCGTTCCTGTTTCACATGCTCTCGGCGTTCATCACGTTTGCAGCGACGAAAGGGCAGGCGCAATCGACGGCGTATCTGTTCCTCTACATCGGAACCTTCGTGTTCGCGCTGGCGAACGGCACGCTCGAAGCGGTCGCGAATCCGCTCGTGTCGACGCTCTTTCCGCACAACCGCACGCACTACCTGAACATCCTCCATGCGAGCTGGCCCGCGGGTCTCGTGCTCGGTGGTCTCGTCGGGTGGATTCTCGGCGAAGGCATGCAGGTGAGCTGGAAGATCCAGCTCGGTCTGTTCCTCGTGCCGACGGCGCTCTACGGCGTCGCATTCTTCGGCCAGCATTTCCCGAAGTCGGAGGCGTCCGCGAAAGGACTCAGCGTCGGCGAGATGTTCAAAGAGGTGGGCATTCTCGGGGCGCTCGTAGCGTGCTTCCTCGTCGGATTGTTCTTCAAAGATCAGCTCGGGAGCATCCTCGCGTTCTTCACGGGAAGCGACTTCTACACGTCCGGGACGTGGAGCGGCATGGCGTGGGCCGTGGCGCTCGCGCTGCTGCTGGTCGTGGGCGTGAAGACGAACTTCTCCTTGGGGTCAGTACTGCTGTTCGTGCTGTTCGTGACGCACGCGCTCGTCGGCGCGGTCGAGCTCGGCACCGACGGCTGGATTCAGAACATCACGGGCAACATCCTGACGCCGGCGCAAGGCAAGATCCTCTTCGTCTTCACGTCGCTGTTGATGTTCTCGCTGCGGTTCTGCGCCGATTTCATCGAGCGGACGCTGAAGCTCTCGCCGATCGGCCTGCTCTTCGTCTGCGCGATGCTCGCGGTGATTGGCCTGCGGATGGTCAGCGGGATCGACACGTTCGCCGGCGCGATGATCGCGCTCGCGGTCTACGCGATCGGCAAGACCTTCTTCTGGCCGACGATGCTCGCTGTCGTCGGCGATCGGTTCCCGCGGACGGGCGCCGTCGCGATGTCGATCATGGGCGGCATCGGGATGATGTCGGCCGGCCTCCTCGGCGGACCCGGCCTCGGCTACGCGAAGGACCGCTTCACTGCCGAGCACCTGCAATCGACGGCGCCAGCGACCTACGAGCAGTACAGGGCGCCGACGCCAAGCCGGTTCCTCTTCCTGCAGGAAGTGCACGGGCTCGACGGAACGAAGCTGGCGGAAGCGCAGACGGCGGCGAACAAGACGCCCGAGCAGCAGACCGTCGCCGCGGCGAGCATCGTCGGCGATCGCGAAACGCTGAAAGCGGACTCGTACATCCCGGCCGCGATGGCCGCGGTGTATCTGTTGTTGTTCCTCTACTTCAAGACGATCGGCGGCTACAAGACGGTGCACATCGAAGCGGGCCCGGCTCGAGCGCCCGCGCGTTAGTCGGGATCCGGGATCCGGGACTCGGGATCCGGAAGATCATTCAAATCCGAGTCGCGCGGCTGAGATCTGAATGTTCTTCGGATCCCGAATCCCGAATCCCGGCCCCCGCGTTTTCCGCCATGCCTCTATCGTCGCGTCAGGCGATGGAGGTGTGGTGAAGATCGATGGCTCGTAGTCGGGATTGATCTCGACGCGAACCTCGGCTGGATCTCGGCCGAACATCACCCGCCTCGGCACGCGAAGACCGGCGATCTCGTGATAATCCCCAAGCTCGTATACGCGCTTGATGTCGCCAGGCGGCGTCATGCCGGGACGCGGTGGTTTGAGCGTGTTCTTTCTCGACGTCTCGATTCGCGTCGGCAGGTGCGTGTCCACATCGAGATCGAAAACGACGAATTCATCGTCGACCTGTGTTTCAACCCGGTCGGCCGTCTTCGATCCGAGCTTCACGCGCGAGGCACGCAGCGGCGTGGGCCGTACGGCGCTCGTTTCGAGGAAATAGATGTATTGCAGTCGGCGCATGACGTACTTGAGGTCCGTATTGGGGCGAAGAAACGGCTTCGCCGGGTAGCCGTCGAACGTTGACCACCCGAGTCCGGTTCGTGCATTCGCCGCCCGCACGGCGACGCCCATTTGCCCGGGACGGTAGTCGAGGAAGTCCCACCACGCATCGGGCAGCGCGCAGACCATTTGCCAAGCTCTACCGGCCGCCATCTCAGGCAGCGATGGCGGCGTGAAGGCGGTTTTCTCGAGAATCGCGAAACTGTGGATGGCGGCGAGCCGTTCGCGTCCGCCCTTCGCCGCAACGGCCTGTTCCCAGAGCGCAGCGGCGATCTGGCGATCGTCCTGTGCGCCACCGGCGACGGTGATGCACAGGCACAGGAACGCGATAGTGAGAGGGATCCTCCGTGGCATCGTGCCTCCACAGAAGATAGGTGCAACGAAACGGCGGACGGGCTCAGTTACTTCAGCTTGATCGCTACATTCCTGATTTCCAGCTTCATCGGCGGTCCGGCGTGCAGCTGGAAGCCGATGAGGCCCGCCATCGCGCGGCCCTTCAAATCGTCATCGACGCAGACCGCGGTGACGTGGCCGTTGATGATGTGGACGAGCGTGTTGCCGCGGGCGATCAGGTGGAACTGGTTCCAATCGCCGGGCTTGAACGTCGCAGCGAGCGCCTCGGCCGATTCGAGCTGGCCGATGGTGCTCTTCGTTCCATCCGGTGCGATGTAGGTGATCTTGCCCCGCTCGGCGAGGAACATCCGTCCGCCCTCCTCGTACAAGATGCCCGGATACTGGTTGGCGAAATCCATGTCCATCTGATACCCGCCGAGGCGCCAGGCGTGCCCTCGCTCGCCACCGCCCTCGTTCGGCGCGAGCATCTTGCTGCGGTACTGAATGCCGCTGTTCGTCGAGTTCATCCGGACTTCCGCCTTCAGCTCGAAGTCGCCGGGCGTGCCGCCGCGCCAGATGAGGAACGTATTCGGTCCGACGACTTTTTGCGGCGTGCTCTCGCCGACGATCATCCCGTTCTCGGCGCGCCAGAACTGCGGGTCGCCGTTCCAGTCCTGGAAGCGGGAGATTGGCGGCATGTTGGCGCGTCCGCCGCGTCCGCGCTCGCCGGCCGGCTGCGCCGCTTGCGCTTCAGCTGCCTTCTTCCGCGCTTCCTGGAACGCCTCTTCGCCGGGCGCGAGGCTCGTGCCGTTGAACATGCTCTCGAAGCCGGTGCGGTCCTCGAACGCCAGCACGGGGATGCCGCGTCCGCCGCCGCCTCCGCGCCCGCCCTGGCCCTGCCCGCGGCCCTGCGGTGCCTGGCCTGCCGGCGGTGGCTGTTGCTGTTGCGTTTGTTGCTGCTGTTGTCCCGCGGCTCCAAGCCGATCGATCGCGGCGATTGCCGCGACGAGCACGACGCTGAACGTCAGCGTTCTGTTGGTCATCGTCCCACCTTCTCCCATTGCCGCGATTTTGCCGATTTCAACACCGCGTCGGTGACGTAGTCCGTCGCGAGCCCGTCGCGGAACGTCGGCTCGACGCTGTTGCCCTTGGCAATCGCATTGGCGAAGTCCGCGAACTGATGGATGAACGTGTGCTCGTAGCCGATCTGGAGGCCGGGCACCCACCAGTGCTTCATGTACGGATGATCGCCGTCGGTGATGTGCACGCTGCGCCAGCCGCGCACGCGCCCTTCGTCTTTGTGATCGAAATACTGCACGCGATGGAGATCGTGCAGATCCCAGAAGGCGGACGCGTGCTCGCCGTTGATCTCGAGCGTGTAGAGCGCCTTGTGTCCGCGCGCGTAGCGCGTCGACTCGAACGTCGCGAGCGAGCCGTTCTCGAACCGGCACAGGAACGCGCTGGCGTCGTCGATGCCGACGGGCTCGACCTTACCGGTGAGATTGTGCTTGCGCTGCTTGATGAACGTCTCGGTCATCGCGCTGACTTCGGTGATCGGCCCGTTGAGCCATATCGCGGTGTCGATGCAGTGCGCGAGCAGATCGCCGGTGACGCCGCTCCCCGCGACGTTGACGTCGAGGCGCCACAGCCCTTCGCCGCCCTGCGGCAGATCCTGCGAGATCGTCCAGTCCTGGAGGAACTTCGCGCGATAGTGAAAGATGCGTCCCAGCTTGCCTTCGTCCACCATGTTCTTGATCAGGACGACGCCGGGGACGCGGCGGTAGTTGTACCAAACGGTGTTCGGAACTTTCGCCGCTTCGACGGCGTCGACCATCGCCTTCGCTTCAGCGGCGGTCCTGCCGAGCGGCTTCTCGCACATCACGATCTTGCCCGCCTTCGCCGCGGCAATCGCGATGTCGTGATGCGTGTCGTTGGGGCTCGCGATGTCGATCAGATCGATGTCCTTGCGATCGACGAGCCTGCGCCAATCGCTCTCGATCGACTCGTAGCCCCAGTTCGCCGCGAACGATTTCGCCCGATCCGGATTGCGCGCGCAGAGCGCCTTGAGCACGGGCGTGACCGGAAGATCGAAATAGCGCGGCGCCTGCAGGAACGCATTGGAATGCGTCCGCCCCATGAAGCCGTATCCGACGAGACCAATGTTGAGTGGTTTCATGTAGCTCTCAGCTCTCAGCTGTCAGCTGTCAGCTGTCAGCTGTCAGCTCTCAGTTTTCTCGGTTTGCCGCTCTCGGCCTCGGCTCTCGGCTCACAGCTGACAGCTGATAGCTGACAGCTGACAGCTGATAGCTGAGAGCTGACAGCTGATAGCTGAGAGCTGAGAGCTGTTCCCTTTCTCAGTCCCACCCGTGCGCGTCGCGCACGGCGATCATCGTGCTCAACACGTCGGTCCATGTGCCGGGCTGCATCATCGTCGCGTTGGGGAACATGCAGCCATCCCAGCAGATGTGATCGAGCGCGCGCGTGACCTTGCCGTTGTCGTCGCGCAGCCACGCGCCCGAGTGCCGCACGATATCGAGCTTGCCGTTCGGATCTTTCGGCAGGCAGTGGCGTCCGGTCTTGTCGTGCGAGCCGGATCCTTTCACGGTCGCGTCGTTCTGCGCGACGTGGAAGTCGATCGTCCACGGCCGCAGCGCATGCGTCATGGTCTTCAGCGCGCTGTCGAGCGTCTCGTGGTTCGACCAGTCGTAGCCCTCCGGAAGAATGCGATCTTCCGGCGCGTTGTAACCGAGCGTGAAGAGGAGCGTGTGTGCCATGTCCGCCTGGAAGCCGAGCGTCTTCGGACGATTCACCAGCTCGAGGAGCTCCACGTTGCGCTTCCAACTGTGCATGCCGCCCCAGCAGATCTCTCCCTCGGCGGCGAGCCGTTCGCCGTACTCCTCCGCGATGTCGCACGCCTTCCGGAACGTGTCGGCGATTCGCTTCTGATTCCCGGATGGATCCGCCGCCCAGTCGCCCGGGCTCGACGCCGAATCGATCCGGACGACGCCGTATTTGCGGATGCCGAGATCCTTGAGCTTCTTCGCGATCGCGCAGGCCTTGCGCACCTGCGTGAGGAAGTTCTTGCGGTCTTCGTCGGATCCCATCGCGGATCCGCCGCCGGTCGGCGGCCACACCGGCGCGACGACCGATCCGACGACGAGCTTGCGCGCGCGGATCTTGTCCGCGAGCGCCTTCAGATCGTCGTCCGACGAATCGATGCTGACGTGCGGATCGAACAGGAACAGATCGACGCCGTCGAACTTCACGCCGCCCACGCTCGCCGCCGTCGTGAGATCGAGCATCGTGTCGAGATCGATCGGCGGCTCCGCCCCGGGTCCTTTGCCGACCAGGCCCGGCCACATCGCGTTATGGATCGCTGGATGTTTGTGCATAGTTGCGCTCGTTTGATCGCGGTCCGCGGTTCGCGGTCCGCTGCTCGAACACCTCAGATGACAATCGCACGACTAGGATCTGAGTGTTTTCGGGCAGCGGACGGCGAGCCGCGAGCCGCGGCTCTATCATTTTCTCGTTCTCAGCTTCTCCGCATCCGGATTCCCCGGCCCGAAGTGTTTCAGGATCACGAGCGGATCGGTCGCGCTGAGGTTCTCGATCGAGACGCCTTCTCTCGCCGCGCCGTCCGTGACGAACAGCTCGTCCTCCGTCATCTGGCCGTAGCGGATCATCGACGGCGTCGAGACCGGGAGCTTCCCGAATCGTCCGTAGCCTTGCGTCAGGATCAAGCCATACGCCGCGGCATCCTCGATCGTCACGCGGCGCTTCGGGAGAACCGTCAGTTCTTTCGCGGAATACCAGCCGGTTCCATACGTCACCCATTGTTCGCGGTAGCCATCGGGCTCGGTCTGTTCGAACGGCTTCACCGGCTTGGGGAAGCAGCGGTTGTCCGCGGCGAACGTGGGATTCACGTTGGCCTCCCAGTCGAGCAGGTCGACGAGGTAGTCGAGATCGTTGTGATACTCGGGCAGCACGTCCTTCGTCATCAACGCCCAGGGCGTGATGCGTCCTTCGACCTCGGACTGGAACATCGCGAAAACGTCACTTGCGACCTGCGGCTCGTAGGTGACGAGCGATCCCGGCGCGTGCAGAATCCCCGGATCGATCTGCCAGCCGGTGCCGGGCTCGAGCCTGAACGCGCGCGACAGAAAGAGGATCCCGTTGTCGCCCTTGTTCCAGTTCTCGAGGCAGCGCCGCACATCCGCCTTGGTCGTGCCCGGCTCGAGGCCCATGAACGTATGCGGAAAGTTGTTGTCCGTCTTGTTGTACTGCGGAGGGAAGTAGTAGGCCTCTGGCTTGCCTCGGCGGCCGAGCAGCTTCGCCTGCGCGTCGGTCTGATGCATGTGATGGGGAATCGGCCCCATGTTGTCGAAGAACTTGCAGAGGAGGTTCCAGCCCTTCTCGCGCTCCATCACGGCGGATCCGAGCAGCAGATCGCCTGCGACGGATACAGCGTCGCGAAGGAGGAACCGCGTGCCGTTCTCGAGGCGCACGTAGCTGAGCCCTTCATCGGCGGGCGTGCCCGGACCGTTGTCCGCGTTCGTCGTCGACGAGAACCACCGCTCGTTGATGCCGCCGCGATGGCCGCCGAGGGCGTAGAGATCGCGCGGGTGCAGCTTCAAGCGCTCGCCGGGAATCATGAACGACCGTGGAACCCACGCCGGCTCGAGGCGAAGCACGCCTCCACCTGCGTCGATAGCGTTTTTCGTCTGCGACCGATCCAACATCTTTTTTACCCGAGGGGCTTCGCCCCTCGGACTCCCCTACACCGTCGCTCGCTCGCGTCGTGCGATGAGCAACATTCTCGTGAGGCGGCGTCTATTCCCGCCGTCGCGCCAATGGCGCGAAGGCGGACGATACAACCACGGGAACGATCGATTCAAGTGCTTTCGCCGCCGGCGCCTGGTTTCGCGGACAGAAACACTCGGGCCGGGGACGGTAACGTCAAATGCTCCCAAACTCCCCCTCGGGCGCGTCGAATGGGCCTTGTGCTGCGCCTCAGGCCCTCGCCGATGCGGGCGGGTCGCGTTCTGCCCTCCGAAATGGTGTACGTTGAACGTCGCATGACTCGGTACAGAGGGCGGCCCGCGGTCACGATCGAGAACGATCGACTGCGCGTCACGGTGCTCGAATCCGGCGGGCACATTGCCGAGGTGTTCGACAAAGCGAGTGGCGTCAATCCGCTGTGGACGCCGCACTGGCCGTCGATCGATCCCGCCGCGTACGATCGTCAGCAGTACCCCGAGTACGGCGACGGCGTCGACGCGAACTTGCTCGCCGGCATCATGGGCCACAACTTGTGCCTCGACATTTTCGGCGGGCCGTCGCCGGAGGAGGCCGCCGCCGGATTGCCGGTGCACGGCGAAGCGTCGACGGTGCGATTCGAGATCGATCGATCCGATCGGACGATCGCCGCGCGCGCGATGCTGCCGCTCGCGGACCTCGACATCGAGCGGCAGATCGAGCTGGTCGATGTTTCGAACGGCGGCGCGGTGAGAGTGATCGAAAGCGTGCGCAATCTCTCCGGAACCGATCGTCCGATCGGCTGGACCGAGCACGTCACGCTCGGTCCGCCGTTCCTGCAGAAAGGCTCTACCGAGTTCCGCGCGTCGGCGTCGCGATCGAAGGTCTTCGAGGGCACGTTCGGTCCCGCCGACTACTTGAAGAGCGGCGCCGAGTTCGACTGGCCGATCGCCCCGACCGCCGCCGGGAAGTCGAGCGATCTTCGCGTCAGCTTCGACGCGCCCTCGTCGAGCGCCTACACGGCGCACCTCATGAATCAGAACGGCGAGGACGCGTTCTTCGTCGCGTACTCGCCGGCCGCGCGGCTCGCGTTCGGGTACGTCTGGCGCGCCGCCGATTTTCCATGGATGGGGATCTGGGAGGAGAATCACAGCCGTATGCAGCCGCCGTGGAACGGCGCGACGCTCACGCGCGGGATGGAATTCGGAGTCTCTCCCTTTCCCGAGTCGCGCCGTGAGATGATTGAACGGGCCCGCCTGTTCGGCACGCCGACGTTCCGATGGATTCCGGCCGCCGACCGCGTGTCGGTCGAGTATTGGATCCTGGCGCGGACCGCGGCGGCGATTCCCGAAATGCTAAGCTGGCCCGAATCGTAGTTGTCATACAGGAAGGAAGGAGTACGAGATATGTTCTTGCCAGTTGTCGTGTCGATCGTTCTCGCGTCCGCGCCGATGTCCGCAAGTCCGGCGCCCCGGCAGAGCAAGCCCGCCGCGGATCAGAGCAAGCCCGCGGCGCCGCAGGGGAAGCCCGCCGCGGCAGCGGGTGCCCGCGTGGTCGAGCTCACCGGCGGCGACGATATGAAATACAACGTCACCACGATCAACGCGAAGCCGGGCGAGACGCTTCGCATCCGCCTCGTGTCGAAGGGCACGCTGCCGAAGATCGCGATGGCCCACAACGTCGTCGTGCTCAAGGCCGGCGCGAAGCAGCTCGATTTCGTCAACGCCGCGGCAACGGCGCGCGATACGGACTACATTCCTGCAGCGATGAAAGATCAGGTGCTGGCGGCGACGACGCTGGCGGGACCAGGCGAGACCGTGGAAACGACCTTCAAGGTCCCGGCGGCGGGAACCTATCCGTTCCTCTGCACGTTCCCCGGCCACTTTGCCGCGGGAATGAAGGGCACAATCGTCGCGAAGTGACCCGTCGAATGCAGCTTGCAAATTGCGGATTGCAGATTGCGGGAATCTGCAATCTGCAATCTGCCGTTTGCAGCGGCTAGTTCGTGACCGTGACGGTGAGCGCGCTCCGACCGATCTTGCCGCGCTTGTTGAAGGCCCAGCACGTCACGGTCGTCTTTCCCACCTTGAACACGGTTCCCGACGCAGGCGTGCAGTTCACGGGGCGCGAGCCGTCGACGCTGTCCTTCGCGGACGCGGTGAACGTCGCCTGCGCACCGGCGGACGAGCTTGCCGCGACCGTGACGTCGCCCGACGTCGTCACGGCAGGCGCCGACGGATTGTCGAGGCCGGCCGGCTTGCGATCGCTGCAATCGACCGTTCCGCATTCGTTGACGTCGTAGCAGCCAATGTAGCCGTCGCCGACGTAGTCCTTCGGGCAGCCGCTGCACGTCCGCGATCCCGCCGTGTTCTCGCACGCGGTGAGACGATGGCAGCCGCCGTTGCTGACGGCGCACTCGTTGACGTCCACGCAGCCCGTCTCTGGCGATCCGGTGTATCCCGGCTCGCACGTGCCCGGCTTCGTCGACGAGACGCCCGGCGCCTGCTGAGACGAAAGAGTCGTGTTCGCGACGAAATTCAGCGACGCGACCAGGCCCACGCCGAAGGCCGCTTGAAGAATCCAACGGGGAAGACTTTTCACCATAGCGTTCAGATCGTAGCAGGAAAATCAGAGGCGGGAAACCCGCCACCTGGCACCTGAAACCTGGAAACCCGGCGCCTGGAACCCGGAACCATGTCTATTGCATCAACTCCCCGTAGTACTTGAACTTCCCCTTCGCAAACCCCTCGACGAGCTCGCCCATGTTTTGCAGCCGCGACGCGCTGACGCTGCCGGGCCAGGCATATCGCTGGAAGAACGACCGGATGATGACGCTGTTGGACGCCCGGGGCAGCCGGCCGAGGTTGGTGACGAACTCCGGGAACCGGCCGTCGTTGAAGAGATAGAACTCCACGTTCGACGTGTAGAACGCCGACACCCGCTGATTGCGCGCGGCAAGCAGCTTGCCGACCGCGAGCATCGCGCTCGGTCCGCTGAGATCCCCGACGACGGGGATCACGAGATCTCGGCGCTGCAGGTCTTTCACGAACAGGAACGCGTCCTCGGACGCGAGAAAGCTTCCCGCGTCGCCGGCCGGGGTCCGCTCGAGCAGCAGATCGCGATACGTCGGGTAGTGCAGCTGCGGCGGCCGCCCGATGGATTGAAACCGCAGATCCATGCCGGCGCCGATGAACCGCCGATGGAAGCGATCGATGGTCGTGCGGTCCTCGCTCGTCATCGGCACGCCGATCTTGGCGATCGCGTCGTCCACGCGCGCGCGAAGCGCCGCGACGCCTTTCGCGTCGAGCGCCGCGCTTTCCGCGTGCGCGACGATGCGCTCGATCGGTGCGCCGCGCCACGTGTCGAGGTTCGCCGGAACGGCACGCCCGAAGAGGAGCGCGATGTACTCGACGCGCGTTCGAGCGAGCGTGAACAGCGATTTGAAGAGCAAATGCAGCAGCAGGTTGTCGCGACGGACGTCGATGATGAACGCGACGTCCGGCCGGACCGCGCCGATGTAGCTGAAGTTCTGATCCGGTCCGACGCCGACGTACGCGCCGCCTTGCACGCCGCGTTTTTTCAGTTCCGGGATGACCTCGAGGTACGAGCGCTCGTTCGAGATCAGATTGTCGGTGTCGAAGTACCCGCCGCGCTCCGAGAGCGACTCGATCTGCGCCGCGAACGACGCGGACGGCTGCGTGCCAATCGAAGCGCTCCATGCCCACAGCAGGAGCGCTCCGATCGCGAACGGGCGAAACAGTCTGGCCGGCCTCACGATCACCGCCGGATTAGGTTTCGTCGTACCCCTTCAGCTGCCTGATCCAGATATTGCGGAAGTGCACCGGGTTGCCGTGATCCTGCAGCCGGATCGGTCCCTTCGCGGCGGCCGGCACGTACGGCTTGATCACCTTGTGCTCCGTCGGACCTTGATACGCCGTCGCGTTGTGCACGACCACGCCGTTGTGGAAGACGGTGACGACGGCCGGCTTCTCGACGGTGCCCGACGCGCTGAAGCGCGGCGCCGTGAAGACGATGTCGTACGCCTGCCATTCGCCGGGCGGGCGCGACGCGTTCACGAGCGGCGGATACTGCCCGTACATGGCGGCCGCCTGGCCGTCGGGATACGTCTGGTTCTGATAGCTGTCGAGCACCTGCACCTCGAACTGTCCGAGCAGGAACACGCCGCTGTTGCCGCGGCCCTGGCCGGTGCCCTTGACTTCCTTCGGCGTCGCGAACTCGACGTGAAGCTGGAAGTCGGTGAACGCCGCTTTCGTCTCGATCATTCCCTTGGCGGACTGCAGCACGCCGTCCTTCATCGGCCACGTCACCGCGGATTTGTCCGCGCTCATGTGCCAGGCGCTGGCGTCGCTGCCGGCGCCGAGCAGTACCGTCGCGTCGTTCGGCGCCGTCCCGAGCGTTGCTCCCGGCGTGACGATCCGCGGCTGCGGGCGCGCGCCGTCGTGGATGTGCCACTTGCCGTTCGGCTGCATCGGCGTGTCGTCGTATCCAAGCTTCGGCTGTTGACTGCTGACCGAGACCGCCGCGATCGCGATGGCGAAGCCCATGGCTCCGATTCCGACCGCGCGAAGTACCGTGACTCTCATAAGCCCTCCCGAGTATCCTGCTGCACGCTATCACGAAAGCCGAGGTGAGGAATGCGGTTGTCCGTGTTGTCCGTGGCCCTGGCAAGCGTCCTGGGCATCGCCGTTGTGACTGGCCAGGCGCCCGCCGACCGGCGGGACTGGATTCAGCTCTTCAACGGAAAAAACCTCGATGGCTGGGTCCCTAAAATCCGGGGATACGCCCTCGGCGACAATTTCGCTGACACGTTTCGCGTCACCGATGGCCTGCTGCAGGCCGCATACGACAAGTACGAGAAGTACGAGGAGCGGTTCGCGCATCTCTTCTACAACCGCCGGAAATTCTCGTACTACATCATTGCCGCCGAGTACCGGTTCGTCGGCAATCAGGCCGCGGGCGGCCCCGACTGGGCGGTCCGCAACAACGGCCTGATGCTGCACAGTCAGGCGGCTGACACGATGGGCAAGGATCAGGATTTTCCGATCTCGGTGGAGGTGCAGCTGCTGGGCGGATTGCCGAACGGCCGACCGCGCTCGACGGCGAACGTGTGCACGCCCGGCACCGAGATCTTCATGAACAACGCGATGGTCAAAGGCCACTGCACGAACTCGAAGTCGCAGACCTACGCCGGCGATCAATGGGTCCGCGTCGAAGTGGAGGTTCGCGGCGGCGAGCGCTTCACGCACAAGATCGACGGCCAGACCGTGCTCGAGTACGAGCGTCCGACGATCGGTGGTGGATCGGTGTCCGCGTTCGATCCGAAAGTGAAAGCGGATGGCACGCTCCTGACCGAAGGCTACATCGCGATCCAAGGCGAGAGCCACCCGACCGATTTCCGCAAGATTGAAGTGCTCGATTTGTCGGGGTGCATGGATCAGAAGTCGCCGAAGTTCAAGTCGTACTACGTGCACAGCGATCCTGCTGCCTGCAAGTAGGCTCGAGGCTCCCGTGCACAGTCTCGATCTCACGATCATCGCGATCTATTTCGCCATCGTCTTTGGCATCGGCGTGTACTTCTTCCGCCTTGCGAAGACGAGCAAGGGCTACTTCCTTGCGGATCGCAGCGTCGGGTGGGTCGCGGTCGGGGCGTCGCTCTTCGCGGCGAACATCTCGAGCGAGCACTTCATCGGCCTCGCGGGGTCCGGCGCGAGCTCGGGGCTGGCGGTTGGATCGTTCGAGTGGCTCGCGGTCTTCATGTGCATGATTCTCGGGTGGGTGTTCGTGCCGTTCTATCTGCGGAGCGGCGTGTACACGATGCCGGAGTTCCTCGAGCGCCGGTACGGTCCCGCCTGCCGCTGGTATCTCACGACCGTCTCCGTCATCGCCTACGTCGTCACGAAGATCTCGGTGTCGCTGTATGCCGGCGCGTTGGTGCTGCGCGCCGTGCTCGGATGGGATTTCTACACGTCCGCGACGGTGATGGTGATCGCGACGGGGATCTACACGATCTTCGGCGGGCTCGCCGCCGTGATCTACACCGAGCTCGTGCAGGCGGTGGTGCTCCTCGCGGGCGCTGTTGCCTTGACGTGGATCGGGCTCGACCAGGCGGGCGGCATGAGCGCGATCCGCGCCGCGGTCCCCCCGGATTTCTTTCACATGATCAAGCCGTCGTCGGACCCGGCATTTCCGTGGACCGGCATCTTCTTCGGCGCGCCGATTCTCGGCATCTGGTACTGGTGCACCGATCAGATGATCGTGCAGCGCGTGCTCGGCGCCAAGAGCGAGACCGACGCGCGCGCCGGCGCGCTCTTGTGCGGATTCCTCAAGATCACGCCGGTGTTCGTGCTGGTGCTGCCCGGACTCATCGCGCGCGCGCTGTATCCGGAGATCGCCGGCGACGAAGCGTATCCGACGCTCGTCGTGCGGCTGCTGCCGACGGGCCTGGCCGGATTCATGGTCGCGGCGCTGATGGCGGCGTTGATGTCGTCGCTCTCCGCGACGTTCAACTCGGCGTCGACGCTGGTGACATTCGACATCTACAAAGTGCTGCGGCCGGCGGCATCCGAAGCGCAGCTCGTCACCGCCGGCCGCGTCGTGACGGTCGTGATGGTCGGCCTCAGCATGCTGTGGGTGCCGTTCATCAAGTACTTGAGCTCCGAGGTCTACATCTATCTTCAGAGCGTGCAGGCGTACATCAGTCCCCCGATCGCCGCGGTGTTCCTCATCGGCGTGATCTGGCCGCGCGTGAATCGCCACGGCGCGATCGGCGCGCTCCTCGTCGGCGCGCTCCTCGGCGCGGCGCGCTTCATCTTCGAGCTCAATCGCACGGCCGCCTTCGTGACCGATTCGCCGCTCCTGTCGACGCTGGTCGCGATCAACTTCCTGCACTTCGCGATCGTGCTCTTCGTCGTCAGCGTCGCCATCCTCGTCATCGTCTCGCTCGCGACGGCGCCGGAAACGCTCGCGAAGTTGAAGGGGTTGACGTTCGCGACGCTCGGCGAGGACTATCGGCCGCGCGATTCCAGGGCGAGGTCGGCGTTCACGATTCACCTGATCGCCACCGCCGCCGTCGCTGCCTTCACGATCGGGTTGTGGGCATATTTCGCGTAGTCCGAACCGGAATCTCGGAACCCGGGAACCTTGGAACCGCTTCAGCGCAATAGTATTCATGCGCTTCCTCGCGTCCGTGCGTGAATGGCTTCGGACTGATTCCGCGGCGGCATGGCGATCGCTTCTCGCCACGCCCGCGGCAACAATCGCGGCGTTCGTCCTGCTCGCTGTGGCAGTCGGCCTCAACCTCGGGATGTTCGGCCTCATCGATCGCGCGATGTTGAGTCCCGCCGCGCTCGTCGCCGATCCCGATCGCGTGTTCACGCTCGGATTCGAGGTCCCCGCACGGCCCGGCGGCAGCGGCGTGCCGGGGCGGATGACGACCACCAACTACGTCGCGTTCACGAACGTGCGCGACAACGTCCCGGCGTTGTCCGGCGCGGCGGCATGGCGGCGGAGCGCTTCGAACGCCGTGATCGACGGCGAACAGGTCTCCGCGGACGCGGCGGTCGTTTCCGGCGGGTACTTCGACCTGCTCCGCGTCCCTCCGAAGCACGGGCGCACGCTCGTTGCCGAGGACGATCGAACGGCGGCGGCCGCGCCGGTCGCGGTGCTGAGTGACGCCTTCTGGCGCTCCGCGTTCGCGGGCGATCCGTCGATCCTCAATCGGCGGCTGTCGCTCGGCGGGATCGAGTACGCGATTGCCGGCGTGATGCCGCCAGGCTTCAGCGGACACTCTTCGGCGCACGTCGACGTGTGGGTGCCGATGGCCGCGGCGATGCGCGGCGTCCCCGGTTGGGATCGCGACCGGTTTCGCAACGTCACGTCGATCGTCGTCCGTCTGAAACCTGGCGAGTCCGCCGCGTCCGCGGCGGCGCAGGCATCGTCGCTCCTCGAGCGCCGCGTGTCGTTGTCTCCGCTCTCCGGTGGAGAAGTCGCGCAGACCGAGAAGCGGATCGCTTACGCGCTCGCCGGCGTTTCGTTCCTCGTTCTGCTGATCGGGCTCGCGAACACGGCGACGCTGCTGCTCGTTCGTGCCGCACGGCGGCGGCGCGATGCCGCGATCCGCTCCGCGCTCGGCGCCTCGCGCGCGCGCCTCTTCGCGCAGGCGATCCTCGAGGCCGCGATGCTCGCGATCGCGGCGACGACCGCCGCGCTCGCGCTGTCGCACTGGTTCGACGATGCGATCAGGCGCGTGCTCCTTTCGTCGGTCGCGGAGAACGCAGGTCCGACGGCGCGCACGTCGATCGCCGCCGCGATCGCCGGCATCGTCGCGTTCACGCTTGCGTCGGCGATCGGGCTCGCGAGCCTGCCGCGCGTGGTCCGAGCTGAAGATCTCGCCGGCTCGGGGCGCGGCCGCCACCGATCGAAATCGCATTCGGCGCTGCTGGTCGTGCAGACGACGCTGTCGGTCGTCCTGATCGCGGGCACGGGACTCTTCGGGCGAAGCCTGCTGAATCTCGTGCGGCAGGACTTCGGCATGCGTCTCGACGGCGTGCTGCTCGTGGAATTCGAGCCGGGCCCGGGACGCGCCGGCCTCGGTTCCATTCTCACGTCGGCGGTGGAGCGCGTACGCGCGCTGCCGGGCGTGTCGGTGGCCACGCCGGTTCAGACGATGCCGTTCACGGGGTTCCACGTGATTCCCGTCGGCGTGCCCGGAAGGAGCGAGTCGCCGAGCGTCGACGGACAAATGCCGTACCTGCTCGCGGCGACGCCGGAGCTCTTCGACGTGCTCGGGATCGACATCGTGCAGGGGCGGCGATTCACGGCCGCCGACGAGCGCGGCGCGCCTGTCGTCATCGTCAACGAAACGATGGCGCGGGGCACGTGGCCCGGCGAGAACGCCGTCGGCAAGTGCATCAGGATCGGATTCGACGAATCGTTCGATCCATTTACGTCAGCAGGACCTCCGGGTCCGCCGACCTCGGTGCCATGCCGCGAGGTCGTCGGCGTCGCGCGCGATGTCCGTCAGCGATCGGTCGTCCCGACCGGCAACGAAGCGCGATTGATGCAGTACTTCGTGCCGTTCTCGCAGGTGCCGCCCCCGCCGGGACGCATCGGCGCGGAGCCGATGGTGCAGGGCGTCCTCGTGAAGGCGCTCGCCGATGCCGATTTGCTCGTGCCATCGATCCGCCGCGCGGTGCTCGACGGACAGACCGAGCTGCCGTTCCTGCACGTGCGTCCCTACATGCAGCTTCTCGAGCGGCAGATGCAGCCCTGGCGCCTCGGCACGATCCTGCTCGCGATCTTCGGCGCGCTCGCGCTCGGCGTGTCCGCGTTGGGTCTGTATGCGGCCTTCGCGCACGCTGTGCTCGAGCGCCGGCGCGAGATGGCCATCCGGATCGCCGTCGGCGCGAGGCCGAATCGCGTGCTGCTCATGATCCTGCGCGAATCGGCGACGGTCGCGGCCGTCGGCGTCGCGTGCGGCTCGATTGCCGCCGTCCTTGCAGGCCGCGGCGCGGAATCGATGCTGTTCGGAACGGCACCCGCCGATCCCGTCGTGCTCTGCGCCGCCGCCGCGATCATGATCGCCGTCGCGGTGCTGGCGACGATCGTTCCTGCCCGGAGCGCGTCCCGGGCCGATCCGATTTCGCTGCTTCGCCTCGAGAATTGAGAACGAAGAACGAAGAACTGGTTCGTAACGCGAAGCGTCCCTCGGGCGTAATGTAGGGTTCATGACCCGCGGGACGAGGCTGAGCGTTATTGGCGCCCTGGCAGTGCTCTCGGCGTCCGCCGCTTTCGCGCAAGCGCCGCCTCCTCTGGCGGCGCACAAAGCGCTGTACCCGAACATCGATCCGGGCCGATCGTGCGAAAGCCTGCGATCGGTGTCGTTGCCGGACACGGCAATCGACGCGGCGGTGGTCGACAACGGCGACGAGCGGACGCCGGCCTCCTGCCGCGTCACCGCCACCGTGACGCATCCTCCCGCGGACGACAAGGTCAAGATCTTCATCGCCCTTCCGATCAAAGGCTGGAACGGCCGGTTCCAAGGCGTGGGCGGGGGCGGGTTCTCCGGGGGGAACCCGAACGCGCTCCGTCAGCCCGTCGCCGCCGGATACGCGGCGGGAGCGACCGACACGGGCCACGAAGGCGGCAGCGGCAGCTTCGCGCTCGACGCGAACGGCCGGTTGAATTGGATGCTGATTCGCGACAACGCGTATCTCGGCATTCACGAGATGACGGTCACCGGCAAGGCGCTGGCCGAAGCCTTCTACGGAAAGCCGCCTCGCTATTCGTACTTCAATGGCTGCTCCACCGGCGGCCGTCAGGGTCTGATGGAAGCCCAGCGGTATCCCGACGACTACAACGGGATCCTCTCGGGCGCGCCGGCAATCAACTGGCCGAAGCTTCACGTCGAGCAGTTATGGGGGCATCTCGTGATGCTCGCCGACAAGAACCTCGTCTCGCAGTGCAAGCTCGACGCGGCGGTGGCGGCGGCAATCACCGCGTGCGACGCGATCGACCGCGTCAAGGACGGCGTGCTCGAGGATCCGCGCCGGTGCACCTTCGATCCCAAGGAGCTCGTCGGCGTCACGCCGCCCGGGTGCAGTCCGATCAGCACCGCCGACGCCGACGTCATTCGAAAGATTTGGGAAGGGCCGCGGCGGCGCGACGGGACGTTTCTGTGGTACGGTTTGCCCCGCGGTGCGGGCTTTGCGCTCAGCGCGACCGGAGGAACGCCGCCGGCCGGACGGCCGTTCGGCATCACGCTCGATTGGTTCCGCTACTTTCTCACGCAGAACCCGCAGTGGGATTGGACGACGCTGACGTATGCGTCGTACGAGCAGCTCTGGGATCAATCGGTCGAGCAGTTCAACGGCGTGATTGGGACCGACAATCCGGATCTGTCCGCGTTCCGCGACCGCGGCGGTAAGCTCATTGCATGGCACGGCTGGGCCGACCCGCTCATCTATGCCGAGGGGACGATCGACTACTACGGCCGCGTGCTGAAACACATGGGCGGCGCCGAGAAGACGGCGAGCTTCATCCGCCTCTTCATGGCGCCGGGCGTCGGACATTGCGGCGGCGGCGCGGGCCCGGCGCCGAGCGGTCAGTTCGACGCGGTGGTGCGTTGGGTCGAGGACGGCGTGGCGCCGGCGACGCTCGACGCGATCAGCCGCGATGCGTCAGGCAAGGCGGTGCGATCGCGTCCGCTGTGCCAGTATCCGCTCGTCGCGCGCTACAAAGGGCGCGGCAGCACGGACGACGCCGCGAACTTCGAGTGCCGCGCGGGCTTTTGAACTTTCATTCGGAGAACTGACAATGAAACCCTCCCGTCTGCTTTATGCCGCGTGCCTCGCGTGGAGCCTTTCGCCCGCGCTGGCGAGCGCGCAGACCACCGCGTCCACGACATCTACGGGAACGGGGCAGTCGCAAGCTGTCTACGAGCCCAAAGTCGGACAAGCGGGCAAGGACGTCGTCTGGGTGCCGAGCCCCGAGACGACCGTAGAAAAAATGCTCGATATCGCCCAGGTCACGCCGCAGGATTTCGTCGTCGATCTTGGATCGGGCGACGGACGCAACGTCATCGCCGCCGCGAAGCGCGGCGCGCGCGGACTCGGCGTCGAATACAACCCGGACATGGTCGAGCTTTCGAAGCGCAACGCGGTCAAGGCAGGCGTTGGCGACAAAGCGTCGTTCGTGCAGGGCGACATGTATGCCGCGGAATTCCCGCAGGCGACCGTCCTCGCGCTGTTTCTTCTCCCCGAGAATCTCAACAAGCTCAAGGCGAAGTTCGCGGACCTGAAGCCGGGCACGCGCATCGTCGCGAACACGTTCGGCATCGACGGATGGACGCCCGAGAGCTCGACGACGATCGAAGGGGACTGTACGAGTTGGTGCACCGTGCTGTTGTATCTGGTGCCGGCGAAAGTCGGTGGGACCTGGCAATCGCCTGCCGGCGCGCTGACGCTGAATCAAGAGGTCCAGACGATTACCGGTACGCTCGGGAGCGTGTCGATCGAGAACGCAAAGATCAAGGGTGATCACATCAGCTTCACCGCCGGCGGCGTCGAGTACTCGGGCCGCGTTGCCGGCGACACGATCGCCGGCACTTCCAAAGCGCATGGGGCCGAGACACCGTGGAAGGCCGTCCGCTCGAGGTAGCGAACGGTCGTGTCATAATGACCGTTTTTTAGGAGGAGAGTCTATGCGTGTGCGCGTATTTGCCTCGGCGCTGGTGCTTGCTTGGTCTGGAGCGCTCCTGATGGCTCAGGCTCAGAAGATCACGACCCCCGAGCAGCTCGACAAGGTGATGAAGCAGGTCCAGCCGGCAATGCAGGCGACCAACAAAGCGCTCGCGTCCGGCGCGTACGCCGATGTGCGGAAGAATCTCGCGACGGTGAAGGAGAACGTCTTCCTCTCGCAGTCCTTCTGGATCGAGCACAAGAAGGACGACGCGGTGAAAATGAACAAAGAGACGCTCGCGAAGATCGAAGCGGTCGAGAAGCTCGTGGCGAGCGACACGGTCGACGCGGCGGCGGCCGCGACCGCGCTGAAGGAAGTCGGCGCCTCGTGCCGCGCGTGCCACAAGCAGTATCGCGAGACCGACGCCGAGAACAATTACATTCTCAAGCCGGGCACGATCGGCGGATAGCAGGTTCGTTACACCCTTCCCTCGAACGGCGTCGAGTTGCGGCCGCGCAGCACGATGTCGAACCGGTAACCCAACGCCCATTCAGGCTCCGTCAGCTCGAGATCCAAACTCGAGACCAGGCGGAGCCTCGCCCGCTCGTCGGGGATCGATTTCATGATCGGATCGAACGCGAAGAGCGGATCGTTCGGAAAGTACATCTGCGTGACGAGGCGCGACTGGAACGACGTGCCGAACAACGAGAAGTGAATGTGCGCCGGGCGCCAAGCGTTGGTGTGATTGCGCCACGGATATGCGCCAGGCTTGATCGTCACGAAGCGATACCGTCCGTCGGCGTCGGTCGTCACGCGGCCCGCGCCGGTGAAGTTCGGATCGAGCGGCGCGGGATGATCGTCGACGGCGTGCTGATAGCGGCCCGCGGCATTGCACTGCCAGATCTCCACGAGCGTGTTCGCGACAGGACGGTCGTCCTCGTCGACGACGCGGCCGGCGACGACGATGCGCTCGCCGAGCGGTTCGCCGGCGTGCTGGCGCGTCAGATCGTTGTCCGTCTCGCCGATCGGAAGGTATCCGTACACGGGCGCCGCGAGATCGGCGAGATTCGCGGGCAGACGAATGAGCGGCCTCGACGGCGCGCGGCGGATCGTCGATTGGTACGCCGGATACAAGAGTCGTGGCTGCGATCCCGTCATCGTCAATCCTCTACGGCTACTCCGTGTGCCCTTGCGGTGCGCGCGTTGAGATCCCTGAGCGCCTCGAGCTCCTGCGGCTGCGGCGCGCGCGTCTCTTCGAATGACTCCGCGAACCGCAGATCCCACGCCGTCGCCGCGCGAACCTGATCGCGCGTCACGCCGGGGTGGAGCGTCGCGACGCGCAGCTCCTTCGTGTCCGGATCCGGCGTCATCGTGCACAGGTCGGTGACGACGAGCGCGGGCCCTTCGGTGGTGATACCGAGCGCGCGGCGCTCGCGGCCGGTCGGTCCGTGGCCGAGCGACGTCATGAAATCGAGCGCGCGGACGAACGCGCGCGGGTTGTGCCGCATCACGATGTAAATCCGCTGGCAGCTCGTCGCGATCTCCGTCGCGCCGCCGCTTCCGGGCAGCCGCACTTTTGGCTTCTCGTACGGACCGATGACCGTGCTGTTCAGATTGCCAAAGCGATCGATCTGCGCGCCGCCGAGGAATCCAACGGAGATCCGTCCGCCCTGCAGCCAGTACTGGAACATCTCCGCCACCGAGACCGTCGTGAGCGCGGTCTCGCACAGCTCGCCGTCGCCGATCGAGAGCGGCAGCACGGTGGGCTTCGTTTCGATCGTGCCGGACTCGTAGACGAGCGTCAAGCGCGGCGCGTGCGTGAGCCGCGCGAGGTTGCAGGCGGCCGACGGCAGTCCGATGCCGACGAAGCAGATATCGTCGTCGCCGAGCGCGCGCGCCGCGGCGACCGTCATCATTTCCGCCGCGGAATACGCGCTCTGCTCGGAGCTTTGCCGCGGAGACATCAGGACGGCCGCCTCATGATGTGCTCGTCGATCCAGGATCGGAACGTGTCGCGATCTCGCGCGATGGCATCCCACGCGACGTAGAACGCGTTGTCGCGCGGGTAGTATCCGTGCGCGTACGACGGGCGCGCGCCGCCCGGCGCGTGGACGATCGCGCCGAGCGTCCACGACGGGAGGATGACCGCGTTCGTGCCCGCGCCGTCGAATCGATCCACGATCTCTTCGACGGTGGCGATCGCTTTCGCCGATGCGAGCACCGCTTCCTTCTGCACGCCGACGATCCCTTCGACGAGCACGTTGCCGGCGCGATCCGCCTTCTGCGCGTGGACGATCGCGACGTCCGGCCTCAGCGCCGGCACGGACGCGAGCGTCTCGCCCGTGAAGGGGCACGCGATGAACCTGATGTTCGCGTTCACGCGCGGCAGATCCGATCCGCGGTAGCCCTTGAAGATCGCGCACGGCATGCCGGACGCGCCCGCGGCATACGCGTGCGCCATCGCCGAATGGCTGTGCTCTTCGATCTCGAGAGGCTGCGGCCATCCCCGCTCGACCGCATCGCGCAGCCGGTGCAGCGACCCGACGCCGGGATTGCCTCCCCACGAGAACACGAGCTTTCTCGCGCAGCCGCTGCCGATCATCTGATCGTAGAGAAGATCCGGCGTCATGCGGATGAGCGTCAGCTCGCCGATGCGCTGACGGATGATCTCGTGTCCCGCGGCGAACGGGATCAAGTGCGTGAAGCCCTCGAGCGCGACGCGATCGCCGGGCCGCACGAATTGCGAGATCGCTTCCTGGAGGCTGGCGATCTTACTCATGCTCGAAGGGCGTGCCGGCGTAGCTCTCGGCAAGGCTCGTCATCGCGGCGCGGGAGCTCACAAGATACTCCAGTTCCGCGATCTGCCGGCGATGATCGAACGATCGCTCGCCGGCGTCCGACGGGAGCTTGTGCAGCATGGAGGTCATCCACCACGAGAAGCGCTGCGCGCGCCACGTGCGCCGGAGCGCCCGCTCCGAATAGATGTCGAGAAGGCGCGTCTCGCCGGATCGGTAGAACTCCGCAATCGCGTGCGACAGACGATACACGTCCGCCATCGCGAGGTTGAGCCCCTTCGCTCCGGTCGGCGGCACGATGTGCGCCGCGTCGCCCGCGAGGAACAGCCGGCCGAAGCGCATCGGCTCGGCGACGAAGCTGCGCATGCCCGTGACGCCCTTCTGGAGAATCGGTCCTTCGTTCGGGCGCCATCCATCGTTCGTGGCGAGGCGCGTCTTCAGCTCCGACCAGATTCGATCGTCGCTCCATTGGTCGAGATCCTCGTCCGGCGCGCATTGCAGGTACAGCCTCGTGACAGCCGTCGAGCGCATGCTGAAGAGCGCGAAGCCGCGCTCGTGCAGGCTGTAGACGAGCTCGTCGGAGGAAGGCGCCGCGTCCGCGAGAATCCCCAGCCAGCCGAACGGATAGCTCCGCTCGTACACGCGCACGCGATCGGCGGGGATCGACGCCCGGCAGATGCCGTGAAAGCCGTCGCACCCGGCGACGAAATCGCAGACGATCTTCTCGCCGGCGCCGTCATGCCGGAAGCGCACGGCGGGCGCCGTCGATTCGAGATCATCGATGCCTTCCGTGTCGACCTCGAAGTAGAGCGGACGTCCGGTCGCCACGCGCGCGTCGATCAGATCGCGCACCACTTCGTTCTGGCCGTAGATCGTGATCGCCCGTCCGCCGGTCAACGCCGCCATGTCGATGCGATGGCGCGCGCCGTCGAAGGCGAGGAAGAGGCCGTCGTGCCGCAGCCCTTCACGCGCGAGCCGCTCGCCGACGCCCACTTCCGTCATCAGGTCGACCGTGGCTTGCTCGAGCACGCCGGCGCGCACGCGCTCGATCACGTGCTGACGGCTGCGATTCTCGAGCACGATCGAATCGATGCCCTGCCGGTGCAGCAGGTGCCCGAGCATGAGCCCGGCCGGGCCCGCCCCGACGATCGCGACCTGAGTACGAAGCGTCACGGAACGATCTTAGGTCAGCTTTTGTGAGCGCGTCGGGCTGGTCGGCTCGCTCCTCCCGCTTCGACCGGCCTCGTCCGCCACGCGCCCGAACGATCGCACTTATACTTGCCAACTTATGCGCAAAGTGCTCCTTGTCGCGGCTGCGTGCCTGCTCGTCTCGTCGGCCCGATCGCCGCATGCGCAGAGCGCGCTGGCGGCCCTGCCGGACATCGGACCGGCGCGCACGATCACGCAGGCGGAGTGCACGAGCGAAAGGCTCGGCGCCACGATTCCGGTCGGCGCGATCGGCGAGCCCGTGTCGGGCGTGTCGGTTGCGGCGCCGGTGTGGACGGCCGCGACGGAATCCGCGCCGGCGTACTGCTCGGTCGACGGCGCGCTCGCGCCGGTGACGCCTGACGCCAAGCCGATCAACTTCCGCGTCGTGTTTCCGGCCTCGTGGTCGCTGCGCGCGGCGCACCTCGGCGGCGGCGGGATGAACGGCGCAATCCCTGGTCTTACCGGCGGGCGCGGCGGCGGCGTCAGCCCCGCGCAGGGGTTCGTGACGTTCGGCAGCGATTCAGGTCATCGCATGGCCGATCCGCCGAGTTGGTCGCTGAGTGATGAAGCGATCAAGAACCTCGGCTACCTGCAGATGAAGAAAACGCGCGACGCCGCGATGGTGCTCGTCGAACGCATGTACGGCCAGCGGCCCAAGGTGAGCTACTACATCGGCACATCGCAGGGCGGCCGAGAGGCGCTGACCGTCGCCGAGCGCTATCCCGACGACTACGACGGCGTGATCGCGAACGTGCCGATCGTTCACTTCTCGTCGTTGATGCTCGCGGCGGAGCTGATTCGCATTCAGGAAAAGCCGATTCCGAACTGGGTCACGCGCGCGAAGGTCGAGGCGATTCGATCGGAATTCCTCCGGCAGTGCGACCGCCTCGACGGGCTCGTCGACGGGATCATCAACAACTATATGGCGTGCCGCGCGATCTTCGACGTGAAACAGGGTGCGAAGGGCCGCCAGCCGTGGGCGTCGAAACGATGCCCGAACAACAGCGATCCCGATCCCGCGAACACGTCCGCCACCGCGTGCCTGACGGACGGTCAGATCTCGACGCTCGAGTTCGTCTATAGCCGCTATCGATTCGCCGCGCCGCTCGCGAACAAGGTGACGACGTTCGGCATGTGGCTGCCCAACACCGATCCATCGGGCAGCGGATTGATCGCCGACGCGCGCTTCAAAGGACAAGAGGGCGCGACGTCCGAGAGTCCGATGCATCGCCATCTCGGCGTGCTCGGCGTCACCGGCTTCCTGATGAAGGATCCCGACGCGAATCCGCTCGACTACGTCGAGGGAGGACCGCTGTCCGCGCGCCGCCGTCAGCTCTCGGAGTGGCTCGACTCGACGGATCCGGATCTCTCCCGATTCGCGCGGCGCGGCGGAAAGATGATCGTCACGATCGGCACCGACGACACGCTCGCCTCGCCCGGCGCGCAGCTCGATTTCTATCAGGCGGTCATCGACGCAATGGGCCGCACGCGCGTGGATGGCTTCGCCCGCTTCTTCGTGATGCCGCAAGCGGGGCACGGGTTGAGCGGACGCAATCACTCGGTCGACGGAGAAGGCAAGACGATTTCCGTGTCGCCAATCCCCAACGGGTTCGATCGCGTCCGGCTGCTGACGGACTGGGTCGAGCGGAAGATCGCGCCGGGCGCCTCCGTCGTCGTGACCGCCGGGGACAGGAGCCTTCCGCTGTGCTCGTACCCGAGCTATCCGCACTACGTCAGCGGACCGACGTCAGCCGCCCCGTCGTACGAATGCCGCTGATTCCTTCCGGCTAAAGCCGGAAGCCACGGAGTATTACTGTCGGTTCACCGCCCACTTGAACGCGCGCACGAGCAGATCCTGAAACACGGGATCGTTCCACGTCTCGTTGCCGTGGCCGAGCGTCGTCCCGAACACGCGCGTCCCGCCGTAGTCGCTGACCCACGCGAGGGGATATTCCTTCTTGTCCTCGGGGCTGACCGCTGACGCGAGCGCGGTGGACGCGGGCCAGAACTTGTCGATCACGTAGAGCTCGTCGACGGGCGTGACCCAATCCTCTTTGAATCCCTTCATGATCGAATGATCCTTCGCGGACACCTTCACGGAGATCTTGTGCGCGTTCGTGTGCCGCCGCGTCGTCACGCCGAGGAACTCGCGCCACGTGTCGTTCGTCGACGCGCGATACGTGTGCATCGCGCAGTGAATCACCATCGCGGGCGGGCCGCCGCGATGCGCGGACGTGATTCGGCGAATGAGCGCTTCGTCGGTCGTGTCCGCGAAGCACTGATTGTGGACGACGATGTCGAAGCCCTTCGCCCAGCTCGCGTCGCGCACGACCGGCTGATCGCCCGTCGTGCCTCGTCCGCCTTGAATCGCCACCGTCCAATCGACGGGAAGCGCTCTCGAGACGACGTCGACGAGCACTTTGGCTTGGAACGGATAGTCGTGGAAGCCGCCGCCGCTGATCACGAGCGCGTTGATCCGCTTCTGCGGCGGCTGTTGCGCCGCCGACAGCGCGATGAAGCAGAACAGCGTGCAGATGACGACGGCAATCAGCCGGCTTCGATGCATCGATTCCATGTTGCCTCGCGACCTCGCGCGTGTGTGGTGATGGCTACTTCGATCCGCCGAGCGTGAACGCCATGATGCTGTCGTCGGTGACGGGGTTCCCGAAGAACCCGCCGCCGGTCGACGTGATGACGACGTACTGCCGGCCGTCGCGTCCTTCGTACGTCATCGGCGTCGCTTGAGCGGCGCCACCGAGCTTCACCGTCCACAGCTCTTTTCCACTCTTCGCATCGAACGCGCGGAAGCGGGCGTCGTCCGTTGCTGCGACGAACACGAGCCCTCCAGCGGTCGCGATCGTGCCGCCGTTGCCGGGCCGCCCCGTCTTCTGTTTCTCCGGCGGGAAACTGTCGGTGACGCCAAGCGGAACTCGCCACGCGAACTCGCCCGTGTTGACGTTGATCGCCGTCAACTGTCCCCACGGCGGCTGCTGACAAGGGAGCTGTTGCGAGTCCGCGCCCTTGACGCTGAATCGTCCGCCGCCCGGTACGCCCTGATATGGTGCGTCGGGGTGAACGCGATTGCCTTGACCTTCCGCGCGCGCGGGTCCCGGCGCGGCCGGATCGCGATCTCTCAGACCCGAGATCTGTCCCAGCTCGTTCGTGTTCAGGAACAGATAACCGAGCTGCGGGTTGAACGACACGCCGCCCCAGTTGGTGCCTCCGTGATTGCCGGGGAACTGAACGCGCAGGCGCTTGTACGACACAGGCAGATACGGTCCGCCGAGCTGCATGCCTTCGATCAATGCCCTGCACGCCGTCTCGAGCTCCGGCGTGACGGTCGCGATGTCCGCCGCGGCAAACGACATGCGAGAGAGCGGCGGCGGCTTCAACGGAAACGGCTGCGTCTTCGCGGCGCGCTCGAGCGGCACCTCGCTTTGCGGCACGGGACGTTCCTCGACGCCGTAGATCGGTTTGCCCGTCACGCGATCGAGCAGGAAGAGCAACCCCACCTTGCCGATGACGGCAACCGCGGGAATCGTCTTGCCGCCTTGCTTGACGTCGATGAGCGCCGGCGCGCCCGAAAGATCGGCGTCCCAAATGTCGTGGTGCACCACTTGAAAGTGCCAGAGGTATTTCCCGGTGTTCGCGTCGGCGGCGACGAGGCTCGTGCCGAACAGATTGTGTCCCTCGCGATCGCCGCCGTACTGATCGACCGACGGCGCGCCGAACGGCATGTAGACGATGCCGCGCGCGGCGTCGACGGTGATGAAACCCCAGACGTTGACGCCCGAGCGATTCTTCCAGCTCTCGCCCGCCCACGTGTCGTTGAATTTCTCGCCGGCGCGCGGCACCGAATGGAACGTCCACACGATTTTTCCGGTTCGTAGATCCCACGCGCGCACGTCGCCCGCCGGACCGGCCGGCGGATTCTCCTGCGTCGTCCCGCCGGTGATCACGAGATTCTTGTAGACGATTGGCGGTGAGCTGAGGCCGTTCCGGCCCTCCAAGCCGCGCAGCACTTCCGGCGTGTTGAGGTCGACGACGCCCTTCTCGCCGAACGCTTCGTTCGGCTTTCCCGTCTTTGCGTCGAGCGAGTACAACTTCGCGTCGCTCGTGCCGAAGACGATCTGCGGCGGGATCGTCCCGGCGCCGGGCCAATACTCGACGCCGCGCGTCGACGGGTTGCCGGACGGAAGCTGGAATACCCACATCTCCTTGCCCGTCGCCGGATCGATCGCGACGACGCGGAAGTATGGCGTGGAGAGATACATCATCCCGTTCGCGACGAGCGGCGTGACTTCGCTCGCCGCGAAGCCCGAGCCGCCTCGCCCTCGACCGCGGCCCTCGGGCATTACGGCGCCCGCCGGTTTCATGTGATAGACCCATGCCACGTCCAGCTTGTCCACGTTCGCGGGTGTGATTTGCGTCAGCGGCGAGAAGCGCATGCCGCCCGGATCGTGGCCGTAGGTGGGCCATTCCTTCGAGAGGGGGCTTGCCTGCGGCGGCGTTCCGCTCTGCGCGAGCGCGCCGAGCGCGGCGCCAATCAACACGATCGCCGCAGCAGCGAACGTTGCGGCTTCCCCGGGCTTGTTCGTCACGCGCATCATGCGGGCATATTAGATCAGCAAAAGCGGTCTCACCTATCGGCCCGCTCGTTTCATGGCGCGAGCGAGAGAAACGGCCTGCCGCGGACCGTGGCAGGCTGTCGTGCAGTCGGAGAAGACCTGCCGTTTGTCGTGGCACGTCACGCAGCCAATCATCCTGACGACGCTCGTCTCGACGGCAATGACGTCGCGCTCGGCGACCGGACCGTGGCAGTCGGCGCACGGAACTTCGGCTTCGAGATGCGTTCCGTGCTTCCAATACACCCAGTCGGGCACCTCGTAGACACGTACCCATGGAATGGGCTTTCCGGACTCGGCGAGCGCCGCAAGTTTCTGAATCGACGGCTTCTCGCGCGCGACTTCCAGATGACATCCCATGCACAGCGCTGTCGGCGGATAGGTCATCAGCTTGCCCGCGTCCGGATTCACATGGCACACGCGGCACTGCAATCCGAGCGCGAGGTGCTGCTTGTGACTGTACGGAATGGGCTGCGCCGGCGGCGGCCGAGGCGGAGCGTTCTGCGCGCGCATCGCCAACGTGGCGAGGAGTGCGAGCGAGGACACCAACGCGAGCCGCTGAGCTGTCATCGTCATCGCGCGTGAATCGAGTCGATGATCTCGAGCACGTTCACGGCATCTTCGGGATCGACGGGAGGCGGGGCGCCGTCGCGAAGCGATCGCACGAGTGCAGCGTAGAACGCTTGATACGCGCCGCGCTCGGTCGCGACCGGATCGAGTGCGTCGCCGGCGCCGAGCGTTCCGTATCGCTCGGGCGCGTCGTCGCCGAAGCCGGGATGGCCCGGGCGCGCACCTGCGCGCAGCGCGTCTTCCTGTACGTCCATGCCGTACTTCGTGTATGCGCCGCGGCTGCCCACCAGGCGCATGCGAGGGCCCGGCTGCGCGGCGGTCACCGACATCCAGAGATGACTCCTGACGCCCGACGCGTGTCTCAGCGCCACGAACACGTCGTCGTCGACGACAACGCCGTCGCGCCGGCGATCGATCTCGGCGTAGATGTCGTCGACCGGCCCGAAGAGCACGAGCGCCTGATCGATCAAATGCGATCCGAGATCGAAGAGGAGTCCGCCCGCGTCCGCGGAGTCGCCGCTCTCGCGCCAGCCGTTGTGCGGCACGGGACGCCAGCGCTCGAATCGCGACTCGAAGCGCCAGACGCTGCCGAGCGTGCCCTCGCGAAGCAGCCGCCGGACCGTGAGGAAATCGCCGTCCCACCGGCGATTGTGGAATACCGTCAGCAGCCGGTTGCGGCGCCGCGCTTCGGCAATCAGCCGCCGGGCGTCGGCCGCGTTCGCCGCGAGCGGTTTGTCGACGACGACGGCGAGGCCGGCGTCGAGCGCGGCGATCGCCAGCGGCACGTGCGAGCGATTAGGGGTGGCGATGACGACGAGATCGAGATCGGCGGCGCGCTTCCACAGTTCGTCCGCGTCCGGGACGATCGACGCGGTGGGGTAGTCGCGCGCGGCGCGCTCGATCCGTTCGGAATTGGCAGTCACGATCGCGGCGATCGTGTAATCGGGAATCGACGCGAGGAGCGGCGCGTGGAACACGGCGCCGCCATGGCCGAAGCCGACGATCGCCGCACGAAGGGTGCCCGTCATTGCTGATATCTTAGAGCGCCGGGATGTCGAGGAGGGTGCGAAGATGCGGAAGATCGTGACGTTGACGGCCGCCGCCGGGCTGTCGATCGCGGGAACGAGCGGGCTGTGGACGGGCGGCGCGCAAGTCCGCGCACCTCTGCCGGAATCGATTCCCGTTCCGAAGAAGCACGTTCTCATCCTCGCGTTCGCGAATGGCTTCCATCACGCGTCGATCACGAACGCCGCCGCGACGCTGTGGCAGATCGGCAATCAGTCGGGCGTCTACGAGAGCGAGATTCGTACGGACATCAAATGGATCACGAAGGGAAATCCCGGCGGCGGCGAGAGCCGCAACCTGGATTACTTCGACGCGATCGTTGCCGTGAACACGACGGGCAATTGGGGATTGTCCGACGAGCAGAAGAAGGATTTCGTGTCGTTCATCCGCGACGACGGAAAGGGCTTCGTCGGCGTGCACGCGGCGCTCGACGCGAACCGCAACGGGCTCTTCCCCGAGTACACCGAGATGATCGGCGGCGAGTTCGCCGCGCACCCGTGGAACCACTTTCCCGCGCCGGTGATCGTCGAGGATCGGGAGTTCCCCGCGACGCGGCATTTCACGGCGAAGCACCTCGTGCTGTTCGACGAGATGTACATGCCCAAGATGGAGAACTTCTCGCGAAGCAAGGTGAACGTGCTGATGCGGCTCGACGAGAGCAAGCTCGGTCCGCCGCTCAACGCCAACGTCGTCGGCGGCCCCGAGCCGCCGCCGTCCGCCACGGGCCGCGGCCGCGTCGAGCTGCGCGCCGATCGCGACTTCGCGATCACGTGGGCGAAGACGTACGGCAAAGGGCGCGTGTTCTACTCGAGCCTCGGACACACGAAGGAATCGTGGACGGATCCCGACGTCACGAAGATGTATCTCGAGGCGATCAAGTGGGTGCTCGGTCTCACCGAAGGCAGCACGGCGACCCACGCGAAGCGATGACGATCAACATTGCTCGCGCCGCGCGGCCGACATCGTCAACGCGGCCGCGAGGAAGACGAGCACGTTCGCGACGACGACGGGTGATGCGCCGATGAGGAGGCCGTACGCAATCCACATGAGCGCGCCAATCATCTGCACGCGCTTCAGGACGTCCGCGCGGGCGCAGAAATAGGATCCGACGAAGACCGCGGTCGCGGCCCATCCGAGATACTCGATCATGCGCGAACGCTCATGCGACCGCCTCGCGCGGCGCGGGCGACGCGGTCCAACTCAACACCTTCTCCAATATCGGCACGATCACGCTCGACGCGTCGTCGCTGAGGATTGTGCTCTTCGCGATGCGCGCGAGCTGATGATTCCCGGATACGGCAATCGTATGGCCGCCGCGATTGTTGACGTGCAGCATCACGTGCACGTCCGAGCTGCCGTCGCCGATGTAGATGGTGTGCTGCGGATCGATGCCTAATCGATCCTCGAGCTCTTCCACGACGGCGACTTTTCCGTAGCCCGCGGGCACGCGCACGATCGATTGAACCTCGCCGCGCTCGTCGTACTCGAGCTCTGTCCCGAAGATGTGGTCCGGCGCGACGACGCCCTCGAGCGCCGCTTGAATGACTTCGCGCGGCGCCGCCGAGATGACGAAGAACGAGAAGCGATGGCCCTCGACGCCCCGGCGAAGGATGTCGAGGAGCGTCGGGATGTTGCGCCGCAGCCGCACGCGCCGGCCGGTTTCCTCGAGATGCTCGCGGCGCACGCCACGGAATTCCGGATCGTGGCGAATCAGATACGCGAGCTCGCCGCCTTGTTGCACGAGATTCGTGCGCGCGAGGCCGTGCACCTTCTGCTCGAACGCCGATGCTCCAATCAGCTCGCCGAGAATTGCCCCGGAGTCGTTGAATGAGAGCGTCTGATCGAAGTCCGACGCGATCAGATAGTGCCCGGACGACTGCGTGCTGGACGCCATGTGAGTTCCCCGATCTCTATTGATATAACAACAATGCTGGATCGAGCATAGCAGGACGGCGCCAGGGCGTCAAAGCCGCGACTGGCCACCGCAGAGCGAATTCATCACAAAACTGTACTTTCTTCTTGTTATTCCTTACCCGGCAGGCGTTGCTGTCGCAAAGTTGTTATATCATTTTGACATGAAGGTCTCGAAGGCAAAGGCGCCGAAGTACCGGCAGGTCTATTCGGCGCTGTGGCGCGACATCCAGACCGGCCGGCTGAAGCGCGGCGCGCGTCTTCCAAGCGAAGCCGAGCTGGTGCGCAAGTTCGGCGCGTCGCGCATCACCGTCGGCCGCGCCGTGCGCGATCTTCAAACGCAGGGTTTCGTCGAGCGCCGCGCCGGCTCCGGCAGCTTCGTGCGCGCGCCGCAGGTCTCCGGTGCGCTGTCGTTTGGATTGCTGATTCCCGATCTCGGTGAAACCGAAATCTTCGAGCCGGTATGTCAGGGCATGATGGCGTCGCCGCTCGCGCACACGCATGCGCTCGTCTGGGGCAGTCCCAGCGCCGGCAGCTCGAAGGAGGATCGCGCGTGGCAATTGTGCCAGCAGTACGTCGATCGGCACGTGTCCGGCGTGTTCTTCGCGCCGCTCGAGTTCGCCGATCCAAGGGCCGACATCAACCGGCGAATCGCCGACGCCCTCGATCGCGCGCGCATTCCGATCGTGCTGCTCGATAGAACCATCGCGCCGTACCCGCAGCGCGGTCACCACGATCTCGTCGGCATCGACAACCGCCGCGCCGGCTACATCGTCACGGACCATCTGCTGCGGCTTGGAAGCCGCCGCGTGGCGTTCGTGGCGCTGCCCGGCGCCGCCGCGACTGTTGACGCGCGCGAAGCCGGTTATCGCGAGGCGCTCTACGCCGCCGGCGCGCCGATCGACCGATCGCTCGCGCACCGTTTCGATCCGGAAGCGATCGAGGCCGTGAAGGCAATGATGGAGGAGGGGCGTCCAGATGCGATCGTCTGCGCGAACGATCGGACGGCGGGGCGCCTCATGCACACGCTGATTCGCCTGCGTCATCGCATTCCACGCGACGTCAGGCTCGTCGGGATCGACGACGTGGAGTTCGCGAGCCTGCTGCCGGTGCCGTTGACGACGCTGCGGCAGCCGACGCGGCAAATCGGAGATGCCGCCCTGGGTGCGATGCTGGAGCGCGTCGCGCGCAAGGACATGCCGGCGAGGGATATCCTGCTCGATTGTGAATTGATCGTAAGAGACTCGTGCGGCGCAGGTCAGGACGTCTAAACTAGGAGCGCCTATGAAGCGCCTCGTGCTGCCAATCGTCGTCGCGTCGGTTTTCGGCGCGGCGTCGATCGCTCAGCCGCCACGGGATCGCTATCGCGGGTGGGCCGCGTACGGCGGCACTCCGGATCAAATCCGGTATTCGTCGCTGCAGCAGATCAATCGCAAGAACGTCAAATCGCTCGAGGTCGCGTGGAGTTTCGACGCGGGCGAGCCGGGCGGACTCCAGACACAGCCGATCGTCGTCGACGGCGTGCTCTTCGGAAACACGCCCACGCACAAGGTCTTCGCGCTGCGCGCGTCGACGGGCGAGCTGCTGTGGAAATTCGACGCGGGCATCAAATCCGAGGGCGCGAACCGCGGGCTGATGTATTGGACCGGCGGCACCGACAAGCGCATTTATGCCGCGGTCGATCAGTACGTCTACGCGCTCGATGCGGCGACCGGGAAGCCCGCCGCCTCATTCGGTGAGAACGGCCGGATCGATCTTCGCCAGAATCTCGGACGCGATCCGCAAACGCAATCGGTCCGCCTGACGACGCCCGGCGTCGTCTACAAGGACCTCGTCATCATCGGCGGCCGTGTGTCCGAGGGGTTGCCCGCCTCGCCCGGAGACGTTCGCGCCTACGACGCGAGAACGGGCGCGCTGCGATGGTCGTTCCACACGATCCCGCATCCCGGCGAGCCGGGCTATGAGACGTGGGGGAAGGATTCGTGGCGCGAGAACGGCGGCGCGAACAGTTGGCCGGGCATGGCGCTCGACGCCGCGCGCGGCATGATCTTCGTCCCGACCGGCTCCGCCGCGGCGGACTTCTACGGCGCAAACCGGCCTGGCGACAATCTGTACGCGAACTCGCTCATCGCGCTCGACGCGAACACGGGAAAGAAGATCTGGCACTTCCAGATCGTGAAGCACGACATCTGGGATCGCGATTCGCCGTCGCCGCCGAACCTGATCGCGATCCGGCGCAACGGAAAAACGGTCGACGCGGTCGCGCAATCGACGAAGCACGGGTACGTCTTCCTCTTCGATCGCGTCAACGGAACGCCGCTCGTTCCGATCGAATATCGAGCGTATCCATCGAGCGACGTGCCGGGCGAAACGACCGCGGCCACGCAGCCGATCCCCACGAGCCCGCCGCCGTTCGCGCGGCAGACGCTGACGCCCGAGCTCCTCACGAACCGGACGCCCGACGCGCGGAAGTGGGCGCTCGCCGCGCTCTCGACGTTCAAGAACGAAGGGCAGTTCGCGCCGCTGACCGTCGGCAAGCAGACCGTCTTCTTCCCCGGCTTCGACGGCGGCGCGGAGTGGGGCGGTCAGGCGTTCGATCCGGAGACCGGACTCTACTACGTGAACGCCAACGATCTCGCGTGGACCGGCGGCCTCGCGCCGGCGGAGGATTCCAACACGGGCCGCGGACTCTATCGACAGCAGTGCGCGTCGTGCCATCGCGACGATCTCGAGGGCTCGCCGCCGCAGATTCCGTCGTTGGCCGGCCTCGCCTCACGCCGCGCGCGGCCCGACGTCATCGCAATCGTGCAGAAGGGCGCCGGACGAATGCCAGGCTTTCCAAACCTGTCATCGTCCGAGGTGACCGCGATCGTCGACTACATCGTCGCCGGCAAGGACTCGGCTGCGACGCCCGGATCGAAGCCGCCGCCCACCGTGCCTTACCGCTTCACCGGTTATCGCAAGTTCCTCGATCCGGATGGCTATCCCGCCGTCGCGCCGCCGTGGGGAACGTTGACGGCGATCGATCTGGCCGCGGGAAAATTCGCTTGGCGCATTCCGCTCGGCGAATACCCGGAGCTCGCCGCGAGCGGGATGACGAAGACGGGCACGGAGAACTACGGCGGTCCGATCGTGACGGCCGGCGGCCTCGTCTTCATCGGGGCCACGAATTTCGATCGCAAATTCAGGGCGTTCGACAAGCGGACGGGACAGTTGTTGTGGGAAACGACGCTGCCGTTTTCCGGCAACGCGACGCCCGCCACGTTCGAGGTCGACGGCCGGCAGTTCGTCGTCATCGCCGCCGGCGGCGGCAAAGGGCGGCAAGGATCGCCATCGGGCAGCGTCTACGTGGCGTTCGCCCTCCCTCGATAGACGCGGATTACGCGGATGGAAACGGATCTCGCGGATCTCGATAGACGCGGATTACGCGGATAGAAACGGATCTCGCGGATCGGATCCGCGCGGTCCGCATTGATCCGCGAGATCCGCGTATACTCCACGCCATGAGAATCCGTCTGTCCGTGATGATGTTCCTCCAGTACATCATCTGGGGGTCGTGGTACGTCGTACTGAACACATATCTCACGTCCACGCTGGGGTTCAGCGGCACGCAGGCGGGCGCCGCGTTCGGAACGACCGCGGTCGCGTCGCTGCTCGCGCCGTTCTTCGTCGGCCTCGTCGCCGACCGCTTCTTCGCGACCGAGCGCGTGATGGCGACGCTCTACGCGATAGGCGCCGTCCTGCTGTTTCTCATCACGCAGGTCTCGAGTTTTCCCGCCGTCTACTCGCTGCTCCTCGCCTTCTGCCTTTGCTATTTTCCGACCGTCGCCCTCACCAACGCGATGACGATGCGGCAGGTGGCGGATCCGGGAAGAGACTTTCCGATTATCCGGATGATGGGAACGCTCGGGTGGATCTTCATCAACCTGATCGTCGGCTTCATGAAAGTCGAAGCGACCTCGACGCCGTTCCTGCTGGCAGCGGCGGCAAGCATCGTGATGTGCGTCTACAGCCTGACGGCGCTGCCGCACACGCCGCCGCCGGGACGCACCGACAAGATCACCATCGGGAAGATCCTCGGCCTCGATGCGCTCGCGATGTTGAAGGATCGCTCCTATCTCGTCTTCGTGATCGCGTCGTTCCTCGCGTGCATTCCGCTGACGTTCTACTACTCGTTCACGAATCTCTATCTGAACGAGGTCGGCGTCGAGAACGCCGCCGGAAAGATGAGCCTCGGCCAGATGTCCGAGGTCGGCATGATGCTCGCGATGCCGCTGGTGTTTCGCGCGTTTTCGGTGCGCGGCATTCTGCTGATGGGGCTCGGCTCGTGGGCCGTTCGATATCTGCTGCTCGGGTACGGCGATCCCGGTCCCGGCGTGTGGATGTTCTACATCGCCATCATCCTGCACGGCGTCTGTTTCGATTTCTTCTTCGTGACCGGTCAGCTCTACACGAATCAGGAAGCGCCGGACCACTTGCGCAACACCGCGCAGGGCTTCATCACCGTCGTCACCTACGGCTTCGGCATGCTCGCGGGCTCGCTGCTCTCCGGGTACGCGCTGGACTACTTCTCGTCGGGAACCACAGGCGCGATCGCGCGGGACTGGCGCGCGTTCTGGCTGAGCTCCGCCGCGATGTCAGCCGCGATCGGCTTGCTCGTGCTGTTCTTCTTCCAGTCGAAGGCCAGGATTCGAGCGAAGTAGCCTACTGAATCGCGTAGATCTTGATCCTTTGGATTCCCCAGCCAAGCTTGTTGGGCATGGTACCGGTCTGCGTGATCCTCAAGAACTTCGCGCGGACGGGTTTCGTCGAGATGATGGTCGTCGGGAATGCGCCCGTGCCTTCGGCGACCGGATCGCTCCACGTCGTACCGTCCATCGAGACTTGAAGGCGATAGGACGCCGGCGAGATCGCGGGGATCGTTCCGCCGCGCGCGCTCGCGAACATCTCCGCGATGCCGGCCTGTCCGCGGATCGACGTCTCGAGGATCAATTCGGCGACCGTCACCGGTCGTGGAAGCTCGATCTGGAACCACATGCCGGGCTCCTGCGGCACTGACGTCGCCCATCGTGTCGTTCCCGTGCCGTTGAGGCCGTTGACCGCCGATTCGGGGTTGTGGCTCGCCGTGGCTTTCCACTCCGATTGATTCTCCATGAGCATCGGCGTCGTCGCGACGAGCTCGGAGTACGACCACATCGACGTGCGTGGGTTCGCGGCGCGAACAGCCGCGACGTGCTCGGGCCTGATGACCGTTGCGGTGTTTCCGAAGCTGCTGCGGACGTAGTTGGCCGCGTCGGCGATCCACTCGTCGGTGTTGGTGCCCATCGGCGCCATGACGCCGCCGCCGGGATACAGCTTGCCGTCGAGCTCGCCCGTCAAGCCGTGGAGCAGGACTTTGATCACGTACTCGCGATGGCCCAGCAGGCGCGGCGTGCCGACGAGCGGCGGCGCGAGCGTCGTGCCCGCGGGCGCGCCGGCCATCGGCGCGCCTTTGCCGTCCGGTCCGTGGCAGGCGACGCAGAGCTCGTTGTAGATCGCGGTCCCGCGTTGGAGCGAGCGGCGCAGCTCGAGGGGAAGCCCCAGCGTTCCCGAAAGCGTCGGATCCGCGAACGCGGCGGGCTGACCGCGGCCGCCGGTGGGCTTCAGAAGCTGCGCGCCGATCTCGCGTACGCCGCGCACGCTGCTCGAGGCGATCGTCGACTCGATCGTCTTCGTGAATCCCTCGACGCGTTGCAGATTCAACGTCAGCAGCGCCTGAATCACGACGCTGTGATCCGGATCCTTCGTCATGTTGCGGTAGTCCGCCGCGAACGATTTGTCTCCCTTGGCGCCTTTGTACAACGTCTCGCTCGCGCGGATCGCCTGGATGCGAATCTGCGGATCGGGACTCTTCATCAACTCGCGCGCGAGCGGCGCGTCGAGCGACTCGAGCCCCTCGAGCGTCCACAGCGCGTGAATGCGGGCGAGCTGGTTCGTCGAGCTGCGCGCCATCGTCTTGAGCGCCGGCACGACCGACTTGTCCTGACGCAGCACGAGCAGCTTCTGCGCGGTGTCGCGCCACCAACCGTGCGGATGCTCGAGGTGCTTGACGAGCTGCGCCGCGCTGTCCGAGTACATCCGCGGCCGGCGGCGATCGGGCGTCGCGCCTTCGCGCGTGACGCGCCAGATCCGTCCCCAGTTGTGCTGCTTGTCGAGCGCGTACTGATCGATCTTGCGCCGTAGATATGAATCGGCGCCGATGAATTGCGCGTCCTGGATGATCCCGGTGTACATGTCGATCACGAACAGGCTGCCGTCGGGCGCGGCCGTGACGTTCACGGGCCTGAACAGCGGATCGGTCGATCGAATGAACTCTGATTTCGGATAGGCGTTCCGTAACTGCGTGAGGCCGTCGGTCACGACGACTTTCGCGCGCCGGATGATGCGGCCGACCGGCTCCGCGAAGAAGAGATCGCCGATGACGTCGGCGGCGAGATGATGTCCGCGGTAGATCTCGACGCCCGATGCCGCGGTGAAATGGTTCAGCGTGCCGTCCGGCATGCGCACGCGCTGCATGCCGCCCTGCATGTCGGCGATGCCGCCCGTCGCCGGCCACGGAACCTGGAAGCCCCCCTCGAAGTTGTCGGAGGCGTTGATCGCGCCGTACGCGATCGGCACCTGGAAATTCACGGGACCGATTTCCGCGCCGCCGTCGACGAACCACATCTTTCCGTAGTTGTCCTGCGCCGACCACCACTGGCCGCCCGGCGTGTCCGTCTCCTCGCGAATGACCTCGCCTTTCGGCGTGATGCGCAGCCTGAACGGGTTGTAGGTCGTGTAGAGCCAGTTGTCGACCGCCCACGTGAGCCCGCCCGGTTGCCACTCCATGTTCGTGACGCGGCCGAACGGCGTGTAGAACGGCTCCTTCTTGTCGGCCACGCCGTCGCCGTTCGTGTCGGAGTACTTGAAGAGAACGCGATTGTCGGTCTCGAGCACGAGAATCACGCCGTCCTGCAGAGGGAACGCGATGCGCGGCAGCACGAGCTTGTCCGCGAACACCGTGTGCGTGTCGTATGTGCCGTCGCCGTTTGTGTCCTCGTGCCGCGAGATGCGGCTGATCGGCTCGCGCGAGTTCGATCCGTCGGCATCGCGCATGTAGGAACGCATCTCGAGCACATACATGCGGCCGTTGCCGTCGAACGTCACGCCGACCGGATCCTCGATCGCGGGATCGGCGAGCACTAACTCGATCGTGTAGCCCGGTTGCAGCAGGAAGCGCTGGCGCTGCGCTTCAGGATCGAGCCGCGTGACCGGATCCCGCTTCGTGAAGTCCGCTCCGCGCTTGAGCTCCGCCTCCACCCACGACTGCCCGCCGCGGCCTTGTTCTTCTCCACGCGGCAGCGCGGCTAGCGCCAATAGCGCGAAAACGCCAATCGCGATCGACAATCGGTGTCTCATAGTTTTCAACTCGTGCCTGCGATCAAAAGAACCCGATCAAGCGTAGCGCCGCGACGGCGGCGAACGCGAGCAAAAACCCGTCGAACAACCGCTGCGGCAGCCGGTGCGTGAGCCATCGACCGCCGAGCACGCCGACGAGAATGATCGGCGACATCATCAGGTTGAAGAGCAGCGTGGAGCCGTGGATCAACCCGAGACCGGCGCTGAACGGGACCTTGAACGAGTTCAGGATGAAGAAGAACCACGCGCTCGTCCCCACGATCTCGAATTTCGGAAGGCCCACCGACAGCACGTACAGCCCGATGATCGGTCCCGCCGCGTTGGCCAGCATCGTCGTCACTCCCGCGAAGAGGCCCATGGTCCATGCGAACCAGCGATTGTGTGGGACGTCGCGGAACCAGTCCGGCCGCTGCATGCGCGCGAACTGCATCGCCGCGAGCGTGAGGATCACCCAACCGATGATTGGCTTGAACGTCTCGTCGGACACACGGCCCATCAACAGCGCGCCGACGATCACGCCGATGCACGCCGGCGGCAGCATGCGCCGCACGTATTCCCATCGCGCGTGCTGATGCAGGAAGACGACGGCGCAGATGTCGCCGACGATCAGCATCGGGAGTACGACGCCCGTCGAATCGCGCGCGCCGAAGAGGAACGCGAACACGACGACGTGGAACAGCCCGACCCCGGCGAGGCCGCCCTTGGAGATGCCCATCCCGAACGCCGCGAGAATGGCCAGAGACCATTGGAGGGAGTTGAAAGCTGGCATTGTCGCTGTCCGCTTTCCGCTGCTCGCTGCTCGCCGTCGGATCGCACTCGGTACAGCGGATCGCGAACCGCGGACAGCGGGCTACGGCACTAAGGCCGCGCTTGAGGCACCATCCACGGAAACACGTACGCCTGCAGCATCACGATGATTCCCATGATGATCGCGAGCGCGATGCTGTGCCAGAAGACGAAGCGCAGAATCTTCCCTTCCTGCCCGTGCTGATTCGTCGCCGCCGTGGAGACGACGATGCTTTGCGCATCGATCATCTTGCCCATGACGCCGCCCGTGGAGTTCGCGGTGGTGATGAGCACGGGATCGAGGCCGAGCTGCTGCGCGGTGATCTTCTGCAGGCTCCCGAAGAGCACGTTCGAGCTCGTGTCGGATCCGGTCAGCGCGACGCCGAGCCATCCGAGGATCGCGGCGAAGAACGGATACAGCCAGCCGGTTCGCGTGAACGCGAGGCCGAGCGTCGCATCGGTGCCGCCGTAGCGCGTGACGAAGCCCAGCGAGAGCATGAACGCGATCGTCGTGAGCGGCCAGCGCATGCGCTTCAGCGTCGCGAGCGCGATGGAGATCACGGTGCGGGCGGGGATCCGCAGGTAGAGCGCCGTCGCGAGCGCCGCGAGCAGGATCGCGGTGCCGGTCGCCGACAGCCAGTTGAAGATGAATCGCGCGGCTTCGGCGCGCTTCATGCGATAGTCGCGATCCTGAATGCGCGCGCGGTCGACGCGATCGACCTCGACGGGGAAGTCGCGGAAGATCATGCGGTGGAGCGCAGGGACCTCGAAGGCGTGCGAGAGGATCGCGTGCGGCGGCGGCTGCGCGCGCGTCGCGCGATACGCCGCGAGGCCGGCCGGACCTGCGTTCAGGTACGCCTTGATGGGCCCGATGCCCCACGCCGTCACGAACACGGAGAGGAAGACCCACGGCATCCACGCGCGGACGAGCGCGGTCCGCGGAATGGGTAAATCCGCGGCCGGGGTCTGACCCCACCGTCCGGATCCGGGAAAGTCCCACACCTCCGCGGGTTTCCACACCGTGCAGAAGATCGCCAGGCACAGGAGCGAGACGAGCCCCCCCATGATGTCGACGAGCTCCGGCCCGACGAAATTGCTCCACAGGAACTGGACGACCGCGAACGATCCGCCGCAGACCGCGACCGCGGGCCAGACGCCTCGCAGACCGCGCCATCCGCTCATCGTCACGACGAGCCACGCGGGGACGATCACCGACACGATCGGCAGTTGCCGTCCAGCCATCGCGCTGAGCAGCTGCGCGTCGATGCCCGTGACGACGGCGAGCGTGAGAATCGGCGTCCCGATCGCGCCATACGCGACCGGCGCGGTGTTCGCGATGAGCGAGAGGCCCGCGGCGTACAGCGGCGTGAAGCCGAGGCCCATCAGGAGCGCCGCGGTGATCGCGACGGGCGTCCCGAATCCCGCGGCCCCTTCGATGAACGCGCCGAACGAGAACGCGATGAGCAGCGCCTGCACGCGCCGATCGGCGGACAGTCCCGCGACCGATCGCTTGACGATCTCGAATTGCCCGGTCTCGACCGTCAGGCTATAAAGAAAAACCGCGTTGAGGATGATCCAGCCGATCGGAAAGAGGCCGTACGCCGCGCCGTAGATCGCCGTCGCGAGCGCCGTGTTCGTCGGCATGCCGTAGACGACGATCGACACGAGCAGCGCGGAGACGAGTCCCGTGAGCGCCGCCCATTGCGCCTTCCACTCGAGGATCGCGAGCGTGGCGAGCAGAAGAAAAATCGGCAACGCCGCAGCCAGCGTACTGAGCCAGGCGTTGCCGAGGGGATCGTAGACCTGAACCCACTCCATCGACCGGGTGAGTCTATACCTTTGTCGCTTTCAGGTCCTTGTCATCCCACTTGATCGCGCGGCCCTCGCGGACCGCCATCACGCCGAGCACCGTCGGCAGCGTCGCGTAGAACCCGATCTCGAGATGCGAGACCGGCTTCTGCCGCGACTTCACGCAGTCGAGGAAGTTCCGCGCGTGCGCGGTCGTATGCGGATCGTCCTCGTAGTTCTCGGCGTAGGGCACGCGCTTGAATTCGAGCGGTGGGGGCGCTGCCGGTGCCGCCGCGCCTGGAGCCGCCGCGCCAGGGGCGCCTGCTCCGCCGCGCCCGCGCCCGCCGCCTCCGAAGCCCTGACGTGCCGGCCTGATCTCGTAGCCGCCGCGATGCACCAGCAGGCTGCCGCGCTGGCCGTAGAAGTAATTCCCGAACCGCGAGAACTCCGTGTCGTTGACGACGGCGTTGGTGAACGACATCAGGAAGGTCGGGTACTGCCACGTGACGAGGAACGTGTCCGGCGACTGATCGTGCTCCGGGTTGACGAGATTCACGTACTGCCCGAGGCCGACCGTGAGCAGCGGCCCCGAATTCTGATTCTTCATGTACCAGAGCGCGATGTCGGTGAGGTGCACGCCCCAGTCGGTGATGAGGCCGCCGCCGTAGTCCCAGTAGCCGCGCCAGCTTCGCTGACGCCCGGCGGTGTACGCGTGCCGCGGCGCCGGGCCTTGGAAGCCCTCCCAATTGAGGCCGGCCGGGACGTCGACGGCAGGGTCGTTCCCGCGGCCGTAGCCGCTGCCCGGATAGCAGCAGACCGCCTGGCTGACCTTCCCGAGCTGTCCCGACTGGACGATCTCCGCCGCTTCCTGGAAATGCTGGCCCGATCGCTGCTGTGTGCCGACCTGCACGACGCGGTTGCTGCTGCGGTACTTCTTCAGGGCCTTGACCATTTCCTCGACGTTGTTCGACAGCGGCTTCTCGACGTACACGTCTTTGCCGGCGTCGATCGCGTCGACGACGATCTGGCAGTGCCAGTGATCCGGCGTCGCGATGTGCACCGCATCGATGTCCTTGCGTTCGAGGATCCTCTTGTAGTCCTCGTACGCGTCGACCGTCGTGCCCTTCTGCGAATTCGCGAACAGCTTGACGGCGGCGTCGACGTTCGGCTTGAAGACGTCCGCGACGGCGGTGTACTGCGCGTCCGGATGTTTCAGGAAGAAGCCCGCGACCTGCCGGCCGCGGCCGCCCGAGCCGATGAGGCCGATGCGGACGCGGTCGTTCGCGCCCTGAATGCGCGCGGACGCGTTGACCGATG
>DATBJJ010000125.1:0-89271 GCA_036556425.1 Vicinamibacterales bacterium
GCTGCCGACGCAGCACGTGAACGAGTTCGCGTCCTTCCTCGAGCAGACGCTCGGCTACCCTCGCGATCCGGTCCCGTCGAACGTCATGGACGACGCGGCATGGCTCAACGTCGGACGCGGCCAGCAGCTGCACGTCATCTACGTCGAGGGATTCGCGGTGTCGCCCTTCGAGCGCGAATTCGGCCGGCACGTGGCCGTCTATCACCCTCGCTCGGCGTTCGACGATCTGAAGCACCGCCTCGTGCAGCACGGAGCGGCCCTGATCGAGCCGCTCCGGCCGACGCCGTTCGATCGCTTCTTCTTTCGAGATCCGGTGAACGGCTACGTGTTCGAGGTGATCGATCAGGCGCGGGCCGGCACGATCGAAACGGCGTGACGCTCGAACATCCTCACGCGCTCTTCGCGAGCCACTTCGACCAGTAGAAGATCAGGGGCACCTTGCCGGTGTTCGTGATCCCGTGAATCACGTCGCCCGCGCAGTACATCATCGCGCCCGGGCCGACCTTGGTCGTCTTGCCGGCGCATTCGATCTCGCCCGTGCCGGAGGCGACGATCATGAACTCCTCTTCGGGATGCTGATGCGGCGGGTGCGGGCTCGATCCCGGGTCGAGGACGCACATGCCGGCGCAGAGGCCGCTCAATTGATCGGTCGGGCCGTTATAGTGCGTGAACACGCGGCAGCCGAGGACGGGATCGGAGGACTGGAGCGCGTCGAGCCCAATCACCCCGTCGGGCAGCTTGGCTCCGGTGGTCGACGCGCTGACGACGTTCGCATTCTCGTTGGCCATAGGGGCTGATCGTGGTGGATCGCGCGCGCCTCGGTCAAGCGGCGGGTTCGCGCTCGCCACCCTCCCGCTCGGGTCGGCGGGCGTGTACGCAGCAGCCTCACGTCCGGCCGCCCGCTCGCGGGGCGACGGAGCGGGCGATCATGACTTCCGTCGATTTGACGATCGCGACGGCCTCGTCGCCGCGCCGGAGCTTGAGCGCGCGAACCGCGTCGGCAGTGATCACCGCGGTAAGGCGTTGATCGCCGACTCGCAGACGCACCTGCGCGAGCAGTCCGTCGACGCGCACTTCTTCGACGAAGCCCCGCAGGCGATTCCGCGCGCTGAGCCCGGCGAGCGGATCGTCCGCGCCGGCCGTCGTCGATCGGGATCGTCTCCGCGCCTCGGCCGACGCCACGTCGTCCCGGCCGCCGCGGTTACTATCCCTCGCGAGAAGGCGATCGATTTCCTCCTCGGACACGCGGTGATGGCCGCCCTGCGTCCGCGTCGTGCGCACCCGTCCGGTGTGGACCCACCGCTTCACGGTGGAGTAGCCGACGCCGAGGCGCTCCGCGGCGGCACGGACCGTGAACAGGCGCATACCGGCGCGAATCGTATCATTTCGTCTCATTCCGGTCCACGAAGTCGACTCGGCCGGCCGGCTCCTCTTGACAAACTAGAGAAGAGGCATATGCTGGCTGCTCCTCTAGTTTGGCTAGATGACTGCACCGACGAACGGGAGCGACCGCAGATGCCGCCAGATCCGAAGCCGAGCAGCCTCGTGCAGGGCACGCTGCATATGCTCATCCTGAAGACCCTCGCGCTCGAGCCGCTGCACGGCTATGGGATCGGCGTGCGCCTCGAGCAGATCAGCAAGGGCGTCTTTCAGGTCAACGCCGGGTCGCTCTTTCCCGCGCTGCGGCGCCTCGAGCGCGACGGCTTGATCGTCGGCGAATGGCGCGTCACCGAGAACAACCGGCGCGCGAAGTACTACGCGGCGACCGCGCAGGGTCGCGCCACGCTGAAACGCGAGACGCGCGACTGGGAGGCGCAAGCGGGCGCGATCGCGAGAATCCTGCGCGCGTCGCTCGGTGAGCTGTCGTGATCGCGTCGAGACGCGTCGCGGCCGGTCTCGCCGCGCTGTTCAGACGCGCGCGCGGGGAGCGCGAGCTGGATGCCGAGCTCGGCGCGTTCCTCCAGGAAGCGATCGACGACAACATGCGCGCGGGAATGAGCCGTGAGGCGGCGGTCCGGGCCGCGCGGCTCAGGCTCGGAAGCACGGCGGCCGTCAAAGAAAACGTTCGCGACGCCGGTTGGGAATCGCTCGTCGATGCCGCATGGCTCGACGTTCGGTACGCGCTCCGCAGCCTGCGCAAATCACCCGGCTTCGCCGCGGCTGCGACGCTGACGCTGGCGCTCGGCATCGGCGCCACGACGGCGATCTTCAGCCTGCTCGACGCGGTCCTCCTTCGATCGCTTCCCGTCGAGAATCCCGAGGAGCTCGTGCTCGTGGGCGGACCGCAGTACCCGGTCTTCAAAGCGTACAAGCAGCGCACGCATATCTTTGCCGATCTCCTTGCCACGAGCGGCGTGACGCCGCTGGACGTCGAAGTCCAGAGCGGCGTTCGAGAGCGCACCGCGGTCTCGCTCGTCTCCGGTTCGTACTTCTCCACGCTTGGCGTCCGCGCGTCGATCGGCCGCGTCTTCACGGCGAGCGAGGATGTCGCCGCCGGGCAGCATCCGATTGCGGTCGTGAGCGACGCGTATTGGCGGCGCGAATTCGGAGGCGATCCATTCGTCGTCAATCGCATCGTCCGCGTCAGCGGCACGCCAATCACGATCGTCGGCGTGGCGCCGCGCGGGTTCTTCGGCGAGCACGTGGGCAGGGCGCCCGATCTTTGGATTCCGCTCACGATGTGGGGACACATCGTGCCTGGACGGAACCTGCTCGAGAGCCCGGGCACCGGGTGGCTTCGGCTGATCGGCCGCGTGCAGCCGGGCGTTCCGACGTCGGGCGCGCAGCCCGAGTTGACGCAGGTCTTTCGTCGGACCCTGGAAGAGATCTTCGGACCGAACGTGTCCGCCGACACGCGCCGCGATATCGCCGGCGCGGCGATTGGATTCGAGCCCGCGGCGCGAGGCGTGTCGGCGCTCCGCGCGCAGTTCGCGCGCCCGCTGCAGCTCCTGATGGGCGCCGTCGTCCTCGTCCTCTTGATCGCGTGCGCGAACATCGCGAACCTCTTGCTCGCGCGCGCGGCGGCGCGCCGCCGTGAGATCGACGTGCGGCTGGCGCTCGGGATCGGCCGCGCGCGCCTCGTCCGGCAACTCCTGACCGAAAGCCTCGTGCTCGCGGCGATCGGCGGCACGTTCGGGATCGCGGTTGCGTTCGCAGGAAGAGACGCGCTGCTTCGATTCATCTCCGAGGATGGCTCGCGGCTCGCCGTTGCCGCCCCGGCGGACGCGCGGCTGTTCGCGTTCGTCGCGATCGTGTCGCTCGCGACCGCGATCCTCTTTGGCCTTGCGCCCGCCTGGCAATCGGCGCGCACGCGCATCGCCGGGTCGCTCGCGTCGCGCCACGAGAGCGGCGCGCCTCACCGCCACCGTCTCAGCTCGCTCCTCGTCGTCGCACAAGTGGCCATCTCGCTCGTGCTCCTGATGGGCGCCGGACTGTTCCTGAGAACAATCGCCAATCTGCGTGACGTCGATCTGGGCTTCGATCCGGAGCGCCTTCTGATCGTGGACGTCAATCCGCAGGCGGCCGGCTATCAGGGCGAGCGCGCGATCGCGCTGCATCGCAAACTGATCGAGCGGATCGCGTCGCTGCCGAACGTATCGTCGGTCAGCTTCGCCGAGAACGGCGTGCTGAGTGGACGCGACAGCAGCACGAACTTGATGCGTCCCGTTGGGTTCCTCGAAGGGAAGGACGGGTTTCCACGCAGCCAGTGGGACGTGGTCGGTCCGCGCTATTTCTCGACGTCTGGAGTTGCGCTCGTGTCCGGCCGCGACTTCACGGAGGACGACGTCGCCGGATCCGCGCCGGTCGTTGCGATCGACGAGCGCATGAGCCGGGTGTTCTTCCAAGGCGCCGATCCGATCGGACGGCATCTCGTGTGGGGTGTCGGCGGGCCCGAGCTCGAGATCGTGGCGGTCGTACGTGACGTCAAACAGAGCGGGCCGAAAACAGAGGCCCAATCGCGCTTCTATCTCCCGTACTACCAGCTCACGCGCGTGCGACCGAGTTGGGTGCTGGCCAGCACGCTCTTTTTCGTTCGCACGGCAGCGCGTCCGGTTGCATTCGCGCCCGAGCTGCGCCGCGTCATTCAGTCGGAGGATCCGCGGCTGTCGATTGCGAGGCTCGAGATCGGTCCGGAGCTCGTCAGCCGGACGCTCGTCCAGGAACGGATGGTCGCGGTTCTTCTCGTTACTTTTGGCGCGCTGGCTGCCGGCCTCGCATGTCTCGGACTGTACGGCCTCATCGCGTACGACGTCGCGCGCCGCACGAACGAGATTGGCATTCGCATGGCGCTCGGCGCGCGGCCAGGTCAGGTTCGCGCGCTGATGCTGCGGCGAGCGCTCGTCTGGATTTCCGCGGGGGTCGGCGCGGGCGTGCCGCTTGCGCTGAGCACGTCCCGCGTCGCGCAGAATCTCCTCTTCGGCCTGAGCCCGACGGACACGGCAACGCTCGTCGTCGCGGCGATCGTGATCTCGGCGATGGGGCTGATTGCCGCGTACATTCCGGCACGCCGCGCGTCGCGCGTGGATCCGCTGATCGCGCTGCGCGTCGGCTGAGACGTCTATTCCTGCCGGAGAGCCTTCAACGGCTCGACGCGCGCGGCCCAGCGCGCGGGAACGTAGGACGCGAGCATCGCGATCGCGCACAGCAGCGCGAGAACGATCGCGTACGTCCACGCGTCGTTCGGCGTGACACCAAAGAGCAGCGTCCTCGTCGATCGCAGCAGCACGAATGCGGCGGCCACGCCAATCGCCGCGCCAATCGCCGCGAGCCTGAGGCCGCCGGCGACAACAGATCGGGTCAGCCGCCCTTGCTGCGCGCCGAGCGCGATGCGAATGCCGATCTCCTTCGTTCGCTCCGAGACCAGGAATGCGAGCAGCGCGTAGAGCCCGAGCGCCGTCACGAGGAGTCCGCTCGACGCGAATGCGGCGGAGACGATCGCGGTCAAGCGGTCGCGCGCGATGCTCTCGGCAAACGCGCCCTCGTAGGTTCTGACCCGCGTGACCGCGAGATTCGGATCGAGACGGTGAATCTCGTCGACAGCGGATCTCGCGATCGCGGCAGGCTGGCTGGTGCGCAGGACGAGCGTCATCGCCGTCTCCGCCATCTGGCGATGGCTGTAGAACACGGTCGGCTGCGGTTCGCTTCGGATCGATCCCTCGCTCACGTCGCCGACGACGCCGATCACGGGAGCGTAGGGATTCTCCTGCTGCATCCAGACCGTGAGCGAGGCGGTGAGCGGATCGATATCCGACAGAAACGCCTTCGCGAAGGCCTCGTTCACGATGAACCCCGGCGCGGGGTTCGCATCGTCCGCGGCCGTGAACTCGCGGCCGGCCAGCACCGGGATGCGAAGCGTGCGGAAATATCCCGGCGTGACCACGCGAATCATCGCGCTCGGCCGCTCGTTCATCGGCAGCTCGGGAGTGCCACGGCGGTGGAACGCGGTGCCTCCTCGAACCGCGCCGATGACCGCGAGGCTGTTGCCCGCCGCGGCCGACTCCACGCCCGGAAGCGCGGCGAGCCGATCGATCGCCTCTCGATAGAACTGCACTCTCCGCTCGGCAGGATACCGAGCGCCGGGCAGGCCCAGTTCCATCGTCAACACGTTCTGCTTGTCGACGCCCGTGCGCGCGTCGTTGAGCGCGATCAGCGTTCGCACGAGCAGCCCCGCGCCGCAGAGCAGCGTCACGCTCATCGCCAGTTGACCGACGACGAGCGCCTGCCGGATCCGCGGCGCGTGCGTGACCGTCAATCCGCCGGTGCGAATCGACGTCACGATCGACTCGCGCGCGACCAGCAGCGCGGGCACGATTCCGACGACGAGACCGGTCAACATCGAAAGGGCAATCGTGTACCCGAGGACGCGGAGATCCACTGAGAGATCGGGGACGCGCAGCAGGTCAGGCGGCGCAAGCGCCACCAGCGCGCCCACGCTCGACCCAGCCAACGCGGCGCCGAGCACGCCGCCCATGCCGGCGAGCAGCACGCTCTCGACGAGCAGTTGACGGACGATCGCCCAGCGTCCCGCTCCCAACGACGTTCGGATCGCGATCTCCCGCCGCCGCGACGCGGCTCGCGCCAGCAGCAGATTGGCGACGTTGAAGCACGCGATTGACAGCAGAACGCCGACCGCGCCGTAGAGCACGAGCAGCGATGTCTGCACGGGGCCGCTCAGCTCGTCGCGCATGGCGACGACGGTGACCGTCGTGTTCTTGTTGAAGGCGTGGGTCGCGGCGAGCCGCTGCGCGATGCCCTGCATCTCTGTCCGCGCGGCGCGGAGCGGCGTCCCCGTCTGCAGCCGGCCGACGACGTTCATGAACCGGCCGGCGGTTTCGCGCCACGCTTGACTTCGATTGAGCCGGAATGCCGTCCACAGATCGTTGTCGGAATCGATGAATCGGAAGCCCGCGGGCATCACGCCGATGACTTCGGCCGGCGTGTCGTTCACGTGCACGGTGCGGCCGACGATCTGCGGATCACCGCCGAAGCGTCCTTGCCATAGGCGATGGCTGAGAACGACAACGAGCCGCGCGTTCGGCCGGTCGTCCTCTTGCGAAATCGTCCGGCCCAGGAGCGGCATCACTCCCAGCAGCGGAAAGAATTCGGACGACACGAGCTGCAGATTCAAGCGTGCCGGCTCGCCGGCGCCCGTCAGCGTCGTCGTCGACGATCGCCATGCCGCGAGCGCCTGCATCGTACGGCTCTCACGCTGCCAATCCATCCAATTCGCCGGAGAGACCACGCCGCGTGCGCGCGCGCTCGGAAGTGGTCCTCCGCCCGGCCGGCTCTGAAATGTTTCGTAGATCGTGACGAGCTCGTCGCCGCGCGGATAGGGCAGCGGCCGCAGCAGCAACTGATCGACCACGGAAAAGATCGCGGTGTTTCCGCCGATGCCGAGGGCGAGCGTGAGAACGACGGCGATCGTGAACCCGGGGCTCTTCCGAAGGCCGCGGCCCATGTGCCTGACGTCGCGCACGAGGCCTTCCAGAAGGCGCGAGGTTCGTACGTCGTGGCCCTGCTCCTTCAACCGGAGCATCGATCCGAAGCGCGCGCGCGCGGCGCGCTCCGCCTCGCTTCGGCTCATTCCGGCGTCGACGTAATCGCGAACGATGGAATCGACATGGAACGTCATCTCGCGATCCATCTCGCGATCGCGGGTGCCCCATGTGAAGAGGGCAATCAGGCGGCGGAGGAATCGTGGCGCGCGGAACGGCATCTCAAGCTCCCTGTGCGATGGCCCGCAAGACTTTGGAGACCGCCTTCGAGAGACGGAGCCAGCCTTCCAGCTCCGCGTCGGCGGCGATGCGTCCTTTTCTCGTGAGCTTGTAGAACTTGGCCTTGCGGTTGTTCTCGGTCGTGCGCCAGTCGGATTGGATGAGGCCTTGCTCTTCCATCCGATAGAGCGCGGGATAGAGCGATCCTTCTTCGACCCGGAGCACGTCGTCCGACAGTTCGTGCAGGCGCGTCGCGATGCCGTACCCGTGGTTCGGGCCGGCACCCAGGGTCTTCAGGATGAGCAGGTCGAGCGTGCCTTGAATGAGGTCGATGCGTCTGACAGCCATAGCCGTGCCGAGTAGTGTAGTTACCTTAGACAATCTAGGGAAGAAAAAGGTTGGCTCCCTTCCCTAGACGGTCCAAGTGAACGTGAGCCCGACTACCTGACGTCGGTGCGAGATGGCCGGTTTTGCCACGACGTCGGCAATACGATTGGAGTCACGAAATCCGGCGGTTAGCTGTTCCAGAAAGGAACAAAACGACTGGGGTCAGACCCCAACCTCCGAACCGCCAGCGGGGCCGCCAATGCGTTGCGTCAACGGCAGTTGACGCCCTTCCCAACGCGGTCCTACCGGGTGGGTGGAAATGTTGCAGTGAGCCTCCGACTGTGCCGGATGTGCCCGTCCTGATTCATCCACACCAGTCGCCTACACTCCTTGTCGTCGGCGAGAACGGGCCGAACAGGGACATGTTGTCGCATCGCCTGCGGCAGCACGGCTATCTGGTCACCGTCGCGGCCGACGGACCCGAAGCGCTCGCGTTTCTCGACGCCGGCGCGTGCGATCTCGTGCTGCTCGACGCCGACATGCCGGGATTGAGCGGCCTCGACGTGCTCAGCCGGCTGCGCGCCGAGCGATCCGACATCGAGCTGCCGATCATCGTGATGACGGCGCGGCCGCACGGCGAGATCGAGGCTCTGCGGCTCGGCGCGAACGACTACGTCACCAAGCCGATCGATCTTTCCGTCGCGCTCGCGAGGGTCGCGACGCACGTGTCGCGCAAGCGCGCCATCGACGGTCTGCGCACGAGCGAGGAGCGTTACGCCCTCACGATCCGCGGCGCGAACGACGGCTTGTGGGACTGGAATCTCGCGACGAATGAAGTTCAGTGGTCGCCGCGATGGAAGGCGATGCTCGGCTACGAGCCGTCCGAGATCGGCGTCAGTCCCGACGAATGGCTCGATCGCGTGCATCCCGAGGATGCCGGCCACGTGCGCGACACGTTGACGGCGCACATGCGCGACGGAAGCGATCATTACGAGAGCGAGCACCGCCTGCTGCATCGCGGCGGAACGTTCCGCTGGGTGCTGTGCCGCGGCGCCGCCGTCCGGAACCAGGACGGCCTCGTGGCGCGGCTCGCCGGATCATTCTCGGACGTCACGGACGTGAAGCTCGCGGATCCGTTGACGGGTCTGCCCAACCGAATGCTCTTCCTCGAGCTGCTCGAGCGCGCGATCAAGCGCGTCGAGCGGCGCAGGACGACGTCGACGTTCGCGCTGCTGGTGCTCGGCCTCGATCGATTCACCGTCGTGAACGACAGCCTCGGTCCGTTGACCGCGGATCGGCTGCTCGTCGCCGTTTCCCATCGCCTGCAATCGTGCCTTCGCGCCACCGACGTCGTCGCGCACGACGATGCGTCGTTCACGCTCGCGAGGCTCGGCGGCGACGAGTTCAACGTGCTGCTCGACGACATCAACGACGCGAGCGATGCGATCCGGATCGCCGAGCGGCTGCGGCTCGCGCTGCAGGAGCCGTTCGAGGTCGACGGTCATCACGTGTTCACGTCGGCGAGCGTCGGCATCGCGATCGGGACGACGGGCTACGAGCGACCGGATGAAGTGCTCCGCGACGCGGGCATCGCACTGCACCGCGTGCAGAGGGATGGATCCGCTGCGGCGTGCGAGATCTTCGATCCCGCGATGCGCACGCGCGCCGTGTCGCGCCTGCAGGTCGAGACCGATCTGCGGCGGGCGATTGAAGGGCAGGCGTTCGAGCCGCACTATCAACCGATCGTCTCGCTCAAGACGGGCCGGATCGTCGGCTTCGAGGCGCTGGTGCGCTGGCGCCATCCGGCGCGCGGCCTCATCGTGCCCGGAGAGTTCATCGGGATTGCGGAGGCGACGGGACTCATCGGCGACATCGGCCGGCTCACGCTCGCCGAGTCGTGCCGGCAGATGGTCCAGTGGCAGCGGCGCTTCGGCGAGTCCGCGCCCGGCGTCATTTGCGTGAACGTCTCGAGCCGTCAGTTCGCGGACGCCAATCTGATGACGGAGATCGAGCGGATCCTGCAGGAGACGGGACTGCCGGCCTCGAGCCTGAAGCTCGAGATCACGGAGAGCGCGTTCATTCACGACATTCCCGCCGCGCAGGCGACGCTGCATCGCGCGCAAGCGATTGGCATCGAGTGGAGCCTCGACGATTTCGGCACCGGCTACTCGTCGCTCAGCCACCTTCACCGCCTCAAGGTCGACACGATCAAGGTCGATCGCTCGTTCGTGAGCCGCATCGGCGACGATGCGCTCGGCTTGGAGATGGTGCAGGCGATCGTCACGCTCGCGCACAGCCTGGGAATGGACGTCGTGGCCGAAGGCGTCGAGACCGTGGAGCAGTCCACGAAACTCTTCTCGCTGGGATGCGAGTACGCGCAAGGCTACTACTTCTCGAAGCCTGTCGACACCGTCGAAGCCAATCGGCTCATCGATGCGCAGCCTTGGCTGGGCATGTTCCAACAGCAGGGACGGATACCCGCCGTCCGGCCCACGCTGCCCACTCACTGACGATTACGCGTGCCCGACGGCGCGCGCGCTCCGCTCGAGGAACTCGCGCTCGGCCGCGTTCTCGCTGCAGGCGATCGCCAACTCGTACTCCGCCGCCGCTTCCGCGCCGCGATCGAGCCGCTTGAGGAGATCGGCGCGGATCGCGTGGAACAGGTAATACCGCTCGAGGCGATCGCGCCGGACGTCGAGCGCGTCCACGATCTGCAGCGCCGCGAGCGGCCCATGCACCTCCGCCACGGCAACCGCGCGGTTCAACGCGACGATCGGGCTCGGCGCGAGCGCGAGAAGCTGATCGTAGAGCGCGAGGATCTGCCTCCAGTCCGTGTCCGTCGCCGTCGGCGCGTCGCTGTGGACGGCGTTGATTGCCGCTTGGATTTGATACGGACCGGGCTGATTCCATCGCAGGCATTGGCGCACGATCGCCTGACCTTCGGCGATCGACGCGTGATTCCAGCGCGTGCGATCCTGATCGGCCAGCAGCACGAGACGGCCGTCCGGATCGACGCGCGCGCCGCGCCGAGCCTCGATGAGGAGCATGAGCGCGAGCAGGCCCAGCACTTCCGGATCGTCGCGGACGAGATCCGCGAGCACACGCCCCAGGCGAATCGCTTCGGCGCAAAGATCTTCTCGAACGAGACGATCGCCCGAGGACGCCGTGTACCCCTCGTTGAAGATGAGATAGACGACCGCCATCACCGCGCGCACCCGGTTCGGCAGCTCGGCTGCGTCCGGGACTCGATACGGGATGCCCGCGTCGCGGATCTTCCCCTTCGCTCGCACGAGCCGCTGCGCCATCGTCGCCTCGGAGGTGAGGAACGCGCGCGCGATCTCCGCCGTCGTCAGCCCTCCGAGCAGCCGCAGCGTGAGAGCGACCCGAACGCCGATGTCCAGCGCCGGGTGGCAGCACGTGAAGATCAGGCGCAGCCGATCGTCCGGCACCGCATCCTCCTCTTCCAGATCGCTCGCGCGGAGCGCGCGCTGGGCCTCGGCTTCCTTGTGGCGATCGTCTCGTGACGCTTCCCGTCGGAATCGATCGATCGCGCGATGGCGCGCCGTCGTGATGATCCATCCCACGGGACTCGGCGGAACGCCGCTCGCCGGCCACCGTTCGACGGCCGCGGCGAACGCGTCCTGGACCGCCTCTTCGGCGGCGTCGATGCCGCCGAAGACACGGACCAGAGCGGCGACCGCTCGGCCGTACTCCGCGCGGAAGACGCGTTCGATCTCGTCGATCGGAACCGTTGTCATGTCGATGGCGCGGAAGCCGTTCAGGCTTTGTAGTCCTCTTTGAAGGGCCGCACCTCGATCGGGAGCGTGGTCGCGCGCGCGAGCTTGCGGCCCCACTCGAGCGCCGCGTCGAGATCGGGCGCCTTGACGACCGAGAATCCGCCGACGTGCTCCTTGCCTTCGGCGAACGGGCCGTCGATCGTCAGGATCTCGCCACCCCGCGGCCGAAGCACGGTTGCAGTGCTGGGAGGATGCAGCCCGCCGGCGAAAACCCACACGCCCGCCGCTTGCATCTCCTCGCGCACCGCGACGACGTCCTTCATGATCTTCCGCAAGACGTCGTCGGGTGGAGGGGTTCCGTCCGGTTGAATCACGCTGAGCAGATATTGCTTCATATGGAGCCGTCCCTTTCGATGTGAGAGCCGGCCTCGATGCCGGCTTCATCATCTATACGAACGGCTCTCCGTCCGATCGACAGCGGGACGTTCTCTCGACGCTTTTACCACAGCAGCTTAACGCCGAACTGCAACTGCCGAGGCGCGTTGGCCTGGCCGCTGATGACGCCGAACGACGACGACGTGACGCTCGTGTTGGGCCCGGAGAATTGCACGCGGTTGAACGCGTTCAGCGCCTCGACACGGAACTGGGCCGTGACGCCGGGCCTCGGATTGAAGCTCTTGAACACCGACAGGTCGAAGTTCTTGACGCCATGGGCGCGGAGCACGGGCGAGAAGATCGGCTCGTTGCCGAATGCGAACGCCGCCGGCTGGCTGTAAACGGTCGTGTCGAAGTATCGATCGAGGCGATCCTCGACCGATCCGCTCAGGCGCGGGTCCTGCCCGTTGTTGTTCGGCTGCGTCCTCGCGCCGAAGATGCCGGCCGTGTTGTTCGCCGTAATCGAGAGCGGGGTTCCCGCCTGCAGCGTCGTGATGCCGTTGAACTGCCAGCCTCCGATGATCGCGTTCAGGACCGGCGGCGCGTTCGAGAAGAAGCGGCGATCGCGGCCGATCGGGATCTCGTACAGATAACTCATCACGAAACGATGGTTGAGGTCGTACGACGCGAGCGCCCAGCTCGATTCGAGGTCGTAGCTGTTCTGATGGCTCATGCCGATTTCTTCGGCCTTCGCGAACGTGTACGAGCCCTCGAACATCAGACCGTGCGAGAGGCGCTTGCGTCCCGTCATCTGCAGCGCGTTGTACCGCGATTTCGCGCCGGAGGCGTACAGCGGAATGACGTCGGTGAACTGCGGATACGGGCGCAGCAGCTGCCCGCGGCTGACGGTCGGCTGCGTGAGGACGCCGTTGTTCACGATGCCGAAGAACGGATTCGCCACCTGTTGATTGAGCTGAGACCCGAGGGACATGTACTGCGGGTCCAGCTGGTTCAGGCTGAGACCGCTCTCGCCGACGGTCGAGAGATCGTAGCCGCGGGTGCCCACGTAGGCGATCTCGACGAACATCGCCCACGGCAGCTCGCGCTGCACGTTGACGTTGAACTGAATCGTCCACGGCGCCGGCGTGTCCTGAAGCGGCGCCTGCAGGTTCGCGCCTGCCTGCGTCAACAGGCCCTGCGACGATCCCGGCGACGGGAGGAAGCCGTTCGGATACGGATTCCGGAGCGTGTTCAGCGGCGTGATGCCGTCGATCGACGTGACCCAGAGATTCTCCGTTCGGAATCCGAACGGTCCGACCGTGCCCTGCGCGCCTTGATTCGACGGCCCAAAGATGTGGCTGTAGCCGGCGCGCGCGATCGTCTTCTGATTGATCTGATACGAGAGCCCGAGCCGCGGCGCGATGTTGTTCGTGTCCCAGTTGTACTGATAGCGGCTCCGGCCGTCGACGCCGACGAAGACGACGCCACCCTTGAGGTCCGGGAATCCCGCGACGCGGCCCGCGAGCGGCGAAGGCGCGCTCGGATCGAAGTAGTTCATGCGGTTGTATCGCTCGGTGCGCGGCACGTCGATGTCGTACCGCAGTCCGAGGTTGAGCGTGAGCGAGCGGTTGAGCCGCCAATCGTCCTGCGCGTATCCGGCCCAATAGAAGCTGTTGGACGCGACGTTCTTCCAGTTCTGGATGAGCACGTCGTTCGGCTGTCCCGTGCCGAGCAGGAACGACGCGAACCCGAATCCCGCTGTGCTGCTCGCCGTATTCGGATTGGGTCCCTGCGTTTCGTTCGCGCGGAAATTGAACGTGCCCGCGCTGCGCGCCTCCCACACGTTCACGCGCAGCATGCGTCCCTCGAAGCCCGCCTTGAACGTGTGATCGCCGCGCACGTGCGTCAGGCTCGCGGCCGTCGTGTAGCTCATGAACGCGTTGTACCGATGATCGTTGCCGCCGAGCCCCACCACGCCGGCGACGCCGAACCGCGGGAACATCAACCGATCGACGTTGGCGTCGATCGACGCCGGAAGGCCGAGGGTCGAAGGCTTGAAGCCCAGGCCCTGGTTGTCGAAGATGAACAACGCTCGCGCGAATCCGACTCGCGCGTTCAGCACCGTCGCGTTCGACATCGTCCGGTTGTAGTCGATGACCGCGTTGTGCGCGAGGTTCTGCTCGTTGACGCGGCCTTCGGCGATGGCGATGTCCGATGGGAAGAGGATCGCCGGCGCGCTGAAGGTCTTGCGGTACGAGTACCGCATGAAGGCTTTCGCTTTGTCGGAGAGCTGGTGGTCCACGCGCGTGTCGAAGTTGTCGACGTTCAACTTCGCCGTTCCCGTCGCGAAGTAGTTCTGCGTGCCCGTGACCGCATTGCCGGGCTGATTCGGCAGCGGAAAGTAGTTGAGGACCTGGCGCGCGACCGGATCCATCCGCGCAAGGGGAATCACGTTGTTCGTGAATTGATCGCGGATGAAGCCGCCGGCGGGGTTCGCCCTCGTCGTGAACGGATCGAAGATTCGAATGAGCTGGCCGTTCTGCGCGAACGTCTGCGAGAAGTCTCCCTGGCGCTGCAGCGCCGTGGGCACGGTCGTGGTCGTCTGCGACAGACGGTTCTCGCGCAATCCTTCGAACGACGTCATGAAGAACGTGCGGTTGCGGCGGATCGGTCCGCCGGCGACGCCGCCGAACTGGCTGCGCCTGAAATCGCCGAGCGGTTGACTCGCGCGCTTCGCGAAGAACGTGTTCTCGTCGAACGCGGAATCGCGGAAGAACTCGTAGATGCTGCCGTTGAAGTCGTTCGTGCCTGACTTGTACACGACGTTCAACACGCTGCCGAGGCTCCGGCCGTACTCCGCGGGGTAGTTCGCGCCGAGCACCTTGAATTCCTGAATGGCGTCCACCGACGGGAAGACCGAGATGCCGGTGAACCCGTTCACCGTGGGAAACGACGCCGTCACGCCGTCAATGACGGTGTCCATCATCGTCGGACGCGCGCCGTTGACCGTGTAGCTCATCGAGTTGTAGTTGTTGCCGATCGACCCCGCGACGCCTGGCGTGAGGAAGATCAGCGAATAGACGTTTCGCGTGTTGAGCGGCAGCTCGAGGATGCGTCGGTTGTCGACCACCTTGCCGATCGTGCCGGTGGTCGTCTCGAGAAGCGTCGCTTCGGCGCGAACCTCGACGGCATCGGTGAGGTCACCGACGTCGAGCGTGAAGTCGATCACCAACGTCGTGTTGACCTGGAGCGTGACGTTCGGCCGCGCCGCGCGGCGGAATCCCTGCAGGCCCGCTTCGACTCGATACGTGCCGGGAGGCAACGGCAGCGACGTGTATCGGCCCTCGAGGTCCGCCGTCAGCGATTCCTGCCGGCCGGTTTGCTCGTTGGTGATCGTCACGGTGGCGCGGGGAATGACGGCGCCGCTCGGATCCTTGACCGAGCCGACGACCGTGCCGGTGTACGACTGCGCGAACAGGATCGACGGCGCGAAGACGATCAGGAGACAGAGCAGGCTGCGAGTCAGGCGCATGGCGGCCCTCCGATCGCGCGGATTATACGCCCGTGCTTTGTCCCGCTTGTAACTTTGGATCGATCGAACGGGTGCTATGCCTGACGAAGGGACTGCGCCGGATCGATGCTCAAGACGCGGCGCGCCGGGATATAGCACGCGATCATCGTGACGGCCGCAAGACCGGCGGCGACGACGAAGAGCGTCAGGGGGTCGAGCGGCGACACGCCGACGAGCACGCCGCGGAGCCATCGGCCGACGATGAACACGAAAGGCGCGCCAATCAGCATGCCTGCGAGCACGAGCGTCGAGGCCTCGCGAAGGACCAGCCGGAGCAGCCGGTCGTGATCCGCGCCGATGGCGAGACGGAGCGCCAGTTCGTGACGGCGTCGCGTGATCGAGCCGGATACCACGCCGAACAGGCCAACCGCGGCGAGCAGCAGCGCGCCCAGCGCGAAACCGGAGATCAGCACCGCGCTGACACGCTGACGGCGCAGCGCGTCGCCGACCACGTCCTCCATCGTGCGCACGTCGGCGAGCGCGAGGCGCGGATCGATGTTCCGCACCGCGGACCGCACGTCCGGTACGACACCGCGAGGATCGCGCGTCGCGCGGAGAACGAAGTTGAGCGTGCGGTAGCCCCAGTCCTCGGCGCGAAGGATGACCTGCGGGCGGCCGTCCTGATGCACGTCGTAGAGGCGAGCCTGCTCGACGACGCCGACGATCGTCAGGGATTGTTTGTTATAGGGAATCTGCGCGCCGATCGGATCGCCCGTCGGGAAGAACTGCCGCGCGACCGCGCGATCGACGATCGCTTCGCGCACGCCGTCGCGGCGCACGCGATCGAACGCTCTGCCGGCCACGACGCGTATTCCCATCACCTCGATGTATCCCGCGCGGGCGCCCAGAATGTCGACGAGCGGATTGTCCCGCGCGCCATCGCCGGTGTTCCCCGGCGCGCCCGGGATGCCGATCGTGTTCTGACTCGCGCCGGCCGTCAGCGGCAGCCCGGACGCGGCGCTCACGCCCGTGACGCCAGGGATCGCGGCGAACTCTCGCTCGATGCGATCCTGCAGCGCGATCACGTCGGCCGCGTCGGGAACGAACTGAGTGGGAATCGGGACGCGAACGGCAAGTACACCTTCGGACCTGAACCCCGGATCGGCGCGGAGCAGCCGATCGAAGCTGCGCACGACGAGGCCGCCCGTGCAGAGAAGGACGAGGGAGAGCGTCACCTGCGCGACGACCATCGCGCGGCGCATTCGCCCGTGACCGCCGCCGCCGCGCACCGCGCCCGCCGCGAGGAGCGACGACAGCGTCGCGCGCGCGGCCCACGTGGCGGGCGCGATCGCGGCCAACACGCCGAGGAGCGCTCCGACGCCCACGACGACCGCGGCGATGCGCCAGTCGACCGCGATCGCTTCGCGTCGCGGCAGATCGAGCGGCGCGAGCGCGACGAGCGTGTGCGTCGCCCAGATCGCCGCCAGTGCGGCCGCGACTCCTCCGGTCATGCCGAGGAGCCCGCCTTCGAAGAGCGACGCGCGGACGATCGCGCCGCCGTTTGCGCCGAGCGCTCGCGAGACCGCGAACTCCTGCTCGCGCTGCGCCGCGCGCGCGAGCAGCACCGATCCGAGATTCACCATCAACACGAGGACGAGCACGGCGCCCGCGAAGCCCATCACGACCAGCGCCGGCCGGACGCCGGCGACGAGATCCGAGTGCAGCCCGGTGGGGTAGAGTCTCAGTCCGTCGCTGTTGAAATCGCGCGCATCGATCGTCCGGCCGACGGCGCCGACCGCGGCCGCGACCGACGCGAAGGACGCGCCCCGCCGCGCGCGAATCAGGCCGGCGTAGCTGCCACCCTTCGGGTTGACTTCGGCGAGATGGACGTTGAATGGCACGAACGCGTCCGCGCGCTGCGGCGGCCCGAGGCTGGCGTTTCGGAAGAAGCCGAACGCCGGAGGCATGACGCCGATCACCGTGAACGGCTGTCCATTCAAACGTACGACCGAGCCGAGAATCGCGCGATCGGCACCGAGCCGATTCCAGAGATCGTGCGTCAGCACGATGATCGGCGGCCGGTTGGGTCCAACCTCGGAGGGCGCAAAACCTCGTCCCAGCATCGGTTGGACACCGAGCAAATCGAAGAGATTCGGCGACACCACCATGACCGCGATCTCGGCCGCGTCCGTACCGTCGCGTCCGGCAAGCGTCGCGAGCTGACGCCCGATACCCGCCGCGCCCTCGATGATCCCGCCCGCCTTCTGCAGCTCGGCGACGTCCGGGCCGCCGAGCCACCCGCGCTTCATGTCGAAGATTTTTCCGTAGTCGCGCCACGCGAAGTACAAGTCGTCCGGATCCTTGTACGGCGGCTTCTCGATGAGGATCTTTTGGACGAACGTGTAGACGATGGCGAACATGCCGAGGCCGATCGTGAGCGTGCCGACCATGGCGATCACGAGGCCAGGCGCGCGGAGCAGCCGCCGCGTCGCGAGCTCCGCATCGCGGCCCCAGTTGCCGGTCCGCCGCCACGACACCGCCGGCCGCATTCGCTCGCCGGGGCCGTTGCGCAGCGAATCGAAGAGCGCCCGCACCCAGAGCGCCGCGAGCCCGACGATCCCGCCGCGATTCAACGCGTCGCGCGCGCGATCGCGATACGTCTCGACGACCGCGCAGCCCATGTCGTCGCGGAAGTCAGGTGGATAAAGCCGCTGCAGGAGGCCGAACCAGCGGTCGGAGACGTCGAGCAGGCGTTCGCGGTTCATTTTCCCGCCTTGGTGAGCAGACCGCCGACGCGCGCGGCTCGCGTCAGCACTTCCAGCCGGCGCGCCTCGTCTCTCGCCATGCGGAGACCGGCGTCGGTGATGCGGTAGTAGTTACGGCGCTCGTCGCCGGCGTCGTGCGCCCGGCGGCGCGCGGACGCCTCGATCAGGCCGTTCTCCACCATGCGCGCCAGCGCGCGATACATCGTCCCCACGTCCGGCACGGCGCGCGCGTCGCGCGAGGCGATATCGCGGAGGATCCCGTAGCCGTGCCGCTCGCCCGTCGCGAGGCTGAGCAGGATGTGGAACTCGACGCCCCTGAGCGGTGGAATTCTGTCCGGTCGTTTTCGATCCATGGAGGTCCGCCGTCCGCGCTAGTGCATGTACGGAGCATATATGCATCACGCATACATGCCCTGTCAAGCGGAGACGAACGCATCCGTCGGTGTGCGAGGCTATTCGGAGCGCAGCGCGGCCGCCGCGCTCACGCGCGTCGCGCGCCGCGCCGGCAAATAGGCCGCCGCGGCGGCGGACGAGACCAGCGCCGCTCCGACGGCCACGAACGTTGCCGGATCGATCGGCGTCACTCCATACAACAGCGACGCGAGGAGCTTCGTCGTCGCGAGCGCCAGCGCGACGCCGATCGCGAGGCCGGCAATCGTGATGGCCGCGCCGCTCGAGACCACGAGCCGCACGATGTTCCCGCGCGTCGCGCCGAGCGCCTGTCGTACCCCGAACTCGTGGCGGCGCTGCTCGACCGACTGTGCCATCACGCCGTAGATGCCGACGACCGCGAGGAAGAGCGCGGTGACGCCAAACGTGCCGACGAGCCACAGCGCGAGGCGGCGCGTCGCGATTGCCGCGCCGGCGACCGCTTCGAGCGGACGCACGCCGGCCAGCGGCAGCCCCGGATCGATCTCGCCGAGCGCGCGGCGGATCGGATCGGCGAGTGACGCCGGGTCGAGCGCCGATCGCGCGACGACGAACATCGGCTGCGGATACCACGTCTGCGGTTGAGGAAAGTACAGCGCGGGCACGGCGCGTTCGTGCCACGGCATGTCGCGAACGTCGCCGATGACGCCGACGACGGTGCGCTCGTTGCCCCAGAGATTCAACCGCGCGCCGATAGCCGCCTCGGGCGTGTTCCAGTACTTACGCGCAGCGGATTCGTTCAGCAGGATGACGAGCGGAGCCTTGTCGACGTCCGACGTCGTCAAATCGCGTCCCGCGACGAGGCGCGTGCCCGTCGCCTGCGTGTATCCGTGCGTGATGAAGTGATAGCGCGCTTCCGGCCCTTCGCCATCCGGGCTCGTGCGGCCCACGATCGAGAAGCTCGTGTTCTCGTCGTAGTTCGTCCACGGGAGATCGGAGCTGAACGCCGCGGCCTCGATCCCGGGCAGCGCGCGGATGCGCTCCACCGCGCGGCGGTAGAAATCCGCAGCCGCGGGCGTGTCGTATCGCGCGGTCGGCAGCTCGACCGACCCCGTGAGCACGCCTCGCGGCTCGAATCCAGGATCCGTGTCGAGCATCGAGACGAAGCTGCGCAGCAGCAAGCCGCTCGACACGACGAGCACGAACGCGAGCGCGACCTCGATCACCGCCAAGCCTCGCCGTGTGCGTTGATGCCGCGATCCGGCGACGGTCCTCATGCCCTCGCGCAGTGTCTCGCCGACTCCCGCTCGCGCAAGGCGCGCCGCGGGCGCGAGCCCGAAGAGCAGCGCACTCGCGACCGTGATCCCGACGATGTAGAGCAGCACGCGAGCGTTGATCGCGATCATCTGCAGCCGCGGCATGTCCGCCGGGCCGAACCGCGCGAGCGCGGCGATCGCCAGATACGCGAGGCCCACGCCGCCGAGGCCGCCTGCGAACGCGAGCACGAGGCTTTCGACGAGCAATTGCCGCGCGAGGCGCCAGCGCGTCGCGCCAAGCGCGGATCGGACGCCGATCTCGCGCGATCGTCCGGAGGCGCGGCCGAGGAGGAGGCTCGCCATGTTCACGCACGCGAGCAGCAGCACCGCCGCGGCCGCCGACGCGAGCACGAACAACGTCGCATCCGCCGTCCCGACGATCTCCTCCTTCAGTGGCACGGCGCGCGGCTTCCACGGGCTGTTCGGCGACGGATATCGCTTCGCCACGCTTGCGCCGGTGCGCCGCAAATCTTCCTGCACCGCCGCCCACGCCGCATCCGCGCGCAGGCGTCCGACGACGTTGAAGTAATGCGAGTAGCGGAAGCGCGCGTGCTCTTTGCTCGGGAGCGCGAGCGCGGACCAGACGTCGACCGGCTCGCCATGGCCGTACGTCCTGTATGTGCCGCCGACGTGCGTGAACCCTTCGGGGAGCACGCCGACGATCCGAAACGGGCGGCCCGAGAACCATTGCGTGCGGCCGACGACCGACGGATCGCTGCCGAATCGCCGCCGCCAGAGCGCGTGGCTGAGAATCGCGACGTCGCTTCTGCCCTCGATCTCATCTTCGGGCTGGAACTCTCGTCCGAGCGCCGGCCGGTAGCCCAGCAGCGAGAAGAACCCGGCCGTGACCTGCATGCCGCGAAGCTGCTCCGGCTGCTGCGCATCGCCGATCTGCAAATCGGCTCGGATGTACGCGGCAAGCGCTTCGAAGGTCTGCAGCTCGGCGCGATAGTCGCGAAAATCGAGCGGCGCCATCGGAAAATGCGGCATGGTCGGCGCCTCCTCGAAGAGGCGCACCAGGCGTTCCGGATCGCGATAGGGCAGCGGCGCGATGAGCACGCCCTGGACGGCGCTGAAGATGGCGGCGTTCGCGCCGATCGAGAGCGCAAGCGTCAAGAGCGCGGTTGCAGTGAATCCGGGCGATCGGCCGAGCAGCCGGATCGCATAGCGGACGTCCTGAAGAATGCTGAGCCGGTCGGCCAGATGCATGGCCTTTGGACGGTGTGCGGACCGAAGCGGTTTACAGCGTGCCTTAGAGTTCTGCGAGCCGCGCCGTCGCGTCGCCGAATCGATCGAGCTTCACACCCATGCGATCCATCAGGGACAGGTGCAGGCTGCACGCCTTGCGGTGCTCGTCGCCCTTATCGGCGTAGTCGAGGATGCGGCCGGTCTTGATCGTGCCGGCGCCCTTGCCGGTGAGGAGAATCGGCAGCTGGTTGGCGCTGTGCAGATCGCCGTCGAACAGGCTCGACGCGAGCATCAGTATCGAATTGTCGAGCAGCGTCGTCTCGCCCTCCGGGATTTCCTTCATGCGCTGCGTCAAGTACGCGAACTGCGCGATGTGGAACTGATTCGTCTTCAGGTACATCGCTTCCTTGTCCGCGGCGCGGCCGTTGTGCGTGAGGTCGAGATGGAGCGCGCCCTGTACGCCCTCGAGGAACTTGAAGTTCATCTGCGACAGATCGTTGTTCAGCATCACCGTCGCGACGCGCGTCTTGTCCATCTGAAACGCGAGCACGATCAGATCGAGCATCAGCTTCATGTGATCCGGAACGTTCTGCGGCAGCTCGTTCTTCGGGCGCGGCATGTCGGGCTGCGCGAGCGTCGGCCGCCAGCCCTCGAGCCGTTCTTCCTTCGACGCGCGCTCGATGCGCTTCTCGATGTCGCGAATCGATTCGAAGTACTCGCTCAGCTTGGCGTTGTCGGTCTTGCTGATCCTCGGCCTGAGGCTCTGCGAGTCCTGGCGCACCGCGTCGAGGATGCTGCGATCGAGCGCGCGGCCGGATCCGTCGCCGACGAGCCGATCGAACGCGCGCGACGGATAGATCTCCTTGGTGGCCGGCTTCGTGGGCGAGACCCACGAGAGGCTCGACCCGTAGATCATCGACAGTCCGTCCTCGAGGCGCAGCTCGTTCGGCTCGATGCCGAGCACAAGGCTCGGGATCGCCGTGCGATTGCCGATCTCCGAGGCGATGATCTGATCCATCGACGTGCCGACGCGGATCTCGGTTGGATCGAGACTCACCGACGCGCCCGACAGAAGGTTCATGCGCCCGAGATGCGGGCTCGTCGAAACCGCCGCCGTCTGATTGAACAGCCCTTGCACGAAGACCAGGTCCTCGCGATGCGGCATCATGGGCTGCAGGCCGGGGCCGAGCTCCATCGACGCGCCGCTGCCCTTGGCCCACCAGTGAATCGGCTCGACGCCGTTCGAGAAGAAGACGATCCCCAGACGAAGAGGAGGCGTGTTGCTCTTGACCGCGGACGCCGCTTGAGCGAGAAGCGGCATCGATTCCAACCAGGGCAGGGCCAGCGCGACGCCGACGCCTCTCAAAAAGTGCCGGCGCGAAGCTAGACGGGCGATGTCGTCGCGTGAGGGTCCGCTCATCGTTCCCCATTATCGCTCACGCGATTGCGGAATTGGCGGCTCGTCGCGATCTTCACCGCCAGGTCCGAAAATGACGCGGATCCGCCGGCCGCCGTCATCTCGCGGACGAGCGGCCTGTCGGACACCATGACCGTGCGCCCGAGCGCGTAGCCGATCATTTTCCGCGACAGGTTGGCCAGCACGAGTTTTTCCTGACTCTGCAAGTACTTCAAGAGGCCTTCCGCGCCGACCGCGGTCGTTTTGTCCGCGAACTCGCCGACGACGTCGACGGCCTGGCCGTCGGTGTAGGTTTGCCGCTTGCGGCCCACCGCGTCGAAACCCTCGAGCGGGAAGCCCAACGGATCGATCCGGACGTGGCAGCTGGCGCACGTCGCGTTGCGCTTGTGCTCCGCCAGCTTTTGTCTGAGCGTCAGCCCGTTGAAGCTCTTGTCGTCGGCGGGGATCGTTCCGACGTCGGCGGGGGGCTTCGGCGTCGGCGTGCCGAGAATGCGCCGCAACACCCAGTCGCCGCGTTTCACGGGGCTCGTGCGCAGCGGCGCCGACGTCGTCGTCAAGACCGATCCAAGTCGCAGCGCGCCGCCGCGGTCGATCGCGCGCGCACCCTCCACGCGCTCCACCGCGCCTGTCGACTTCACGTCCTTGCCGATGCCGTAGAACTTCGCGAGCGGTTTGTTGAGGAAGGTGTAGTCCGCCGCGAGAATCTCGCTGACGGGTCGCCCTTCCCTGACGATGTACTCGAACGTCGAAACGGCTTCGTCGTACATCGCCGAACGCACCTCCTCGGTGAACTCGGGGAAGCGGCTCGTGTCGACGCCGCGGTATTCGTCGAAATGATAGAAGCCGAGCCACTGGCCGAAGAATTCCGTCGCGAGGCGCCGCGCCTTCGGATCCGCCGTCATGCGCTTGACCTGCTTCGCGAGCATGGCCGGATCGCTCAACTCGCCGGCGGCCGCCGCGCGCCGCAGCTCGTCGTCGGGAATGGACGACCAGAGGAAGAAGCTCAGACGGCTCGCCATCTCCCAGCCGTTCAGCGTCCGCTCGGGACCGCGGGCGCTCGCCTCGACGCGATAGAGGAACGCGGGCGACACGAGGATGCGCGCGACGAGCGATCGGATGGCCGCGTCGTGATCGAGCCCGTTCACGGTGCGCGACTTGTCGTAGAAGGCGCGAAGGTTCGCTTTCTCGACTTCGGTCAGCGGACGGCGCCACGCGCGGCTCGCGAACGCGAGTGCGTCGGTGATGTGACCGGGCCGAGCAATCGTCTGCGCCCTCATCACATCGTCGTAGTGCGCGCGCAGCGCGGCGACGTGCGGCCTCACGGCCGGCGGAAGCGCCGCGATCCTCGACGCCGTCATGTCTTGAATCTTCCGTCCCTTCAGATCGAACGCGAAGTGATCGGCCAGCATGCCGAGATATGCATCGTGATACGGCCACGATCCGAAGAGATCGTGCCACGCCTGATTCAGGCGCGCGCGCTCGGTACCGTCGACGACGTTCGTCGTGAAGAACGCGTCGTTGCGCTGGTACTTCACTTTCAACACGAACGCATCGTGCTCGGGGCTGTTGTACGTGTTGTCGAACGGCGGCGGCACCGGATCTTTGTCCGCGGGGTTTGCTTCGCCGTGCGAGTTCGGCGGCAGCAGCGACACGTACTCCGCGATGCCCGCGCGGAAGGTCTTGTAGCCGGCGCTCGTCGCGTCGCCGATGAAGACGCGCTGATTCGCGTCGCGCGTCGAGCCCTCCGGACGATCGGAGATCATCACGCGGACGACGGCGTTTCTGTCGCGTCCCAATTCGGCGTCCGCCACGAACTCCGCGGCGTTGCCCGCCGCCGGCGCCGGAATCGCAAAGGCGATCGTCTCGGTGATCGCGAAGTCGTCCGGGCCGATCGCGCTGCCGTCCGGGCTCGTGCCGAACTTGAGCGCCGCGCCGGCGTCGGCCGAGAGCACGGCGCGCAGAGGTTGCGTCGAGAGGATCGGGCCCGCGGCGCCGCGCCCCCGCCCCGCCGCCGCGGCGGCGCCCGGTCCGGCGCCCACGGGAGAGGCGGCGCGCGTCACCACACGCGGGTTGCGCCAGATGACGACTGGCGTCACGCCCGCAATCGGGTTGATGTTGTCGAACGTGAGATAGATCTTCTGTGGTCCAGTGGGCGGAGGAGCAGGCGCGCCGCGTCCACGTCCGGCGCGCGGGCCAACAGTATATGTATATGAGTGCCTGGGCTCGACGTTGAGGGTGGTGTCGTCGAAGACGAGCGGACTCTCGTCGCCCGCGCCGCCCGCGGCGAGATCGCCGCGGGCGAAGAACCAGCTCGGCCACGTCGTCAGCGCCTTGTAGAGCGCGTCGCACCCGCTGCGGGCTTTCGCGATCGATCCTTCGATATCCGCCGCCGGCGGGGGCAGCTTCATCCAGCCGTCGATCGTCGTGCGCGCCGGAAATCCAGCGGCCGGTTTGTTGACGACAGTCCAGATGTGCTCCGCGAATCGGCCCGTGATGCCTTCCTTGGCGGCGAGCCCGCGAAGCGTGGCGGTTGGATCGCCGAGCGCCGCGCGGTGTTTGTAGAACCACGCGACGAAGAACGCTTTCCCGTACCGATCGAGCCCGAACGGCCTGCCGCCCTCACCCGAGACGACACGGACGCCGTGCGCGGCGTAGAGATCGTTGATCCGATTCAGCGCCGACAATTCCAATCCGGTCTTGCCCGTATCCGCGTAGAACTGCAGCGGTCCCGCGCCGACGACGGCGTGATCGGCGACGAGCTTCGCCGCCTCGAGATAGCGCTCGACGCTCGCGTCCTGCACGAACTGCACGTCGCCGAAATTCGCGAAGCCCTCGCCGCCGACGGAATCGCTGGACGCGTCGACGCCGACCTTGATGTCGACGCCGGTGAGATCGCGGATCGCGTACGCGTATTCAGCGCTCGTCAGACGGCGAACGGTGACGCGTCCGGGATCGCCGGCATGCTCGTCCTCGTACGCCTTGAGCGACGCTCGGATCCACGCCGCCGCTTTCGCACGCTCGTCGTCGGTGGGGAAGAGGGTAGCCTCTTTCGGCGGCATCTTGCCGGACTCGAGCATGTCCGCGATGCGCTCCCAATCCTGCCAGCCCGAGCCCGATGCGGGCGACGACTGGCTGACCAGCCGCTCGATGCTGAGATCCGCTTTCGGCTTGTCGGTGCCGTGGCACTCGAAGCAGTAATCCTCGAATACTCCAGGTGCCGCCGCGACGGCCGCGGGCCGTGCGGCTCGAGCGGACGGTTTGAGCGCGGGCGGTGCCGGCGCGGGCGCCTGGGCCGCCATCATCGACGCCACGACGAGCGTCGTCGACAAGGACGTCATCAGCGCGCGGCGGACTCCCAGACGTGTCATAGGGTGCGTGATACCTCGCAGCGGAGCAGCAGCGGCGATCTTAGCGCACTCTCGTAGAATCCGCTGTGCGTATGGTGCAACGTCGCCGCGCCCGCCCGCTGGCTCTTCTGCTGTGCGCTGCCGCCGCGGCAATGCTGGTCGGCGCCGCCGGACAGACCGCGCCGCGCGTCGCGCTGACGTTCGACGATCTGCCGTCGCACGGTCCGCTTCCGCCGGGCCTGACGCGCGTCGACGTCGCGAAGCGCATCATCGGCACGCTGCGCGCGCACGGCGTGCCGCCGGCCTACGGCTTCATCAACGCGAAGAAGATCCAGGACAGGCCCGAGGACGCGGAAGTGCTGCGCTTGTGGCGCGCGGCGGGATACCCGCTCGGCAACCATGCGTTCTCGCACATGGATCTTCACGCGAACACGCGGGAGGCGTTCGAGCGCGATGTTCTGGCGAACGAGCCGGCGCTCGACGCGCTGATGCGCGATGGCGACTGGCACTGGTTCCGGTATCCGTTCCTGCGAGAAGGCGACACGGCGGAGAAGTACCGCGGCGTGAAGGCCTTTCTCGCGAAGCACGGCTATCGCGTCGCGCAGGTGACGCTCGACTTCAGCGACTATGCGTACAACGATCCGTACGCGCGGTGCCTCACGCAAAACGACTCGACGGGGCTCGCGTGGCTCGAGCAGAGCTATCTCGATCGCGCGGGAGAGAGCCTCACGCGCGGGCAGGAGGCGGCGCGGGCGATCTTCGGCCGCGACATCAGCCACGTCATGCTGCTGCACATCGGCGGATTCGAGACGGTGATGCTGCCGCGCCTGCTCGACCTGCTGACGCAGCGCGGATTCGTCATCACGACGTTGGAGGAGGCGCAGTCCGATCCTGCGTACGCGGCGGTTCCCGAACGCACCGCGGACTTCGACGGAACGCTCCTACAGCAGCTTCGCGCGCCGTCGGCTGCGCGGTCGGCGGACACGACGTCGACGTCGGAGAACACGTTCGCGAGGCTGGGCGCGATCTGCCGCGCCGCGGCGCAGTGATGTTGACAGTCGATGTCACGCCGCGTTATTGTCGACGTTCGACATCATGGTCCGCCGATCCTCGACGCCCGATCTGCTCCACGGTACGCTCGATCTGATGATTCTGCGCACGCTGCAGACCGAACCGATGCACGGCTGGGCGATCTCGGAGCGCATCCAGCAGATCTCGCAGGACGTGCTACAGGTCAATCAGGGGTCGCTCTATCCGGCGCTCCATCGGCTCGAGCATCGGGGATGGATCGAAGCCGACTGGGGCGTGTCGGAGCTTGGGCGCCGCGCGAAGTTCTACCGGCTGACCGCGAGCGGCCGCCGGCGGCTCGCGGTCGAAGCGAGCGAGTGGGAACGCATGTCCACCGCCATCGGCCGTGTCATGAAGCTGGCGTGAGGGTGGGTTCGACGCTCAGACTCAACTCAGACTCGACTCAGACTCAACTCAGACTCAACTCAGACTCAACTCAGACTCCCAATCGAATCGTTAGCCGTCACATCGTGAACGAGCACCGCTTTCGCTGCCGCTCAACAGCGTCGGCTCGGCGCTCTCGTTTGATCGGGAGGCATTGCCTACCCAGCGCTTGAACGCGGTGCTCCCGAGTATCCGTTCGTTCGACCGGATACGGTCCACCATCGCGTCGTCGTCTGGTGCCGTGTTCACGAACCGAACGAACCCAGCGCGCCGCGTGTCTTCCTCCTCACCAAACATGCAGAGCGTCGGCAGCATGACGAGAAAGGACGGACATGACACAACGCCGACCATTGCGCGATAGCTGCTCCAGGGCCACTCTTCCGGGCGTTCGACGAGTCCAGCGCGAACCGGGTTCCGTTCGACATAGCGGCTCAGTGTCAACAGATACTGCGTGTGGTCGACAATCTGATTTTTGAAGCGTCCCTGAAACACGTGTCCCACGCGCTCGTGGCGTCGGTTCCACCACTTCGCGTACTCGCTGTTCACGTACTGAATGGCTTTCGAGAGGTTCGGACGCGTCGGCTTCAGCGTCACGTGATAGTGATTTGGCATCACGCAAAAGTTCCAACATTCGATCGCGTGCGTTTCGAGGCTGTCCCCCAACACGTGGATGAAATGGCGATAGTCGACGTCGTCAAGGAAGATCCGCATCTTTCCGTTGCCGCGTGACATCACGTGTCGAACAAGGTCCGGTACTTGGAGTCGGCGTCGCGACATGCCAACCTCCGTATTCACAAGTCACGCCCACGTCAGAGACGCAAAAACAGGCCGATATCGTCGATGACGAACCAGAAGTACGCGGAAGTTGCGCACATGCCGAGGCAGCGATTTGGCACGAGTTCCACGATGGCGTCGAGGCGGTGTGTCTGACTCGAGTCTGAGTTGAGTCTGACTCGAGTCTGAGTTGAGTCTGACTCGGGTCTGAGTCGAGTCTGAGTCGAGTCTGAGTCGAGTCTGAGAGGCGGTATAATGCGCGGACCGACATGCGCTACGCCCTGTCGAAAGCGCTCGTCGTGGCGGCGAGCCTCGTGATGATGGCCGGGTCCTGCCACAACGGGCCGGTGACGCCGCGGCCCGTGCAGGACAGCGATCTCGACCAGGCTCGCGCGCGGCTCCTCCTCTCGTACTCCCAATTCAAATCGTACGGTCTGACCGACCCCGCCGTGGTGTACGCGACCAAGCTCAGTCCCGATCGCCAGGCGCTCTTCGACGCGATCGTACGCGCGCTCTTCGTCGAGCTCGAGGACTCCTCCGGCAACCCCACCGGCACACGCGTGATCGATTTCGCCGACGCCGTCCACGGCATCTGGGGCGTCCGCACCGGCGAGACCGAAGGGCGCCGCATGTTCCGCATGTCGATGCGCTTCCGCAACGGCATCCGCAACGCGCTCGCGCGATCCTCCAACATCCCGCAGGCCTCCTTCGGCCACGTCCTGCTCCCGGTCGCGCAGGGCGGCGACGACGACCCGGCCTTCACCGCCTTCGACTTCAAGGAGGGAAGCGCGGTCGTGACGTTCCGGCAGGCCGGACCGCGTCCGACCCTGCAGGTCAGCCTGCTGTCGAACGACGAGCACGTCGGCGAGATCGATCTGGACTTCGACACCGGCTGCGGGCCGGCGCCGCTCAAGCGGTGCCACTGCCGGCCGGCGAACTCCGACGTCGGCGCGCACGCGGCGAGCGGCGACGACAACCATCTGCCGATGTTCAACGCACGCGTGCCGTTCTTCTCGACCGCGCTGCAGTCCGCGTGGTCGAACACCGCGGCGCACTGCAAGGAGAGCTACTGACGTGCGCGCCGCCCTCCGCGCCGCCGCCGCGGCCGCGATGATCTCGTCCACCGTGCTGTCCGCCGCCGCGCTCCGCCAGCAGCCCGCGGCCGGCCGCGCCGCGAGCGACAAAATCCTGAGCGCCGAGGTCGCCTCGTTTCTCGAAGCGTGGCTGATCCGCCGCGATCCGCAAGGCGCGGTCCGCGCGCGATCCTCCACCGTCTTCTCGGACGAGCGCTTCCTACCCGCCGGTCTCTTCGATCCCGCCGCCTATCGCCGGCGCTTCCCGACGCCGCGCGCGGCGCAGCCGTCGCGCATGAGCGAGGCTCAGTTCGAGAGCCGCCTCGGCGATTTCGTCGAGTCGCTGACCGATCGATCCGAGCCCGCCCCGAAGGCGCCCGCCGGCGGACTCTCCGAGCGGCTGGAGCCCTTCTCGATTCAGATCGCGCGCGACGCCGATCCTCAGTTGGCCGCGCGCCTTGCGCCACTCAAGACGCGTACGCTCGCCGTGGCCGGCGTGCCGTCGCTCGCGTATGCCGTGCGAGAGTGGAAGGACATCGCGTGGACGGCGTCCGCCACGATTGGATATCGCGCCGCCCTCCGCGAGGAGATCGATCGAAACAAGATCGACATGCAAGCGGTCGTCTGCCGGCTGAAACAGGAATCGCCGGCCGATCCGCTCTCGATCGTGGTGACGCTCTGGTCCGACGAAGCGACGAAGGGGACGTCGTGGAAGTTGGTGGGCGTCGAAGTGCCAGCGACGCGTTGAGCGCCTTCGGCGCGAATTATCCTCGCACGCTCGGCAGCCTCGGATTCCGCTCGATCCCGAACTTGTGCTGATGCCACATCGGGTACGGCTCCGGCAGCGCGCTCACCTCGTCCAGGCGCGCGACCTCCTCCGCCGTCAGCCGCCAGGTGGCCGCTGACAGATTGTCCTTCAGCTGCGTCTCGTCGCGCGCGCCGAGAATCACCGTGTCGACGCCGGGCTTGCAGATGATCCAGTTGAGCGCGACCTGCGCCGGCGTCACGCCGCGCGCCTGCGCGATCTCGATGAGCACGTCGACGATCCGGTAGACGCGCTCGAAGTCGATCGTGCCCGGCGTGTCGAGCTCGTTCAACCGGCTCACCGGAGGACGGACGCCGCGCCGGAACTTGCCGGTGAGGAGTCCTGCGTGGAGCGGGCTCCACGCCATCAGTCCGAGCGCCCGATCGATGCCGAGCGGGACGATCTCGTGCTCGACGTCGCGCGCGATGAGCGAGTAGAGCACCTGCTGGCACACGTAGCGCGCGTAGCCGCCGCGGTCGGACGCCGCGAGCGCCTTCATCACCTGCCATGCCGCGTGATTCGAGCAGCCGATGTAGCGCACCTTGCCCTGCGCGACGAGATCGTCGAACGTGCGCAGCGTTTCCTCGATCGCGACGCACGTGTCCGGTTGATGGCAGATGTAGAGATCGATGTAGTCGGTCCGCAGCCGGCGCAGGCTTGCGTCGCACGCGTTGATCAAGTGCGTCCGCGAGAGGCCCACGTCATGGGCTCCCTCTCCCATCCGCATGAACGCCTTGGTGGCGATGACGAAGTCATGGCGGCGGTTGGCGAGCGCCTCGCCGAGGATCTCCTCGGCGGCGCCGTACGAGTACACGTCCGCCGTGTCGATCGTCGTCACACCCGCGTCGCGGCAGATGTCCAGAATGCGCGCCGTCTCCGAGACGCCGAGGTTGCCCATCTTGCCGAATCGATCGCGTCCGCCGATCGTCATCGTGCCGAAGCTCAAGACGGACACGCTCAACCCCGAATTGCCGAATCGCCGCTGTTCCATGTCGTTATGACTTTGCGAGCCGTTCGATCTCCGACGCGGGCGTGTCGGGACCGAGGATGAGGCGCAGCGCCCGCTCGAGCACTTCGTCGCGTCCGCTGCGGATCCCCTGAATCGTCGGCCGCACCTCGACGTCGGGGATGATGCCGATCCGCTGCGTGGGCTTCTTGTCCGGATAGAAAACGCCGATGCCGCTGATCATCGATCGCAGGCCGCCGGGCAGCGCGATTCCCGACACGTTGCCGTCAGCGCCCGCCGTCGTGCTGCCCACCACGGTCGCGTTCCGCGCCGATCGGAACGCCATCGTCGTGTACTCGGCCTGGCTCACCGAGACTTCGTCGATGAGAATCACGACCTTCCCCGCGTACGTCGGCTTCTCGGGTTGGAGCGAGAGCGGCGCGCCTCGCCAATGAAACGCGCCCGGGTTTGCCGGATCGCCAGCCGTGAACCGCGCGAACTCGGTTGGACGATCCACGAGCCGCGATCCCAAGGCGAACACGACGAACTCCGAAGGATAGTTCCGGATGTCGATGACCAGGCCTTTCGTTCCTGCCGCTGACTCGATGTATTTCGCCGCTTGCGACGCCTGCACGGACGAGAGCTTCAGGTACGCGACGTCGGGCGACAGCTTCCGGAACGTATCGCCCGGCCGATCGTGCGTGCGGCCCGCCGCCGCGTTCGACTGCTGCTGCGGTCCGCGCTCCAGTTTCAGATCGAGCGTCGCGCCGGCCCGCTCGATCCGCACCGCTGCGGCGCCGCACGCGCCACGCGTCATGAACTGACCGATGTCCCGCAGCCGCGTCGGCTCGTTCGACGCCGCGTAGTAGGGCGTCCATCGCTCGACGAGCTCGGTGACCGGTGCGCCGTCGATCGACGCGATGACGTCGCCGACTTGCAGACCGGATGCGGCGCCCGATGCCGGGTCGGTATAACCCGCCACGACCGGTTGATTCTCGATGAAGCGGACGAGAACCGGGAGCCGGCACGCGCCGGCCGGCGGACGCACGTCGAGCGAGCTCCACAGGTTCGCGTGCGTGTCGTGAACGCTGGCGATGAGCGCCATCAATTCACGTTTGTACGTGTCGCCGTCGTTCGCGAGCGCGATCCGCGGAATGAACGCGATCAGCGCGTCGTTCCAATCCGCGCCAATCACGTCGCGATAGGGGAACCAGTATTCGACGATGTTCCAGAAGCGATAGAGCGCGAGCAGTTGATAGCCGGCGTCGGGAAAACGCACGTTGGCGTACGCGAGCTCGTTGTCGAACGACGGATTGCCGATGTTCGGCACGAGCGAGACGTAGAACTGCCGCGCGGCGGACGGCCGGTTCCTGTGGATGTCGCGCAGCGTCGCGGCCAACTCCGCGCCGAGCGCGGCGTCGGTCAACCACGTCACCGGCGGTCGAAGATGGAGATCGGTTTCGGCGAGGCTCGTGCAGGGAGCGCACGCCGGCACCGCGCCCAAGCCGGTGATCCACTGCTGAACGGCCGACCGCGCCGATCGCTCGTCCGCCGCGTTCAAGACGAGCGGGAGAACGCGGAAGAGCTCGTAGTCCCAATGCCGCTTGCCGCCCGTGACGAGCGGATGGTGGTACTTCACGAAGCCCCAGACTTTCCCGAGCATCGCGAGGTTGGCGATTTGCGTCTTCGTCAACGTCGGCGTCTTGAGGACGATCTTCGAGCCGGCGTCGAACTCGTGATCGAGATCGACGACGGTTTTCGGAATCTCCACGCGCGGCACTGTCTCGATCGGCTTGCCGTCGAGGAGCAGCCGAAGGTCGTCCGCCCAGACCTTGCCGGTGCCCGCCGCGAGCACGCCAAACACCAAACGCTTCGCGCCTTTGTTCAACGGGAGCGTGATCGTGTACTCCGTCCAGTCGGTCGTTCCCTTCAACTGGCGGCTCTGCATGTTGTCGAACGCCACGGATCCGTTGTCATCGTCCTGGCGCATCCACAGGCCCGCGAACTCGGAGACGCTGTCGGTCCGGAGGAAGCCGCGAAGCTCCAAAGCGGCGCCGGCGAAATCGATGGGGATCACCTTGGTGAGCGCCGTGAAACTGTTGGCACTCTCGGGCTTCCGCTCGATGCGCAGCGACCACTTGCCGCCGTGAACGACTTGACCGTCGACCGCGATCGTGTCCGGGGGACCGCCGGTCCATCCCTTCGGCACCCCGCCCGAATGCTCCGCCTCGAAGTCCAAAAGACCAGCGAACTCGGGACGGCCGCCGCCAACGGGCGGCTGCGCAGGCTGACCGTAGACGAAGAACCCAAGCGGCACGCACGCCGCGAGGAGAAGCACGCGCATCACGATGCTCATGGGCGTTCTCGAGAAAGGGGCCGAATGAACGCGGACAGTATAGACCGCTCGATCTATGTGACTACATTATGATACAATTGTGGTCACAACAAGGCGGGGCATATGCAGACGATCGGAGTTCGGGAGCTCAAGTCGCAGTTGAGTGAATGCTTGCGGCGCGTGGAAGCGGGGGAGCAGATGACGGTGACGGATCGAGGACGCCCGATCGCGACGCTGGCGCCAATCGAACGGGCGCCCGCGGTCGAATGGGCGCGCGTCATGGCGGCGAAGGGGCGCGCCGCATGGGCCGGCGGAAGACCGCAAGGGTTGAAGCGGCGGATCCGATCGCGCGGGACGCCGGCGTCGCGGATGGTGATCGAGGATCGGCGATAGACGAGAAGCGATGACCGTCTACCTCGATACCAGCAACCTCGTGAAGCTATACGTCGACGAGGCGGGCGCCGACGACGTGCAGCGGCTCGTGGCTGAGGCGGATGTCGTCGCGACGTCGTCGCTCGCGTATGCGGAGGCTTGCGCGACGTTCGCCCGCCGCCGCCGTGAGCGTCTGATGACGCCGTCCGAGAACAGAGCCGCGGTCAAGCAGCTCGACACCGACTGGCGCAACTATCTCGTCATCGTGATGACCGACGAGGTCGCACGCGCGGCCGGACGGCTGGCCGATGCGCACGGCATTCGCGGCTGCGACGCGGTCCACCTCGCATCCTTCGCGGAGTTGATCGCGCGCTGCGACGACGAGGATGTACGGTTCTCGTGCGCGGACCAGCGCTTGAACCGTGCGGCGCGGGATTTGGCGTAACCTAGAGCCGGAGGTCCGCGATGCTGTCGTTCGCCGTGACGATGATCGGGGCCGTTGTCGCCATCGTCGCGCAGGCGGCCGCGCAGCCGGCTGTTGGATCGAGCCGGCCGGCGGACATCGCGTTTCGCGTGCACTTGATCGATCCCGGCTTCAGCGAGAGCGTCGCGGTCGCCGACTTCAACAGAGACGGCCGTCTCGATATCCTCTCCGCCGAATACTGGTACGAAGCTCCGGCGTGGACGAAGCACCGCATCCGCGAGATTCCGTTCAACGGCAGCTACATCGACAACTTCAGCGATCTTCCCGTCGACATCGACGGCGACGGCTTCACGGACATCGTCCAGATTGCGTACTTCGCGCGGCGCATCGTGTGGTTGAAGAATCCCGGCAAGGCTCGCGGCGGAGCCTGGGTCGAGACCGAGATCGATTCGGTGGGCCCGACGGAATTCGCGTTCCTCGTCGATCTCGACAACGACGGCAAGGCGCTCGAGATCCTGCCGCAGTTCACGGGCGCGGCCAAGGCGCCGCTGACGTGGTACGAGCTTCGCCAAGGCAGATGGATCAAGCACGTCGTCAGCAGCCGCAGCCACGGACACGGGATTGGCGCGGGCGACGTGAATGGCGACAAGCGGAACGACATCATCACGCCGCAGGGATGGCTCGAGGCGCCGGCAGACGTCCGCGCGGAGGGCGAGTGGACGTTTCATCAGACTGATTGGGAAGCGGCGCTGATCGTGCCGGGCGTCGCACCGCCGGCGCCGCCGCCGGTTCCGCCCGGCGCGCCGCAGCCGCCGCCACGGCCATCCGAATACGCGTTCATGTACGCGATCGACATCAACAAGGATGGACGCAGCGACGTGTTGACGACGATGGCGCACAGTTATGGCGTGGTGTGGTTCGAGCAGATGGCGGACGGCCAGTGGACGCGGCGGATCATCGACGGGACGTGGGCGAACGCGCACTCGTCCGCGCTGACGGATCTCAACGGCGACGGACAGCCGGATCTGATTGCCGCGAAGCGGTATTTCGGACGGACCGGAAACGATCCCGCCGAGCGCGAGCCGATGGGAATCTACTGGTATCAGTTCCGTCCTGGGCCGAAGGGCTCGGTCGAGTGGATCCGCCACATCATCGACTACGGCGGCCGCGCCGGCGGCGGCCTGCAAATGGTCGTCGACGACATCGATGGCGACGGCGATCGCGACGTGATCACCGCAGGGAAAACCGGGCTCTTCCTTTCGGAAAACCTCACGAAAAGGGGCCGTCCGGCGGCCCGCTAGGTCCGGGGCCCGTCCGATCGCGCGAACCGGACGGCACCCGCTTGCGTCTATATCGACGTACGATATACTGCCCGTCGACACACATGCCGACACGACCCACGCCCTCGAACGATGCGGACGCATTTCTTCCGCTGCCCACCGCGGTGTTCCACATTCTGGTCGCGCTCGCGGATCGCGACCGCCACGGCTATTCGATCATGCAGGACGTCGCCGCGCGCACCGACGGCAAGGTCCGCCTGAGTCCGGGCACGCTCTACAGCGCGATCCGCCGCATGCTCGAGCAGGAGTTGATCGAGGAGCTGCGCGACAGTCCCGATCCTGAGAGCAGCGACGAGCGGCGGCGCTACTACCGCTTGACGCGTCTCGGCCGCGAGGTCGCCACCGCGGAAGCGCGCCGCGTGACGGAGATGCTGAGCCAGGCGCGCGCGACGGGCCTGATTCCACGGAAGTTGTAGCGATGAGAGCCGTCGACGTCTACCGCGCGCTGCTGTTGTGTTATCCCGCGGCGTTCCGCGACGAGTACGGCACCGAAATGGTCCGCGCGTTCACCGAGCAGCTTCGAGAGGCGCGGCAGGGCGCCGGGCGCTTCGCGGCGGCCGCGATTTGGTTCGACACGCTTTCCGATCTCGTTCCCACCGCGCTCCAGGAGCATCGCCACGTGATTCAACAAGATCTCCGACACGCCATCCGACTCCTCGGCGCCGCTCCCGGGTTCACGAGCGTCGCCGTGCTCTCGCTCGCGCTCGGCATCGGCGCGAACACGGCGATCTTCAGCCTGCTGAACAGCATGGTGATGAGCGCGCTGCCCGTGAGGAATCCGAATGAGTTGGCCATCTTGACCGATCCCGGCTCGCGCGGCCTGATCGTGGGATACGAAGAGGGCGAACGGGGGCTCGCAACCTACAACGAGTTCCTGCAGCTCCAGAAGCAGAACACGACGTTCGCGTCGATGATGGCGTCCGCGAGCAGCCTTTCCGCGGTCGAGGCGCGCGTGGGCGGCGGCGAGCCGGAAGAGATCACGATTCGCCTCGTCTCGACGTCGTACTTCGCGACGCTTGGCGTACCCGCGCAGTTGGGACGGACGTTCGACTCGACCGCCGAGCCGCCCATCGGCTCCGCTCCATACGCCGTCATCAGCGATGACTACTGGCGGCGCCGCTTCGGCGGGCGATCCGATGCGATCGGCCAGGGGATCGCGCTCCGCGACGGCGTGTTCACGGTGATTGGCGTGATGCCGGCGTCGTTTTTCGGCGAGACCGTCGGGCAGCGCCCGGACGCGTGGGTGCCGCTGGCGATGCAGCCCACGGTGCGGCCCGCGCGCGATTGGCTCCACGATCCAGCCGGCAGCTCGGACAAGGTCATGTGGCTGCACATCTTCGGCCGCCTCAAGCCTGGCGTGGCGCTCGAACGGGCGCAAGCGGACGCGAACGCGATCTTTCAACCGATGATGGCGGCGCACTATGCGTCGATGGGCGACGTCGAGCTACGCAAGCGACTGCTCACGCAGCACCTGCGGCTCAGAAGCGCGGCCACCGGCGCGTCGACGCTGCGCGCGTTCGCCGAGCCGTTGTGGGTCCTCCTCGGCGCGGCAGGGCTCGTCCTGCTGATCGCGTGCGCGAATCTCGGCAACCTCATACTCGCGCGCACGACGGCACGCACGCGCGAGATGACGGTGCGGCTCGCGCTTGGCGCGAGCCACGCGCGGTTGATGCGCCAACTGCTGACCGAAAGTCTGTTCCTCGCCGCGTTGGGCGGGACGGTCGGCATCGTTGCCGCGATCGTGTTTCGCAAGGGCCTGCTGCGTCTCGTGTCCGACGCGAGCATTCCGCTGCCGAACGCGCTCGATGCTCGTACGCTCGGCTTCATCTTCGCCGTCACGCTCGCCGCGGGCGTCTTCCTCGGTCTGCTGCCGGCGCTTCGCGTCACGAAAGCAAGAGCCGACGTAGGACTTCGCGAACACGGTCGAGGGATCGCGGGCTCGGCGGCGTGGCTGCGCGTCGGGAAGCTCGTCGTCATCGGTCAGCTCGCGCTCTCACTGCCGCTTCTCGTCGGCGCGGGCATGCTCGTTCGCACGCTCTACAACCTTCAACGCGTCGACCTCGGATATCCGCGCGCCGGCGTGTTGATGGTCCGCATCGATGCGCAGTCGGCGGGATACGAGGCGACCCGCGAGCGCGCCGCGCTCGAGGATCTCCTCGCGCGCGTCCGCGCGATTCCCGGCGTGCGCGCCGCGACGTTCTCGGACAACGGCCTCTTCACCGGCTCGTTCAGCGACACCGCCATCGCGGTCGAGGGGCACACGCCGACGGGCCGCGACGACCGCGAGTCGAACTTCAATCGCGTCGCGTCCGGCTATTTTTCAACGCTCGGCGTGCCGATGGTCCGGGGCCGCGAAATCACCGAGCAGGATCGTCAGGGCACGACGCCGGTATGCGTCATCAACGAAACGTTCGCGAAGCGCTTCTTCGGCGGCCGCAACCCGATCGGCATGCATGTCATGACGGTCGACGAGAACGGCCGCCCGCGCGAAACGCTGGAGATCATCGGCGTCGCGCGCGACGCTCGTCAGACCGCGCTTCGCGGTCAGATCGAGCATCGTTTCTACAGATCTGCCGCTCAGCTCCCCGACAACCTCGGCTCGATCTCGCTCTTGATCCGCTCGCACGGTGACGCGTCCGGCGTGGCCGCCGATGTTCGCCGCGTCGTACGCGAGGCGCAGCCGACGATGCCGATTCTTCGCACGACGACCGTGGCCGCGTCGATCGCCTTGCGGATCACCGAGGATCGCATGCTCGCGCAGCTCTCGATCGCCTTCGGCGCCGTAGCCGTCCTGCTCGTCGCGATTGGCTTGTACGGCGTGCTGTCCTACGGCGTGGCGCGGCGGACGAACGAGATCGGGATTCGCAAGGCGCTCGGCGCGCGTCATAGCACGCTCATCGCCATGATCCTTCGAGAGACGGGTGTGCTGGTGGTGAGTGGAATGATCCTCGGCAGCGCGTTGTCCGTTGGGATCATCCGGCTGATCAGCGCACGGCTCTTCGGATTGGAGCCGAACGATCCCGTGACGTTCGCGATCGGCATCGCGAGCCTCGCGATCGTGGCCGGCATCGCCACGTGGATGCCGGCCTTCAGAGCGTCGCGCGTCGATCCGTTGGTCGCGCTGCGGTGCGAATGACGCGCGCACTCAAGAAGACGCCGCGCCGTCGTACGCGTCCTGCAGCGTTTTGAGATCGAGCTTGCCCATCTGCAGCATCGCCTGCATGACGCGGCCCGACGTCGCGGCGTCCGGGTCGCTCAACATCCGGCCGAGCGCGTTCGGAACGATCTGCCACGAGAGGCCGAATTTGTCCTTCAGCCAGCCGCACCGGTTGGGCGCTCCGCCCCCGGCGGTGAGCTTCGTCCACAGCTGATCGATCTCCTCCTGCGTCTCGCAACCGACGAAGAACGAAACCGCTTCGTTGAACGTGTGATGCGGTCCGGCGTTCAGGGCCATGAAGCGCTGCCCTTCGAGCTCGAACTGCACGGACATGACCTTCCCGTGCGCCCGATTGACGGACAGCACCTTCGAGCGCGTGAAGATCGAGGCGTAGAAGTTCATGGCCTCTTCGGCTTGCGTATCGAACCACAGGAACGGCGTGATGGTCGGCATGGTCGACTCCTCGTCAAGTGCCGCGGACTCGGTGTCGCGGCTTTTGTGAGTAAGTCGGAGCCGATCGCCGCGCTTCGACATCGGATCCAAAAAGAATTTGGTTACGCGGTAAAATTCCCCTTCGCATGCCGCTCGAGCGATCCGCGCGCCTGGGGCCCTACATCATCGAGGCTTCGCTCGGCGCCGGCGGGATGGGCGAAGTCTACCGCGCGCGCGACACCCGGCTCGATCGCACGGTAGCGATCAAGGTCCTTTCGGGTACCCTCGCCGCGGATGCCGAATCGCGCCAGCGCTTCGAGCAGGAAGCGCGCGCGATTGCCGCGCTGAACGATCCGCACATCTGCACCATCCACGACGTCGGGCGCCACGGCGCGCTCGACTATCTCGTGCTCGAGTACCTCGAGGGCGAAACGCTGGCGGATCGCTTGAAGCGATCGCCGGCGCTGTCGATCGCCGACGCGCTCGCGCTCGCCATCCAGATCGCCGAAGCGCTGGATCGCGCGCACCGCGCCGGCATCGTCCATCGCGATCTGAAGCCCGGCAACGTGATGCTCGTGCGCCGCGCGGGATCGACGACGCCGGACGCCAAGCTGCTCGACTTCGGGTTGGCCGCGCGGACCGAAACCGCTCGCGCGCCCGCGTTCGATCCGTCGCTCGAGGCCACGCTCCCGCCCTCGCAGGAAGCGACGCGGCTCGCGGCTCCGGTCGCGAGCGGATTCAGCGGCACCGTGCAATACATGGCGCCGGAACAGCTCGGCGGCGAGCCGGGCGATCATCGCGCGGACATCTTCGCGTTCGGCTGCGTGCTGTACGAGATGCTCGCGGGCCACAAGGCGTTCGACGGCGCCAACGCGATGACGGTGATCGCGGCGATCACGAGCAGCGAGCCAGCGCCGATCGCGGCGCTTCAGTCGGCGCACCCGTCGCTCGATCACGTGCTGCGCCGGTGCCTCGCGAAGGATCGCGAGCGGCGGTGGCAGAGTCTCGCGGACGTGGCCGGCGAGCTCCGCTGGATGGCCGAATCGCCGATTCCGGTCGCGCCGAAGGCGTCTTCGTCCTCGACGCGTCTTGCATGGATCGCGATCGCCGCCGCGCTCGTGGTCGTCGCGGTTCTCGCCGTCGCGTCGTTTGCAAGTCGCGGGCGGGAATCGCCGCGCGAGCTGCCCGCGCTTCGCCTCGAGATCACGACGGCGCCCACCGACGATCCATCCGTGGCGCTCTCGCCGGACGGCACGCTCATCGCGTTCGTGGCGAATCAGGATCGCGTGCCGATGCTCTGGATCCGCGCGCTCGACGGCGCCGAGAGCCGCGTCGTGCCGGGGACGGCGGGCGCGAGCTTCCCGTTCTGGTCGCCCGATCGCCAGACGATTGCGTTCTTCGCGGACAACAAGCTCAAACGGATCGAGGTCGCCGGCGGAACGCCGCTCGCGATCGCGGACGCGCCGAACGCGCGAGGCGGCACGTGGAGTCCGGACGGCAGCACGATTCTCTTCGGGCCGAACGCGAACGGCGCGGTCATGCGCGTGCCGGCGCGCGGAGGTCCCGCCGAGAGCGTGACGCAGCCATACGCCGGCAGCGGTCCCGCCCACCACTGGCCGCAGTTCCTTCCCGACAGCAAGCGGTTCTTCTTTTCGTCGCGGCTCGGTACGCCGGAGACCAACGGCATCTACCTCGCCTCGCTCGACAAGTCGCCGCCGGTGCGCGTGCTGCCCGACGACTGGGGCGGGCGCTTCGCCGCGCCCGACAGGCTGCTTGCGATCAGGCAGGGCGCGCTGCAGGCGTACACCTTCGACGCGGGCACCGGCACCGTGAAAGGCGAGCCCTCCGTGATCGCGCAGGGATTCGGAACGGCCAGCGCCACGGGCGTGTTCGGCACATCGGACACCGGCGTGCTCGCGTACCGCGTCGGCGCCGCACAGCGCCGGCAGCTCACGTGGGTCGATCGCAAAGGCGCCGTCATGGGCGCGATCGGCGGGCCCGAAACGGATTTCATCGCCTCTCCCGAGCTCAGTGCCGACGAGCGATCGGTGCTGGTGTTCATCCAGCGCACGGGCGACAACGACATCTGGGCGATCGAGCTCGCGCGCAATGTCGCGCGGCGTCTCACCGACGGACCGCCGGCGGACTCCAATCCTCTCTGGGATCCCGACGGCCAGCACGTCGTCTACTACTCGCGGCGCTTCGCTGGCGGTGGACCGGCGCGGCAGCCGATGATCGGCGGACGAGCCGAACCGCTGTTCGCGAACGGCGAGACCGGTGTGGCCGTATCGTGGACGCGCGATCGACAGTACGTGTTGATGCGCCGCAACACCACCGCAAACGGCGTGGACCTGGTGGCTGTCACGACGAAAGGTGCGCCGCGCGAGGTGAGCGTCGCGCAGTCGCCGCACGACGAGACGGAAGGACAATTCTCGCCCGATGGAAAGTGGGTCGCGCTCGTCTCGAACGAGAGCGGACGGTCCGAGGTGTACGTGCAGCCGTTCCCAGACGCGCGCACGCGGACGCAGGTGTCGACCGCCGGTGGATCGCAAGTGCGCTGGGCGAGCAATGGGAAAGAGATCTTCTACGTCGCGCCTGACGGCAAGATGATGGCCGTCGCGATTGCGTTGAAGAGTCCGTCTCCGGAAGTGAAGCCCCCCGCCGCGCTGTTCCAGACGTATCTCGCGACCGGGACCAACGTGCTCGGCGTCAAGCCGCAGTACGCCGTGTCTCGCGAGGGACGTTTTCTGCTCAACACCGCGATCGAAAGCGCCAGCGCGCCCATCGTCGTGTGGGTGAACTGGATGAAGAAGCCGAACTGACGCCCGGCGCACTAATTCTGCAGCGCGATCGCCGGATCGACGCGCGCTGCGCGGCGCGCCGGCCCGACGCACGCGAACAACGCCGCGGCAGCCAGTACCAGGGTCGCGCCAAGAATCACGAGCGGATCCAGAGCGCTGATGCCATACAACTGCGACGCGATGGCGCCCTGCAGCGCAACCGCGCCGCCGAGCCCGCACGCGAGCCCGACGAGCACGAGCACGGCCGCTTCGCGCATCACGAGGCGCAGGATCTCGCGCGTGTCGCTGCCGAGCGCGATCCTGATGCCGATCTCGCGCGTCCGCTGGCTCACCTGGTACGCGAGCACGCCGTAAATGCCGAGCGACGCGAGCAGCAGCGCGACGCCGCCGAAGCCCACCGAGAGGATCATCGGCGCGCGCCGCGGATCGAGCGACCGCTCGATGCGATCGCTCATCACGAGGCTGTCGAAGAGCTGCACGTTCGGGTCGAGCGCCGCGAGCGCCCGCTCGACGGCTGATTTGATCGCCGCGGAATCGTCGCCCTGCGCCTTCCATCGAATTGCGAATCCGATTCCGCGCGACGGATTGAGCGAATACGGCACATAGTACGCACCAACGCGCGCGTCTTCGCCTTCGACGAGGCCGCGCAGCTTGACGGTTCGAACGATCCCGACGACCGTCAACCACGTCACTCCCGGTCCCGGCTTCGCGACATCGTCCGGAGTGCTCGGCAGGTACATGCGCCGCCCGATCGGATCCGCGTTCGGCCAGAACCGCTGCGCGAGCCGGTCGTCGATGATGACCGCGCCTGGCGCCTTTTCCGTGTCGCTGTCGGCGAAGAAGCGGCCGCGGAGAAGCGGCACGCGCAGCGCCTCCAGATAACCCGGCGTGATGAACAACTGACTCGGCGACACCACGGATTCGCCCGGCGCCATCACGCGTCCTTCAGGAATGATGACGCTGCTGTCGTTGTCGAAACTGAACGGAAGAAAGCTCGTGGCGCCCGCAGCCTCGACGCCTGGCAGCGCGCGGATTCGCTCGAGCGCTCGCGCCATGTACTGCCGCCTCGCGGGGTCGTCCGGATACGCGGCTGGCAGCAGCGAGACGCGACCCGTCAGCACGTGCTGCGCGTTGAATCCCGGGTCCACCGCGAGCAAGTGTCGGAAGCTCGCGAGCAGCAGACCGGCGCCAATCAGCAGCACGAACGCGAGCGCGACCTGCGCGACGACGAGCGCGCCGCGAACCAGCTGCGCGCGCCGGCCGCCGGTGCTCGTGCGGCCGTCTTCACGGAGCACGACTCCGAGATTCATACCTGCGACGTGCATCGCCGGAACGCCGCCTACGACGACGCCGAGCGCAATGCCGAGCCCGAGGATGAAGACGACGACGATCGCGTCCATCCGAATCTCGTGCGCGCGCGGGATGTCGGAAAGGCCGAGCGACGTCAGTGCGCCGAGACTCCAGAACCCGAGCGCCAGGCCAAGCAGTCCGCCAACGAGCGTCAAGACCGTGGTTTCGGTCACGAGCTGACGGACCACGCGTTTTCTCGCGGCGCCGAGCGCGTGGCGCGTGGCCAGCTCCTTCAACCGCGTGTTCGCGCGGGCCAGCGACAGATTCGTGATGTTCACCGCGGCGATGAGCAGCAGGCAGATGACGCCGCCCCACAACATCTGCAGCGCGCCGCGCACGCTGCGGACGACGTCCGACTCGAACGACAGAATGCGCGTGTGATATTTCGCGTTGATGAGCGCCGACTTCAACACGCCCGATCGCTCGACGATGACGGTGTTGAGCGAATCGATTCGCGCCTGCGCCTGCGCAATCGTCGCGCCCTCCGCGAGCCGGCCGATCTCCTCGTGGTTCTGGCTGTGGCGGGCCTCTTCCGAGCGTTGTTCGGCGGTGAACGCCAACGGCACGAAGACCTTCACGTCTGGATTGAGAAACGTGAACGCAGGAGGCAGCACGCCGACGACGGTGTAGAGGTTGTCATCGAACCGGAGCTGGCGATCGACGATTCCGTCGATGCCGCCCGGCTGACGCGCGGCGAAGGCATGGCTGAGCACGGCCACGCGATCGTGTCCGGAGGTGCCTTCCTCTTCCGTGAAGAGCCGGCCCCGTGCGGCGCTGGTCCGCAGCACGCGGAAGAACGACGGGGTCACGGTGATCCCGGCAACGCCTTCCGCGCCAGCGCCTTCGCCGGCGCGGAATCCGCGGAACTGGTAGAGCGCCTGGCTCTCGAGGACGTCGGTGAACGCCAGACGATCGAAATAATTGGGGACCGACGTGCCGGCGCGCTCGACGCCCGCGCCGGGAAACGAATCGAACATCGTGACGAGACGATCCGACGCCGGATATGGCAGCGGTCGCAGCAGGATGGAGCGCACCACCGTGAAGATCGCGGCGTTCGCGCCGATGCAGAGCGCCACCGTGAGGATGGTGGCGATCGCGAACGCGCGATCCTTTCGAAACAGCCTGAACGCGAAGCGCAGGTCCTGACGGAGGGTGTCCACGGAACCTCCCATTGCCATACGGTTTCCACTGTTCCAGGTTCCGGGACGGGAGGCTCATTGTAAACTCAGCATCGTGACTCGATCGACCCACGTGCGAACCGTCGCTCCACTTGTGATCCTCACGGCGGCGATGCTTTCGGCCGCGCAGGACAAGCCTCGCGAAACTATTCGAATCGTTCCAGACGGCCTGCAGGATACGTCGTGGCTCGACCAGCTTCGCGCCGAACAGATCAAGGCGGCGTCAGGCGTTGCGGCATTTCATGACTTCCAGTTCTCCGACCGGCAGGCCGAGAGCGGCCTCGCCTTCCGCCATCGCGTCGTCGACGACGCGGGAAAGACGTACAAAGCGGCGCACTACGATCATGGGAACGGGATGGCAATCGCCGACGTCGACGGCGACGGTCTCAGCGACATCTACTTCGTCAACCAGGTCGGCGGAAACCAGTTGTGGCGGAACGCAGGCAGTGGGCGATTCGAGAACATCACCGAGTCGGCCGGCGTTGCGGTGCCTGGGAAGATCGGTGTGACGGCGTCGTTCGCCGACATCGACAACGACGGCGACGCGGACCTCTACGTCACGACCGTGCGCGGCGGCAACTTCCTCTTCGAGAACGACGGCCGCGGACGCTTTCGAGACATCTCGGCGGCCTCCGGCCTCAACTACGCCGGCCACTCGTCGGGCGCCGTCTTCTTCGACTACAACCGGGACGGACGGCTCGATCTGTTCCTGGTCAACGTCGGGCGCTACACCACGGACACAATCGCCGGCGCCGGCTATCAGTTCTACGTCGCGTTCGAAGATGCGTTTGCCGGTCATCTCAAGCCGGAGCGCGCCGAAGCGAACATCCTGTACCGCAACGAGGGCGGCAATCGATTCGTCGACGTGTCCAAGCAGATGGGGATCCAAGACGAGACGTGGGGCGGCGACGCCTCGATCATCGACGGCAACGACGACGGCTGGCCCGATCTTTACGTGCTGAACATGCAAGGCGACGACGAGTACTACGAGAACGTTCGAGGCACGCGGTTCGCGAGAAAGAGCCGGCAGTTGTTTCCGCGAACGTCCTGGGGCGCGATGGGCATCAAGGTCTTCGACTTCAACAACGACGGCCGGCTGGATCTCTTCATCACCGACATGCACTCGGACATGAGCGACATGACCGGGCCCGAGAAGGATCACGTGAAGTCCGACATGAAATGGCCGGAGTCGTTCCGCGGCACCGGAAAGACCAGCATCTGGGGCAACTCCTTCTTCCTCAAGGAAGGGCCGAACAAGTTCCGCGAAGCGTCGGATGCAATCGGCGCGGAGAGCTACTGCCCGTGGGGTCCGAGCGTGGGCGATCTCAACGCGGATGGGTTCGATGATGCGTTCATTGCCGCCGGCATGAACTATCCGGAACGCTACATGGTCAATTCGATCAAGCTCAACGATCGAGGCAAGCGATTCGCCGACGCGGAGTTCGTCGTCGGCGTCGAGCCGAGGAAAGGCGGGGTCGTGACGCCGTGGTTCCTGCTCGACGCGTCCGGCAAAGACAAGGATCACCGGGATGCGGCGGGCGCGACGGGCCTCGTGGGGATCTGGGGCGCGCGCGGCACGCGCTCTTCGGCGATCTTCGACATCGACGGCGACGGCGATCTCGACATCGTCACCAACGAGTTCGGCACCGTGCCGATGGTGCTCGTCAGCAACCTCACCGAGAAGACGCGCGTCCGCTATCTCGAGGTGCGGCTGATCGGCACCGCATCGAATCGCAGCGCGATCGGCGCCGTCGTCAAGGTCCGCGCGGGCGGCTCGACCTATACGAAAATAATGGACGGCAATTCCGGATACCTATCGCACAGCGTCTATCCGTTGTACTTCGGGCTCGGATCGGCGGAGTCGGTGGATGCGATTGAGGTGGCGTGGCCGTCGGGGAAGACCCAATCGGTTCCGCAGCCGATCAAGATCAATTCGCGGATCGAGATTCGAGAGCAGTAGGACGCTGCGGTTCAGAGTTGGCCAGGGAGATCGCGAAGTCGTCCGGACGGCGTCGTTCGACCTGATCGAATGACCGGCCGGTAGCCCGCCTTCGCGTACTCGGACGCGCGCGGGACGAACTGCGCGTCGAATCGCGGGTCGGGTGGATCGAAGGTGTTCACACCTTTGTTGATCGTTCCGCGCAGATCGTTCACGTCACCGTGAATGAACGATCCGCGGACGCCGCTCGCGTCGGTGATGTCGAGCTCGTAGCGGCGTCCCGGCGAAATGCCTCCGCCGAGCGTGTTCTTCCAGAAGATGCAATCGACATACGTGCTGCCGGAGCCGTTGTCGTCCACGCCGTTCCAGTTGCCGGTGAACGTGCTCTTGCTCACCGTCGCGCGCGAGCCCTCGAACACGGTCATCGCGCCGGAGCCGTTCTCCGCATGGTACTCGCCGCCGCTCAGCATGCCGACGTAGTCCACGCCGAGATTCGCGATGTTGCCGGTGAAGAGGCAGTTCTCGATCGTGGCGCGGCTGCCGTGCAGCAGATCGACGGCGGAGCCCGTGATCTGCGTGCGGTTGTTGCGGAAGAGGCAGTGGCGGAACAGGACCGATTCCTGGATCTGACCGAGATGCTCGACGGAGACGCCGCCGCCGCACGGGCTCGTGTAGTTCCCGTAGACCTCGACGTGCTCGATCGAGGGGTACGACCGCGCGTAGATCTTGATGCCGCCGCCGTCGGCATAGAAGAACGGCGACTTCCGCAGGTCATCCGACTCGATCGGCGATTTCTCTCCCGATCCAGTCGTGAAGTTCTTCGCGCCCGTGATCTTGAAGCCGCGGAAGATCGTCTTGCGTGTCACCCCGTCGCCGAAATACACGACGTGATTCACGACGGCAGGGAAGCTCGGAGCGTCGGCCTCCGCGATATCGGGGTTGGCTGCGGTGAGGACGACATCGCCGACGGCCTCGAGCGTGATGCCGTCGTGGCGCGCGTTGAACCAGATGAGCGCCTGGCCTTTCGACGGCGGGCGATACGTGCCTGCATGGACGTAAACCGTCTTCCTGATCGGATCTTTCGCGGCGGCCTCGAGCGCGTCCTGGATTCGTGCCTTGGGGTACACGTGATAACCGTCGGCGCGCGCGTCGATGCCCGCGGTGTTCGGGGAAACGTTTTGGCGGGCCCAAACCCGAGCCGGCACGACGCACGATGCCAACAGCAACTGAAGGAACGCGCGCCGGTGATGCTGCGGCCAGGGCATGGGACTGATACAGCAATCTAGCACACGGTGCAACGCGGCGAGAGAGCCGCCGTCCGAACGTCATCGACCGCGAGTCACGCTGGTCTCAATAGACCAGGTGAATCACGTTCAGCTGATACAAGAGCCGCGCGGAGAATGTGCCGGCGGTGGTCCGGTCAAGGAGGGAGACGGTCGTACCCGTGATGAGTCGGGCGGCACCCGCGCGTTGACGTTCCACGAGGAGGTCGACGAGCGTGTCTTGAACGATCGCAGGCATCTCCTCGACGTCGCTCAGGAAGAGGGTGCCTCCTGTCCCTGCGTGCAGCAAGTGTGTGCAGCTCTCGTCGAGCATGCCTGGATCGACCGGCAATGCGCGCGCCGGAAAACGGACGAACGGTGCCGATCTGGTCCCGGCGGTGGTTCGGTGGATCCGCCGCGCGATGATTTCTACCTCGCCTCGTGTCCGCGCGGTGATGAGGAGCGGCGACTCGGATCGCGCCGCCATGGCCTCTTCGTCGGCGCTCCGATCGGTCCTGTGCACGAGCACCGAATTGATGCGTTCGGCCCTTAGTCGCGAGTCCCGCAGTGCCGGAACCGGCACCTGTGACGGCTCCATTGTCGAAACTCCGCAGTTACGGTCACACGACGGCGACGAAAGAGGACCTCCCCGATCGGTGGTTGCCGTCCCAGGGTTCAGCGCCTGCGGCTTTCATTGATGCTCTCCGACAAGGTTTGCGAAGGGACGTTCCACCATCGCCACATGATCCCGATCGGGATGATCGTGAGACCGAGCATGGCGCCCCACCTGGTGAGCGACGTGGTGTTCGCCAGGTACACAGCCATGCCCATGATCAAGAGCCACGTGCCGGCCACGATAGCCTTCGCGATTCTAAGGTCCATGACGGGAGTCTACGAGCGGTGGTCGAACGGCGATGTTCCAAAGTGCACACGTCCCGCGCTTGACAGTTCCGACGCGAGCGAATATATTCGCCGTGGGCGAAATAATTCGCCCTGAAGTATTCGCCCTTGAATTACGAGCGAGCGCATTCGCCCCATGCCCAAGGTCATCCGCGTCGATCTCACCCGGCGTGAGAGTCAGATCATGGAAATCCTGTACCGGCGCCGGCGCGCGACGGTCGAAGAGATCCGCGCCGAGCTGCCGGACGCGTCGAGTCCGTCGAGCGTCCGCAAGCTGCTCGACATCATGATCGATCGCGGCTTGCTCGGACGCGAGTACGACGGGCCGCGCTACGTCTACTTTCCAGCCGCCAAACCGGACGACGCCAGCCGGTCCGCGCTGAAGCAATTGGTGCGGACTTTTTTCAACGGCTCACCCGGATCCGCGCTCGCCGCGCTCCTCGACATCTCGTCGACGGAGCTGTCGGCCGCGGAATACCGGCAGTTGAGCGCTCTGCTGAAACGCGCACGAGAACAGGGAGACGAGCGATGAGCGCACTGTTGATCATTCTGCGAGCGACGGCGATCTTCGGCGTCGTATCGATAGCCGAGCGCGCGCTTCGGGGCCGAGCGTCGGCGGCCTCGCGCCATTTCGTCTGGACGCTGACCGTCGTCGGCGTGCTGCTCGTGCCGGCCCTCTCAATGACGCTCCCCGAATGGACCATCGTCGTCCACACGACGCCGTCGGCACCAGCCGCGCCGCCGATTGCGGCGCCGAGCGCACCGGCTGTCGACGAGCCGACCGCGCCGGCTGGTTCCTCGGCGCGCGAGGACGAGGCCGTCAGCGCAGCCACGGCGCTTCGTGCGACCGACGTTCCCTGGACGACGATCTTGTTTGCGATCTACGCCACGGGCGCCGCGGGAATGCTCATTCATCTCGTGGTCGGACAGAACAGCGCGCGGCGGCTCGTTCGCGATGCGATCGTCGTGGACGACCCGGAGTGGATCGAGCTCCTGACCGAGTGCGCCGGTCGAATGAACGTCCGCCGATCGGTGCAATTGCTGCGGAGCCTCGAGCGGAACGTGCCCGTCGCGCTCGGCACGATCCGCGCGTCGATCGTCGTGCCTGCGATCGCCGGCACCTGGGACGTCGATCGGCGGCGGGCCGTCCTGCTCCATGAAATGGCGCACGTCGCGCGATGGGACTGCTTGACGCAGGCGCTCTCGGCCGTCGCCTGCGCGATGTACTGGTTTCATCCCGGCGTGTGGTACGCAACCGCGCGGCTGCGAATCGAGCGCGAGCTCGCGTGCGACGACCGGGTGATCGCGAGCGGCACGGCCGGACGCGATTACGCCGGGCACCTGCTCGAGATCGCGTATTCGTTCGGAAGCTGTCGCGCTCCGGCGGTCGCCGTCGGCATGGCGCGCCGGAAGCAGCTCGAGGGCCGGATGCTCGCGGCAATGGACGCGTCGCGAGACCGAAGCGTGCCGCGCGTTCGGGTCCGCGTTGTGTGGGCGGCAGTGGCGGCATCGATTGTCGTACTCGTCGGCGCCGTGAGAACGACGACGACGACGGCGATCGCTGCAGGGCAGGCCGACAGCTCGTCTTTGGTGCGCAAGGCCGCCAGCGCGCTCGGGATTTCGCAGGGTCAGTTGCCGGGAACGTGGGAGATTCGCCCGACGACCGTCGAGGGCACGGTGCACCTGCGCCTGGTCGAGATCAACTCATCACACGGCACGAGCATCAAGCTCGATCAGCTTCAAGGCCTCACCGCCGCGCAGCTCTCGGGGCCTGGCGGTCCCGTGCAGTTCCAGATGCGGCGCGACGCGGGCACCTTCAGCTTCGAGGGTATCGTTCGCAACGGCATCGGCGCGGGGACGTTCACGTTCGCGCTCAATCCCTCGTTCGCGGACGACATGGCGAAGCGTGGCTTCACCAAGCCGACGGCGGCGGAGCAGTACGAGCTGGCGCGCTCCGACGTCGGCTTCGCGTACCTCGAAGAGCTGACGAAGCAGGGTTACACGAAGCCGCAGACCGGCGAGCTCGTGCGCGCCGCGCAGCACGGCGTGCAGCTCACGTACCTGCAAGAGATGGGAGCGCTCGGCTACAAGCTCGGCTCGCTCGACGCGCTGATCACGCTGCGCGATCACGGCGTGTCCCCGTCGTACATCCGCGACCTGGCACAACAGGGCTACAAGGGCATGACGGCCGACGAGCTGCGCAACGCGCGCGACCACGGCGTCGGTCCGGAGTACGTGCGCGGCATGCGCGAAAGCGGCTACACGTCGCTGACGATGAGGGAGCTGATCAACGCGCGCGATCACGGCGTCGGTCCCGAATACGTGAAGGCGCTCGGCGATCAGGGATATCGGAAGCTGCCGTTGGACGAGGTGATTCGCGTCCGCGATCACGGGGTCTCCGTGGAATACGTCCGTGACATGCGCCAGCTCGGATATTCGCTGACGCTCCCCGAATTCGTCACCGCGCGCGATCATGGCGTGAGCGTGGAATACGTTCGCGAGATCGCGTCGCTCGGATACGCCAAACTCCCAATGGAGGCGCTGATTCGGCTCCGCGACCATGGCGTCTCTGCCGAGTACGTTCGCGCGTTGAAGGCGCTCGGCTACGACAAGGTGGCGGCCGACGACTTGATCACGCTTCGCGATCACGGCCTCTCGGCGGAGCGCATTCGCGCGGCGAACGCGCGCGCCGGCTCGCGCCTGCCGATCGATCTGCTCAAGTCGCTCGCGTCCGGCGGGATGCGCTGAGCGGTGCGATGTTCGGCCGGCCCATCGCCCGCTACGCGATGCGCCACTCGCTGACCAGATCGCGATAGGATGGACCGACCTCGCCGATCGATCAGGAGGACGCATGACGAAGCGATTCTTGACGGGGGCATTGCTCCTGATTTTCGCCGCCATCTGTTCCGCCGCGCAGCAGGGCGGCGGCCAAGCGTCCAGCGGAAGCGAATACGTGGGGACGTGGAGCGGCAGTTGGGAAATGGCCCCGAACGCCTCCGGCGGCTTCGAGCTGATTCTGGAAAAGGGTAAGGATGGAGCGCTTGCCGGGCGCGTGTCGGTCACCGGCGAGCCGACCTACAAGGCCACGCTCAAGACGATTGCGTTCGACGGGAAGAAGATGACGGCCGCTTACGACTTTCCGCCGGATGAACGCCTCGAGATCGCGCTGGCGACGACCTTCGACGGCAGCACGGCCAAGGGGACGTGGGCGGCGCGCGCGAAGGACGGCAGCGGCGAAGTGGCGAGCGGAAGCTGGACCGTCACCAGAAAGTAGGGGCCGCCGATCAGCGTCTCACGTGTTCGGCGCCGATCGCCTCTTTCAGCTGCGCGATGTCGATCTTCTTCATCCGAAGCATCGCCTCCATCACACGCTGCGCTTCCGGCGATTCGTGATCGAGGAACGACTCGCTCAGCAGCTTCGGTACGACCTGCCACGAGAGCCCATACTTGTCTTTCAGCCATCCGCACTGCTGCGCCGTCGGGTCGCCGCCCTGCGACAGCTTGTCCCAGTAGTAGTCGATCTCCTGCTGCGTGTCGCAGTAGATCTGAAACGACACCGCCTCGTTGAACTTGAATGCGGGGCCGCCGTTCAACGCCGTGAACGGCTGTCCATCGAGCACGAACTCGACGGTCATGACCGATCCGGCGGGCCGTTTGTGAACCTCGTGACCGGCCTTGGTGTAGCGCGAAATACGGCCGATCTTCGAGTTCTTGAAGATCGAGACGTAGTACTTCGCCGCTTCCTCGGCCTGACTGTCGAACCACAAGCATGGCGCCAATCGTTGTGTTCCGGGCATATCATCTCCTTCGCCCGATCTCGTCGTACGGTGCCGCTCATGTCAAGCACGACCGCGAGCTCTGATTCGGTCGCATGACGAATTTCCCGCGCCGGCGGTTCGTTTTGAGCGCAGCCGCCGCGACGCTGCATGCGTTCGGGTTTCCGCCCGCTCAGCCGCAGACCGCTCAGCCGCTCCCGAAGTTGCCCGCGCTCGATGGCACGGTCACGTTCGCGGCCGCCGCGAAACAGGCAGCAGCTGCGGACTATGGAGGCCACATCGCGCGCCCGCCGATCGCCGTCCTCAAACCGCGCTCCATCGACGACGTCGTTCGCATCGTGCAGTACGCGAACCGACGATCGCTCACCGTCGCGATGCGCGGTCGGGGGTGCAGCGTCTCGGGCCAATCACAAGCCGGCGGCGGCATCGTGATCGACTCGAGCACGTTGAACGCGGTGCGATGGCGCGCGGACGCGCTCGACGTGCAGCCCGGCGCCTCGTGGGAGGACGTGGCGGCCGCGGCGCTCGCGCGCGGGGTGACGCCTCCCGTCATGGTCGACGCGCTCGCGTTGTCGGTCGGCGGAACGTTGAGCGTCGGCGGAACCGGAGAGGTGAGCTTCCGGCGCGGCGCGCAAGTCGATCACGTCCTCGAGCTCGACGTCGTGACCGGCATGGGATCGCTCGAGATGTGTTCACCGTCGCGCAATCCGGAGCTCTTCGCGATGACGCTTGCGGGCCTCGGCCAGTGCGCGCTGATCGTGGGCGCGAGGCTGCGGACAATCCGCGCACCCACGCACGTCGCGCTCGACACGCGCACCAGCGCCGGCGCGGAGGCGCTGCTCGCGGAGCTCGGCAAGCTCGCGCGCTCGGAGACCATCGATCATCTCGCTGGCGAGATCACGCCTGAAGCGAACGGCTGGCGAGCCGCATTTACGATGGGGATCTTCCTCGACACCGACAAGATCTCGAGCAAAGTGCTCGGTGCGGCGCCGCTCGTGATGCCGTACCGCGAGTATCTCGATCGACGGACGGCGTCGGTCGCCCGCTCCAAAGCGAGCGAGACTCCGAAGCCCAATCTCGCGGTCGTCCTGCCGAGTGAACAGGCGGCGCCGTTTCTCGCGGATCTGCTCGGACGTCAGGACCGCTCGGCCGGAACTTGGCGGATCGAGGTCCTGCCGATGATGACGCGGCGCTTCACGCAGCCGCTCCACCGGATTCCCGACGGACCGTTGGTCTTCACGTTTCGCATACAGCGGCGCGCGTCGATGAAAGATGCCGACGATCATCGAGCGATGCTCGCCGCGAACGGCGCGCTCGTCGAACGCGTGCTTGCCGCCGGTGGAACCGTGTATCCTCCGTTCGCGCCGATCCTGTCGCAGGCGCAATGGCAGCGGCACTACGGCGCCGAGACGTGGGCGCGCGTGACCGCCGCGAAGAAGCGATTCGATCCGAACAACGTGCTGACGCCTGGCGCCGGTCTCTTCTCGAGCGTGCGGGCGACAGGTGAGCCGTGATATTCGTCGTTGGTCATCGATGATGGAGGCAATGGTGCGACAGCGATTCCGCGGGCTGGCGATTGGCGTCATCATGTTCGGACTCACCGGTCTTGGCACGGCGGCGGCGCAGGTGAAGACGACGGGCGGCATGGTGCGGGGCACGACGACGTCCGACGGGCGCACTCGGATCTTCAAAACGATTCCCTACGCCGCGCCTCCCGTCGGCGAGCTGCGCTGGCAGCCGCCGCGGCCCGCGCAGCCGTGGCAGGGCGTTCGCGACGCGACGTCCTTCGGCCCGCGGTGCCTGCAGGGACAGATCTTCGGCGACATCGTGTTCAAGGAGCTGAGCGAGGACTGCCTCACGCTCAACATCTGGACGCCGGCGAAGGCCGCCGGCGATCGTCTACCCGTGATGGTCTGGATTCACGGCGGCGGATTCCAGGCGGGCGCCGGCGCCGAGCCCCGGCACGACGGCGAAGCGTTCGCGCGAAAGAACATCGTCCTCGTCACGTTCAACTATCGTCTCGGCGTGTTCGGATTCCTCGCGCATCCCGAGCTCACGCGCGAATCCGGCCGTGGCGCGTCCGGCAACTACGGCATGCTCGATCAGGTCGCGGCGCTCGAGTGGCTCCGCGACAACATCGCCGCGTTCGGCGGCGACCCGGGAAACGTGACGATCTTCGGCGAGTCGGCCGGATCGTTCGCCGTCAGCGCGCTGATGGCATCGCCGCGAGCGAGAGGACTCTTTCACAAGGCGATCGGCGAGAGCGGCGCGTACTTCACCGAGGGCATCGGCGGCGGCCTGGCGCTCAATCCGCTCGCCGTCTCGGAACAGCAGGGGATCAAGTTCGCCGTGTCGCTCGGCGTCGTCGACTCGCTGGCCTTGCTGCGCGGCAAGAGCGGCGACGAGGTTCTGAAGGCGGCGATGAAGATTCAGCCGTGGTTCGCGCCGAATATCGACGGATACTTCCTCGCCGAAAGCGTCGCGTCGACGTTTGCGGCCGGGAAGCAGGCCCACGTGCCGCTCCTCGCCGGGTGGAACGCCGACGAAGTCCGGGCAGGGATCGTGCTCGGCAAGCAGAAGCCGACCGCAAAAAGCTTCGCCGACGACGCACGCAAGCGGTTTGGTGATCGCGCCGACGCGATTCTCGCGGCCTATCCGGCGGGATCCGATGCGGAGGCGCTCGAGTCCGCCGCGGCGCTCGCGAGCGATACGTTCATCGGCTACAACACGTGGAAATGGATCGAAGCGCACGCGAAGACCGGCGGCGCTCCGGTCTATCGCTATTCGTTCGATCGCAAGATTCCGGTCGCGCCGGATCAGACCGTGAACGGCATGCCGGCGACGGCGCGAGACATCGGCGCCCGCCACGCGGGCGAGATCGAGTACGTCTTCGGCGCGCTCGAACTATCGCTGCCGAAAGTTCCTTGGGAGCCGTCCGATCGCGCTCTGTCAGATGCGATGACGACGTACTGGTCGAACTTCGCGCGGAGCGGCGATCCGAACGGCGGGAGCCTCCCAAGGTGGCCGCGGTACGATCGCGATCGCCGCCTGCTGCACCTGGACGAAAAGATCACGGAAGGACCCGACGCGCGCGCGAAGCGGTACCTTGCGCTCGACGCGTACGCGGCGGCAGCGGGCGCGCGCTGACCGCGACGCGCACACGCGGGTCAGTTTCTGGGCGCGGAAAGAATGCGCCCGCTCCACTCGAGGACGTCGCCGGATCTCGGAAACCATTCACCGGCCGCGCGAAGAGTGCGAAGCTGGTATTCCGCATGTCCCGCGACGTAGCGGAAGAAGTGGTCGAGGTCGCGAATCTCGACTTCGCCGTCCTCGTAGCCAATCGCAAGGCGTCGTCCGTCCGGCAGGAAGCGTACGCGCTCGGCGCCGACCTTGCGCGACGCGACGGTCGCGAGCCACTCCTTTGCAGCGACGTCCCACAGGCGCGTCGACCCGTCGCGGCTCGACAGCGCGAGCAGCGATCCATCGGCGTTGAAGTCGAGACCGTGCACGAGCGCCGTCGGCCCTTTCAACGAATCGATTCTCCGTCCGGTCTCGACGTCCCACAGATCGACGAGCCCCGGCCACAGACCCGACGCGAGCATCCGCCCGTCGGGACTCACCGCGAGCGAGAAGGGGGACGCGGCCGGCCGCATTCGCCGAATCTCGGCGCCGGTGGCGACGTCACGAATCACGATGATCGTCTCGCGATGGGCGATGAACAGACGGGATCCGTGCGCGGCGAGCGCGAGGACTTCGCCTTCCGCCGGCGCCGCGACGCGCCTCTGATTTCGCGCGGCGCCGTCGGACCAGTCCCAGAATTCCAGCGTCCCGTCGCCGTCGCCGATGACGAGCCGGCGATTGCCGTCGACGAAGAGCGCCGCGCGCGACGATCCGGCGGCGGAGATCGTCGCGGCGTTGCGGCCGTCGCGCGCGTCCCACACCGCCGCCGTGCCGGGATATCCCACCGAGACGATCCATCGCTTGGTGTCGTCGATCGCGAGGCCGCTGACGCGCGCGCCCGGCTTCAACGAAAAGCGCGGCGAGGTCTGTCCTGATTGCCACAGCGATACGGTGCCGTCCACCGCCGAACTCGCAAACGACGCGCCGCCGGCAACGATCAATCCCGTCACCATGCTGGAGTGGCCGCCCCAGTGGTCGACGCGAGCGTCAGCCGACGCATCCCACAAACGCACGAGGCCCGACGCGCCGTGACAGTTCGCGAGGAACCGCGCATCGGGCGTGATGTCGACGTCGGTCATGCCTTGCGCGCCGCCGAAACTGAGCGGCGCGCGAGTCGAATCGTCGAGGTCCCACAGCTTCGTTCGCCACTGGCCCGCGGCGGCGATCTTCGCGCCGCTGCGATCGAAGTTCATGTTGCGGACCGATCCGTTCTCGGTCGCGATCGTGCGCTCGAGGGCGCCGGTCGACCCGTTCCACAAGTAGATGAAGCTGTCGGTGCCGCCGCTTGCGACGAGGCGTCTCGATGGGGCGATCGCAAGGCTGATCGCTTGCCCGCGATGCGCGCGCGTTTGCCACAGCCGCCTGCCCGTCGTGAAGTCCATCGCCGTTACGGTGCCGTCGTTGCTGCCGGCGACGACGAGCGTGCCGGCGGGATCCGCGGCAACGACCGCGGCCGCCGCCAGCGCCGAGAGATCCGCGACGCGCGCGCCGGTCGAGAGCGACCACACCTGCAGCGTCCCTCCGCCGACGGTGACGGCATACGCGCCGCCGGCGGCGATCGCCAGATCGTCGAGTGACCGGATCGCGTGTGGAATCTCACGCCGCAGCTCTCCGGTCCGAACGTCCCAGACGCGAAGCGTTCCATCTTTGCTCCCCGCGACGATGCTCGATCCGTCGGGCGTGAACAACGCGCGGCGTGTTCCGCCGTACGACGCCGTGCCCAGGTTACGAACGACGCGCCCGGATTCCGCCTCGAGAAGCCGTACGAGCCCGTCGAATTGTCCGGCCGTCAGGAGGTATCGATTGTCGGGGCTGAACCGCACCGACAACGTTCCGCCCTCGTGCGCGGCGGTCGACCACAGGCTCGGCTCTCGCGAGTAGATGTCCCACAGTGCCCACTGCGCGTGGCGCGAGTCAGGTGCCTTGAACAGTTCCCGCCACACGAGCTCTTCGGCCACGGGAAGATTGCCCGTCACGCTCAGCAGCCGTCCTCGCTCGATCGTGCTGCGCGCCAGCTCCTTCTCGACTTGAATGTTCACCCGATCGACGCGCGCGCGCTGCACGCTCGCGTAGAACGCAAGCCCCGCGAGCGCCAGGCCGACGACCGCGCTGAGCGCGAGCGCTTGGCGATATCGGCGCAGCCGGCGGCGGACGACGTACCACGCCGAGTCGTGTGACGCGGCGATGGGCTCGCCGCCGAGATACCGCCGCAGGTCGGTCGCGAGATCCGCGGCCGACGGGTATCGCCGTTCCTTTTCTTTCGCGAGCGCGCGCGACGCGATCACTTCGAGATCGCCGCGCAGTCGCGGATCGAACGTGCCCAGGCGCGGCGGCTCCTCGCGAACGATCCGCCGCGCGAGCTCGGGCAGCGGCGGGTTGTCGTGTCCGAACGGCAGGCGGCCGGCGAGCAGGCGAAACAGGATGACGCCGAGCGCGTGGATGTCCGTCCGCGTATCGATGGACTGCGGCGCGGCCTCGATCTGCTCCGGGCTCATGTAGGCCAGCGTCCCCACGAGTTGACCGGTCTCCGTTTCGATCGTCGTCAGCGACACCTGAGCGCCGACCGTCCGCGCCACGCCGAAGTCGAGGATCTTCGGCTGTCCGTCCTCGTTGACGAGGATGTTCCCCGGCTTCAGATCGCGATGGATGATGCCGCGCTGGTGCGCGTGCTGGACCGCGTCGCAGACGTGAGCCACGAGCTCGACCCGCTCGCGAATCGACATTCGCCGGCTGTCCGCGTACTCCGTCAGCGGCGGTCCGTTCACGAGCTCCATCGCGATGTACGGCGGCGTGCTCGAATCCCCGGGATGCGCGGCGTAGATCTGCGCGATGCCCGGATGATGCAGATGCCCGAGCAGCTCCGCTTCGATCTCGAAGCGCCGCTGAACGGTGCTCGCGACGAACTCGTGCCGCAGGACTTTCAGCGCCACGATTCGCGCGGGGTGCTGCTGGTGCGCGAGGTGGACGACGCCGGTTCCGCCGGCGCCGATCTGCCGAATGACGATGAAGTCGCCGATGAGCGCGCCCGCGGAGTGCGAGATGCGCTCTTCGGCCGTTGGAATTGGCTCTCCCGGCTCGAGAAACCGATCGGGGACGTTCAATTCGCCGAGCAGCCGCTCCACTTCACGCCGCACGTCGTCGTCGCCGCCGCACTGCGCGTCGAGGAGACGCGCGTGATCGTCAGGCGGCGCCTGGGAGAGCGCGAGAAAGATCGCCGCCGCGCGGTCGCTCGGGCCGGGCCTCACGATTCGTCACGGTCGGAGGGCGTTTCGGCCTGGCGCAGCACGTCGTGCAGCCACACGCGCGCGAACGCCCACTCGTTCTTGACGGTCGCGGGGGAGAGGTCCATCGCGGCCGCGGTTTCTTCGATCGTCAGTCCGGCGAAGTATCGCAGCAGGACGATCTTCGCCTTTTGCGGATCCATTTGCTCGAGCCGCGTGAGGGCTTGATCGATCGCGAGCACGTCGTGCAAGGGAGGCGCGAGCGCCGGCGATTCGGCATCCAGCTCGACCCGCTGCTGCTCGCCCCCGTGCTTGACCCGGCGATAGTGCCGCGCCCGCTCCACGAGGATGCGGCGCATGGCAATGGCCGCCGCGGCAAAGAAATGCCCGCGCTTGTCCCACCGCTTCTCCGCGCCGCTTCCCGCCAGACGCAGATAGGCCTCGTGGACGAGCGCAGTCGGCTGCAGCGTGAGTCCGGCCGGCTCGCGCGCGATGCGGCTGCGGGCCAACCGCCTGAGCTCGTCGTACACCTGCGGCAGGAGCTCCGCCGAAGAGCCTGATTCGGTCACGGATCAACCTCGAAGGTGGTGATTGTGGCACGAACCGGGGTCCTCGTAGCCACTCCTTCCAGAAACGGCGCATTGTCCGGTGACCGGCAATCAGGAACCGACATCAGAGCGAAATCGGCTGAGGAGATTGAGGTAATGACCATGCGCACGTCGGCCACCGGGCTCGCGTTGATCGAACGACATCCCTGCATGGACGAGGGCGCGGCCCGGGCGTCGAGACTCGAGGCGCGCGTCAAGGCATTGAGCGGCGAACGCGATGCTCGCACGGGGTGCCGCCGCGTGGTCGGCGAATCGCCCCAGTGGACCAGGACGCTCACCGAGGCGACGCAGGTCGCCGCGACCGAGACGACCGTGCTGCTCCTCGGCGAGTCGGGCACGGGCAAAGAAGTGGTTGCGCGGTATCTGCATCGCGGGTCCGCGCGAAGCGCCGGACCGTTCGTCGCGCTGAACTGCGCGGCGCTGCCGGAGCAGCTCCTCGAAGCCGAGCTCTTCGGGTACGAGCGAGGCGCATATACCGGCGCGGCCCACAGCAAGCCGGGGCAGCTCGAACAAGCCGCCGGCGGCACGTTGTTCCTGGACGAAGTGGCGGAGATGAGCCCGTCCGCGCAGGCAAAACTGCTGCGCGTGCTGCAAGAGCGCGAGTTCCAGCGTCTCGGCGGCACGCGCGTGCTGCGCGCCGATGTCCGGATCGTCGCCGCGACGAACCGCGATTTGAACCGCGCGATCGCGAACGGCCAATTTCGCGAGGACCTGTACTACCGTCTCAATGTCTTCGCCATTCGCCTGCCGGCCCTGCGCGATCGGCCGTCCGACATTCTTCCGCTGAGCGATGCGTTCCTCGTCGAGATCGGGCGCGGCCTCGAGCGCGCGCCGGCCGGACTGTCGCGCGCGGCGCGCTCGCTATTGATGGAGTACGAGTGGCCTGGCAACGTCCGCGAGCTGCGCAACACGCTCGAGCGGGCCGCAATCCTCTGCGACGGCGGTGTCATCACCGCGGAGCACCTGGGGATCGTTGCCGCGCCTCCGCAGGCATCGCCCGCTCTCCTCGAAACGGCCGCGACCTCCGTCGCACCGCCCGCGTGCGCCGGCGATCTGCAATCGATGGAGCGCGCGATGATCGCGCAGGCTCTCCGGAACGCGCGGTTCAACAAGTCGAAAGCCGCGAAGACGCTCGGCCTCACGCGGCATCAGCTGTATGTGCGGATGCGCAAGTACGGCTTTCTGGAAACCGACAACGCGCCGGTGGTCGACTTCACCAACAGGCCACGGACGGCCACGAACGCGGCGCGCCCCTATGTCATCAGCCGCAACAGCGAAGTGAGGGTTCAATGACGATTCGTATTCGCGCGGCCTGCGTCCTTGCGTTGGCCGTGCCCGCGATCGCCGCGGCCCAGCCCGCGCGTGCGAGCCGCGAACGCCTGTCGCTCGACACCGCCATTCGGCTGGCCGTCGAGAACAACCGTCAGTTGCGGACGGCGCGGCTGCAAGTGGAAAAAGCGGACGGAGACGTTGCGGTCGCGCGTTCGCGCCGCCTTCCGTCGTTCGACACCGAGGTGACCGCGTCGCAGCTCATGACGCCCGTCGACTTCGGGTTTCCGCAGGGCGCGTTCGGAACGTTCCCTGGCACCGGCCCGATTCCGGCGGCGGACACGGTCGTCAGCGTGCCGCGCCGGCCGACGATCTACGTGTCGTCGCAGGTCTCTCAGCCGCTCTCGCAGCTCTTTCGCATCGGCCTCGGCATTCGCAGCGCCACCGCGGCACGCGACATCGAGCGCGAGCGCGTGCGCGCGCAGCAGCTCTCGATCGTCAACAGCGTGAAGCGGCTCTACTTCGCGATTCTGCAGACCGAGAGCGCGCTCGAGGCGAACGACGAAGCGATCGCGCTCTATCGCGAGCTCGATCGCACGCTCCAGTTCCGTGTCACACAGAAAGTCGCGCTGCGCGCCGACGCGATGGACGTGCAGTTCCGCCTCGCGCAGGAGGAGCTGACGCGCACGACGGCGCGCAACACGCTCGAGTCCCAGAAGGAGCAGCTGAACCAGCTGCTCGGACGCGACGTGCGCACGACGTTCGACGTCGAGCATGTCGCCGAGATCTCGTTCGAGGAGGCGGACGTCGACGCGGCGCGGACGCGCGCGCTCGAGACGCGGCCCGACGTGCAGGAAGCGCGGTTGAAGCTGCAGCAGGCGGATCTCGATCGGCGCCTCAAGAAGGCGGATCGCATCCCCGACGTCAGCCTGGCCGTGTCGTACAGCTCGAACTTCAACGTCGACATCCTGCCGGCGAACCTCGCGACGTTCGGCGTGAACGTGAAATGGGAGCCGTTCGATTGGGGCCGCAAGGGCCGCGAGCTCGCCGGAAAGATCCGCACGCTCGAACAGGCGCGGCTCGGCGTGCGCGACGCGGAAGATCGCGCCGTGCTCGAGGTGAACAGCCGGTTCCGCGCGCTCGCCGAAAAGCGCGCGCTCCTCAACCTCGCGCGGATGGCGCAGGCCACGGTGCGCGAGAAGCTGCGCGTGAAGACGAATCAGTATCAAGTTCAGGCGGCGCTGCTCCCCGACGTGCTGCAAGTGCGCGCGGAGCTCGCCGATGCCGACGACCGGTATCAGCAGGCGCTGATGGGATTCTGGACCGCGAAGGCCGATTACGAATTGGCAACAGGACAGGAAGGACTCCGATGAGAACGTCGATTGTCGTTGTCGCAATCGTTGCTGCCGGATGGGCGGCGAGCGGCTGTTCCACGCCGCACGCGAGCGAGCCCAAGGCCGCCCAGCCAGTGAAGACCGCCGTCGTCACGCCCGCGCCGCCGCCGCCCGGCGTGCGGTACTCCGCGAGCATCGAGCCGTTCGAGCAGGTGTCGCTCGCGTTCAAGGCGTCCGGGTACGTCGACGCGCTGCTGCGCCGGAACGGCGCCGACGGAAGAGCGCGCGTCGCGCAGGCCGGCGATCGCATTACGCGCGGCGCGGTGCTCGGCCGCGTGCGGGACGCCGAGTATCGCGAGCGCGTCGGACAGAGCCGCGCGAAGCTCGCCGAAGGAGAAGCGTCGCTCGTGAAGGCCCGGCTCGATCTCGATCGCGCGCGTACGCTGTTCGCCTCGGACAGCCTGACGAAACCGGAGCTCGACGCCGCGCAAGCCGCGTTCGACGGCGCCCAGGCCAGAGTCGCCGCGGCGCGCGGCGATCTCGAGCTCGCGCTGACGGCGCTCGCGGATTGCTCGCTCGTTGCGCCGGCCGCCGGCGTCATCCTCGAGCGCAGAATCGAAGTCGGCACGCTGGCGTCGATTGGAACCGTCGGTTTCGTGCTCGGCGACTTGAGCTCCGTGAAAGCGCGGTTCGGGATCCCCGACGCGATGATCGCGTCGATTCGTCTCGGCGACGCCCTCGACGTCACCGTCGAAGGCGCCGGCGCGGCGACGTTCTCGGGACGCGTCACCGCGATCGCGCCCGCCGCCGATCCGCAGAGCCGCGTGTTCGACGTCGAGGTCGGCATCGCAAATCGGGACGGCCGCCTGCGTCCGGGCATTATCGGCACCGTGGCGATCGATCAGCGTGCGAGCGCCGCTGCCGCGGCGCTCCCGCGTCCGCTCGCGGTCCCTCTCACGGCCGTCGTTCGCTCCGCGCAGGGCACAAACGATTTCGCCGTGCTCCTCGTCGAGCGCCAGAAAGACGCCGACATCGCGCGCCTTCGCCGCGTCGAGCTCGGCGAAGTGGTGGGAAACGCGATCGCGGTCCTGAAGGGCATCAACTCTGGTGATCGTGTGGTCGTCAGCGGCGCGACGCTGCTGAGCGACGGCGATGCCGTGAAGGTCATTCAGTAGCTGGAAGCTGGCAGCTGGAAGCTGGTAGCTGGAAGCTGGAAGCTGGAAGCTGGTAGCTGGAACTGAGAAAAACCATGACGAACGAACAGCATCAGATAGAGCGGACGCACAACACCGCGCGCTTCTTCACCGAATCACGGCACGTCGCATGGGTGCTGCTCGTCGCCACGTGCGTGTGGGGCGTCTTCGGCTACATGAAGATGCCGCAGCGAAAGGATCCCGACATTCCGGTGCGGCAAGCGCTCGCGCTCTGCCCGTGGCCCGGCGCCAGCGCAGAGAAGATCGAGCAGCTCGTGACGCGCCGCATCGAAGAGAAGATCGCCGAGAACGTGCGCGTCGAGAAGATCGAATCGAATACGCGCACGGGCATCACTGCGGTCTACATCACCCTCGTCGAAGGCACGAAGGATACCGCCAAGGAATTCGACGACATCAAGCTCAAGCTCGACGCAGTCACGGATCTTCCGGATGGCGCGGGGCCGATCGATTTCGTCAAGGATTTCGGCGACACGGCTGCGCTGATGTTGACGGTCGCGAGCCCGCGCGCATCCGACGCCGACGTCCGCGCGCGCGCCGACGCGGTGCGCAAGGAGCTCGTGGCGACGCGCCGCGCGGCCGGCTCCAGCGGCGGCTCGCGAATCACGTTCGTGCAGGCGCTTCCCTCGTCCGTCCCTACGGATCTCGTTCGCCGGCCGCTGCGGCTGTTCGCCGACGCCGCGACCGCCGAGGGCGTCGTGCGCGACGCGCGCATCATCCTGGGCTCCGGCTTCATTGCCGTCGACGCGATCTCCGATAAGGACGACACGGCGCTTCGTGAGTTCGTGCAGCGCTTCACCAGCGATCGGCTTCGCGCCTCCGAGTTTCACCCCGACGCCTGGCCGGTCGCGGTCATTCGCGATCCGTCCGGCACGGAAGCGCAGCTGCTAGGCGTCGCGGGCGACAAGTACAGCTATCGCGAGCTCGACGACTACACCGATCTGATCGCGCGCACGCTCAAGGCGCTGCCGATGGTGTCGAAGGTGACGCTGTCCGGCCTCCTTCAGGAACAGGTGTACCTCGAGTACTCGCAGGAGCGTCTTGCCGCGTATGGCGTGAAAGTCGGCGCGCTCGATCGCATACTCGGCGCGCGAAACATTTCGATTCCCGGCGGCATCATCGAGTCGGGCGACAAGAAGCTCACGATCGACCCGTCCGGCGAGTTCAAGAGCGAGCACGAGATCGGCGACGTGCTCGTGCCGACGACGAACGGCCGATCGCTCTACCTGCGCGATCTGGTGACCGTCGCGCGCGGCTACGAGAGCCCCGCACGTTTCCTCAACTTCCACTCGATCAGGAACGAGAAGGGAGAGTGGCGGCGCGCGCGCGCGGTCACGCTGGCCGTGCAGATGCGCTCGGGCGAGAAGATTGGAGAATTCGGCGAGGCGGTCGACGCGAAGCTGGAAGAGCTGAAGGCGCAGGTGCCTGCCGATTTGATCTTCGCGCGGACGTCGGATCAACCGCTGCAAGTGGACGAGAACATTCACCTGTTCATGGGCAGTCTCTACGAGGCGGTCGCCCTCGTCGTACTCGTCTCGCTCATCGGGTTCTGGGAATGGCGCTCCGCGCTGCTGATGGCGTTCTCGATCCCGATCACGCTTGCGATGACGTTCGGGATGATGCAGATGCTCGGCATCGATCTGCAGCAGGTCTCGATTGCGTCGCTCATCATCGCGCTCGGCCTGCTCGTCGACGATCCCGTCGTCGCCGGCGACGCGATCAAGCGCGATCTCGCCGCGGGACACCCCCCGATCGTCGCCGCATGGTGGGGACCCACGAAGCTGGCGAAGGCGATCCTCTTCGCCACGATCACGAACATCGTGGCGTACGCGCCATTCCTGCTGCTGCCGGGTGACTCCGGCAACTTCATCTACAGCCTGCCCGTCGTCATCGGGTGCTCGCTGGTGGCATCGCGGGTCGTCTCGATGACGTTCATCCCGCTGCTCGGGTACTACCTGCTGCGGCCGAAAGCGGAGCCGCCGATCGAAGAGCGCCGGAAGAGCGGATTCGCGGCGGCCTACTATCGAATCGGGAGCGCGGCGATCCGGCATCGCTGGGCGTTCCTCACGGCGTCGCTGGCAATCCTCGCGCTCGGCGGCGTGTTCATGAGCCAGTTGAAGACGCAGTTCTTCCCGAAGGATCTGCAGTACCTCTCATATGTCGATGTCTGGCTGCCCGAGGACGCGCCGGCCGCGGCAACCAATCGCGTGGCGCGCGAGGTCGAGGCGACGATTCAACGCGTCGCGGACGAGTACGCGAAGGCGCATTCCGACGATCCCAAACAGCCGCGCACGGTGCTCAAGTCGTTGACGACGTTCGTCGGCGGAGGGGGACCGCGGTTCTGGCTGTCGGTTGCGCCCGAACAGCGGCAGCCGAACTACGCGCAAGTCATCGTCGAGGCGATCGACAAGCACGACACGACGCACCTCGTGGAAGCGATCCAGTCGGCGCTGAGCGCGACGATTCCAGGCGTGCGGCTCGACGTGCGTCAGCTCGAGACCGGCGCGCCGGTCGGCATTCCCGTATCGATTCGCGTGTCCGGTGAAGATCCGGCGACGCTGCGGCGCCTGGCTGGCCGCGTGAGCGAGATTCTTCGATCGAACCCGACCGCCGTGCGCGTGCGCGACAACTGGGGACCGGAGAGCTTTGCGGTCCGCCTTCGCACCGATTCGGACAAGGCGAATCTCTCGGGTCTGACGAACTACGACGTCGCGGCGGCCGCGGCGTCCGCGATGTCGGGCGTGCCGCTGTCGGCGCTGCGAGAAGGCGACCGGCAGATTCCAATCGTGGCGCGCTTGCGGATGGAGGAGCGGGCGCGGCTCTCCGACATCAGAAGTTTATATGTGTATGCCAGCGAAGGGCAGCAGAAAGTGCCGCTGCAGTCGATCTCGTCGGTCGTCTACGAGATGCAGACAGAAAAGCTGCAGCGGCGGAATCAGTTCCCGACGGTGACGATCTCGGCGTTCACGACGGACGGTGTGCTGCCTTCGGAACTCCTCTCCGCCGTGCGGCCGCAGCTCGACGAGTTCCAGAAGACGCTGCCGACGGCGTATCACATGGAGATCGGCGGCGAGCACGAAGAGCAGGTCAAGAACTTCAAGCAGCTCGCGATCGTGATGCTGATCTCGATCGTGTTGATCTATCTCGCGCTCGTGTTCCAGTTCGGCCACGCCATCAAGCCGGTGATCGTCTTCGCCGCGATTCCGTACGGCATCGTCGGCGCGCTGGCGGTGCTGTGGTTGATGGGCTCGGCATTCGGCTTCATGGCGTTCCTCGGCATCGCGAGCCTGATCGGGGTGATCGTCAGCCACATCATCGTGCTGTTCGATTTCATCGAGGAGCGCCACGCGGAAGGGGAGTCGCTGCAGGAGGCGCTGCTCGACGCCGGCATCATCCGGCTGCGGCCGGTGCTCATCACCGTGGCGGCAACGGTCACGGCGCTCTTCCCGCTCGCGGCGCATGGCGGTCCGCTGTGGGAGCCGTTGTGCTACGCGCAGATCGGTGGGCTGACGTTCGCGACGTTCGTGACGCTGCTCCTCGTGCCGGTGATCTACGCGACGTTCGTGCTCGATCTGAAGCTCGTGCGGTGGGATGCGCACGAGCGCCGGGAGGCACCCGCGGCTGATGCCGCCGTGTCGATGGCGTGACGCGCATCTCGACAACACGCCGACGCACTCGACCCGCGGATGCTCGACAAGTATCTGCGGGTCGAATTCCGTACGGCCACCCGATCTGCGTCCCCGAGAACAAGGTGCGCCGATCGGCGCAGCCTGCCGCCCCTCACACATCTGGTGAAGGCCGAGACCGCCCCTCACAGAGGCCATATCTGATTGAAGACTCGAAGACTTACGCCATGGCGTCCGATCGGGATGCGACGGTCTGGAAGTTGCCCTCAGAGCATGCGAAACGTCGGCGCGCGAGTGCGCCGGCGGTCACTCTCAAGGAGATGACGATGGGTATCGCTCGGTTCGTGGCAACGGCAAGCCTGGCGCTGCTGGGCACGGTCGCGTTCGCGCAGAACGTGACCTACGACTTTGACAGGGGTGCGGACTTCTCGAAGTTCAAGACGTACGCGTGGGTGCGCGGTACGAACCTGAACGACGAGTTGAACCACAAGCGAATCATGCGCGCCGTCGACGCGCAGTTGGCGTCGCGCGGCTTCGCGAAATCGGAGTCCGCCGCGAACGCCGACGTGCTCGTCGCGTATCACGCGACCTTCGACAAGAACCTCCAGATCAACGGATTCTCGTCGGGTTGGGGCGGCTATCGCTTCGCAGGTAATCGAACCGGCACCGCGACGGTCGAGGAGATCGTCGTCGGCACGCTCGCGATCGACCTCGTCGACGCGAAGAGCAAGACGATCGTGTGGCGCGGCATGGCGACGAAGGAAGTAGACGTGAAGGCGAACGCGGACAAGCGCGAAAAGAACATCAATCGCGCCGCCGAGAAGCTCTTCAAGAACTATCCCCCAAAGTAGCGTCCGGCTTGACCGGACCAACCAACGAAGACACGACGATGACTACTCTGGCCATTCGACAACTCGATCGGATCACCGCGGACGAAGCGGGTCTCGCCGGCGGGAAGGCGTACAACTGCGCGCGCTTGAAGCAGGCGGGATTCCCGGTTCCCGACGGTCTCGTCGTGCTGTCGACCGCCTCGGACGCCGATCTCGCGGCGCTCGCGGCGCATCCCTGGCTCGGCGCGCTGCCGGCCGACGCCGCCTTCGCCGTTCGCTCGTCCGGCATCGGCGAAGATGGACTCGAGGAGTCGTTCGCGGGCATCCATCAGACGCTGCTGAACGTCCATCGGCGCGATCTCCGCGACGCGATCGCCGTGTGCCGCGCGTCGGGAGAATCCGAGCAGGCGTTGGAGTATCGGCGCGTGAAGGGATTGCGCTCGGACTCGATCGAGATGGGCGTGCTGATTCAACGCATGATCAATCCGATCGCCGCCGGCGTCGCGTTCACGGTCAACCCGGTGACCGGGCGCGACGACGAGCACGTGATCAACTCGTCCTGGGGCTTGGGCGAAGCGCTCGTCAGCGGGCAAGTCGATCCCGATGAATTCGTGGTCGCCAAAGCGGACGGCGCGCTGCGGTGGACGCGGGCGGGCGAGAAGGGGAACGGCGCGAACGCGAGCACCCTCTCGCTGACGCCGGATCGCGTTCGCGATCTTGCCATTCTCTTGACCGCTGTCGAGCGCCACTATGCCGCGCCGCAGGATATTGAATGGTGCTACGACGGCGGACGCTTCTGGATCGTGCAGTCGCGTCCGGTCACGGCTGCTCGCGCGCGCTCCTGCGAAACGGAATGGACTCGGGCGAACGTCGCCGAGGTTCTGCCGGATCTGACGTCGCCACAAGTATTGAAAGCGTTCGAGGACCTGCTCGACAAGGCCGAGCGGCGATACCTCGGGAGGCTGCTGGCGCCCGAGGCGGAGCTCGGGCCAATGGTGAAGTCGTTCTGCGGACGGCTCCACTTCAACCTCTCGCAGATCAAGCGCGTCTGCGCGCTCGCCGGTGTCTCTCCTGCGGCGATGCTCCAGTCCATGGGCCACGGAGACGAAATCGGACCGGATGACGAGCACGCGGCGACACCCGGATGGCGGGATCGCCTCGCGTGCGTGCCGGATCTCGTTCGCCTCGCGCTGCAGCACGTGCGCGCGGCGCACGTCCTTCGCGAGCACGACGATCGAACGAAGCGATTTCTCGATCGGATGACGGCGCCGGACCGCCGCGATCTGCCGGATACGGAAGTGTGGTCGGCGATCGAGGAGTGGCTCGCGGAAGCGCCCGATTTCATGCAGGTCGTGCTCATGCTCGGGAATGTCTTGTTCCAGGAGACGCCCGTACGGAAGATCTGCGACAAGATTGGATTCCGGTTCGAGCGGCTCGTGTATCCGCAGCTCGCGATCGGCGAGCGATCCGTCAGCGCGCAGCAGGCCTTCGATCTCGTCGCGCTCGCGCAGATGGCGCGGCGCGACCCGCGGGTCGTTCAATATCTTCGCGGCGACACGTCGCACATCTCGCACATGCGCTTCGCGCTGCGCGGCACGGCGTTCCTCGCCGAGTTCGAGCGGTTCCTCGCGGTCTACGGTCATCGCGGACGGTACGAATACGATTGGTCGCTGCCGCGATACAACGAAGATCCCACGCCGCTGCTGCACGCGCTTCGCGCGCACGTCGAAGCCGCCTCGGCGACCGACGTCCGCGCCACAATCCGCCGCCAGGAGCAGGAAGCCGCCGAGGCGTGGGCGGCGTTCGAGGCACGGCTCTCCGGATTGCAGAAGTGGACGATCGGGCGGAGCGTCCGCCGATCGATTCGAACGATCAAGCAGTACTACGTCTGGCGGGAGCGGGTGCGATCGGACATCGCGCGGGTGCTGAGCGCCCTGCGCGGATGGCACCTCGTGCTCGCCGAGCGCTTCGTCGAGCGAGGATGGTTGAGCGGCCGCGACGACTACTTTCTTCTCGAGTTCGATCAGATTGCCGATGTCGTAAAGGGACGGCGTTCGGCCAACACGCTCCGTCCGATCGTCGCCGATCGACGCGCCGAGCAGTCGCGGTATCGCGGCCTGCGGATGCCGCTGCTGATGCGCGCGTCCATGCTGGCGGATTTGCTTCGCATGTCGGGCGTGAGCGGAGGATCGTCGGGCCAGTTGACGGGACAACCGGTCAGCGGAGGCTGCGTCGAGGGAGAGGTCGTGGTCGTCCGCGATCCCGCGGACTTCGCGCGGATGAAGCGCGGCGCGATTCTCGTCGCGCCGGCCACCGATCCCTCGTGGACGCCGCTCTTCACGCTGGCGGCCGGCGTCATCGTCGAAGTCGGAGGCGTGCTGTCGCACGCGTCCACGATTGCGCGCGAGTACGGGTTGCCCGCGCTCGCGAATGTCAAACACGCGACGCGATTGCTGCGAACTGGAGAACGCGTGACGCTCGACGCGAATCGCGGCGTCGTCGCCACACACGGAGAGACATCATGACGACCGTTCACGTGAATGTTTGCATCGTCGGCGGGGGACCGGCAGGGCTGATGCTGGGGCTTCTGCTCGCCAAACGCGGCGCCGAGGTCCTCGTGCTCGAAGGGCACGAGAACTTCGACCGCGAATTCCGGGGAGAGGTGCTGCAGCCGAGCACGTCGCACCTGCTCGACGAGCTCGGCCTGCTCGAGTACGTGCTCGCCCAGCCGCATTCGATTCTCGAAGCCGGCCGGGTCAAGTGGAACGGACGGCCGATGGGCGAGTTCGCGTTCAAGAGAATCTCGCCCGAGTATCCGTACGCGATCTGGATGCCGCAGCCGATCTACCTCGCGGCGATGCTTCGCAAGGCCGAACAGCTGCCCTCATTCCGGTGCTGGATGGGCGCGAAGGTTTCGAAGCTGATTCAGGAGAATGGTGTCACGTTGGGCGTGACCGGACTACGGCATGGAAAGGAGCCGTTCGAGGTCAAGGCGGACGTCGTCGTCGGCGCGGATGGACGGTACTCAGCCATCGCCAAGATGGGCGGCTTCACGCCGGAGTACGAGCATCACGACTTCGACGTGATCTGGTTCACGATCGAGCAGCCGCCCGGCTGGTCGAGCACGCTCTACATCTCGCTGGGCAGCGAGGTGCGCGGCTTGATGCTGCCGAAGTATCCCCATCACATTCAGGCCGGCATTGCCCTTCCGACGGGCGAGTGGAAGCAGTGGCGATCGAAAGGCGTCGCGTTCGTTGCCGATCGCGTCCGCAAGCTCGATCCGATGTTCGAGGGCTTCGCGAGCGAGTTGAAGGACTTCACGCCGTTCTTCCCGCTCGAAGGTTTGATCCGGATGATCGACGACTGGGCGCGCGACGGGCTGCTGCTCATCGGCGACGCGGCGCACACGATGAGCCCCGCGGGCGCGATCGGCGTGAACGTCGCGGTTGCGACCGCCGCCGTCGCCGCGCAAGTGATCTTTCCACACCTCGGGCGCGGACCGATTCCGCGCGCCGACCTCCAGAGCGTCCAGCGTCTGCGCGAAGCGGACGTCCGCACGCTGCACTCGATGCAGCTTCGCGCGCAGCAGGTGCTCGTCGCTCAGCAGCGGACGAATCCCGTGTTGAGCCGCATCATGCCGCTGCTGCTCCCGATCATGCTGAAGTCGCCGCTCATGCCCCGCATCCAACGGCGCATTTTCTTCGGCGCGCCGCTTCCGCCGTTGGATCCCGCGTTCAGTTTCCGCGAGCCGTCGAAGGCCAGCGCACCGAGCTCGACGACATTGGGAGGACATCATGAGCTCGCGTAAGGCGGGATTGCTGTTCTCAGCGCCGACTGACGTACGAGACGCCGGTCATAGCTCGAGGCACGCCGCAGCCAGTCCAATCGAACGGTGGACCTCATCCAGTGGACTGGCGTATGCTCCGCCGGTTGAGCACTGGGAATCAGCGTTCGACCCGGAGAAACCGGCCGATCGTCCCAGTGCGGTCTCGAGACAAGGAGGAGTGTCATGTGGACGGCGTTCCGACGCCTGTCACTTGGATGGGCACTCGCGCTGCTCGTCGCGGCGCCGCTGCTGGCTCAGTCCACGACGGGCACGATCCAAGGGACCGTGAAAGACAATCAGGACGGCGTGGTGCCGGGCGCGACCGCCACCATCCGCAACGTGCAGACCAATGCGACCCGAACGGTCGTGACCGACGGAAGCGGCAGCTACCGCTTTCTCAACGTCCCGGTCGGCGACTACGAGCTGACCGTGGAGCTGCAAGGCTTCTCGAAGTACGTGCGGTCGGGCATCACGCTCTCGCTCAATCAAGATGCCGTCGTGGAAGTGAAGATCCAGCCGGCAAGCATCACTGAAACCATCCAGGTCAACGCCGACGCGCCGCTGCTCAACACGACGAATCCGGAAGTGGGCGTGCGCTTCGATCGGCAGCGCGTCGCCGAGCTGCCCGTTGCGGGCACGACGTTCCGCGACGTGTTTGCTGTCGCGCTGTCGGCGCCTGGCGTGAGCCAGACAGGGAGCGGACAATCAGGATTCGCATCCGGCACGCCGTTCTCGTCGAACGGCATGCGCCTGCGTTCCAACAACTTCATGATCGACGGTCAGGACAGCAACGATCCGAGCGTCACCGGCCGGCAGCAGCCGATCAACAACACCGACATCATTCAGGAAGTGCGGTTGATCACGAACCAGTTCGCGGCCGAGTTCGGCCGCGCGGCCGGCTCGGTCGTCAACGTCGTGACGAAGAACGGCACGAACACGTTCCACGGATCCGGCTTCGCGTTCATCAACGACGAGAGTCTCAACTCGCGCAACAACCTCGACGAGCGCGTGATGTCGAGCGCGCCCTTCCGCGAGGAGCGGCAGTGGGGCGGAACCGCGGGTGGCCCCGTGATTCGAAACAAGACCTTCTTCTTCGGCTCGTATCAGCGCTGGACGAACGAACAGCTCGGGTCGGGCTTCACGCTGAACGGCGCGCCGACGGAAGCGGGACGCCAGGTCCTGCAGTCCGCGGTCGGGAACCGTCCGCAGATCCAGGCGCTCCTGACTTTCCTGCCCGCTGGCACGCCGTCAGGCACGCCGATCCCGCCGGCGACGTTCACCGTCGGAGGCCAGAGCTTCACCGTGCCTCTCGGCTCGCTGACTGGATCGTCGAACATCGTCTTCAAGAACAACCAGATCGCCTCGCGCATCGATCATCAGCTCGGCACGAATCACACGCTGACGGGGCGGTATCTCATGGACGACTCGCCCGAGAACTCGGGGACCGGGCAGGTGACGCCTCCGGGGCTGACCGAGTTGAACGTCGCCAATCGCCATTCGCTGAACGTCTGGCTGAACAGCGTGCTCTCGCAGAACATGTCGAACGAGTTCCGCGTCGCGTGGGCGCATCTCGGCACGATCACGGGAGCGACGGATCCGAGCTCCGAGACGATCCCCTCGATCGAGATCGCTCAGCTCGGCCTCACGGCGTTCAATGCCGCGACCAACCGCACGGCGATCGGCCTGGCGGTGAACCTGCCGCAGTATCGCTACAACGATACGTATCAGTTCCAGAACAACCTGACGTACGTGCGCGGCCGGCATTTGATCAAGGCGGGCTTCGACGTGCGCTACCAATACGTCAAGAGCTTCTTCTTCCCGACGATTCGCGGCCGCCTCGCGTATCCCACGCTGCAGGCCTACGTCGACGACGTCGCGGAAGTGGCGAACATCAACAAGCCGCTGCCGGGTGGTGAGGAAGTCAACTATTACCGCTGGTGGGATCAGTACTATTTCGCGCAGGACGAGTGGAAGGCGTCGTCGAGCCTGACGTTCAACTTCGGCCTGCGCTACGAGCTGCCGGGCAACAACATTCAAAGCCTGATCGATCTGCAGGAGCGCATTCTCGCCGCGAACGGCAACAGCGATGTGTTCCGCCTCCGGCCGATCCCCGGCACCGACAAGAACAACTTCCAGCCACGCATCGGGTTCAACTGGTCGCCGACGACGGAGGCGAGCGGCCTGATCGGACGGATCACTGGCGGCAACCGGCTCGTCCTGCGCGGCGGCTACGCGCGCACGCACGACTATGCGTTCCTCAACATCGCGCTCAACATCGTCAGCTCCTTCCCGTACGTTGCGGCCATCAACCGCAGCAACGTCGCGAACGCGTTCACGCTGTTGCAGTCGACGCCGGCGGGTGTGCCGGCCGGGACCGATCCCAACACGCTCACGCGCACCGTCGTGGGCGAGGACTTCCGATCGCCCTTGGCGGATCAGCTCAGCCTCGAGGTTCAGCGGCAGCTCGCGCAGAATCTCGTGTTCCGCGTCGGCTACGTCGGCACGTTCGGCAAGGATCTGTTCCAGACGCTCGACGGCAATCCACGGCAGCAATCGCTCCTGGCGGCGAGCGGTCCGAACAGCGCGCGCGTCGAGCCCACGCGAGGCGTGATCCGCCTGCGCGCCAACGAGGCGGAATCCTGGTATCACTCGCTGCAGACGGGCGTCGAGAAGCGATTCAGCCGGGGACTTGGCGCCGGCGTGCACTACACGTGGAGCAAGTACCTCGATACGGCGTCGGATCTGTTCAATCCGTCCGGCGGCGAAGTGGCCGTCGCGCAGAATTCGTTCGACATCGACAGCGACAAGGGGCGGTCGTCCTACGATCGGCCGCACCGCTTGACCGGCAACTTCGTGTGGGAGCTGCCCTGGCTGCGGGCGCAGCACGGCGTCGTCGGCAAGGTGCTCGGCGGCTGGCAGGTCAGCGCGTTCTTCACCGCGCAGAGCGGCGCGCCATTCACGGCGTTGAACGGCGCCGATCCGATGGGCGCGCTCGCCGGCATCGACGGGCTGGTGGGGAATGCCATCCGGCCGAACATCAACACCGATCTGAAGCTGTCGTCGATGACGATCCCGCAGATTCTCGAGGCGGGCGGCGCGAGCTTGTTCAGCCGCGTGTGCGGCGGCGCGAACAACTTCGCGCAGGCGCAGGCGAACAATTGCCGGCAGCCGTTCGGGAACGTCGGCCGCAACACGCTGCGCGCCGACGGCATCGGCAACATCGACGTCGGGTTCACCAAGAACACGCGCTTCGCGAACGGACAGAACATCCAGCTTCGCGTCGAGATGTTCAACGCGACGAACACGCGGAACTTCGGCATTCCCGAGGGACGCGTCAACTCGTCGAACTTCCTCAACCAGTGGGGGACCGACGGCGGCAACCGCCGGATCTGGATGGCGCTGCGGTACACGTTCTGATGCGGTCTACGTTCGGAGCCGCGCGGCTTTCGTCGTGAGATAGTCGCGCTCGGGAATGCTCGTCGTGGCGTTCGCCGCGGCGATGTATCGCGCAATCGCGGCGTCGCGATCGCCGGCCATCTCGAGGAGGTGCGCGCGGACGGCGTCGAGCCGGTAGTGGTGCGCGAGGCGCGGATCGGCGTCGAGCGGCTTCAAGAGATCGAGGCCCGCCGACGGACCGTGCACCATCGCCGCGGCAATCGCGTGATTGAGCGCGACCATCGGATTGTCGGACATGCGTTTGAGCAATCCGTAGAGCGCGAGGATCTGCGGCCAGTCGGTGTCTTCCGCTCTGGCCGCTTCGTCGTGCACGGCGGCGATGGCGGCTTGGAGTTGATAGGCGCCGATCGATCCTTGCGAGAGCGCTCGGGTGATGAGCTCGACGCCTTCGGCAATCGCGTCGCGATCCCATAGCGTCCGATCCTGTTCGGCGAGCGGTATCAGCTCGCCGTCTGGTCCCGTGCGCGCCGCCCGCCGCGCGTCGGTCAGCCGCATCAAGGCCAGCAATCCCGCGACCTCTCCGGCGTCCGGCAGGAGATTGTGCACCGCGCGCGTCAAGCGGATCGCTTCGCTCGCGAGATCGCCGCGCTGCAGCGCGGGACCGCTGCTCGTCGCGTAGCCTTCGTTGAAGATCAGATAGAGGACGTGCAGGACGGCGTCGAGCCGCTCGGCGCGATCCGTTTCGGTCGGCATGCGGAACGGAACGCCCGACGTTTTGACGCGCTGCTTCGCGCGGCTGATGCGCTGCGCCATCGTCGCTTCGGGCACAAGGAACGCGCTCGCGATCTCCGCCGTCGTCAGGCCGCCGACGGCGCGAAGCGTGAGCGCGATCGCCGACGGCCGGCTGAGCGACGGGTGGCAGCACATGAAGAGCAGGATCAGCGTGTCGTCGGGATCGAGATCGGTCGGGATCTCGTCCGGCTGTACGCTCTCGCCGCTCTGCATCACCACGACGGTTTCGCGGCGGCGGCGGGCGAGCTCGGCGCGGACGTGATCCGTCATGCGGCGGGCCGCGACGTGAATCAGCCAGCCGCGCGGATTGTCGGGCACGCCCTCGTCGGGCCACTGCACCGCGGCGGCGAGCAGCGCTTCCTGCACTGCATCTTCCGCCGCGGCGAAGTCACGGAATCGCCGGACGATTGCGCCGAGCACTTGCGGGGCGAGCTCGCGAAGCAGGTGCTCGCCGGCGCGGTCCGAAATGTTCGGCTCCGTCACAGATCCACGGGCGGCGCGCTCATGACTTCACGCACTTCGATGGGCATGTTCAGCGGTATGCCGCCCTTCCCGGGCGCGGCGGACGCGCGCGCGGCGATCTCGTACGCGCGCTCCGGGCTCTCGCAGTCGACGATCCAATACCCAGCGAGAAACTCCTTGGCTTCCGGGAACGGACCGTCGGTCACTTCCGGTGCGCCATGCTTGCCGGCGCGCACGACCCGCGCCTGACTGGGCAGCGCCAACCCCTCCGCCGCCACCAGCTCGCCGTTGTCGCTCAGCTCTTTGCTGAATCGCTTCATGAACCCGATGTGCGCCTTGATATCGTCGAGCGGCCACGTCGAGATGTCCCAGTCGCCCGTGTTGCCGCGCTTCGCGTTCATCATCAGCATGTATTTCATGTCCGGCTCCTCATGCGTGCCGCGCCGTTCTTGGCGCTTTCATGGGTAAGTCGGAGCACGCGGCGCGTTCTCGACGTCCGGACTCCAGCTTCCGCAGTTTATTTTACGGAAGGGGCCGTTCCCTGCGCTTCCGCGACCGACGCGACGAGCTCGGCCAGCCGGTCGTAGTTCTGGCTCGCTCCCGGCTCGAGGCCGGACTTCAGGATTGCGTCGCGTACGTCCTTGGATGGATAGACCGACGTGCTCGTTAGCGTGGTGCGTCCGTCTTGCTCGACGAGCTCGGTCGTCACCAGAATCTCGCCGGCGTCCCAGTCGTCCCACGTCTCGCTGTTGACGATCCGTTCGCCCGTCACCACCTCACGGTAGACGCCGCGCGTGCCGACGTCCTTCTTGCCTGGCCCGCGCCACACGAAGTGGTACGCGCCGCCAGGTTTCAGATCGATCTCGCACAGGTCGAACGATCGGCCGGGCGCCTCGAGCCACTGCTCGAGCAGCGCCGGCTTGGTCAGCGCGTCGAAGACGAGTTGCCGCGGCGCGTCGAAGATGCGCGTCATCACGATCTCGCGATCGGTCGGCGTGGCAATGTGCAGCGTTCGAGGATCGGTCATCGCACGGTTCCTTTCGTTCTCTTGTATCGTCGTTCGTCCTGACGCTGCATCGTCGCGAGCAGCGTGTCGAGCCGGCGGAAGTTCGCTTCCCACAGCGCGCGGTACCGTTCCAGCCACCTCGTCGCGTCGGCGAGCGGCTTCGGCTCGAGCCGGCGCGGCCTGCGCTGCGCGTCGCGGCCGCGCGAGATCAGGCCGGCGCGCTCGAGCACTTTCAGGTGCTTGGAGATGGCCGGCTGGCTCATATCGAACGGCTCGGCCAGCTCGTTGACGGACGCGTCGCCCGACGCGAGGCGCGCGAGTATGGCGCGGCGCGTGGGGTCGGCGAGCGCCGCGAACGTAGCGTCCAGCCGTTCCGAAGCAGTCATTCGATAACCCTCGGGTTTAAAAACCTAGTGGTTATATACACGAGGCCCCGCGCCGCCGTCAAATGGGCTCCGGGCCAAGCTGGACAATGGCCATGTGTGACGATGGTCGAATTTCTACCATCGAATTGGATTCGATGGTAGACTCCCTACCATGACGGACGAGAGGCGCCGGCGGGACATCGAGCGGGAGATTGCCGATCACCTGGCGCTCGAAGCGGAAGAGCGCCGCGGCGACGGGTTGACCGACGACGAGGCGCGGCACGCGGCCGCCCGCGCGTTCGGCAATCGGACGCGCATCAGCGAGGACGTCCGCGACGTCTGGGCCATCCGCTGGCTCGACTCGCTGCGGCTGGACGTCCGTCAGGCGCTCCGCTCGATGCGCCGCGCGCCGAGCGTGTCGGCAATCGCGATCGGATCCGCAGCCATCGGCGTCGGCGCCTGCTCCATCGTCTTCGCCATCGTCAACGCCGCGTTGTTCACGCCGCTGCCGGTCGAGGATCCGGCGCGGCTCCTGAGCCTCGCCGAAATCGATCGGCGCACCGGCGACACGAGCACCGTCCTCTCGTACCCCGACTTCCTGGATCTGCGTGCGGCGCGCGTCTTCGAGGGCGCGGCGGCGTGCGGCTCGCTGCAAACCGCGTCGATCGAGGCGGACGGCGAACCGCAGCGCCATTGGGGCGCGCTCGTGACCGCGAACTACTTCGCCGTCGTGCAGCCGCGGTTCGCGGCGGGCCGCGGATTCGATCCTTCACGCGACGACCTGCCCGGAGAACCGCCGGTCGTCGTTCTGAGCCACCGCCTCTGGCAGACGCGCTTCGGCGGCGCGCCGGATATCGTCGGCCGGCGGATTGCGATCAACCGACGATCGGCAACCGTCATCGGCGTCACGGCCGCCGGGTTTCGCGGCACCGAGCTCGGAATGGTGACGGAATTCTGGATCCCGTTCTCGATGCTGGACGAGGTCGAGTCGCGAATCGGACGCGTGAGTCAGAACCGCCGGCGATATTGGCTCACCGCCGTCGCCAGGCTGCGAACGGATGTCGACGTCCGCTCGGCTCACGCCGAATTGAACGTGATCGCCGGACGTCTGAATGCGGCCAGCGGGCGGGGCGAGCAGGATCGCGGTTTCCATCTCGAGCGCGCCGGACAGATCGAGCCGACGTATCGCGGAAGGTCCGTGACGCTCCTCTCCCTGGCGTCCGCGGTGTCGCTGCTGGTGCTGTTGACGGCGTGCGCGAACGTGGCCAACCTGCTCCTCGGCCGGGCGTCCTCCCGCGCTCGCGAGATTGCCGCGCGAATGGCGCTGGGCGCGAGCCGCGCGCGCCTCGTTCGGCAACTGCTCGCCGAGAGCCTCTTGCTCGCGCTTCTTGGCGGAGCGGGCGGATGGCTGCTCGCGCGCTACGTCACCTCGCTTCTCGGTCTCCTCAAAACGCCGCTCGGATGGCCCGTCGATCTCTCCGTCGCGCTCGACGCGCGCGTCCTGTTCTTTTGCGCCGCGCTGTCAATGGCGACGGCGGTGGCGTTTGGTTTGGTGCCGGCGATGCGCGCGACGAGGCCCGATCTGATTGCCATGTTGAAAACGGACGCGAGTGCCGCCGATCGCTTCAAGCGCTTCGGGCTTCGCGGTGGCCTCGTGACGCTGCAGGTCGCGATCTGCACGATGCTCCTGGTCTGCATGGGTTTGTTCATGCGCAGCCTCGACGCGAGCTATCGAGCCGACATCGGACTGCGCCCCGAGGGTCTGCTGCTGCTCGGATTCGATCCCGGCCTGGATCATCGTCCCGACGCGCAGTCGCAGACGATGCTGCGCAACATTCTCGACCGCGCGAGCGAGATTCCTGGCGTCGAGTCGGCGACGCTGACGACGGCCGTTCCGCTGACGTTCATCATCAGCAACTCGCGGTTCGTGCCGGCGGAGCGCGCCGCGGACAAGTCGGCTCAACGCGTACGGACGGACATCTACGGCATCGGCCCGCGGTTCTTCCAGACGTTGGGGATTCCGTTCGCGGCTGGGGATGATTTCGGCTTCGGCCGTCCGGCGACGGGACGGATCGCGATCGTCAACGAGGCGTTCGCGCGCGCCGCGTTCCCGAACGAGCCGGCGATCGGCCGCCGTATTCTCGGCGACGGCAAGGCGCTCGACATCGTCGGCGTCGTCGCATCGGCCAAGTCACGAACGATCGGCGAGGATCCCCGTCCGATCGTGTACCTGCCAATCCTCACGGACTACGCTGCGGCGGAGTGGCCGCGCGGCGTGACGCTCGTCGTGAAGGCGAACGATGCCATCACCCATGCGCCGGCGATCCGCGACGCGATCCGCGCCGTCGATCCCGCGCTCGCCGTGTTCGACGTTCGCACGATGGAGCGCCACGTGGACGATGCGCTGATTGTTCCGCGCGTGACGTGGATGCTGTCCAGCGTGGCGGGAGGTGTCGGCCTCGTGCTCGCGACGATTGGCGTGTATGGCGTAGTGAGCTTTGCCGTCGCGCGCCGCAGGCGCGAGTTCGGCATTCGTCTCGCCGTCGGCGCGCGGCCGAGCGAGATCCTGATGCTCGTCGCGAAACAGGGGGCGATGCTCGTTCTTCTCGGAACGGCGCTCGGCGTCGCCGCGGCATTCGGCGCCGCGCGGTTTGCGGCCAGCCTGCTCTACGGTGTCGGCCCGGCGGATCCCGTCACGTTCGTCGCCGCCCCGTTGTTCCTCGTCGGGGTGGGCGTGTTCGCGGGGTTGTTGCCGGCGCGTGCCGCATCGCGCCTCGACCCCGTCGCCGTCCTTCGAACCAACTGAGCGGCCGCTGACGAGTGCTAGCATTGGCGTGCAGTGCGCCTCGTCAACCGGTACGCTCATCGAACGGAAGGCACTTGATGATCTCGACAACCGTCTTCAGATTCCTTTTGGGTTCGGTTTCCGCGCGGCTCGTGGCTGTCGGCGGCGCGTGCATGTTCACGCTCGTATTCAGCGGCGTCGCGCATGCGCGCCAGGCAACGGGCGCGGCAGGTCATTGGGTCGGCACCCTGCAGGGCCCCGGTTTGGAGATGGAGGTCGACATTTCCTCGAAGAGCGCCAACGTCTGGACCGGAACGGTCTCGATTCCGGCGCAAGGCGTGAAGTGGGTTCCGCTCGCCGAGTTGACGATCAAGGGCAGCGCCGTGAGCTTCGCGATCAAGGGCGCGCCTGGCGATCCGCGATTCAGCGGCACGCTCGCCGCGGACGCGAAAACGATCAGCGGCGACTTCAGCCAGGGCGGCGCCACCATGCCGCTGACGCTGACGCGGAAGGGCGATCCGCAATTCGAAGTGCGCGAGAAGAGCACGCCGATCGCGAAGGATATCGAAGGAACGTGGGAAGGATCGCTCGACATCAAAGGCACGATCCTCCGGCTGGTGCTGAAGCTGGCGAACGGACCGAACGGCGCAACGGGTACTCTCATCAGCCTCGACCAGAACAATCTGGAGCTTCCGATCTCGACGATCACGCAGCAGGGCCCGAAGTTGAAGCTCGTCCTCACCATGATCAGCGGGACCTTCGAGGGTGAAGTGAAGGGTGCGGAGATTGCCGGCACGTGGACGCAAGGCGCGCTGACCTTGCCGCTTGTCTTCAAGCGCCCCGCGAAGTAGCCCGCACGGTTGCGCGGTGGCGCCTTCCTTGCACGCGTCAAGTCAGAGAAAGGAGCCCACGTCAACCATGCCAGAGCAGAAAACCTTGGAGCGCGCGCGGCGCGCGAAGCGAGAAGGCAAAGCGCCGTCGACGCAGGCTGGCGAATTCGTGCACGAGGAGATCGAGCACATCCGCGAAGGCAAGCACGGCGCGCGATCCGCGAAGCAGGCGATCGCGATTGGATTGTCGAAGGCGCGCCGCGCCGGTGTGAAGCTGCCTCCGCCAAAGCGCGGACGCACCTCGGCGCGCACGCGCAAGAGTGCGGCGCGCGCGTATCGTGCCGGTCAGCGCGGCCGACGGAAGACCTCGGCAAAGCGGTCGCGCGCAACGCTTCGCGCGTTGAAGCGCGAGCCGCGGCGAGCGGCCTCTCGGAAGGCGCTGTCGAAGCAGGCGCGCTCCGCGAGGCGCCGCCGGCGCGCGTCAGCCTGAGCCGTTCGCACGTCGAGCCGACTGCAATCAGAGGTCACGAATCGCGCGCAGCGCGCGATCGGTCACGCGTTGGCGGGTCCGCCAGTAGTCGCGCCAGGGATCGGCGCGCCGCCGCGTGAACCGCGCCGTCACCGTGCGCATATCGAAGCGCGGCGGCGTCCTGCCCAGCTCGCGCCACGCGATCGGAATCGACACGGGCGCTCCCTGGCGCGCCCGCGTCGAGAACGCGGCGATCGACGTGTTCGTCCTATTGTTCCGCAGATAGTCGATCAGGATCTTGCGTTCGCGCCCCTGCTTGCCGAACGCCGTCGTGAACATCCGTGGATCCGTTCGCTCGATCGACTGCGCGACGGCCCGCGCGAACGAGAGGCACTCCGGCCACTCGCGAACGGGTTCGAGCGGCACGACGATGTGCAAGCCGCGTCCGCCGGTCGTCTTGATCCATGACTCGAGCCCAAGAAGCTCGAGCACCGATCGCAGCAGCCGCGCGGCCGTGGCCGTCTGCGTCCACGCGACCTCCGGTCCGGGATCGAGATCCCAGATGATTCGATCCGGTTGCTCGATGTGATCCGCGCACGAGTTCCACGTGTGGATCTCGACGACCCCCATCTGCGCGAGCGCGATGATCGCCGCGATTGAATCGGCCACGAGGTACTCGCCGACCTTCGTTTTCTCGCGAATTCGAATGCGTCGGAGCGCGTCCGGTCCCCACACCTTCGAGTGCCGCAGGAAGTGGCAGGGTCCTCGAAGACCGTCGGGACAGTGCAGGAGCGTCAGCGGACGTCCGCGCACGTGCGGCAGCATCCATCCGCCGATCGCGTCGTAGTAGCGGGCGAGATCGAGCTTCGTGATCCCGAGGTCCGGGTAGATCGGCCGGTCCGGGTGCGAGATCCGGATGCCGCGGATGACCTCGACGTGTTTCGCTCGTGCGCTCGATCGACGCTGCACCACACGCAGGCTTTCGGTACGTGACCTGTACGAAATCCAGGCGAGGATATTCTCACGAGAGCCGGAGCAACTCGCTTGGATCGGAGGATCCCGCGCGCCGCGCCGGCAGGTACGACGCGCTCGTGCCGATCCCCAACAAAGATAGTGCCGCGAGCGCGTACGGCCACGGCTCGAGCGGGCTCGTTTTGAAGAGCAGCGCGCCGAGCTCTGGCGCGGCGACGACCGAGGCCGCCAACCCGATAGCGAGACCGATCGCCAGGGGCCTCATCTCCTCGCCGACCATACGCGTCGTCAGCTCCCGCCGCGTGGCGCCGAGGGCGGCGCGGATCGCCAGCTCCCTCTGGCGCGCGCTCGCGGAAAACGATGCCACGGCGTAGACTCCCGCGGCGCACAGGAGCGAGGCGAGCGGCGCGAACGCCTCGAGCAAGCGCACGTTCGCGCGCCATCCCGCGATCGATCCGTCGAGGACCTCCCGCAGGCTTTGAATGTTCGAGGCGGCGACGTCACCGTCGACGGACTGAACGATTTCGCGGACGCGCAGCGCGAACTGCCGGGGATCGCCGTCGGTCCGCACGATCCAGTAGATTCGCGCCGCGACGAGCGGCGCCTGCGAAGCCGGCATCTGCGGCAGAGGCACATAGAGATCGGCAGTCGATGAGCCGTCGACGCCGAACTGTTTGACGTCGCTCACGACGCCCACGACCTCCATCGGTCGCGATGGCGCCGACTGCACGATTTGCACGGATCGGCCGATGGCCGTGGCTCCCGGCCAGTGTCGATCCGCGAACGTGCGGCTGACGATCGCGACGCGCTGACTGCCGGCGCGATCCTCTGCCGTGAACTCGCGGCCCGCGAGGACGCGGATGCCGGCCGCAGAGAAATATCCGGCGCTCGCGATCCGGAAGTGCGCCTGCGGCACTTCGTCCGGCGGCGGCGCGGGACGATCGGGAAACGCGACGTCCATCGTCGAGAGCAGGCCGCTCAGCGGCCGCAGCGACACCGCTCCAGCCGCGCGAATGCCGCCAATCGACGTGAACCGCGCGCGCAAGGCATCGTCGAAGCGCTCGATGCTGGCAGCGTCCCGATACGTCCGCGGCGGCAGCGAGAGCTGCATCGAGAGCGCGTTGGCCGGCGTGAAGCCCGCGTCCACTTCCTCGAGACGCGCAAGACCTTGCGACGCAAGGCCCATGCACGTCAGCAGCAGCACCGAACCCGCGGCCTGTGCCGCCACGAACGCATGCCGCACCGCTCGCTCGCGCCGCGTGCCCGTCTGGGTGCGCGTTCCGCCGGCCGCTCGCGCGCCTGAGGATCGGATCGCCGCTCGTGCGGGGACGATCGTGCAGACGAGCGCCACGCAGAGCGACACGGCGATCGTGAACGTCAGCGCGGCCGCATCGAGCGCGATCGCGTCGCGCCGCGGAAAGTTCGCCGGCTCGACCACACGCCACAACGACAAACCAAACGCCGCCAAGATCGCGCCGCCGATCCCGCCGAGCCCCGCGACGAACGACGCTTCGACCGCGAGCTGGCGCGCGATGCGCCAGCCTGGCGCGCCAAGCGACGCACGCAGCGCAAACTCGCGCGCGCGCGCGATCGAGCGCACGAACATCAAGTTCGCGAGGTTGCCGCAGCCAATCACGAGAAAGACGGCGACGGCGGCGAACAGAATCCACAGAATCTGCGCGTAATCCCTGACGATCTCGGCGTGAAGCGGAAACAGGTTGACGCCCGTCTTGCGCGCGTCCTCCTCGGGATATTGCTGCTGCAGCCGCCGGGCGATCGCGTCGAGATCCTCTTTGGCCCGCTGGAGCGTCACGCCGGGATTCAACCTCGCGACGACGCGCAGGAAGTTCGCGCCGCGATCGGTCCGGCGCGGATCCGTCGCGATCGTCACCGGCACGGCAAGCTCCGCGTCTCGAAAGGGAAACATGAAATCCGGCGTCAGAACGCCGACGACCGTGTACTGGGCGCCGTTGAGCAGCACGTCGCGTCCGACGATCGACGGATCGCGGCCGAAGCGACGCGTCCAGAAGCCGTGCGCGAGCACGGCAACGCGCGCGTTGTTGGCCTCGTCCGCGGGCTCGAGCGTCCGGCCGATGAGAGGCTGTGCGCCCAGCAATTGAAAGAAGTTGCCGCCGACCCGCGTGCCCTCGATGCGTTCCGCGGGGCCGATTCCCGTGAGGTTCGCCCCCCAGTTGGTGAACACGGCGACGCCGGCGAGCGTGCTGTTCTCGCGCTGGTAATCGTCGAGGTCCGGCACGGAGAAAGGAGCCCGGTCGCGCTCGGTGCGCGCGTTGTACATCCACACGAGAGCGGCGGGATCGCGGAAGGGAAGGGATCGCACGAGCGCCTGATGGACGAGGCTGAAGACGAGCGTCGCGGATCCGATCGCGATCGCGAGGCTGCCAACCGCAAACGTCATGAATCCCGGCGAACGACGGCAGAGACGCGCGGCGTGCTTCAGGTCGTCGGCAAACGCGCTCATGATGCACCTCTGATTCGACAATGTAACTACAGTTACAGTGACAGTACTTAGGTTACATCGTCAAGATAGCGGCCGATCGCTTGTAAACCTGTGGCGGGCCGGCGCCGTCTTTTGACAAGCCGGATCCTCGACGGGTACCCTCCGGCCCGGAGACGCCCTCATGTGGAAGGACATTCGTCACGCGGCGCGCATGCTCTTGCAGGCAAAGGGCTGGACGGCGGTCGTCGTGCTCTCGCTCGCCCTCGGCATCGGCGCCAACACGGCGATGTTCAGCGCCTTCCACAACCTCATCCTCACTGAGCTTCCTGTCCGGGATCCGGGAACGCTCGTGCGCCTGCGCCTTGCCGGCCCGAACGACATGGCGACGAACACGAGCGACTACGGAACGTCGCGGCGCACACCCGACGGCCTGAACGTCTGGACGACGTTCTCGTTCCCGATGTATCAGCAGTTCCTCGCGGACAACCAGACGATGAGCGAAATGTTCGCGTGCGCGCCGTTCGGCCGCGTGAACGTGATCGTCGACGGGCAGCCGGAAATCGCGAGTGCCTTCATCTCGACGGGGAACTACTATCGGATGCTCGGTGTGCGCGCGCGCATGGGCCGGACGATCTTGCCGGACGACGACACGCCGTCGTCGCCGGCCGTCGCGGTGATCAGCGCGAAGTACTGGAGCGCCCGGTTCGGCAGCGACCCATCCGTCGTTGGAAAAATCGTTCGCGTGAACGCGATTCCCGTCACCATTGTCGGCGTTCTCGATCCTTCGTTCACCGGCGTGCAGTTGGCGTCCAGCGAGCCCCCGGATATCTCGTTTCCGCTCGCGCTCGATTCGCAAATCGCTCCGCAGTTCGCGCCGCCAGGCGGCGGCACACCGCCGATTCGCGTCAGCCAGGCGACGACGTGGTGGCTGCAGGTGATGGGACGGCTCAAGCCGGGCGTCACCGCCGCGCAAGTGCAGGGCAATCTCGAGGGCGTGTTCCAGGCGACGGCGAAAGCCGGACTGGCGTCGTACCTTGCGGGGTTGAGCGACGCCGAGCGATCGACGGCGGTCAATCGCCGGCGCGAGAACGTGCCGCACCTGCGCGTCGACTCCGGAAGCCGCGGCATCTTCGATGTCAACCCGCACGACATTCGCTCGGTCTCGATTCTCAGCGCGGTCGTCGGCCTCGTGCTGCTGATCGTCTGCGCCAACGTCGCGAACCTGCTGCTGTCGCGCGCGACGAGCCGTCAGAAGGAGCTTTCCGTGCGCTTGTCGCTCGGCGCGACGCGGTGGCGCCTCATCCGTCAGCTGCTGACGGAGAGCCTGCTGCTCGCGAGCGCCGGCGGCCTGCTCGGGATTGCCGTCGGGTATTGGGGCAAGCAGCTGCTGCCTGGCGCCGCCGGCCGCGCGGTGCCGCTCGATTGGCGGCTTCTGGGATTCGTGCTCGCGCTGACGTGGCTGACGGGCATCGTGTTCGGCATCGCGCCGGCGCTGCGCGCCACGCGCATGAACGTCAACGACGCATTGAAGTCCACGTCGCGGAGCGTCGTCGGATCGCGCAGCCTTCTCGGCCGCGGGCTGCTCGTCGTGCAGGTGGCGATTTCACTGATGGTGATCATCGGCGCCGGATTGTTCCTGCGAACGCTGCAGAATCTGCGGCACGTGGACGTCGGCTTCGACGCGCGGAATCTCGTCACCTTCCGCGTCAACCCGCAGCTGCTTCGCTACGACCAGAAACGGACCAACGCGCTGTATCGCGATCTGCTCGAGCGTTTGGCATCCGTTCCTGGGGTGCGTACGGTCTCGTTCTCGCAGCCTGCGCTGCTCTCGGGCAGCGTGAACAGCACCAGCATCTTCGTTCAGGGCCGCACGTATTCGCTCCAGGAGCGCGACAACGGCATCAACCGTCTCGTCGTCTCGCCAAACTTCTTCGAGGCGATGGGCATCCCTCTTCGAGCGGGACGCGGGATCACCGAGCGCGACAGCGAATCCGCGCCGAGAGTCGTGCTCATCAACGACGCCGCCGTGCGCAAGTACTTCCCGAACGAGGATCCGCTCGGCCGCCGCTTCGGCAGCAGCGTGGAGACGAGCGGTCAGCTCGAGATCGTGGGCGTCGTCCGCGACGCGAAGTACGACAGCGTGCGCGATGCGGCGCCGCCGACGATGTACGTGCCGTATCTTCAGACACGGATGACGAACCCGGTGATCGCGGTTCGCACGTCGGCGCAACAGGTCAGCGTGATGAAGGAGGTCCGCTCGATCGTGTCGCAGCTCGACGCGAACCTTCCGCTGATGGACATCTCGACGCAAATCACCATGGTCGAGCAGCGATTCCAGCAGGAGCGCGTGTTCGCGCTCGCCTATTCGCTCTTCGGCGGTCTCGCGCTGCTCATCGCGGCGATTGGCCTGTTCGGATTGATGTCGTACAACGTGTCGCGCCGCACCAACGAGATCGGCATCCGCATGGCGCTCGGCGCGCAGCGCGGGGACGTGCTGCGGCAGGTTCTGCGTGAATCGCTCATTCTCGTCGTGATTGGCGTGGCCATTGGCGTCGGCGTCGCCTTCTGGGCCGGCCGCTTCGTCGCGACAATGCTCTTCGGGCTCGAGCCGAACGACATCCTCACCATGATCGCGGCGACAATCATGATGATTGCCGTGTCGGCGATCGCCGGCTACCTCCCTGCCCGCCGCGCCTCGCGCGTCGATCCGATGATCGCGTTGCGGTACGACTGAATACGGTTGGGGCTCGGGGCTCGGGACTCGGGGTCCGGGTTCTCGGCCTCGACCGGTTTGTCGATTTCTGCCTTCGTCGTTCGACGTGTGGGTAGACGCACGAGAGGAAGGCGAGCAGAACTCCACACGTCAAGGAGATACGGTCATGAGATTCATGATGATGGTGAAGGCGGACAAGAACACCGAGGCTGGCGTGCTTCCCGATGAGAAGCAGTTGGCGGACATGGCGAAGTTCAACGAAGAGATGGTGAAGGCGGGCGTGATGCTCGCGGGCGAAGGGCTGCAGCCGAGCTCGAAGGGCGCCCGCGTGCGGTTTGCGGACGGCAAGCCGAGCGTCACGGATGGACCGTTCGCCGAAGCGAAGGAGCTCGTTGCGGGCTTCTGGTTGATCCAAGTGAAGTCGAAGGCGGAAGCGCTCGAGTGGGCGAAGCGCGTGCCGTTCGTCGACGGGGAGATCGAGATCCGTCAGGTGTTCGAGCTCGAGGACTTCGGATCCAGCCCGGCAATCGACCATCACGCGCAGCTCAGGGATCGGCTCGCGCAGAAGTAGAGCCCGCGCCTTGCTCCGGGCGGTCGATGATGGTGTGATCGGTAGCCGTGGCGGCTGCCGACACCCATCAAGCCATCGACGCCATCTGGAGAATCGAATCCCCCAAGCTGATCGCGGCGCTGACGCGCGTCACGCGCGACATCAGCGTCGCCGAGGATCTCGCGCAGGACGCGCTCGTGGCGGCGCTCCAGCAATGGCCCGACTCGGGCGTGCCGCGCAATCCAGGCGCGTGGCTGATGGCGGCAGCCAAGCACCGCGCGATCGATTTCTTCCGCCGCGCGAAGATGCTCGAGCGCAAGCACGAGGAGCTCGGCCATGCGCTCGAAGCAGGCGGCGAGGTGTCACAGACCGATCTCGACGCAGCGCTGGACGATGACGTCGGCGACGATCTGCTGCGGCTGGTGTTCACCGCGTGCCATCCGGTGTTGTCGACTGAAGCGCGCGTCGCGCTGACGCTGCGCCTGCTCGGCGGTTTGACGACCGACGAGATCGCGCGCGCCTTCCTCGTGTCCGAGCCGACGATCGCGCAGCGCATCGTCCGCGCGAAGCGCACGCTGGCGAAGGAGCGGGTGCCGTTCGAAGTGCCGCGCGGCGCGGATCGCGCGGCACGGTTGTCGTCGGTGCTCGAGGTCATCTATCTGATCTTCAACGAGGGGTATTCCGCGACGGCCGGCGACGATTGGATGCGTCCGGCGCTGTGCGAGGACGCGCTCCGGCTCGCGCGGATCGTCGCGGAGCTCGTGCCCGGCGAGCCGGAAGTGCACGGGCTGGCCGCGTTGCTCGAGATCCAAGCGTCGCGATCCCGAGCGCGGGTCGGACCGTCGGGCGAGCCGGTCCTCCTGTTCGATCAGAACCGCGCGCTGTGGGATCGCCTGCTGATCGGCCGCGGCCTCGCGGCGCTCGAGCGCGCCGAGCGGCTCGGCGCCGCGCGTGGGCCCTACACGCTGCAAGCCGCGATTGCCGCTTGTCACGCGCGCGCGCTCGCGGCGGATCAAACGGATTGGCCGCGCATAACCGCGCTCTACGACGAGCTCGCGCGGTTGATGGAGTCTCCGGTCGTGGAGCTCAATCGCGGCGTTGCGCACGGCATGGCCTTCGGTCCCGCCGCGGGCCTCGCCATCGTCGACCCCCTCGTCGACGAGCCGTCGCTGCGGACGTATCACCTACTGCCGAGCGTGCGCGGCGATCTGCTCGCCAAGCTCGGTCGCCATGACGAAGCGCGAGCGGAATTCGCGCGCGCGGCGTCGCTGACACGAAACAGCCGCGAGCGCGACCTGCTCCTCGAACGCGCGGCCGCCTCGGCGCGCGAGCTGGCTTCATCGCGCGCGGAGGAAGCAGAGCCAGCCGAGTTTCATCGCAGAGCACGCAGAGAGGAGAGAACGCAGAGAGAACCAATCTGACGTCCGTTCTCGAGCGACCGGCAGGCTGGCTTCGCCAGCCTGGGAAGGGTGCGGAAGACCAA
>DATBJJ010000126.1:0-27880 GCA_036556425.1 Vicinamibacterales bacterium
CGTTTCGGGCGTGCAGATTCCGATGCGGCCCCACCTCACCCGCGCCTGCGGCGCGGCCGGGCCCGTAGCAACCAAAAGATCCGCGTGATCCGCGTCTCTTGTCGAGTCACTTCGCACCAGCAGCGAACACGATCTGCCTCGGCGATCTTTGCCCTCTGCGAGCTCCCCTGAAACCACCAGTGAAGAACGTCGGGGCTGGACCGGACGCCGGCACTCGATCAGCACTTCAGATCGCCTGCGTATCGGATCAGCTGTTCGGCGATTGACGGCATCCACGTGGCGCTCGTCGCCACGACGCGCATCGCGGGTGGCGACGCGACGAGCGCGCGCAGGGTGCGATTGAAACGCCATTTCGAGGCGAACTCGCGCCGCCGTGCGCGCGACAACGTCACGTGTGGATCGCGCGCGCCGGATTCGAGCGCGGACAGCGCGGCGACTGCGGCGAGCTCGGCGCCGCGGAACGCAAAGCGCAGCCCGTCGCCGGTCATCGGATCGATGAACCCCGCGGCGTCGCCCGCAAGCAGCAGGCCGGGCACTCCGCTCTGGTGGTTCTCGACGGCGAGCGGCCCCAAACACACGGGCGGCGCGATCGGACGAGCCGTGGTGAATCGATCGGCGACGAACGGATCCTGCCGCACCGTCGTGCAGAGCAGGGCCGCCGGATCGCGCAGCGCGGCGCGATCCGCGGTCACGACGCACGCATTCGTCAGGCCGTCGGGCATGGGCGCGATGCCGATGTAGCGCCCGCGGCGCACGTGCATCTCGCCGAAACCTTCGTCGCGCGGCTCCGGCGCGACGCCGGTGAAGTACGCGCCGACGGCCCATCGCCGCGGGCGCGCCGCGTGGCGCGAGAGGCCGAACGCGCGGGCGAGCCGCGAGCTCGCGCCATCGGCGGCAATCACGATGCGCGCGGCGATGCGAACGGAATCGCCGGTCTTGCTCTTTGCGACGACTCCCCGGACGATGCCCGCATCGACGATTGGCTCTTGAACGAGCGTCCGCTCTTCGAACTGAGCGCCGGCGTGGATGGCGGCCTCGAGCAGCGCGTTGTCGAGCGCCGCGCGCCGCAGCCCGCGGCCGTAGCGCTCGCCGCCATAGCGGCCCACGCAGCGCACCCCCGACCCGTCCGACACGATCATCCCGGCGATCGCAAGGCTGTTGTCAGTCACGTGCGCGAGGCCGAGACGTTCGAGGATCGCGAGCGCCCCCGGGTTCACCGTGTCGCCGCACAACTTGTCGCGCGGAAATCGCGCGCGATCGAGCAGCAGGACGCGCGCGCCGGCGCGAGCCAGCACGACGGCCGCAATCGATCCGGCAGGACCGGCGCCGCAGATCACCGCGTCGTAGTTCGTCACGAGCTTCGAGCGTCCCAGCTATCGACCGTTCGCGCTGCCCAACACGATCGCGCTGTTCTTCGATCCAAACCCGAGGCAGTTGCAGAGCGCCGCGGCGGGGTGCGCGCGGCGGCCCACGTTCGGAACGAAGTCGAGATCGCAGTCGGGATCCGGCTGCGTCTGATTGATCGTCGGCGGCAGATAGCCGTCACGCAGCGCGAGCGCGGCCGTCACGATCCCGGCGGCGCCGCTCGCGCCTTGCGGATGCCCGATCATCGACTTGGTGGACGAGCCGGGCACGCGGTCGGCGAGCGGGCCGAACAGCCGGCGCACGCACCGCGACTCGACGGCGTCGTTGAGGACGGTCGACGTCCCGTGGTAGTTCACGTAGCCGATCTCCTCGAGCGCGCGGCCGGAGCGATCGATCGCGAGCTGCATCGCGCGCACGATCTGCTCCCCGTCGGGATCCATCTGCACGCGATGATACGCGTCGCACGTCGATCCATAGCCGTCGACCGTGGCATAGATGCGCGCGCCGCGCGCACGCGCCCGCGCGTCGTTCTCGAGCACGACCATCCACGCGCCCTCGCCGAGCACGAAGCCGTCGCGGCCCGCGTCGAACGGGCGCGACGCGGCCGCCGGCGTGTCGTTGTAGCGCGTCGCGACCGCGCGCATCTTCGTGAAGCCGAAGATCATCCCGGGCGTGACGCAGGCGTCCGCGCCGCCCGACAGGATGACGTCCGCCTCTCCCGCGCGAATGAGCGACGCTCCGTACGAAATCGCGTCCGTCGAGCTCGTGCATCCGGTCGAGACGACGTGGCTGATGCCGTGCAGTTCGAGCGCGATGGAGATCTCGCTGGAGATCATGCCGACGATCGACACGGGAATCGCGTACGGCGTGACGCGCTTCCATCCGTCGTTGAAGAATTCACCGTATTGCCGTTCGGCGACGTCGATTCCGCCCGCGCCGCTGCCGACCAGCACGCCCGCGCCGGGCTCGCCAAGGCGCAGTCCGGCGTCGGACCAGGCTTCGCTCGCAGCGACGACGGCAATCAACGACGCGCGCGAATAGCGGCGCGGATCCGGCCGCCCCGCGCGCTCGGACGGCAGCCCCGGCGCGCGCTCGTCGATCGCGATCGCATCCTCGACCGAGACGTGCGGCACGGGCGCCGCGACCGTGCAGCCCAGGGGCGACGCGTCGAAGGTGCTGATCGATTGCGTCGCGCTGCACCCGTTCCGGACGCATCGCCAGAAACGTTCACGACCCACTCCGTAGGGCGACACCACGCCGATGCCGGTGATCGCGACTGTCATGCTCCTATAATAGTTGGCCGCGCGGCCGTCGAGCGCGCGTTGATTTCAACGCTCGGCCCCAGCGCGACGGTGGACACGAGATCCGAAAACCGCTTACGAAAAACGCGCGATGCGCCAGCTCAACGTCTCCATCGCGTGGACCGGAACGCTGCTCTTCGCCGCATCCCTCGTCTGGTTCCTCTACTGCTATTTGGTTCGATTCGGCGATCCGGTTCCGGGCCCCGTCCTGCTGGACGCGATCGCCGGGCCGATCGCGATCGACGTGGTGCTCTTCTCCGTCTTTGCCGTTCATCACAGCCTGCTCGCGCGACCGAGCTTCAAGCGATACGTTCATCGCATCGCGCCGCCGGAGCTCGAGCGATCGATTTACACGTGGACCTCAAGCCTGCTCTTCATCATCGTCTGCACGTGGTGGCAACCCGTGGCTGGTGTGCTCTACCGCCTCGAAGGCGGATGGCGCATCGCCGGCTACGCGGTGCAGCTGATCGGCTTCGCGTTGACAGTCCGCGCGTCGAGCAAACTCGACGTGCTCGATTTGTCGGGTGTGCGCGCCGTCCTCCGCCGCAATCGCGACCGTGACGCGACCGAGCACGTTCCGCTCGAGACGCGCGGCTTGTACGGTTTCGTGCGTCACCCTCTCTACTTCGCGTGGACGTGTTTCGTATTCGGCGCGCCCGACATGACGGCGACGCGCGCGCTCTTCGCCCTCGTCAGCACGGGGTACCTCGCGATCGCGATACCGTTCGAGGAGCGAGGACTGATTCAGGCGTTCGGCGCGGAGTACGAAGCGTATCGCCGGAAAGTACGGTGGAGGTTGATTCCAGGGATCTATTGATTGGAAGTACACTGAGACTCGCATGGTCGACGCTCCCGCTCCCGCTCCCGATCCCGCGCTTCCCTCCGAGCTTCCCGTCGTTCCGCTGCGCGGCGCCGTCGTGCTTCCAATGACCGCGTCGCCGCTCGGCGTGAGCCGGCCGATTTCCGTCGAAGCCGTCAATCGCGCGCTGGCGGGCGACCGCATGATCCTCGCCCTGCTGCAGAAGAACGACGCCGACGAGCCGGGCCCCGACGATCTGCACCGTGTCGGTACGATCTGCATCATTCGTCAGATGGCCAAGGCGCCGAGCGGCATGCGCGTGCTCGTCGAAGGCGTGGCGCGCGCGCGCGCCGAGTTCCTGCAAGTCGAGCGCGGCGTCATTCAAGCGCTCGTCAAGCCACTGAAGGAACCCGACGAGCGGAGCATCGAGATCGACGCGCGCGTGCGCCGTCTTCAGGAGCTCGTCGACAGGGCGCTCTCGCTCGCCACAGGCCTCTCGCCCGACATCAAGGCGCTCGTGACCACGATGGACGAGCCGCTGCGGATTGCGTATCTGCTCGCGAGCCTGCTCGACATGAAGTCGGAGGACAAGCAGAAGCTGCTCGAGGAAAACAATCTCTCGGTCAAGCTGGATGCGGTCGCGACGGCGCTCGCGCGCGAGATCGACGTGCTCGAGTTGAAGGGACGGATCGAGTCGCGCGCCGAAAAGGAAATGTCGGACGCGCAGCGGCAGTACGTGCTGCGCCAGCAGATGAAGGCGATTCAGTCCGAGCTTGGCGAGACCGACAGCGAAATCCAGGAGCTGCGCGGCAAAGTCAACGACGCGAACCTGCCGGAACGCGTCAAGACGATCGCGCTTCGCGAGGTCGAACGGCTCGAGCGCATGACGCCCGCTTCCCCCGAATACCAGATGCTGCGCACCTACCTCGATTGGGTGCTCGACATCCCGTGGGACAAACCGACCGAGGATCGGCTCGATCCCGTCGAGGCGCGCCGCGTGCTGGACGAAGATCACTACGATCTCGACAAGGTCAAAGAGCGGATCGTCGAGCACCTCGCCGTGCAGAAGCTGCGGCAGCGCACGAACGCGCCGCTCATCGAGGAGGCCGGCACGCCGGGCGAGGCTGGCGAACCCGCGTCCTCGCTGGCGGCCGCGACGTCGCCCGCGCCGGTCGCGATGAAAGGTCCGATCCTCTGCTTCGTCGGACCGCCCGGCGTCGGCAAGACGTCGCTGGGACAATCGATCGCGCGCGCGATGAATCGCACGTTCGTGCGGATTTCGCTCGGCGGCGTGCGCGACGAAGCGGAGATCCGCGGACACCGGCGGACCTACATCGGATCGATGCCCGGACGCCTCGCGCAGGCGCTGAAGAGCGCCGGATCGTCGAATCCCGTGCTGATGCTCGACGAGATCGACAAGATCTCGGTCGGCATTCAAGGCGATCCCGCCGCGGCGCTCCTCGAAGTGCTCGATCCCGCGCAGAACCACGCGTTCCGCGATCACTACCTCGAGATCCCGATCGATCTGTCGCACGTGCTCTTCATCGCGACAGCCAACCAGCTCGGCACGGTCCATCCGGCGCTCCTCGATCGCATGGAGATGATCTCGCTGAGCGGCTATACCGAGGACGAGAAGGTCCACATCGCGCGGATGTATCTCGTCCCGCGCCAGCGCGAAGAGAACGGGCTGCGCCTCGATCAATTCGAGATCACGGACGCGGCGCTGCGGCGCGTCATCGCCGAATACACGCGCGAAGCGGGCGTGCGCACGCTGGAGCGCCAAGTGGGCACGATCGCCCGGAAGGTCGCCGCAAAGGTGGCCGCGGACGCCGTGCCGTCGGCGCGCGTCGATGCGGCGGAGGTGCCCGACTATCTGGGGGCGGCGCGCTTCAGACCAGAGTCGTCCTTTCGCACGTCGCGGCCCGGCGTGGCGACGGGCCTCGCGTGGACCGAGACAGGCGGAGACGTTCTGTTCATCGAAGCTGCGCTGCTGCCCGGCGGGAACGGCCAGGTGATCCTCACCGGCCAACTTGGAAGCGTCATGCAGGAGTCGGCGCGCGCCGCGCTGTCGCACGTGCGGCAGCAAGCGCGCGAGCTCAACCTGTCGCCGGAGTTCCTCAACAAGCAGGACATCCACATCCACGTGCCGGCCGGCGCGATTCCCAAGGACGGTCCGTCAGCCGGCGTGACGATGGCCACGGCGATGGTGTCGGCCGTGCGCGGCGTTCCCGTGCGATCGGATGTCGCGATGACGGGTGAGATCACACTCTCGGGTCTGGTGCTTCCCGTCGGCGGCATTCGCGAGAAGGCGCTCGCCGCTCGCCGTCAAGGCATCAAGACGGTGATTCTGCCGCAGCTCAACGAGCCGGATCTGTCGGAGCTGCCGCCGGAAATCCGCAGCGACATGACCTTCCATCCGGTGAAAACGCTCGAGGAAGCGCTGTCGATCTCGCTGCCGTCGACCGTCGCGGCGGCGGCCGTGAACGACGACTGACGCGCACTTTGCCGGCTGTCTTCTTCTACATTTCAGGGCACGGCTTCGGGCACGCGTCCCGCCAGATCGAAGTCATCAACGCGCTCGGCGCGATCGCGCCGGCGATCGAGATCGTCGTGCGCACGTCGGCGCCGACGTGGCTGTTCGACCGCACGGCGCGCGTGCCGGTGACGCTCGTCGCGGGCGAGTGCGACACGGGCGTGACGCAGATCGACAGCCTGCACCTCGACGAGCGCGACACGATCCGCAGGGCCGGTGCGTTCCACCGAACGCTGCCCGATCGTGCCCGCAACGAGGCCGCGCTCCTCCGCTCGCATGACGCCGCCTTCGTCGTTGCCGACGCGGCGCCGCTCGGATGCGCGGCCGCCGCGGCCGCCGGCATTCGTTCCGCGGTCGTCACGAACTTCACGTGGGACTGGATCTACGAGGGGTACGCCGGCGAGCTCGGCGCCGCGCCGGATCTGCTGCCGGCGATTCGACGCGCATACCGCAACGCGTTCGCCGCTTGGCGGCTGCCGATGCACGGCGGCTTCGCGGCCTTCGACACGATCGTCGACGTGCCATTCATCGCGCGCCACGCGAGCCATGCGCGCGGCGACGTCAGAGATCGGCTCGGACTGCCGAGCGATCGGCCGCTGGTCCTGTCGTCGTTCGGCGGGTACGGCGTCGGCGGCCTCGACGTGTCGACGCTCGACTGCCTGGACGACTACGGCGTCGTGCTCACGATCCGCGACGAGAGCGGCCGCATGGCGAACGCCCCGTCAGGGATCGTGCAGCTCACGGAGGGAGCGCTCTACGGCTCCGGCCTGCGGTACGAAGATCTCGTCGGCGCGTGCGACATCGTCGCGACGAAGCCCGGCTACGGGATCATCGCCGAGTGCATCGCGAACGAGACGGGCGTTCTCTACACGTCGCGGGGCAATTTCCGCGAGTACGACGTGCTCGTCGCCGAGATGCCGCGCGCGCTCAAGTGCGCGTTCATCGATCACGATGCGCTCTTCGCGGGCCGCTGGCGCAGCGCGCTCGATCGCATCGCGTCCGCTCCCGCGCCGCCGGATCGTCCGGCGACCGACGGCGCGCCGCGACTCGCGCGGATGATCGAGAACGCCGTCCACTCGCGCGCGTGACGATTGACTTGCGCCTGCCTTCAGCCATAATCAGCGCCATGACCGTCACTCAATCCCTTCTCGCGCGGACGCTCGAAGCCGCGGTTCAGGATCGTCAAACCGTCGACACGATGAGCCGAGATACCGGCGCGCTCCTCGACGGCGTTCGCGTGTGGGACGTGCCGACGCACATCGACGAGCGCGGCAGCGTCACGGAGATGTTCAATCCTGCCTGGAACTGGCATCCCGATCCGCTCGTGTTCGCGTACTGCTTCACGATCCGGCCCGGCATCGTGAAGGGATGGAACCTGCACAAGCTCCACGACGACCGCTACTGCCTCCTGCAAGGCGAGATGGAGGTCATCATGTATGACGTCCGCGAGGAGTCGCCGACGTTCGGCCGGATCAGCCGCGTCGTGCTGAGCGAGCAGGGCCGCCGCCACGTCAGCGTGCCGAAGTTCGTCTGGCATGCCGATCGAAACATCGGCACGAAGGACGTCATCGCCGTGAATTTCCCGACGCTTCCCTACGATCACGCTTCGCCGGACAAGTACCGGCTTCCGATCGACACGCCGCTCATCCCGCACTCGTTCGACGGCGCGCGCGGCTGGTAATCTCACGGGCCAGGCACGAGCTCGATCCAATTGACTGCGACGCCGAGCCATCGCCGGTCCATGCTCGGCGAGATGTCGAACGGGCGCGTGGTCTTCCGCACTCTGAATTCGATCTCGTGCTCGCGCTCGCCGGGCAGCGGGTCGATCCGAAATCGCAGCAGCCACGTGCCCGACTCCGTTCGTTCGAGGGACGTCTCCACCGGCCGGCCGTTCGCCGACACGCTCATCGTCGAAAGCGTCTCCCGCTCGAGCGCGTTGAGGATGTGCACAGCGACCGCGCACGGGCCGTGCAGCGCGACTGGTAGCGAAACCGTGGAGATCGTGCTCGGACCGCTCCATCGGAAATGACCGTGCACCGGATCCTGCTCCGGGATCTGCCATTCGAAGCCGCAGAAATCGTCGCCCAGCGAAAACCTGATCGGCTCACCGCCTAATTGCGGCTTTGGCGGCGCGCTCGTCGCGCTCGCGCCTTTGAAGCGCAGGAACTCGGCGGCGCGGCGCGCGGAATCGACCTGGGCTCGCTCGGCCTCGTCCCACACGCCTTCGATGCGAAAGAACCGATCCTCGAGAAAGCGCTGAATCGTCGTCATCAGCTCGGCGCGGCGGAAGTCTTCGCCGCCGGCCTGCATCCGCTCGAAGAGCTCGGCGTGCTCGCGGACCGATTTGGTCCGATACGCGTTTCGCCGGAAGCTCGTGTTGCACTTGAACACGGTCGCTTCCTTCGTGGCGACGATCGTCGCGCCCGCGCGATAGCAGCGCGTCACGAAGTCGTGATCGACGCCGATCTCCGCTTCGTGCGGCGCGCGCCAGGAGCCGGCGCGATCGATCAGGCGCCGCGTGTGAATCATGGACGAGGGCGTGAAGTCGTAGCGCGGCGTGTAGGTGTCGTTTGGAAAGAGACCCGTCACGCCCTTGAAGCCGGACTCCGGCGGACCGTTGATGATCGCGACCGCGACGACCATGTCCGCTCCGGTCGCGGCAAACGTGCGCAATCCAATCTCGAGATGACCGGGCCACCAGAGATCGTCGTGTCCGAGATACGCGACGTACTCTCCGCGCGCACGCGCGAGGCCGGCGTTGTTCGGACCGTCTTGACTCCCGGCGCGGCGAGTCAGGTTGATCCACTGAATGCGAGGATCGTCGAACGAGCGCACGACCTCTTCGCTGTCATCCGTACACGCGTCCCCGACGACGAGAAGCTCGAAGTCCTGAAACGTCTGCGCGAGCGCGGATTGGATCGTGTAGCGCAGCGCCGCGCTGAAGTTGTACGTCGCAACGATGATCGTGACGGCCGGAGAGGACATGGCTACTTCGGTGCGGGCGCGTGAATCGTCAGCTCCGCGACGCTCTCAGCGGCGGATGCCGGCGCGGTCACCATATCTCCCGCTTTTCGCGCGGGCGCGAATCTGGAGCAGCTCTCGCAGCATGCGCGCGCCGTCGCGCAGAAGGCTCAGTTGCGACTCGCGCCGGTAGTGCCACTCGATCGGCACTTCGACGATGCGAAGCCCCTTCGCTTGCGCGATGCACAGCACTTCGATGTCGAACGCCCATCCATCGACGGTGACGAGCGGAAAGATCGCCTCGACCGCCGACGCCGTGAACATCTTGAACCCGCACTGCGTGTCCTCGATCCCCGGCACCGACAATTGCTGCACGAGGTAGTTGAACACGCGCCCTGCGAGGTGCCGCCGGAGCGGTTCGCCGATGCGCCGCGCGCCGTGGCCCTCGCGGCTCCCGATTGCGACGTCGAAGTCGCCGATCTGCGGAGGAAGGAACCGCGGCAGCTCCGATACCGGCATCGAAAGATCGGCGTCGCAGATGAACCGGAACGCCTTCGTCGCGGCGAGGAGGCCCGCCTTGACGGCGCCCCCCTTTCCGCGATGCGGTTCGCGCTGCAGCACGAGCCGAGGCGTCGTCGCCGCGCGCCGTTCGACGACCGCGCATGTGCCATCGGCCGACCCGTCGTCCACGACTCTGATTTCCCAGTCCCACGATTGACGATCGAGAAACGTGATGAGCTCGGAAAGCGTGCCGTCGAGCCGCGCTTCCTCGTTGTAGGCGGGAATGACGATCGAGACGCCGACCATCACCGCGAGTAGGCGGCGCGTACGCGAGGAGCGCACGCCGCATACGGTCCGGGCATCAGGAGCAGCGCGTCGCGAAGCCGCAGCATCTGCAGATCCGCGAGCGCGGCGCCGTGCCGGGCCTTGAACGCCTGGTAGTCGGCGTCGCCGATCAGAATCGGCCGCTCGTAGCCAGGCTTGAACAACCCTTGCTCGAGCACCTCGTCGACGACGACCGGGGTGCGATCCCAACGGCCCAAGTGATGGAAGTAGTAGTAGTGCGAGTGCAGCATCCACTTCTGCTCGCCGACGACATGGATGCCCGGCGCGGGCCGGTGCGCTTCGTATTCCTGCTGCCGCACGGCCACCATGCATTCCGCCGCGGTCCGCATCGGATCGTTGCGCACCATCGTCTTCCTCACTTGATCTTCGTACGCCCTGCCCGGCAGGATCGCCAGCAGCAGGGCGATCGGCAGCAGGACGCGCACGGCCATCACGCCGCGGCCGGCGAGCGTCGCCAAGAGCAGTGTGACGACGAGCGGCCGCGCGACGTGCGAGTTCCGGAAGAACCGCGTGCCGCCGAGCGTGATGTCGAGCTGTCCCATCACGAGCGTCGCCGCCGCGATGGCGAGCGAGATCGCCGCGACGGCGAGCAGAACGCGCCGCAATCCGGTCCCGATCCACCCGCGGCGATCGATGGCCTGCTGGATTCTCGTCATGAGCGCTTCGACGCGGCCGCGTCCGTACGTCAGCAGGAGCGCGGGCCCGTAGCCCGCCGCCAACGCGACCGGCGGCAGGAACGGATACGCGTAGTGACCCAGCTTCGACGTGCCGAACGAGATCAATCCGATCGGCACGGCGAACCAGGCGATCACCGTGAACACCTCGAGCCGTCGATCCGTGAACGCGCGCGCGACGAGCAGGACGCCGCCCGCGATGGCGAGCCACGCCGTGCCCGCGTGCGCCAGCTCCCGATAGATCGTCGAGAAATAGTAATGCCACGGCTGCACGTGGCTGGGATCGATACCGACCGTCATCCTGGCGACGACGTGAGCGCCGAAGATGGTCTGCCAGAAGGCGGCCCCGGCATGGACGTGCTCGTAGATGAACCACGGCGCCGCCAGGATCAGGAACAGGATCTTCGCGACGCCCCAGAGCCGCCAGTCCCGAAAGAGCTGACGGCGGCTGGCGCCGTGAAAGACCGTCGCGGCCGCGAGGAGCAGCGGCAGGAAGATCGCCGCGACGAATTTCGTCATGAACCCGAGGAAGAAATAGAGCGAGACGGCGATCGCGTGCGCCAGCCGCCGGCCGCGCGATTCCGCGGACGCCCACGCGAGGTAGTGATAGACGCCGCCGCAATAGGACAGGACGAGCGGCGCCTCCATGTTGTTGTTGCGCAGGCCGTGCTCGAAGAGGAGCGGACCGTAGGCGAACAGCACCAGCACGGCGACGAATCCGCAGAGCGGCCCGGCGAGACGGCGGCCGATCGCGAACACGTACAGGAACGACATCGCGCCGAAGAGCGCGTCCCAGATGCGCATGCCGACTTCGTTGGCCGGCGCGAGCCCGAGCGCCATCGGCGCCGCGACGATCCAGAACTTCAACGGCGGCTTCTCGAGGAAGATCGCGTCTTCGTGCGGGCTGCTGAGCGGATTGAGCCAGTCGCCGGTGCGAAGGATCCCGTCGACCGCGTATGAATAGATTGCTTCGTCGTTTTCCATGTCCGTGCGGCCGAGGCCGACGAACAACGGAACGCAGAACGCGAGAACGACAGCCGCCAGCCAGAGCGGCCGGGTCAGTCCTTCACGCACGTGACGAGCGACCAGATCCGCGGCACGTTCACTTTCTCAATCGAGACGGGCTGCAGGTCTGTCTGGGAGAGAAACGCGGGCAGGTCGAGATCCGCCTTGAAGCCGATGTGAATCGTGAACGGGGAGATCACGCGCTCGATGCGCGACATCAGCGCGTTCGCGCTCAGGAAATGGTTCAAGAAGATGATGCGCCCTCCCGGACGGCAGACGCGGCGCATCTCGCGCGCGACTTTCACCGGGTCGGGCACCACGCTGATGAGATAGGGCGCGTAGACGATGTCGAACGCGTTGTCGGCGAACTTCAGATCCGCCGCGTCCATCTGCAGCAGCCGCAGCGTGCGGATGCCCATCCGCGACACGCGATCGCGCGCCTTCTCCAGCATGAACGACGAGAAATCGATGCCGGTGACCGCGCAGGTCTTCGGATAGAGCGGCAGGTTGATGCCGGTGCCGACGCCAACCTCGAGCACCTGCTCGCCCGGCTGGAGCGCCATCCGGTTCACCGCGCGAATGCGGCCAGGCTGCAGCGCCGGACCGAACGCGAGATCGTAGACGTTCGCCAGCTTTTCGTACACACCTGCCACGAAGTCGTTCTCGACCGCCGCGACGGACAACTGCGCCGTCCCGCTGCTCGACGTGAGCAGCTCCTCATCATTCAGCGGGTTCAGGGATCGTCGCTTGTCCTGATCGAACAATGTAATCATGCGATGTCTCGCTGGAGAGAGGCGGCTTTCGTCCACCGAAGTACGAGGGCCGGGGGCAGGTTCCCCACCACGAGCTGGCGTGTCGGCGCGGCGCCCATGCGCCGGGTCAGCGTACGACGGACATCGACCGCTGATCGAAATCCGTACGCATGCACGTACTGAAATGTCGTGAACGTGCCGCCCGGTCTCAGCGAGGAGACGATCGCATCGACGATCGCCCGCGCCGTATCGCCGGGAAGGCTCGCGAACGGAAGACCCGAGACAATGTGATCGATTGGAAGCAGCCGGCGTTCGCGCGCGATGTCGACGAGGCGCTCGGCGCGATCGCAAATCGAGGCGATTGCCGGCCACCGCATCCCCACCCGCGCGGAGAAGTCTGGATTGACGTCGATCGCGAGGCACGTGCTGGCCTGCGGAAGGCGGCGCGCGATCTCGCCGGTCACGGAACCGGTCCCTGGACCAAGCTCGACGACGCGAACGTTGGGCTCGAGGTCGAGGCCCTCGACCATCGTGCGGGCGAGCCGCTGCGAGCTCGGCGCTATTGCCCCCACCGTTCGAGGACTCTTCCGGAAGTGCGAGAGGAAGAGGCGGTGGTCCTGCCAGCGCTGATGACTCACATTCGTGTGATCCATTGAACGGGCTCCCGGACTATATCACGCGTATAGACACGGGGATCGCGTCGAGCACCCGGACCGCCGTCTCGAAGGCTCCGGCCGGCACCGTGATTTGCAGCCCCTGCACACGTCCGGCCAACTCGCCGACGAGCTCCCTCGCGATGAGGAACCCTTCGTCGCGCGCCGTGCCGTTCGCTTCCGCGCGGCGCATCCGTTCGATGATCTCCCCGGGCACGCTGACGCCCGGGATCTCGTTCGCCATGAACTCGGCGTGCCGCGCGCTCTCGAGCGGCGTGATGGCGGCGAGCACCGGAATGCGGACCGCGCCGATCCGATCGAGGAACCGGACGAGCGCGGCGACGTCGAACACCGGCTGCGTGACCGCGAATTCGGCGCCCGCCTCGACCTTGTAGGTGAATCGCCGCGTCTCCTGATCGAGGTCGAACGCGCCGGGATTCGCGGCGACGCCGATGTGAAAGCCCGTCGCCTGTCCGATCGGCTGGCCGCCGATATCCTGCCCGCGATTGAGCTGCGCGACGAGGTTCGTCAACCCGATCGAGTCGACCTCGTAGACGGCGGTCGCGTCCGGGTAATCGCCCACGCGCGGAGGATCGCCCGTGACGACGAGCAGGTTGCGAATGCCCATCGCATGCGCGCCGAGGAGATCCGACTGCATGCCGATCATGTTGCGATCGCGGCACGCGTAGTGAAGGATCGTCTCCACGCCCGCCTGCTGCTGCACCATCACGGCCGCAGCGAGCGCGCTCATCCGCCCCGTCGCGCGCGGACCGTCGGGAATGCTGACGAGATCCACGCCGTGGATGTGAAGCTGACGCGCCTGCTCGACGAGCGTCTCCGCGCGATAGCCGCGCGGCGGCACCAGCTCGACGCTCACCACGAAATTGCCGCGCGCGAGCGCGTTCCCCATCCGCGACTTTTCGGATCGAACGATGATCTCGGGAGCCGCGGTGCCCGCGACCGCGTCGCCGGCGGCCGTTCCGTCGCCGCTGCGCGCGGCGGCCGGCACGTGGGACATCGCGCGCACCGCCTGCTTGATCTGCCGGATGTGCTCGGGCGTCGTCCCGCAGCAGCCACCGACGAGGCGAACGCCGGCTTCGATGAACCGGCGCGCGTACGACGCCATGTATTCCGGCGAGCAGAGGTAGATATTCCGCCCTTCGATCTCGCGCGGGCGTCCGGCGTTCGGCTGCGCCGACAGCTTGACCGTCGCCACACGCGCCAGGCGCTCGATCGTCTCGAGCATGGTCGCGGGACCGACGCTGCAATTCAGGCCGACGACGTCCGCGCCGAATCGCTCGAGCTCCGGCACGAACGTCTCCGGCGCGACGCCGTCCGACGTGTTGCCGTCTTCCTCGGTGCTCATCTGCGCGACGATCGGCAGCGAGCACAGCGACCGGATCGCGCGAATGGCCGAACCGATCTCGTTGACGTCGCGGAACGTCTCGAGCACGAACAGATCGACGCCCCCCTCGAGGAGCGCGCGCGCCTGCTCCGCGAAGAACGATTCCGCCTCGTCCACGCCGGTACGGCCCCAGGGTTCGATGCGGATCCCGAGCGGCCCGATCGAGCCGGCGACCCAGGCTTGATCGCGAGCGGCGTTGCGCGCGATGCGCGCGCCCTGAACGTTGAGATCGTGGACGCGGTCGGCCAGGCCGAACGCGCCAAGCTTCACGCGGTTCGCGCCGAACGTGTTGGTCTCGAGCACGTCGGCGCCGTGCCGCAGGTACACCTGGTGCACGTCGGCGACGAGATCCGGCTCGGTGAGATTCAGCTCGTCGAACGATCGATTCAGGAAGATGCCCTTCGCGTACAGCATCGTCCCCATCGCGCCGTCGCAGACGAGGACGCGATTGTCGAGCTCTGCGAGAAAGGATGGTCGTGTCATAGACGCGGATCACGCGGATCCCACGGATTACGCGGATCTCGGATCACGCGGATCTCACGGATCGCGCGGATCTCTAACCCTCAATAGTACCTCACCACGTGACGAGCTCGAATTCCAGGGTGTCGTTGTCCAACAACCCGTACGAGCGCGACACGAGGTCGAGCCCGATCGAACGGACGCCCGCGAGCCTGCGATCCGAGAGCTCGTGGTGGTGCCCGAAGAAATGGAACCGCGGGTGCATCCCGATCAGCACCTCGTTGATAGCGGTCTTTCCCGCGTCCGGTCCCTTTCCACCTCGAACGCGATATGGCCGCGGCGCTTCATGCGTGAGCAGCACGTCCACGTCCTCGAACGCCTTGCAGCGGTTCACTTCTTCGCGCACGAAGTGGCGCCGCTTGTCAGCGAGCGTCGTCGCTTTCACGGTTCGCTTGACCGGGTGCGGCAGCGCCGCCGCGGGCGTTTCGTACCACGTCGGCGCGAACGTGCCGCCGAGCGCCGCGACGCGAAGCCCGTCGATCTCGACGAGCGTGCCGTTCGAGATGAAATGCAGGGACGGAGGGAGATGGCCGGACGCGATCGCGTCGAAGTTCTCGTTGTTGCCTTTGATCCAGTAGATCGGCGCGTCGACGTCCTCGTACCGTCCCTCGTCGTCCGCGAGATCGCCGATCGCGAGCCAGGAGCGAACGTCGGGATGGCGCGACATGATCTGCCGCACGCTCGCGAAGTCGCCGTGGATGTCGCCGAGAACGCCTACTGGCAAGTTCCGCGTTCTTCGTTCTTCGTTCCTAGTTCTTCGTGGCGGCTGGCACGAGCAGGTCCTGCTTGTCCCAGATGAAATCCTTGTTGCTGTAGACCGCCAGCTCGTAGTCCTTGCCCATGAAGATCGCGGACACCGGACACGCTTCCTCGCAATACCCGCAGAAAATGCAGCGCGTCTTGTGGATCTGATAGACCTTCGCGTAGCGCGGTCCAGCCTGCACCGATCCGTCGTTCTCGGCCGCTTCGAGGTAGATCGCGTCCGCCGGGCACGCGACCGCGCAGAGCCCGCACGCGACGCATTTCTCGAGGCCGTTCTCGTCGCGCATCAAGACCTGCTTGCCACGGTATTTCGGAAAAACGGGGATCTTCTCGTCGGGGTAATTGACCGTGATCTTCTTCTTGAAGAAGTGTTTGAGCGTGGTCGCGAAGCCGATAAGGAACGGACGGATCATGCCGGCATCATATCAAGGGAGATGTCGAAAAGAAAAAGGGATTCTGCCGCGCCGCGCGGCCAACTATCGAGAAATGTTATAGTTAGGTAACGTTCACGACGAGCGACGGCTCGATCCCGCACGATGCAGTCCCACGGCACCGTTCATCCGCCGATTCCACCGGATCAGGTCCTGCTGATCACGCTGCTGGTGAAGCTCGCGGTGATGGCCGTGCTCGCGACGATGCTCGTCCGGTTCCCGTGGTTCCGGCGAATTCTGCTGACCGAAAAGCGCGACTGGCCCGAGCGGTTGGTGTTCGCCGCCAGCCTTGGCGTGCCGCTGATGCTCGGCGTGCTCGCGCGGCTGCTCCTCAACTACGAGGCGGCGGATCTCACGCTGTCGGGATCGTTTCTCGCGGGGCTCCTGGCCGGACCTTACGCGGGCGCGATCGTCGGCGCGATGACCGGCCTCCCGCCCTTCATCGCCGACGAATGGATCGCGCTGCCGTTCGCGGTTGGCTGCGGGTTCGCGGGCGGCGGGCTTCGCGAGATCTGTCCGAAGGAAGCGATCTGGCATTTCTCGCCGCTCTTCTTCACGGATCTCCACCGTTACGTGTGGCGGCTCGTCCGGCAGCTCAAGATCGATTGGGTCGTCCTGCTGCTCGCGGCGCCCGTCAGCCTCGAGCTGCTGCGCCAGGCGCTCGGAAACAAATGGGGAAACCACCTTTTCTACCCGAAGGCGCCCGAGTCGCACTACTGGATGGTCGGCCTCGTCGTGTTCGCGACGGTGTTGTGCGTCGCGATCCCGATCAAGATCTGGAACAGCGCGCGCATCGAGCACCGGCTGCAGGAGCAGGAGAAGCTGCTGATGGCCGCGCGCGTGCAGGCGCTCGCGAGCCAGATCAACCCGCACTTCCTGTTCAATACGCTGACGTCGATCTCTTCGCTCATCCGATCGCAGCCGGAAACGGCGCGGATGCTGATCGTCAAGCTCTCCGGATTGCTCCGCCGATTGCTGAGGAGCCAGGAGCACTTCGTGACGCTGCGCGAAGAGCTCGAGGCGATCGACGAGTACCTCGACATCGAATCGGTGCGATTCGGTCCGAAGCTGATCGTCGAGAAATCGATCGACCCGGCGACGCTGGACGTCGTCCTGCCGAGCATGCTGCTGCAGCCGCTCGTCGAGAACTCGATCAAGCACGGGCTGTCGCCGAAAATCGGCGAGGGACGCGTGCTGATCCGCAGCTCGCGCGAGAACGGCCATACGGTCATCGACGTGATCGACAACGGCGTCGGCGTGACGCGGGGTCACGCCGAGCACGCGAACCTGACCAAGGGCAGCGGCATCGGCTTGCAGAACGTGAACGAGCGCCTGCGCGTGATCTACGGCAGCAATTATCAGCTGCAGCTCGACAGCGTCCCGGGCGAGGGCACGTGCGCGCGCATCGTGATCCCCGAGCTCGTCGAATCGGCGCGCATCCCCGCTTGATGTATGAGCACCGATAATCTCCGCACGGTCGTCGTGGACGACGAGCAGCTCGCGAGGGACGAGCTGTGCTTTCTGCTGGGGCAGATTCCGGGGATCGAGATCGTCGGCCAGGCGGGCGACGGCCCTGAAGCGCTGAGCGTGATCGCCGAGCACACGCCGGATCTCGTGATCCTCGACGTGCAGATGCCGGGATTGACGGGGTTCGAGGTGGCGCGACGGCTGCTCACCGGCGAGTCCGATTCGCACCTCGTGTTCGTCACGGCGTACGATCGGCACGCGATCGAGGCGTTCGACGTGAACGCGGTCGACTATCTGCTGAAGCCGGTGGAAGTGGAACGGCTGGCGACGGCGGTTGAACGGGTGCGCAAGAGAGTGCAGTCCGATCGTCCCGGCCCGGCCGCGCCGAACCTCGACCGTGTGCTGGAGCTGCTCGGCGGGCGCCAGAATCGCCGGGAACAGCTCGCCGTGAAGGTCGGCGACCGGTTCCTGCTGCTCCAGGCGGAGGACGTCGTACACGCTTCGGTGGACGACGACGTAATTACGGTAGTAACGAACAGCTTGTCAGGAACGTCTAACTATCGGACACTGGATGAATTGCAGGCGCGGCTCGATCCCGAGATATTCTGGAGGGTCCACCGGTCTCATTTGGTGAACATCAACAAAATACGTGAAATCGTTCCCTGGTTCAGCCGCAACTACATTCTGAAAATGAAGGACGCCAAAGGGAGCGAAATACCAGTCAGCCGATCGCAAACCCGTCGGCTGCGCGAGTATCTAAAGCTATGAGCGACCCGTACGATCCGTATCGATCCAATCCTTCGGCCGATCCGTTCCGCGTGCCGGAATCCGACTTCCGCGTGAACGAAGCGGACTCGTATCGCGCGCCGGAGCCGCCGCCCGCGCCGGTCCCCGAGCCGCTCCTCGCGGGTGAGGCCGTGCAGGGATTGTCCGCGCCGATCATCGTCTCGCCGCCCGACGCGGCGAGCCATGCCGACGGACAGTCGGTCGCCGGCCGCGTGGCCGAGGAAGTCGTCGCGTGGCTGAAGACGCTCGCATCCGCCGCCGTGTACGCGACGCTCATCGTGACGTTTGGCTTCCAGGTCGCGCGCGTCGAGGGTCAGAGCATGGCGCCCACGCTCGCCGATCAGGATCGCCTCATCGTGAACAAGGCCGCTTACCGGTTCTTCGAGGAGCCGCAGATCGGCGACATCGTGATGCTGTACTACCCGCTCAACCCGGACAAGTCATTCGTCAAGCGGGTCATCGCGAAGGAAGGCGATCAGGTCCGCATCGTCGACGGACGCGTGTATCGCAACGACGTGCTGATCAACGACGACTACGTGCCGGCCGAGTACCGCAGCCATGACGACTGGGGACCGGAAGTCGTCCCCGAGGGGCAGTACTTCGTGATGGGCGATCATCGGAACAACAGTTCCGACAGCCGTCACTGGCGGTGGGTGCCGAAGAAGTACATCATCGGCAAGGTGCAGCTGCGCTGGTGGCCGCTGCCGCACGCGCGGGTGTTCTAGCTCTCAGCTCTCAGCTCTCAGCTCTCAGCTCTCAAGCTGGCGAGGGCTGATAGCTGACGGCTGATAGCTGAGAGCTGAGAGCTATTCCGTGTACAGCTCGTCTATCTGCGCCTTGTATCGCTCCTCGACCACTTTCCTCTTCACCTTCATCGTCGGCGTCAGCTCGCCCGAGTCGATGCTGAACTCGCGCGGCAGCAGCGCGATCTTCTTGATGCGCTCGAACTGCGAGAGCTCGCGGTTGAGCGCATCGACGATCTCTTGATATAGCGCGATCACGTCGTCGCGCGTCATCAGCTCCGCGCGCGGCGACGGCGGACGTCCGAGCTCTTTCAGCCTTCGCTCGAGCGCCGCGAACTCGGGAACGATCAACACCGCGGCGAACTTGCGGCGATCGCCGAGCAGCACCGCCTCGCCGACGATCGGGCTGCGCTTGAGCACTGCTTCGATCGGCTGCGGCGCGATCTTCTTTCCGCCCGACGTCACGAGCAGATCCTTCTTGCGATCGGTGATCGCGAGGTAGCCCTGCTCGTCGATCTTGCCGATGTCACCGGTGTGGAACCATCCGTCGGTGATCGCGTCGGTGGTCGCCTGCGGCTTGTTGTAGTAGCCCGCCATGATGTTCGGTCCGCGGGCGAGGATCTCGCCGTCCTCCGCAATCCTCAACTCGACGCCGGGAAGCGCGCGGCCGACCGTTCCGACGCGCGCCGCGCCCGGTGGATTCACGGTGAGAATCGGCGCCGTCTCGGTCAGCCCGTAGCCCTCGATGATCGGCAGGCCGATTCCTTGAAAGAACTCGGCGATGTTCGCCGCGAGCGGCGCGCTGCCCGATACGAGATAGCGCAGGCGGTTGCCGAGGTTCTCGCGAATCTTCGCGAAGACGAGGCGATCCGCGAAGGACGCCTGCAAGCGCATGAGCATGCTGCCGGTCTCGCCGCGCAGCTCCGCGCGGCCGCGCTCGGCGCCGACGCTCATCGCCCACTGGAAGATCGTGCCCTTGAGCCCCGCCGCCTCGCGGCCTTTGTCGATGATCCTCGCGTGGAGCTTCTCGAAGACGCGCGGCACGCCCGTGAGGAGCGTGGGCCGCACCATCGCGATGTCCCGGCCGATCGTGTCGAACGATTCCGCGAATCCGATCGTGACGCCGGCGAGGAGATAGATGTAGGCCACCGTCCGCTCGAAGCCGTGGCTCAGCGGGAGGAACGAGAGCGCGACGTCTTCGTGTGAGACCTGCAACACGTGCGCGCCAGCCTGGAAGTTCGACACGATGTTGCGGTGCGTCAGCATCACGCCCTTCGGCTCGCCGGTCGTGCCGGAGGTGTAGATGATCGTCGCGAGCGAGTCGGGAGAGATGCGCCGCGTGCTGTCGCGGAATTCCTTCCCCGCGCCCCACTCTCCGGTCATGCGCTGATGGCCTCGCTCCGCGATCGACTCCAGCGAGACGACCGACGGGCTGTCGCTCGCCTGCCACCCATCCATCAACGCGACCGCGGCGATCGTGGGAAGCTGATGCCGGACTTCCTGAATCTTCTCCAGCTGCGAACGCGTCGAGACGATCGCGGCCTTTGCCGCGCAGTCCTGCAAAATGTAGCGGGCCTGCGCCGCCGACAACGTTGGATAGATCGGAACGGTGACGGCGCCCGCCGTCAGGATCGCGAGATCCGCGAGGAGCCACTCGGGCCGGCTCTCCGCCATGATGACGACGCGATCGCCGGGCGCGACGCCGAGGGCGGAGAGGCCGAGCGACAGATCGCGAACGCGCTCGAAGAATTCCTTGCTCGAAATCCAGTCGATGCCGCCCTTGCGGCACCGGCCGACGAGCTCCGGCTTCGGGAACCGTCCCATGACATGGAACGGCAGGTCCGCGATCGTGCGGACGTCGGTTTCGGGGACCTGATCTGCTGAAAGCGCCGCGGCGGTACTCGTGGCCACGGCGCGATTATAAGCGGTAGTCGGAATCGCTGTCCGCGGCCCGCGGTTCGCTGTCCGACGCGCACACCGAACCAGGCCGCTCGTGCAAGCACTGCATGTTTTCGGACGGCGGACCGCGGACGGCGGCTAGTATCCTGCTCGTTTGTCCACCACGTTCACGAGCGGCTCGCCGCGTTCGAAGCGGCGCAAGTTGTCCGCGAAGAGCGCGGTTGCCGCGTCCCAATGATCGGGACGAAAGCCGGAGGTGTGCGGCGTGATGAGGACGTTCGGCAGCGACCAGAATGGACTCTCGGGCGGCAGCGGCTCGTCGTTGAAGACGTCGAGCGCGGCGCCGCCGATGCGGCCTGCGGCAAGCGCCGCGGCGAGCGCGGGCTCGTCGACGAGCTGGCCGCGGCTGACGTTCACCAGGATCGCCTGCGGCGCCATCGCCGCGATCGCTTCGGCGCCGATGAGCCGTCGCGTCTCGCGCGTGTGCGGCGCGGCGATCACGACGACGTCCGCGGACGGCAGGAGATCGAGGAGCCGATCGGGGCCGGCAAGCGCGATCCCTTCGCGCGCGATGTGCGGATCGTTCGCGGCCTGCGAAGGTATTCGGCGTTTGATCCCCGTGACACGCGCGCCGAGTCGCGCCATCAGATGGCCAGCCGCGCTGCCAATGGCGCCGAATCCCACGATCAGGATCCGCGATCCCTTCAGCAGGCGATTCCCTTCCGCGCCGATGGCGTCTTGCGCCCATTCGCGCGCGGCCTGGCTTTGAAATGCGTGCGGCAAGCGGCGGAACATCGCGAGCGTCACCGCGAGCACGTGCTCCGCGATCGTGTCCGCGGACATCCCTCGCGAGTTCGTGATGACGACCGGGCTCGCGAGCATCTCCGGAAACAGCATGCCGCCGACGCCCGCAGCAGGACTGTGGATCCAGCGCAAGCGCCGCGCGGCCGCCAACTGCGAGCGCAAGAACGTGCCCATGAACGCCACGTCGACGTCCGCCATGCGCGCCTGCGCGTCGTCGTCATTCAGGGCGTGGACGAAATCGTGTTCGGGGAATTCGCGCCGCAGCGCGCCGACGTAGGACGGAGGAATGTTCCACATCGCGAACTGGCTGTAGATCGCGATGAGGATCTTCACAAGATGTACTCGCCGCTTCGGCCGCCGCGCTTTTCGATCAGCTCGATCTCGCCGATCACCATCGCGCGATCGACCGCCTTGACCATGTCGTAGATCGTCAGCGCGGCCACGGCAACCGCGGTCAGCGCTTCCATCTCGACGCCCGTGCGATCCGTCGTCCGGACGCGCGCCTCGATCGTGTAGCCGTTCCGGACCGGCGTGAGCGAGACGTCGACGTGCGAGAGCGACAGCGGATGGCAGAGCGGAATCAGCGTCGCGGTGCGCTTGGCCGCCATGATGCCGGCGAGCCGCGCTGTCTGTAGGGGATCGCCTTTCTTCACGGCGCCGGATCGAATTTGCTTCAGCGCCGCGCGCGACATGGTGATGCGGCCGCGCGCGACGGCTTCGCGCGCCGTGACCGCCTTCGACGAGACGTCGACCATTCGCACGCGCCCTCGCGCGTCGACGTGTGACAGCGCGGCGCGCTTCGGAGAGGCTTTCCGCCGCCCGCGCGCGGTTCTCGGGCTCACGCGTGATCCCCCTGCGCGAGGAAGAACGACAGGCTCTCGAGGGAGACCGTGAGGTCGACGCTCTTCAGCTTCACATCGGGCGGCACCTGCAACGTCCCGGGCGAGAAGTTCAATACCGCCTTCACCCCGGCCGCGACGACCGTGTTGACGACCGTCTGCGCGGCGTCGGCAGGTACGGCGATGACCGCGATCGTGATGCGCTCGCGCCGCACCACCGCGCGGAAGTCGTGCATGTCGTGGATGGCGACGCCGCTCCGCGACTTCTGGCCGATCTTCTCGCGCATCGTGTCGAAGAGCGCGGCAATCTCGAAGCCCTCGTCGCGGAATCCGGGATAGTCCGCCAGCGCGAGGCCGAGGTTGCCGGCGCCCATGATCGCCACGCGGACCGATTTGTCGATCCCCAGAATCTGCCGGAGGTGGCGGCGGAGCTCTTTCACGTAGTAGCCGACCCCGCGCACGCCGAACTCGCCGAAGTACGCGAGGTCCTTGCGAATCTGCGCGGCATTGAGGTGGAACTGTTCGGCCAGGGCGCGCGAGGAGACCGTCCGGACCCCGGCCGCGTCGAGCGCGTTGAGGCAGCGCAGATACACCGAGAGGCGGTTGGTCGTCAGCTCCGAGACCGGATCCGTTGCGTTCCTGGGGGGCGCCGCCGCGCCTTTGTTCTCCTTCTTCACAAGCGTCTCAGGGATCATAGCAGGGGATCGCGGTCCCGGCCCGCCGACACCGGCCTGCGGACAGTGGACAGCGGATCGCGGATCGCGGACCGCCGACCGCGGACCGCGGACAGCGGACAGCGGACCGCGGACAGCGGACAGCGGATCGAGGGTGCAGTATCATTCGACGCGTATGGCCACCCAACACGCACCTGCGAAGGCGCCGGCGGCGCGCGGCACGTTTCAACCGTACGTCCCGGCGAGCCAATCGCCCGCGGAGTTCACCACGAAGGCCATCATCCTCGGTGGCCTCTTCGGACTCGTCTTCGGCGCATCGACCGTCTATCTCGGCTTGCGGGCCGGGTTGACCGTCAGCGCCTCGATTCCGATCGCGGTGCTCGCTATTTCGGTCCTCAAGCGCCTTGGCGGCTCGACGATTCTCGAGAACAACATCGTCCAGACGATCGGATCCGCCGGCGAGTCGGTGGCGGCCGGCGTCGTGTTCACCGTGCCGGCGCTGCTCTTCTTCGGCGAGCGCGGCCAATCGTTCTTCAACTACTTTCAGATCACGATGCTCGCGTTCGCGGGAGGCATCCTCGGCGTGCTGATGATGGTCCCGCTGCGCCGCGCCCTCATCGTGAAAGAGCATGGCGTGCTGCCGTACCCCGAGGGCACGGCGTGCGCGGACGTGCTCATCGCGGGCGAGCGCGGCGGCGCGCTCGCGAAGACGGTGTTCCAGGGTCTCGGCATCGGCGCGCTGTGGAAGAGCCTGTCCTGGATTATCCAAATCTTTCCGACGACGATCGGAAGGTCCTTCAGCCGGACGGGCCTCCTCCCGAACGGCACGCTGAACATCGACATCTCCCCCGAATACATGGGCGTTGGCTACGTGATTGGACCGCGCATCGCGGGCGTGATGTTCGCCGGCGGCGTGCTCTCCTGGCTCGTGCTGCTGCCCCTGCTGACGATTCTCGGCAACTACATGACGGTGCCGTTCCCGCCCGTTCCGCCGAGCGGCCTGCGCATCGATCAGATGACGCCCGGACAGCTCTGGAGCGCGTACATCCGGTACACCGGCGCCGGCGCCGTGCTCGCGGCCGGCCTGATCACGCTCGCGCGCACGATCCCGACAATCGTCTCGTCGTTCCGCGACAGCCTCAAGGACCTCGCGTCCAAACAATCCGCCGGCGGCCGCACGCGCACCGAGCGCGACATGCCGCCCACCGTCGTCCTCATTGGATCGGTGCTGCTGGCCCTGTTCCTCGCCGTCGCGCCGGGTCTGCCGACGCAAGGCAACTTCGTGGTCTCCGTGCTGGTGATCATCTTCGGCTTCTTCTTCGTCACCGTGTCGTCGCGCATAGTCGGCCTGATCGGGTCCTCCTCGAACCCGATCTCGGGGATGACGATTGCCACGCTGATCCTGACCTGCACGATCTTCGTCGCCCTCGGCTGGACCGGCGAGTGGTATTCGCCGATCGCGCTCTGCGTCGGCGCCGTCGTCTGCATCGCGGCCGCCAACGCCGGCGCGACGTCTCAAGATCTGAAGACGGGGTACATCGTGGGCGCGACCCCGGTGTATCAGCAGATCGGGCTCGTGATTGGCGTCCTTGTCTCCGCCCTGATCATTGGATACACGACGCTGTATCTGCATCGCGTGTTCGGCATCGGATCCGAGTCGCTCTCGGCGCCGCAAGCGACGCTGATGAGCACCATCATCAAAGGGCTGCTCAGTCAGAACCTGCCGTGGGGTCTGGTCTTGGTCGGCGTCTTCATCGCCGTGACGCTCGAGCTGTGCGGCATCCATTCGCTGTCGTTCGCGGTCGGTTCGTATCTCCCGATCTCCACGACCGCTCCGATTTTCGCCGGGGGGCTCGTGCGCTACTTCGTCGAGCGGAAGACAGGGGTATCCGACGAATCGGAGGTCAGCTCGGGAACGCTGTTCAGTTCGGGCCTGATCGCCGGCGGCTCGCTGACCGGCATCCTCTACGCGGTCCTGTTCGGGAGCAGCATCATTCCAGAGGCCGACGACGCGGGCAATCACGGGCTCCTGCCGTTCCTGCACGATGGCACCGGCGGGCTGGTGGCAGGCGGTCTGTTCTTCTTTGCCCTTGCACTCGTGCTGTCCAGAGCGGGACAGAAGAAACTGGAAAAATGATCACGCGGTCGGGACACGCGGCGCGAATCGCGATCCTCGTCCTGCTGGTATCGGCCACCGCGTCGACGCAGACGCCGAGCCGGCTGGCGACGACGCTCGCGGCGCTGCGCGCATCGCCGGTCTTCTTCCACGGCAAGCAAGTTGCGGTGCTGGGGTCGATCGTGGAGTCGCGCGGCCTCTACCGCGTCGATCCCTTGGAAACCTCAGAGAGTCCCGCAAAGCCCGCGGCGGGCGACCGCGGCATCTACGTGTTCTGGCGCGATCGGCCGACGCGATCCGACGGCGAGATTCGCGGCGAGCTCTGGGATCTCGGACGCCTCACGGAAGGCGACCCGCGTTTCGCGACGTACGATTTCCGTCCGCTCCTCGAGGCGACGACCGACGGCCGGTGGCCTGGACGCGATCAGGTGCTGGTCCTCCTGAACAGTGCGCTCGTCGTTCCAAACGTCCCCGACACGGCCACGCTTCGATCGATCGTGCTCTCGCCGGAGAAGTACGAGAACCGCAGCGCGACGATCTCGGGCCGGTTCCGCGGACGCAACCTCCACGCCGACGTCGCGACGCCTTTGCCCACCCCCACCAAGTGGGACTTCGTGATTCAGTCCGCCGACGCCGCAATCTGGATCAGCGGGCTCCGGCCGAAGGGGCGCGGCTTCGAGCTCGACCCGTCGGCACGCATGGACACCGGCCGATGGGTCCGGGTGTCCGGCACCGTGCGCCGCGACGGCGCGCGCGTGTGGCTCGAGGCAAGAGAAATCGAATTGTCGTCAGCGCCCGACGAAACGCCCGTCGAGATCGCGGTGCCGTCGACGCCGAACGAGCCGCCGCCGACCGTCGTCTTCAGCGCGCCGGTAGCGGACGAGACGGACGTCGAGACGACCATCATCGTTCGCATTCAGTTCTCGAGGGACATGGACGCGCGTTCGTTCAAGGACCGCGTGCGCGTGTCGTACGCGCCGGTCGTATCGCCCGGTCAGACGCCCGCTCCTCCGCCAGCGCCGCCGACCTGGGCGCAGACCTACAACGTCGGCAACCGCGGCATCGAGTTGAAGTTCGCGAGGCCGCTCGAACGTCTTCAGACGGTCAAGATCGATCTGCTCGACGGCATCAAGGCCATCGATGGCGAGCCCATGCAACCGTGGACGCTGAGTTTTTCAACCTCGCGCTGACGGGCGGTGAGTATGCTCGACGACATACGGCCTGCAGAGACGACGGTGAAGAGCAACGAGGCGGACCGCCTGTCCGCCCTGCGCAGGTACCGGATCCTCGACACCGATCCCGAGCGCGCGTTCGACGACGTGACGATGCTGGCGTCGCAGATTTGCGGAACGCCCATCGCCCTCATCAGCCTGATCGACGCCGATCGGCAATGGTTCAAATCGCGCGTGGGCTTGACCGTCGCCGAGACGTCCCGCAGCGTCTCGTTCTGCACGCACGCGATCAAGCAGCGTGAGCTGTTCGTCGTCCCCGACGCGCGCGCGAGCGAGACGTTCCGCGACAATCCGTTCGTCGCGGCCGAGAACGGCATCCGCTTCTACGCGGGCGCGCCGCTCGTCACGCCGGCGGGCCACGCGCTCGGAACGCTGTGCGTCCTCGATCGAGTGCCGCGCACCTTGACGCCGGAACAAATCGAATCGCTGCAGGCGCTGCGGCGCCAGGTCGAGGCGCAGCTCGAGCTGCGCGCGAATCTCATCGAGCTCGATCAGGCGTTGAAGGCGCGCGATCGCGCGGAAGCGGAGCAGGCTCGGTTGATCGGCGAGCTGCGCGAGTCGCTCGGCAACGTGCGGAAGTTGAGCGCGCTGCTGCCCTACTGCTCGGAATGCCAGTTCGACATGACGATCCCCGCCGATCCGCGCGAGATTCCAACCGTCACCGACGGCGTCATGCAAGTGCTCCAGGATCGCGGCTGGCCGGAGCAGCGCATCATCGAGGTCGAGCTCGCGCTGCAGGAAGCGCTGGCGAACGCGATTCGGCACGGCTGCAAGGGCGATCCCTCCCGCAGCGTGCAATGCGTCGTCACGGTGGACGACAACGGCGAAGCGCTCATCGTGGTCCGCGATCCGGGATCCGGATTCGATGCGACGACGATCCCGGATCCGTTGCAAGGCGAGAACATCCTGAAGTCGAGCGGGCGCGGGATCTTCCTCATCAACCAGTTGATGGACGAGGTCGACTTCAAGGACGGCGGACGCGAGCTGCAGATGCGGAAGCGGAACCTGAGCGGCGCCTGACGATCACGTCGCGGGCACGGTCGACCGGCCGCTCCAGCGACGCCGCACCGCGCGCACGATCCACGCGGCGAACACCAGCATCAGGACGACGCCGGCAATCACCACGAGCGCGGCGGCGATCGGGTACTTCAGCGCGAGCGCCGACAACCCGATCACGAACGCGTCCTCGGCAAGGCTCAACGCCCAATTCGAGAACGGCTCCGGGCTCGTGTTCGCGGCGGCGCGCGTGCCGGCCTTCGTCAGGTGCGTGCCGGCGGCAAGCGATCCGCCGAGCAGCGCGACGAGCCCCTGCAT
>DATBJJ010000127.1:0-30041 GCA_036556425.1 Vicinamibacterales bacterium
GGCCGGTCTCTTCAAGCGTCTCACCTTCGCCGACGTCAACATCGTCACCATTGCCGAGGGCGATATCACGCACCTGCACATCGGGTTCAAGGGGACGATGAACGCGCTCTTCCTGAAGGACCTGGCCGACAAGACGCATCGAGGACTGCGCGGGCGCGTTGAGGATGGGAAGTCTGCGGGCGGTCTCTGTTACGGCTACCGCGTGGTGAAGGCGCTGAACGGCAGCACCATACACGACAGGCGAGCGAGAGATTGTGCCCGAACAAGCGCGCGTCGTTGAGCGGATCTTCCGCGAGTTCGTCGCTGGCGTCTCGCCGAAGCAGCTCGCCAAGAACTTGAATCGCGAACGCGTCGCCGGCCCGTTCGGCAGCGCCTGGAGCCCAAGCACGATCTACGGCAGCGCCAAGCGCGGCACCGGGATTCTGAACAACGAACTCTACGTTGGCCGGTTGGTATGGAACCGGCTCCGGTATGTGAAGAACCCCGACACAGGAAACCGCGTGTCGCGTCTCAACCCGGAAGCCGAGTGGATGCGGAAAGAAGTGCCGGATCTGCGCATCGTGCCGGACGACCTCTGGTCCGCCGCGAAATCACGACAGCAACAGACGCGGCACGCCGTGAGGGCTGCGGGTGCCCTCGGTGCCGCCAAGAGGCCGCAGTACCTGTTCTCCGGGCTGACGAGATGCGGCGTCTGCGGAGCCGGATTCATCATGTCGGGCAAGAACCGGCTCGGATGCTTCGGTGCGCGCGACCAGGGGCGGTGTGACAACCACCTTACCATCAGGCGCGACGAAGTTGAGGCGCGGGTGCTCCGCGCGCTCCGAGAGAGATTGCTTCAACAGGATCTCTTTGAAGAATTCTGCGACGAATTCACCCGCGAGATGAACCGCCTCCGGATGGAGCACCGCGCCAGCCTGTCGTCCGCGAAACGCGAGGTCGAACGGATCGGCACGCGTATCAAGAAACTCCTGAACCTGATACTGGACGACGAGATCGCGGTGGACGAGGGCAAGGCTGAGATGAAGACGCTCGATGCTCGCCGGAAGGCGCTGCAGGCACAGCTAGAGACCGCCGACGAGCCGCCCCCGCTTCTGCACCCGGAGATGGCCGACCTGTATCGCCAGAAGGTGACGACGCTGGCGCAAGCCCTGGAGCACCCAGACACGCGCACGGAGGCGACCGAGGCGCTCCGTGGGCTCATCGACGCCATCACCCTGACTCCGGAGGAGGGCGAGCTCAAAATCGAATTGAAGGGGAATCTCGCGGCCATGCTGTCGGCCGCCACAAATGCGAAGAGGTCGCCCGAAACAGGCGACCTCTCGCTGCAAGTTCAAATGGTTGCGGGGGCGGGATTTGAACCCGCGACCTTTGGGTTATGAGCCCAACGAGCTACCGGACTGCTCCACCCCGCGTCAGAGAAAAACCGATCGTAGCACTTTGACGCAGGCGCGCGCAACCGCGCGCACCGCCCACCTCGTCGCCTCCGGCCCCGGCGGCCGCGCATTCAAGAGCACGCCGATCGGGTTCGACGCCGGCGTCGGCGCCGTAGGGATCGTCAGCAATCGCTTCCCGTCGGACCTGACGTCGCAGAACGGTTGAGCGGTGCCGCCGCCCAGAGCGCCTGCCGAGCGAGAACAGTCCGACCGGCGCGCCCTTCGTCAGCGTCTGCGTTTTGGGAGATCTCGTTGCTGACGCGGCTCCACCGCACCTGATTGATACGCGATCATCGTGCCGTCCGGTGAAAACTGGGCATCGCTCCTCGTGCTCCGTCGCGAGCACGGGGAACGCTGTGCGATCGCTCATCGACAGCGCCCGATGTCGTACGCCTTCTTCGGATCGAGGATCCGGTAGAGCACGCACTTGCCATCGCTCGCCTTCTTCACGTGGAGATTGAGTGTCCTGTCGAGTCCGACGAGAAGACGATGCGCTCCGACAGGCGACCACACGGGCGCGAAGTCGAGACCCTTCGAGAACGTCAACCGATCGAGCGGCTCGGCTCGTGGCTCGTCAGGATCCGGTTCCTCGCCGACGTCGTACAGCGTGCGGAGTGTGGATGGGAAAGGCGTGCGGAGTGTGGATGGGAAAGCGCGGACTGCCGTGGCGAGCTTATGGCGTCTTCAGATCCTTGACGACGACGAGAATCTCGCCGGGCCGGATGAGGCCGAGCTCCTCGCGCGCGACCAACTCGATCGTCGTCGCATCGTCTTTCAAGCGCCGGGCGGTCTCGCGCAGGCGGCGATTCTCTTCACGCAGCGTCTCGACGCGGCCGTTGAGCTCGTCCGCGGTCCGCTGCGCGCGCGTCGTCGCGAGGAGTCCGCGCTCGCCGACGAGCGCGTCGACGAACAGCACGACCACGGCGAAGACGAGGAGATAGTTCAGCGCGCGGCGCCAGAACGGCGAGGAGCTGACGCGCACCGCCGCGCGGCGTCGGCGGAGCGGTTCGGGCGCATCGGGGCGTGGGAGACGGCGGCGGACGATCGGGAGAGTGGCCGGCATCGATTCGGGAGCATCCTCTGTACAATGGCTTTTCGTCCCAACCGGCGATCGAATGTAGGGTAAGGTCTGAGGTTACTGCGGATTGTGGGTGCCGTAGATGAGTGCTGAATATGTTGTGGTGTTGACCACACTGCCCGGCGACGCGGACGGCCATGCGCTCGCGCAAGCGCTCGTCGACGAGCGACTCGCCGCCTGCGTCAACGTCCTGGCGCCGATGGAGTCGGTCTACCGCTGGGAAGGCAACATCGAGCGCGAGATCGAGCGGCAGATCATCATCAAGACCTCGCGCGAGCGCGTGGCCGCGCTGTGGGATCGCGTGCGCGAGCTCCACCCGTTCGAAGTGCCGGAGTTCATCGTCCTGCAGATTGCCGACGGCAACGAGGCGTATCTGCGGTGGATTGGCGAGTCGACGAAACAGCTACGCTAGAGCCTGCTTCAAGTCGTCAATCAAGTCCTGCGGATCTTCGATGCCGGCCGAGATCCGAAGCAGGCTGTCGGTGAGACCGAACGCCTGGCGCCGCTCCTCCGGCACGGATGCGTGCGTCATCGACGCAGGGTGCGAGAGCAGGGTCTCGACGCCGCCGAGGCTCTCCGCTAGCGCCATCAGCTTCACGCGATTGCACACGCGGCGCGCGTTTTCGTATGTGCCGACGTCGAACGACAGCATTCCGCCGAACCCGCTCATCTGACGCTTCGCGAGATCGTGCTGCGGGTGATCGGGAAGGCCCGGATACAGAACGCGCGTCACTGCCGGGTGTGACGCGAGGAACTCGGCAAGCGCGAGCCCGTTGGTGTTGTGCTGCGCCATGCGAAGAGCGAGCGTCTTGGTTCCACGCAGCACGAGCCACGAATCGAACGGGCTCAGAATCGCGCCCTCAGCGTTCTGGATGAACTTCAGCCACTCGAGGTCGTCGTCGCGGACGCCGACGACGATCCCGCCGACGCTGTCGCTATGACCGTTGAGATACTTCGTCGTGCTGTGGAGCACCAGATCGGCGCCCATCTCGAGCGGCCGCTGCAGGCACGGGCTCGCGAACGTGTTGTCGACGACGACGCGCGCGCCGCGGCGGTGCGCGATCTCGGATGCCGCGCGAATGTCGGTCAGGCGCATCACCGGATTCGTCGGCGTCTCGAGAAATACCATGCGCGTGTCCGGACGCATCGCGGCTTCGAGCTGATCGAGGCGCGACGTATCGACGAAGCTGAACGAGAGTCCGTACTTCGTGAGAACCTTGTCGAAGAGGCGAAACGTTCCACCGTACGTGTTGTCGGTGACGACGACGTGGTCGCCCGATCGCAGCAGCGTCCCGATCGCGCCGATCGCGGCCATGCCGGAGGCGAACGCATACGCACCCTTGCCCGATTCGATCGCGGCGATGTTCCGCTCGAGCGCGGAGCGGGTGGGATTCTGCGTGCGCGCGTACTCGAAACCCTTGTGCTTGCCGAGCTCATCCTGAACGTAGGTCGACGTCTGATAGATCGGCGTGATGATCGCGCCGGTGGACGGGTCCGGCTCTTGACCGGCGTGGATACACACGGTGGAGAAGCGCGCTGTCGGCGGCAGTTTCACGGAACACCTGGATTCGAAGAGGATCGGAAATCGAGCGGAGCGGTTCGGCTCAGGCCCGTACGATAGTCTGTTATCATTCGGTTTTCAATTCGCATGGACAGCAGGCGACTCGTGGACGCGCCCTCACCGGCCAGGCGACGGCAGGCGCAGTCGAGTCTTCCGCTGCCGCCCGACGATTCCACTCGCAGCGCGCGTGAGCTGCTGCTGCACTCGTGGCCCGGCCGCCTCTTCATCGTCGGCCTCGGGTTCAAGATCGTCCTCGGGCTCGTCCGGATCGTCGCCGACCTTCCGACGTTCCTGCAGATCGTCAACACGGCGGCAACGGTCGCGCTCGCGTTCTCGGCGCTCTACTTCATCACGCGGCTCGTGTTCCTCGTGCAGCGGCGCCTGCTCTGGCGCGTCCGCCGGAAGCTGATCCTCTCCTATATCTTCATCGGCGTCGTTCCGGCGCTGTTGATCGTCGGCTTCTTCCTCCTCGCGGGGTCGTTCGTCACGGGCACTGTCGGCGCCTACGTGTTCAAGAACGGATACGACGAAGCGACTCGCAACGTGCAACTGCTTGCTGAAGCGGCGGCGATCGAAGTCGGGCGCTCTCCACAGACCGCGGAAGAAACGATCAATCGCGTGCAGACGAACGGCTCGCGATCGCTGCGGTACCCGGCGCTGTCGATGGTCTTCGTTCCCGCGGGACCGGCGAGCCCGCCGATGATCAAACGCGGACGGTGGGAGCATTTCCAAGGATCGGGCGAGGACGTTCCGCGGGCGCCGGAGTGGGTCCGCGCGAAAGCGGAAGGCTTCACGGGGTCGACGATGATGGTGCGGAAGGACGCGCCGAACGAGCCCGAGCTCGTGATCCGCGCGGTGCGTCCCGCGGGAAAACCTCCATCGCCAGTCGGCTGGGTCATCGTCGATTTGCCGCTCGACGGCACGATGCTGAATCGCCTCTACGAAGAAACGGGCGTCAAGGCCGGCACCGTCAGGATCGTGCGGCCGAACGACGACGGCTCGTCGTCGACCGTGCCGAGCAGCCAGCCGCAGACGGCCACGGCGTCGCAGAGGTTCGCGTTGTTTGGAAACACCGTGAGCTGGTTCGACGCCTATGACTGGCCCACGGGCCGCGTCGCGCGGACGACGGTTGGCCTGACCTTCCGCACCGGCGATTTGTACCAGCGCCTGTCCACCGCGCAATCGGGACTGTTTCAGGGGATGGCTCCGCTCGATGCGTTCCGGATCGTCTTCGCGATCCTCGCGGTGCTCTTCCTCATCATCGAGCTCGTGGCGCTCGTGATGGGCCTGACGCTGGCGCGATCGATCACGAGCTCGATTCACGAGCTCTTCATGGGCACCGAGCGCGTCCGGCAGGGAGACTTCACGCACCGGATCACGATCTCGACGAAAGATCAGCTCGGGCAGCTCTCGGGATCGTTCAATCAGATGACGAGCAGCATCGAGAACCTGCTGCTGACGGCGGCGGAGAAGAAGCGGCTCGAAGAAGAGCTGCGCATCGCGCGGCAGATTCAGATGTCGCTCCTGCCGCGCGGCCCGCTCGACATGCCCGGCCTCGGCGTGACGGCGCTCTGCGTTCCCGCGCGCGAAGTTGGCGGGGACTACTACGACTTCTTCCCGCTCGGCGCCGAGCGTCTCGGCGTGCTGATTGCCGACGTCGCCGGCAAGGGCACGTCGGCCGCGCTCTACATGGCGGAGCTCAAAGGGCTCGTGCTGTCGCTCAGCAAGATCTACCAGTCGCCGCGTCAGCTGCTCATCGAAGCGAACAGCATCCTCTCGGAGAACCTCGATAGCCGAAGCTTCATCACGATGACGTACGCCGTGCTCGATCTCGGCCGCCGCGTGATGACCTATGCCCGCGCCGGACACACGCCGCTCATCTACTTCCCGGCGCAGGGCTCGAGCGGCAAGCCGACGGAGGCGCAGGTGCTCGTGCCGAACGGGATGGTCGTCGGCCTGCGCATCGACGGCGCGGTGGCGAAGTTCAACGAGCTCCTCGAGGAGAAAGAGATCCGCCTCCATACCGGCGACGTCATCGTCTTCTACACCGACGGCATCACCGAAGCCATGAACTCCTCAAGCGATCTCTTCGGCGAGTCCCGTCTCAGCCGGATCGTCGAGGAGCACGGGCACCTCGATTCGAACGAGCTCCGCGAGCGCATCCTCCGGGAGATCGAAGCGTTCGTCGGCAGCGCCGATCAGCACGACGACATGACGATGATCCTCATCAAGGTGACGGAGATCGAAGCGGCGCGCGTCGCGGTCTGACATCAGATGGACGACCTGACCGTGATCCTCCGGACGCCGTCGCCCATCGAAGCGGACGTGATCAAAGGGCTGCTCGAGACGCACGGCATCTCGGCGTTGATCACGGCCGACCTTTCGCGGACGACGTTCCCGTTCTCGCTGAGCGAGCTGCGCGTGACGGTGAACAACCAGGATGCCGAGCGCGCGCGCCAGATCATCGAGAGCCACCGCGACGAGGTCGAGCACGGGAGGATCCTGCCGTTCGGAACCGAGTTCGAGCCGCTCGAGCGCGTGATCGGCTACCGGTTCCGCGATCGCGGCCTGCTCGAGCACGCGCTCACGCACCGATCGCGCGTGCACGAGGACGCGAGCGGCGGCGTCATCGACAACGAGTCGCTCGAGTTCCTCGGCGATTCCGTGCTGGGATTCGTGATCGCGGATCTCCTGTTCCACCAGTTCCCTCAACACAACGAGGGGCAGAAATCGAAGCTCAAGGCGTCCATCGTGTCAGCCGCGTCGCTCGGCCGGCTCGGCGAGCGGATCGGCCTCGGCGACTATCTGATTCTCGGACGCGGCGAGGAGAAAACGGGCGGACGCCAGAAGCTCGCGTTGATCTCCGACTGCTACGAAGCGCTCATCGCGGCGATCTACCTCGACGGCGGGATCGAGCCGGCGCGCGCGTTCCTCCAGCGGCAGTTCGAGGGCATCATCGAGGAAGCGAAGCGCACCGGCGCGCACGCGACGTTCACCGAAGACTACAAGTCGGCGCTGCAAGAGTGGCTGCAGTCGCACGATCGGGGGTTGCCGATCTACCGCCTCGCGTCGGAGATCGGTCCGGCGCACCGCAGGCGGTTCGAGGTCGAGGTGCTCGTGAGAGGGGAGCCGCTCGCGCGCGCCGAGGGAAAGAGCAAGAAGGAAGCGGCGCAGGCGGCGGCCAAGGAAGCCCTCACGAAGCTGACCGCCGCCGACTGATCCGCGTGATCCGCGCCTATCCGCGTGATCCGCGTCTAAATCCGCCTGATCCGCGTCTATCCGCGTGATCCGCGTCTAAATCCGCGTGATCCGCGTCTAACCGCGTCTAACCGCGTCAATCGATTTCGATGATTCCCCACGACTTGTCGCGGTCGACGGGGACTTCACCGACGGCCAACGCGAGCGCATGCGCGGGCTCGGTGGACGGCAGCCGGCTCATGACGTAGCGATGGACCTCGCGCACGACGTCCTCGTCCGACGGCGGCGTCGGACGGCAGTGCAGGCGCACCCACAAGCGCATCATCGGATCCGCGAAGCTGTAGCGCTTCTGGCGCGACACGATCAGATCGACATCCTCGAGCCAGGAGAGGTAGTCCTTGGTCGAGCCCGGCGTGCGGCGCAGACGCAGCGCGATCTCCGTCAGCGTCAGCGGCTCTTCTTCGGCGAGCACTTCGAGAATCGCTTTGAGCGCGCCGTATCCGCGCGCGCGATGCAAACGCAGCTCGTAGCAGAAGCGGCAATGCAGCGCGAGCGCGCCGCCTGGCGCGAGCAGAGCCGCGAGCGCGCTGACCGGATCCGCCGCGCCGCGCGTGCGCATGGCGGTCGCGGTCTCGACGATCATCCTCGCGTACGCCGGCCGGCCCTCCGAGAGCGACTGGACCAATCGCGCGAGCTCGTCGCGGGCGCGATCCTCTTCGGCTTCGTGCGCCGCCGTCGCGGCGCGATCGACGTCGCCGGCCGCGAGCGTCGCGCGAATCTCGGTCGCGTTGAGCGGCGCGACGTGAACGATTTCGAACTGCGGCGGCGCGTCGCGAAGGACGCGCAGCGCGCGCGCGGAATAGCGAGACGTCAGGACGAAATGGTTGCCGCTCGCCGCCAGCGCGCCGACGAGATCGCGCAGAACCGACCGCAGGCCCGGAAAGCTCTCGAACGTCCGGAGCTCGAGGAACTCGTCGAGCAGGAACGTGGCCGGCGCGTCGCCCGGCGCGCGCGCCGTCGTGAGGAAGCCGAGCGTCGCGTCGAACGCCGCGCGGGCGCTCGACTCGGCGCGAGCGGACGCCTGCCCCTGGAACGCGAAGGGGGAGGCGTCGCGAATCGCCTGAAACATCCGCTCCGGCGTCGTCGCGATCCGTTCGACGTCGATGAACTGGGTCGCGCTGCGGCCGATGAGATCCCGCAAGCGCAGCAGCAGCGACGTACGTCCGGTACCGCACCCGCCGAGCACGACGGGAATGCGCGCACCGCCGCCGGCGGCACCTTCGAGCGCGCTCAGCACGCGCCGCTCGAGGGACGGACGCTCCGGAATCATCATGTTGCCGATCCTCCTAGAACTGGATGCGTGTCGCCGTCGGATGGCATGTCGATGCCGTGCCGGCGGGCGGTGTCGATCGCGTCCTCGTAGCCCGCGTCGGCGTGGCGCACCACGCCGAGCCCCGGATCGCACGTGAGCACGCGCTGCAGCTTCTCGTCGGCCTCGCGGGACCCGTCGGCCACGACGACCATGCCGGCATGAAGGGAATATCCGATCCCGACGCCGCCGCCGTGATGCACCGAGACCCACGTCGCGCCTGACGCCGTATTGAGCAGCGCGTTCAGCACGGGCCAGTCGGCAATCGCGTCGCTGCCGTCGCGCATCGCTTCCGTCTCGCGGTTCGGCGACGCCACGGATCCGGTATCGAGATGATCGCGGCCGATGACGATTGGCGCCTTCACGACGCCGCGGCGTACGAGATCATTGATCGCGAGACCGAAGCGTGCCCGCTCGCCATACCCGAGCCAGAAGATTCGCGCGGGCAAGCCCTGGAACTTGACGCGCTCGCGCGCCAGGCGAATCCACCGGCACAACCCCGCGTTGTCCGCGAACATGTCGAGCGCGAGATCATCGGTCGCATGAATGTCGGCCGGCTCGCCCGACAGCGCCGCCCAGCGGAACGGCCCTTTGCCCTGGCAGAACAGCGGGCGAATGTACTCGGGCACGAACCCGGGAATCTCGAACGCGTCGGAGACGCCGGCGCTCTCCGCCTGCGCGCGGATATTGTTGCCGTAATCAAAGACGACGGTGCCCCTGCGCTTCAGGTCCAGCATCGCGCGGACATGGTGGGCCATCGCCGTCATCGAGCGTTCTGTGTACTCGCGCGGATTGGTCCGGCGCAGCGCTTCCGCGTCGCGGAGCGTGACGCCATTCGGGACATACCCATTGAGCGCATCGTGCGCCGAGGTTTGATCGGTCACGACGTCGGGCGTGAATCCGCGGCGCACCAGCTGCGGCAAAATGTCTGCCGCATTGGCTTCGAGCGCGAACGAGCGCGCGATGCCCTCGCGCTTGCACATCTCGATCCGTTCGAGCGCTGCATCGAGATCGCGAACACGCTCGTCGACGTAGCTCGTGGCAAGCCGCCGCTCGATCCGCGACGGATCTATCTCGACGACCAACGCGATGCCGCCGTTCATCGTCACCGCGAGCGGTTGCGCACCACCCATGCCGCCGAGTCCGGCGGTGACCACGACGCGGCCGGAGAGCGTTCCCCCGAAATGGCGGCGCGCGAGCGCCGCCAGCGTCTCGTATGTCCCTTGCAGGATGCCTTGCGTGCCGATGTAGATCCAGCTGCCCGCCGTCATCTGCCCGTACATCGTCAGGCCGCGATCCTCGAGATCGCGAAACCGATCCCACGTCGCCCATGCGGGCACGAGCAATGCGTTGGCGATCAGCACGCGCGGCGCCCATGGATGCGTACGAAAAACAGCCACAGGCTTTCCGGATTGCACGACGAGCGTATCGTCATGTTCCAGACGGTGCAACGCGGCGACGATGGCATCGAACGCGGCCCAACTGCGCGCGGCGCGGCCCGATCCTCCGTACACAATCAGTTCATCGGGGCGTTCGGCAACCTCGGGATCGAGATTGTTCATCAGCATCCTGAGCGCGGCTTCTTGCGGCCAACCCTTGCAGGTGATCCTCGCGCCTCGCGGCGCGGTGACGTGCCTCACAGGGCGACTGAGAGTGCTCATCGTGCTGGCGGTGTGCGCGCACGAGCGATCGGCCGCAGCTGTCCGATCGATTGGTGTGCACGCTGAAGGAAGCAATCTAAGAACGTACGCGCGCGTTGTCAATTTGAAATTGAAAAATTTCTTACTTGACTTCTGCGCCGATTGAGGACTGAAGCGTACCGTTCGCGACGAGCGCGGCGATCGCGTCGATATCGGGCGCGGGCGGACGATCGCCGGTGAGCGCCGGCACGATCGATCGCACGCACGCATGCACGCGCGCGAGCGTCTCGGACGTCGTCAGCGGCGCGAGCAAATCGATCGCCTGACACGCGCAGAGAATCTCGATCGCGATGACACGCGTCGCGAGATCGAGCGCCTGCGACGCCTTCAACGCGGCGCCCATGCTCATGCTCACGTGATCCTCGCGGTTCGCCGACGTCGGGATCGTGTCGACGCTGGCGGGATGCGCGAGTGTTTTGATCTCCGAGGCGAGCGCGGCGGCCGTGACCTGGGCCATCATGTAGCCGGATTGCAGGCCGCTGTCGGCGGTCAGGAACGCCGGAAGGTCGCTGAGCGCCGGATTGACGAGGCGATCGGAGCGGCGTTCGCTGATCGTCGCCAATTGCGCCAATCCCAAGGCAATGACGTCCCCGGCAATCGCCACCGGCGCGCCGTGAAAGTTTCCGCCCGACACGATGTCCCCCTCGCCGGTGAACACCATCGGGTTGTCCGTGGCGGCGTTGGCTTCGGTCATGAGCAGCGTGCGCGCGAAGGTGAACGATTCGCGCGCGGCGCCGTGCACTTGCGCGGCGCAGCGGAGCGAGTAGGCATCCTGCACCCGGCCGCAGTGCTCGTGGGACTTGTTGATCCCGCTGCCTTCGAGCAGCGCGCGGATGTTCGAGGCGGACGCCCGCTGTCCGGCATAGGGCCGCGCGTCGTGGATGCGCGCGTCGAACGGCCGCATCGATCCGCGAAGGCCATCGATCGAGAGCGCGGCCGCGATGTCGGCCGCGCGCGCGAGGCGCTCGGCGCCGGCAACGGTCAACGCGGACACCGCGGTCGACGGCTGCGTGCCATTGATCAGCGCGAGCCCCTCCTTCGGACCCAGGACGACGGGATCGAGGCCGGCCGCGGCCAACGCGTCGCGTCCCTTGCGAAGCGCGGGATCGTCGCCGACCCAGGCTTCTCCCTCGCCGATGAGGACGAGCGACAGGTGGGCGAGCGGCGCGAGATCGCCGCTGGCGCCAACCGATCCCCGGCTCGGCACGCGCGGGTGCACGCGGCGGTTGACGAGATCCAGCAGCCGCTCCACCGTCGCCCGCCGGATCCCGGAGAAGCCTTTCGCGAGGACGTTCGCGCGAAGCGCCATCGACGCGCGCACGGCGCGTGCGGGCAGGGCCTCGCCGACGCCCGCGGCATGACTGCGAAGCAGGTTGACTTGCAGCGCGCCGAGCGCGTCGCGCGCGATGGCCGTCTCGGCGAGCGCGCCGAAGCCGGTATTGATGCCGTAGATCGGCTCGTCGCCGAGCGCCTGGCGATCGACGACCTCGCGCGCGGCGTCGACGCGCGCGGCCGCCTCGGGGCTCAGTCCAACGGGTTCGTACGCGTCGGCAATCGACAGGAGCTCGTCGAGCGTCAAGCGATCACCGTTGAGGAGGATCATGTGGGAACGATCATTCGAGACGGATCATTTGAGACGGTTCCTGAATAATGGATGAAGGTAGAATACTTCAGCCATGAATCTAGCGGTACTCGGCGCGCAGTGGGGTGACGAAGGCAAAGGCAAGATCGTCGATCTGCTCACGCCGAATTTCTCCATCGTCGCCCGCTATCAAGGCGGACACAACGCCGGGCATACCGTGTATGCGAACGGCCGCAAGTTCGTGCTGCGGCTGCTGCCGTCCGGGATTCTCCATCCTGGGATCACGTGCCTCATCGGCAACGGCGTCGTCGTCGATCCGACGGCGCTCTTCGCCGAGATCGACGAGCTTGCGCGCGCCGGGATCGAGATCGGCGACCGCCTGCGCATCAGCGACAAGGCGCACCTCATCCTGCCGTATCACAGCGATCTGGATCTCCTGAGCGAAGCGCGCCGCGGCGAGCGGCGCATCGGCACGACGTCGCGGGGGATCGGTCCGGCGTACGAGGACAAGGTCGCGCGGCGGGGCATTCGCGTGGGCGACCTCGCGAATCCGGACGCGCTCGCGGAAGCGGTGCAGCACAACGTCGCCGCGCGCAATCGCCTCATTCCCGAGTCGACGATGGACTGGAAGGAAGTGCTGGACGGATTGCTGCGCGCGTGGAAGCGGATGTCGCCGTGGGTGAGCGACGTGTCGGTCTACCTCGCGCGCGCGCGGCAGACAGGCCGCGCGGTGATGTTCGAAGGCGCGCAAGGCACGCTGCTCGACATCGATCACGGCACGTATCCGTACGTCACGTCGTCGAACGCGACGATCGGCGGCGTGTGCACCGGCCTGGGTGTCGGGCCGCGCGCGATCGACACGGTGCTCGGCGTCGCGAAGGCGTACACGACGCGCGTCGGCGAAGGGCCGCTGCCGACTGAGCTCACCGGACCGATCGGCGATCGCCTTCGCGAGACGGGGAAGGAGTTCGGCGCCGTGACGGGGCGTCCGCGCCGGTGCGGATGGTACGACGCGGTCGCGGTGCGATACGCGGTCCGCGTGAATGGCCTCGACGCCCTCGCATTGACGAAGCTCGACGTGCTCGACGGTCTGCCGGAACTGCAGGTGTGCACGGCGTATCGCTGCAACGGCGCGACGCTGACGGATATGCCTGGCGACGTCGCGCAGCTCGCGTCGTGCGAGCCGATCTACGAAACGCTTCCAGGCTGGAGCGCGCCCACGCAGGGCCGCACGACGTACGACGAATTGCCTCGTGAGGCGCGCGCCTACATCGCGCGGCTCGAAGAGATCACGGGCGTGCCCGCCGCGATCGTGTCAACTGGATCCGGCCGCGAAGAAACTATCCTGCGCGACGGCGTGCTCAGGATGCCGCTCGCGATTCGATGAGGACTTCCGGCGGAAGCTGAAGCCACGCGCCGGAAGATCGAATCCACCTAGAGCTTGTGCTTCGAGCAGTAATCATCCATCGCCGTGGGATCGGCGTCGGCGAACTCGACGCCCGCGCGATAGCGGGGTGGCTCGGTCGGCTTGGGCAGCTCGAACTTCGCCCACGCGACCGCGCCGCGAAAGCGCATGACGAACTCGTCGGTCGGCACGCTGATGCGAACGCGCTGGTTCGGCCGCAGAATCGTCGCCGAGATCACTTGCGCGCCCATCACCGACAGATCGACGAGGCTCGCCGGATTGCCATCGAGTTGAATCTCGACGCCCTGGCGGATCCGATAGCGCGCGGCGCGGCGCGTGCCGTGCCAATCGAGCTGGCGCGGCGGCTCCGCGGTCGCGACCGACCCGTCGTACGTGCTCGGCTCCGCGCTGAAGGCGGACGCGGGCGCGGCCACGGCGACTTCCGCTGCAGGCTCCGCGGCGCCCGAGCCACGCGAGACGACGCGCGTGTAGTCGCCCGTGTGGGACATGACGCGAATCTCCGCCTGCGAGACCTGCGGATCGTTCTTGATGCGATTGATCAACGCCGCGCCGCGCGGCGTCGCGGCGAAGAGGCGCTCGAGCACGATCAGTCGCGGGTGCTGCTCGAGGATCGTCTGCAGCGCCTGGATCGGCTCGGTATCGGCAAAAGTGAGAAGTTCGCCTTCGTCACCGAGACGCTCGCAGAGCGAGGGCGTCAGGTTCAAGGCTGCAATGATGACTGCCGGCGCGGACACCCCGTCAGTCTATCATGCGCGCCCTCTTTATAATGAACGTGTGCAGGCCCTGCGAACGCCCGCCGCCGTCCTTTTCGATCTCGACGACACGCTCTTCGATCACGCGCACGCCGCGCGCGCCGCGCTGACGCGCGTGCACGCGATGCACGACTGCTTCGCGTCGGGTCCGTTCGACGCGTTCGAGGAGGCGCACGTGCGCTGCCTCGAGGCGCTGCATCAACGCGTGCTCGCGGGAGCGATGGGGATCGACGAAGCGAGGCTGCGGCGCTTCCGCCAACTGTTCGCGAACGCCGGCGTCGACGCGAGCGACGATCACGTGGCGTACACGGCGTCGACGTATCGGGCCGCATATCTGGAGGCGCGCCGTCCAATCGAGGGCGCGCGCGATCTGCTCGCCGCGCTCAAGCCGCGCGTGCGCATCGGCGTGGTCTCCAACAACATTCTCGAGGAGCAGCGAGCGAAGGTCAGGCTCTGCGGCTTCGATCCGTACATCGACGCGCTCGTCGTCTCCGAAGAGGCAGGCTTCACGAAGCCCGATCCACGGATCTTCGAGGTCGCCCTCGGGCGCCTCGGATGCGAGGCGCGCGACGCCGTGATGATCGGCGATTCGTGGGCGGCGGACGTCGAAGGCGCGCGCGCCGCCGGCGTGCGCGCCATCTGGTTCAATCGCACGGGCCGGCCGGTTCCTGACGCCGATGGCGCCGGCGCCGATGTCGACGTGATCGATCGCCTCACGCCGGTCGACGACGTGCTGCGCATACTCGATCCCGCCCTTCGATGCGCATAGGCATTGATCTCGGTGGGACGAAGATCGAAGCCATCGCGCTCGACGCGGACGGCCAGGAGCGCTTTCGGCACCGCGTTGCCACGCCGCGCGGCGACTATGACCAGACGATCGAGGCGGTGAAGTCGCTCGTCGATCGCGCCGAAGCGGTCGTCGGCCGATCGTCTGTCGGCATCGGGATGCCGGGCGTCGTCTCCCCCGCGACCGGCCTCGTCAAGAACGCCAACTCCACGTGGTTGAACGGACGTCGGCTCTCGGAGGATCTCGCGTCGTGTCTGGGCCGTCCGGTGCGGCTCGCAAATGACGCGAACTGTTTTGCGCTGTCCGAAGCGACCGATGGCGCCGCCGCGCGTCTACCGATCGTCTTCGGCGTGATACTCGGGACGGGCGTTGGCGGCGGCATCGTGATCGAGGGCCGCGTCGTGACCGGAGCGAATGCGATCGCCGGTGAGTGGGGTCACAACGCGCTGCCGTGGCCGGATCGCGACGAACTGCCGGGGCCGCCGTGTTACTGCGGACGGCATGGCTGCATCGAGACGTTCCTCTCCGGCCCCGGCCTCGCGCGCGATCACGCCCGCGTCACCGGCGCATCTCTCGATCCCGCGGACATCGTCCGGGCGTCGGCGAACGGCGACGCCGCCGCGCGCGCGACGGTCGAGCGCTACGAGCGGCGTCTCGCGCGCGCCCTCGCGTCCGTGATCAATGTGCTCGATCCCGACGCCATCGTGCTCGGCGGCGGCCTCTCGAACATCGAGCGTCTCTATCAGCACGTGCCCCGGCTGTGGACCGAGTTCGTGTTCTCGGACGCCGTCGTCACGACGCTCGTGCGCGCGAAGCACGGCGACTCGAGCGGCGTGCGCGGCGCTGCGTGGTTGTGGTCGGGAACTTCCGGCTGAAGCCGGAAGCCACGGAATCACAGCGGAAGCACAGCACGCGTGTTGATTCTGCGCGTGACACGAAATACGCTGAGGACTGTCATGTCGAACGATCATCGTCAGAGCGCGCAGCGCCACGCCGAACGGCTCCTCGCGCTGTTTCGCGCGTCGCCGCAGACGGCGCAGCTCGAATCCCTCGTGAGCGAATGCGAGGCGTTGACGCGGGCCATCGCCGCGTTTCACATCGAAGCGATTCGCTTCCGTATGTTCAACGTCGATCGGCTGCTGAGCCGGGGAGGACTTCCGGTCCCGCCGGAGGCCGCGGCGGTATTCACCGACGTGCGTCACGAGCTCGAGGCCGCGGGATTCCACACGCGCTCGCATCAGGCGCCGCCGACGACGACGGCGTAGGGCACCGCCATGAGCGAACACACGATCTCGGAACCGGCGGCAAGGGGACGGGCGCGCATGGAGCCGCCAGACCTCAGCGAGAAGGGCGGGCTCAAGCACGGCGAGCCGCAGCGATCGAACGAGCGGCTGTTCATGCAGCTCGTCGCGTTTGGCGGCTGCCGCGATGCCGCGGCCGCCACGAACCATGTGTCGGCCGCCGCGCTGGCCGGGGCGGTCTACGAAGATCTCAACGATCCTCAAGGTATCGCTGTGCTCTCCGTCGCGGCGGACCCGGCGTACTTTCTCGACGCCGTGCGTCCGCTGCTGACGTCCGGTCCCTTCGCGGGCTTGACGATCAAGCCGCAGTACTCGATGTTCGGCCGCACGTACTCGCTTGGATACGAGCCCGACCTGCACGAGACGCTGATCGAGCGCCCGCGGCGAACCGTGCTCAACAAGGACTGGCGGTGGGCGGTGTGGTACCCGCTGCGGCGAAGCGGACAGTTCTCACAGCTCTCGGCGGAAGAGCAGCGAACGATCCTCGCGGAGCACGGCGCGATCGGGATGACGTTCGGCGCCGCTGATCTAGTACATGACGTCCGCCTCGCGTGCCACGGGCTGGATCGCGACGACAATGACTTCGTGATCGGTCTGATAGGAAAGGACCTCTTTCCGCTGTCCGCGATCGTGCAAGCGATGCGCAAGACCCAACAGACCTCGCTCTACCTCGATCGGCTCGGGCCGTTTTTCGTGGGCCGAGCGGTCTGGCAAGGAGGTTGCTGAGGGCTGAGGTGGCCCCGCAAGGTGTCGGCGGGCTATTGCTGACGTTGATGAGCCCACAAAACGTCCACCGCCCGCGCCGCCTGACGCCTGAGGAGCGAAAGTCCCTCACCCACGGTGACTTCTGGATCCCCGACGGGGAGCGCGCCGTCTATCGCCGCGCCCTCGAAGCCATCAACCGCGCAGGAATTCCATATGTTGTAGCGGGCGCGTACGCCATCTACGAACACACGGGGATTTACCGAAAGACCAAGGACCTCGACCTGTTCTTCGAGCCGTCGACAATTCTGGACGCCGCGCGCGTGCTCCGCGACCAGGGATTCGTGACGCGGCTCGAGGACGCGCACTGGCTCGCCAAGGCGACCGACGGTGACATCTACGTCGACTTGATCTACGGCATGGGCAACGGCGTCGCGCGCATCGACGAGGAATGGATACGCCACAGCCGTCCTGGGATCCTCGCCGCGGCGCCGGTGCGCATCGCGCCCGCCGAGGAGCTCATCTGGCACAGGCTGTTCATCAACGAACGCCATCGCCACGACATGTCCGACGTCGTCCATTTGATCCTGTGTCTCGGCGAGACGATCGACTGGGATCGCCTCGTCACGCGAACGGGGCCGAACTGGCCGCTGCTCCTCGTGCAGTTGCTCACCTTCAACTACGTGTATCCGGGGTATCGATCGAACGTGCCGTCGTGGGTGCTCGAGACGCTCCTGCAGCGCGCGAACACGCCGGAGCCGCCCGACACCGATCTCGCTTTCACGCGCGGTCCGCTCATTTCGCGATTCAGTTTTTCGATCGACGTCCGCGAATGGGGGTTCGTCGACCCGACGATCGAGCTCATTCGCGCGGCGCGGCTGGAGCCGGCAATCCGCGCGATCATGGAATCCGACGTCTGGAACGAACGCGCCGAAGATCGCGCCGCTCAGCCGGCGCCCGCCTGATGTGTAATACTTAGCGCGCATGTTGAAAGGCCTCCGGACCGCCTGGCTGCGAGGCGCTCGCGATCCGCTGCGGACGGCGCTCGGCCACCTCGAGCGAGCCATCATGGACACGATGTGGGAGGGCGGCGACCTCGCGGTGCGGGACGTCCGCGCGCGATTGTCGCGGCCGTTCGCCTACACGACGGTGATGACGACGCTCGATCGTTTGTACAAGAAAGGTCTCGTCCTGCGCCGGCGCGAAGGACGCGCGTTCGTGTACACCGCGGCGATCCAACGGCACGAGCTCGAAGCCTCGATGACGACCGGGCTGCTCGACGGCATGTTGTCGCACGGCGCGCAGGCGACGCGGCCCTTTCTCTCGAACCTCGTGGACGCCGTCGGCGATTGCGACGACAAGCTGCTCGACGAGCTCGAGCGCCTCGTGCGCGACAAGCGGCAGCGCATGAAGAAGGATCAGGAATGAGGCTCGTCTTCTCGAGCGTGGTGCTCTGCCTCGCGTGGTTCGGCGCGATGAACGTCGCGTCGACGATCGTGGCATGGGCGCTCGGACGCGCGGCGCTCGCGCGCGGCACGACGAGCGCGTCGGTGCTCCTCTCGATTCGGTTCCTTCCCGCGGTGGCCTCCACGTTCTTCGTGTATGCGTTCTTTCTTCCAGCGCATCTGCGATTCGAAGAGCGCGAAGTGGAGGAATCGTTCGGCCTCGTGCTCGGCATGCTTGCGGTTGCGGGCGCCGCGATCGTGGCGCGCAGCCTCTGGCGCGCCGCGCACACGATCTGGCTGGGCCGTCGTCTGCTTCAGGCCGCGCGGCGGATCGCGACGCGGCTCGACGACGGCACGCTCGCGCTGCCGGGTCTTCCCGGCATTTCACTCGCGGGGATCGTCAGAACGAACGTGTTGATCGGACGCGATGCGCTCCATGCGCTGAGCGCGGCGGAGCTCGACGTGGCGATCTCGCACGAGATGGCGCACCGGCGATCGCGGGACAACGTCAAGCGGTTTCTGATGTACTGCGCGCCCGATGTGTTTGGATTGCTCGGCGTCGCCCAGGCTCTCGAGAGGAAATGGGAAGCCGAAGCTGAGTGTCTGGCCGACAGCGCGGCGGTCGATGGCGATCGGCAGCGCGCGATGCTCCTCGCGTCCGCGCTCGTGAAGGTCGCCAGGCTGACATACCGTGGTCCGATGATCGTGCCGCCGCCGGCGTGGAGCGCGTTCCACGTCCCGACGCTGCTCGAGTCGCGGATCCGCCGTCTCGTGGACGGCGATCTGCCGCGCGCTCCGCGCGGACGAATCTGGTTGGTGATGGCGCTTGCCGGATCGGCCGCGCCCGTCGTGGTCTGGCTGGCGGATCTTTCCTACACCCTCCACGCGGTCACCGAAGCGATGGTGACCCGTCTGCCGTAGCCGCGCGGTCGCTCACCTCATATGCCGGAGCGCATAGGGCACTATCGCATCGTCCGGCAGATCGGGCGCGGCGGGATGGGCATCGTGTACGAGGCGGTGGACGAGATGCTTCACCGCACCGTGGCGATCAAGACGCTGTTGCCTTCTTCGGATCCACAGGTGCGCGATCGCTTCGTGCGAGAGGCGCGCGCCGCGGCGGCGGTCAACCATCCCCACATCTGTCAGCTCTTCGAGATTGGCGATCACGAAGGCGATCCGTTTTTTGCGATGGAGCTGCTCGACGGGCGATCCCTCGCCGATCGTCTCGAGGAAGGCCCGTTGTCCCCGCCGGATGCGATCGCGACCGCCATCGCTGTACTGTCAGCGCTGGACGCGCTGCACAAGCGCTCGATCGTTCATCGCGATCTGAAGCCATCGAATGTCTTCCTGTCCGAGCACGGCGTAAAGCTGCTGGATTTCGGGCTCGCGCGTCCGTTCGCAGTGACGGTCGAGGATACCGCGCTGACGATGCCCGGGATTCTGCTCGGGACGCCGCGCTACATGGCGCCCGAACAGGCGCGCGGCGAAGAGATCGACGCGCGCACCGATCTCTTCGCGGTCGGCACGCTCCTCTTTGAAATGTTGAGCGGCCGTCCCGCGTTTCCGGGAACGTCGCCGGTCGATTCGCTGCACGCGGTGCTGCACGAGCAGCCGCCCGCGCTCGTCGGCTCGATCGCGATCGTCGACGCGGATCGCGTGATTCAGCGCGCGATGATGAAGTCACCGAAGGAGCGCTATCAGAGCGCGGAGGAGATGTCGCGCGATCTTCGCGGATGCCTGAAGCGCGGCGATCTGAGCGGCAGCGTCGTGGCGCGCGCGACGACGCGACTGATGGTCCTGCCGTTCAAGATTCTCCGTCAGGATCCGGCGACCGATTTTCTCGCGTTCAGCCTGCCGGACGCGATCACCGTCTCGCTTGCCGGCCTCGAATCGCTCGTCGTCCGCTCGAGCCTCGCGGCCGCGCGGTACTCGTCGGAGCCGCTGGACCTTCGCGCGGTTGCCGCCGACGCCGGGGTCGACGCGATCGTGACGGGTTCGCTGCTGCAGGCCGGAGGGCAGATCCGGATCGGCGTGCAGCTCGTCGAAGTGCCGAACGGCACCGTGCTGTGGTCGCACGCGTTCCAGGTACCGCTCGAGGAGATGTTCCAGATTCAGGATGCCGTGTGCTCGGCGATCGTCGAAGTGCTCGCGCTGCCGCTGTCGAGCCGCGAGCAGCGAATGCTGCGCCGCGACGTGCCGTCGAACGCGGACGCGTACGCGCACTACCTTCGCGCGAACCGGTTGAGCAACGTCCCAACGCAGTGGCAGCTCGCGCGCGACGCGTATCAGCAAGCCGTCGAAGGGGACCCTTCGTATGCGCCAGCCTGGGCTCGTATGGGACGCTGCCTGCGCGTGATGGGGAAGTACGGCATCGGGCCGGAAGCCAACGAATACACCCGGCAGGCCGAAGAAGCGTTTCAGCGCGCGTTCCGCATCAATCCCGATCTGTCGCTCGCGCACAATCTCTACACGTACGCGGAGGTCGACGCGGGCCGCGCGTTGGAAGCGGTCATCCGGCTGCTCGGCCGCGTCCGCGGCAACGCGAGCGATCCCGAGTTGTACGCCGGGCTCGTGCACGCATGCCGCTACGCCGGTCTGCTCGACGCATCGATTTCGGCGTATCACCGCGCGAAGCGCCTCGATCCCGCGATCCGCACCAGCGTCGCGCACACGTTCTTCATGCTCGGCGAGTTCGAGCGCGTGATCGAGACGGACGCCGACGATTCGCGATATCTGAGCATGGCGGCGCTCCTATGTCTGGGCAGGCCCGACGCGGTCATTGCCATGCAACAGACCGCGCTCACGCGCACGTTCGCGGACGATCATCTGATGCTCCTGGTCAACGGATACGGCGGGCTCGCCAGGAACGACCCAGAGCCGGTTCGCGCGGGCTACGATCGATTGATGGCGTATCCGGCCTTCTCCGATCCGGAGGGGTATTACTACTGGGCGGCCGTCTGCGCGTACCTGAAGGACTTCGATCGCGCGCTCGATCTGCTCGAGCGCGTCGTCGACACGGGGCTTCACGCCGTTCGCGCGCTCGAGACGAATCCGATGCTGCGCGCGATCGACGGCGCCCCCCGATTCCGCGCGATTGTCGAACGCATGCGCGAGAAGCAAGCGCACGCGGAGCGCGCGTTCGCCGGCGCCGATGGTCCGCGTCTTCTTGGTTTGTCGCAGCCGCCGTCCGGGCTGCACTGATTCGCACCAACCCAGCCGTTCCCGTCGAACCACAAAACTGCGCGCGGGCTCACAAAGCTGCTGGAAGGGGTCGGCAGCGCGGCTGAGGTCGACGCTCGTTTGCTCAACACCGTCAACCATTTACGTTGACGCGCGCCCGCGGCGCAGTTTGTGCACGGGCGCGGTCGGGCTCCCACCCTGCGACGCTTTCCCCGACGCTCGAGGACCCGAGGGCCCGGCATGTATCGAGACAGAATCATTCGCGCCGCGCATCACCTGCTGATCGCAACGATCGTGGTGATGTCGATGATCGCGCTTTCCGCGCAAACCGTCCTCGATCCCCGCTACGTCGAGTTCAACGCTTCGCCCGATCACAACGCGACGTCGCCGACCGGGATCGCGCTCGTCAGCAGCTACACGCTGACGATCTTTCCAGTGGGATCGTCGATACCGTTCGACACCGTCAATCTTGGAAAGCCGACGCCCGGCGCGGGCAACGTCATCCGCGTTGATTTTCTGCCGCTGCTGACCAACCTTCCGACGCCCGGTCTGATGTTCGAGGCGCGCGTCAACGCCGTCGGGCCGGGCGGCATGACCGCGAGCACCGCGTCGAATGGCTTCTCGTTCTCTCCTGCCTGTTCGCCGCCGTCGATCTCGCCGACCGGCCGAACGGTGACGAACGCGGCGACGACGGGCACCGTCGCGTTGACGGCGACGACCGGATGTTCGTGGACCGCGGTCAGCAACAGCGCGTGGCTCACGCTGACCGGCACGACGAGCGGCATGGGCAGCGCCACGGTGCCGTACAGCGTTGCGGCCAACACGACGACGAACCAGCGCGTGGGATCGCTGACGATCGCCGGACAGATCTTCACCGTCACGCAAGCGGGCGCGCCCTGCTCGTTCACGGTCGCGCCGACGGCGTTCTCGGCGAGCGCAGCGGGAGGTTCGACGTCGGCGACGATCACGGGCGTCACCGGCTGTACGTGGACCGCGACGAGCAACGCATCGTGGTTGACGTTGGTTGGCGCGACGAGCGGCGATGGAAGCGGGACGGCCTCGTTCAACATCGCGGCGAATCCGACGGCGAGTCAACGCTCGGGAACGCTGACGATTGCCGGCCAGACGTTCACCGTCACGCAGGCCGCAGCGGCGTGCACGTACTCGATCTCGCCAGCCGGTCAGTCGGCAGGCGCGGGCGCGACGACGGGCTCTTCCGCCGTCACGACGCCGACGGGCTGCACGTGGTCCGCGACGAGCAACGCGGCGTGGATCACCGTGACCAGCGGCGCCACCGGCAATGGCAACGGCTCGACGAATTTCAGCATCGGCGCGAACCCCAACGGCTCGCAGCGCACCGGCACGCTGACGATCGCGGGGCAGACGTACACGGTCACACAGGCCGCGGCGCCCTGCACGTACTCGATCTCGCCCTCGAGTCAGTCCCCCGGCGCGGCAGCGACGACCGGGTCGTCGACGGTCACGTCGCCGACCGGCTGCGCGTGGTCGGCATCGAGCAACGCCGCGTGGATCACGATCAGCGGCGGCGCGACCGGCAGCGGCAACGGATCGACGACGTTCAACATCGCGGCGAACCCGAACGTGTCGCAGCGCACCGGCACGCTGACGATCGCCGGGCAGATCTTCACGGTCACGCAAGCGGCCGCGCCGTGCACGTATGCGATCACACCGTCGAGCCAAACGGTCACCTCGGGAGCTACGACGGGCTCGTCTTCAATTACGGCGCCGACAGGATGCGCGTGGTCCGCGACGAGCAACGCCGCGTGGCTGACGCTGTCGGGCGCGACGACGGGCAATGGCAACGGCACTGCCAACTTCAACATCGCCGCGAATCCAAACGCATCGCAGCGCACGGGCACGCTGACGATCGCCGGCCAGACGTTCACGGTGACGCAGGGCGCAGCGCCCTGCACGTATTCGATCTCGCCCTCGAGTCAGTCGGTCAACGCTGGGGCGGCCACGGGATCGGCCGCGGTCACGACGCTGACGGGCTGCGCGTGGTCCGCGACGAGCAATGCCGGATGGATCACGATTAGCGGCGGCGCGAGCGGCAACGGCAACGGATCGACGACGTTCAATATCGCGGCGAACTCGACCACGACGCCGCGCAGCGGCACGCTCACGATCGCGGGCCAGACCTACACGGTGTCGCAGGCGGCCGCGGGCTGCACGTTCTCGCTGTCGCCCGTGAGTCAAACCGTCGTCGCCGGCGGCGGCGCGGGATCGACGAACGTGACGGCGCCGGGCGGGTGCGCGTGGACGGCCGCGAGCAGCGATCCGTGGTTGGCGATCACGGGCGGCTCGAGCGGCAGCGGCAACGGCACGACGACCTTCACCGTCGCCGCGAACCCGAACGCATCACAACGCATCGCGACGTTGACGATTGGCGGCCAGACGTTCACCGTCACGCAGTCCGCGGCGCCGTGCACGTATGCGATCTCGCCCGCGAGCCAACTGGCGGGCGCCGGCGCGGCGAGCGGATCGTCGTCGATCACGGCGCCGGACGGATGCGCGTGGTCTGCGACGAGCAACGCCGCGTGGTTGACGTTCTCGGGTCCCGCGAGCGGCAACGGCGATGGGGCGGTGACGTTCGACATCGGGGCGAACCCGACGGCGTCGCAGCGCAGCGGCACGATGACCATCGCCGGGCAGACGTTCACGGTCACGCAGTCCGCGGCAACCTGCACGTATTCGATCTCGCCGAACAATCAATCCGTCGGCGCGGGCGCGGCGACCGGTTCATCGTCGGTGACGACGTTGACGGGTTGCGCGTGGAACGCATCGAGCAACGCCGCCTGGATCACGTTGACCGGCGGCACGAGCGGCAACGGCAACGGAACGACGACGTTCAACATCGCGGCGAACTCGAGCGCGACGCCGCGATCCGGAACGGTCACGATCGCGGGGCAGACCTACACGGTCTCGCAGGCCGCGGCCTCGTGCACGTTCTCGCTGTCGCCCGTGAGCCAATCGGTCGTGGCGACCGGCGGCACCGGCTCGACGAGCGTGAACGGACCCACCGGGTGCGCGTGGACCGCGAGCAGCAGCGACACGAGCTGGCTGACGATCACGAGCGGCGCGAGCGGCAGCGGCAACGGCACGGTCAACTACAGCGCCGCCGCGAACACGGACACGCAGCCGCGCAGCGGAACGCTGACGATCGGGGGCCAGACGTTCACGGTGAACCAGGCGGCCGCGAGCTGTTCGTTCTCGATCGCGCCGACGAGCCTGACGACACCGGCAAACGGCGGCACGGGATCGACGGTCGTGACTACGACCGCGGCGTGCTCGTGGACCGCCGCCAGCAACGTCTCGTGGATTTCGATCATCGGCGGCGTGAACGGCACGGGGACCGGCCCTGTCGCCTTCCGTGTCGATCCGACGAACGTGTCGACCCAGCGGACGGGAACGTTGACGGTTGCGGGCCGGACGTTCACCGTGACGCAGTCCGGGACCAACTGCAATTACACGTTGAACCCGACGTCGCGCACGATGTCCGCGGTGGCGAGCTCGAGCAGTTCGTATGTCAGCACGGGATCCGCCTGCACGTGGGTCGCGACGACCACCGCGACATGGATCACGACGAACACGGCTGACACTGGATCGGGCCCGATGAGCTTCAGCGTGACGACGAACACGACTGGAAGCACGCGCACAGGCACGATTCAGATTGGGACGGCGACGTTGACGGTCACGCAGCCGTCGACGACGATGCCGGCAGCGCCGCGCAACACGCGAATCGTCATTGTGACCGGAGGCGGAAACTAAACCAGGAGAAGCGGCCGAATCCTACGGCCGCCGATCGTTCAGGCAGCCCACGTCGGCGCACGCGCGCTCGAACATCATCACCGCGCCCGCGGACGCCGACGTTGCGTTGCGCATGACGGTGCTGTCGCCGCTCTGCAGCGCTTCCCCGCGAAGACGAATCGCCATTGCCGCCAATCGCGCGGACTGAAGCAGCAAATCGTGCTGCACGCGGAGCGTGTCGGGCGGCTTGATCGCCGTCAACTCCTGCCGCAAGCGATCGATTTCCAGCAAAGCCAGCTCCATCTGCTGCGTCGTCCGCGGCTCGCGGTCCTCGATCATCTGGAGCACGGGCAATTGCAGGCGATACCGCTCGAGCGTTCCAAGCACCTGCGTTCGGTACTTCTCGATCTCCCGCAGCGACGGTGGGATCGGAAGCGGTTTGTACGATGTGACCGGCACCGTTGATGGCGCAGGTGCAGCCGGCGGAGGCGCGGAAGGCGCGACAGCCGGCGCAGAAGTGCCCGGAGCTGGAGCGACCGCTGGCAGCGGCGGATCGGGCAGCGGTGGCACCGGAGGAATGCTGTCCGCGGCGGACCTCGTCGCAGCAGGCGCGGATGTCGTCGCTACAGGCGCCGGCGCGGCCCGTGCCGACGCCGATCGTGGTGACGAAACGGGTGGTGCCGCGACGCGTGGCGGCGCGACGGGCGGCGGCGCGACAGGGGCCGGTGCAGACGCTCCGCCGATGAACACCTTGACCTGATTCGGGCCTTGCTGAATCCGGTGCGGCTGCAGCGCCGCGAGGTCGACGACGACGCGCGTCACCAGCGGTTGAAGGCTGTGCAGCGCTACGCGGACGCGGCGAATGCGTGGATCGCTGCTCGGCGTGGCGGCTGGCGCCTTCGTTCGCACGCCGGCGAAATCCAGAAAGATGCGCGGCGGTCCATCGATCGCGCCGACGGTTGGAGTCGGCAGCGGCCCGTCCGCTTCGATCGTGACGACGGCATCGTTCCCGATCGCTGCAATCGCGATCGATCGCACCGAAAGCGTCTGCCCCTGCGACAGCGGCGTCTGCGCGGCAAGCGCCGGCGAGAGCCAGAAGAGTGTCGTGAGCGCGGGAGCGACGATGGAGATCCGCGACCGCCGCGGGAGCCTGAAATCCATGACCGGAAAGACCAAGGCTATCGCCGTCTTCGGCGCGAGTCCAGACTGTATTCTCGTGCACCGTTGTGAATGGCCGCGCTACATTTAGTCACCTCTCACGCCGCCTTTTTCCTCCCTGTCCTTCGAAACATTCGTGAATTCCTCGAATGAAAACCGGCAAGGTCGTTGCCATAGCGCCAGACGCGGAGGCTCCCCATGTCGTCGCGCGTCGGTCCCATCATCGTCGGCATCACATCCGTTGTCCTGCGCATTGCAGGCGATCACGGCTCAGCCGATATCCTGGCCGTCGCGGCGCTGGGAATGTTGACGATCGCGCTGCAGCGCGGCGGTTCGGCGCTCACTGAACCTGCGATAATGTCGAGCGCATGGACGCCCGTTCCGCGGCAGACGTCGAGTATGGAGAGCCCGGTCGAAAGCCGATAGACGAGGTCCATCCCAAGGGCGTCATCAACTGCGTGGCGTATTCGGCGGGGCAGCGCGTCGCCGATCTCCCCATCCGCGGCATTCACGAAACTCTGCAACACACGGATCGCTTCGTCTGGATTGGGCTGAACGAGCCCAGCGCTGAAGTGTTGCGCGAAGTCCAGAAGGAGTTCGGGCTCCACGATCTCGCGATCGAGGACGCCCTCACCGCGCACCAGCGCCCGAAGCTCGAGGTCTACGACGGCTCGCTCTTCGTCGTGCTGCGGACGGCGCAGCTCCTTCCTGGCGGCATCGGTCTCGAGTTCGGCGAGACGCACGTCTTCGTCGGCGAGCGCTATATCGTCTCGGTCCGCCACGGATCGATGAAGTCCCACATCGGGCTGCGCGCGCGATGCGAGGCCACGCCGCATCTCCTGACGAAGGGACCAGGCTTCGTTCTCTATGCGCTGATGGACTTCATCGTCGATCAGTACCTGCCGATCGTGGAGGCGCTCGAGGAGCAGCTCGAGACGCTGGAGGAGGAGATCTTCGGCGAGCATTTCGATCGCAACACGACGGGCCGCATCTATCGGCTGAAGCGCGATATGCTCGCGCTCAAGCGCGCGGCGTCGCCGCTCGTCGACGTCTGCAGCCGTCTGATGCGCTTCGATATCAGCTTGATCCCGGACGACACGCGGCCGTACTTTCGCGACGTCTACGATCACGTCGTGCGGATCAACGAGATGATCGACAACGTGCGCGAGCTCCTGACGACGGCGCTCGAGGCGAACCTCTCACTGGTTTCCGTCGCGCAGACGGAGCACACGAAGCGCCTCGCCGCATGGGCCGCCATCATCGCCGTGCCCACGATGATTGCCGGCGTCTATGGGATGAACTTCGATACGATCCCCGAGCTCCATTGGCGCTTCGGCTATCCGCTCGTCATGACGGTGATGATCGGCGCGTGCGTTTCGTTGTACGTGGGATTCAGAAGGTCGGGTTGGCTCTGATCTACCGCACCAACCGGTACACGCGCGCCGTTCGATCCTGAAACTCCATCGTCAACCGATTGCCATAGCCCGAGAACCGGCGCTCGACGTCCTCCCATTCACCCGCTTCGTGATACTCGCTGATGTGGACGACGACGTAGGTCACGCCCAACTCCGCAAGAGCACGAATGCTCTCGTCGTCGGGGAAGCGGCGCATCTGGGAATAGAGCTTCTCGTGCAACGGCGGCCGCATGCCGCTGTAGCCGTGAACGGTTTTCTGCCAGTGCGCTGTCGAGTGAAGCATGTAGGCCGTCTGATATCGATCGAGCGGCTGCACCGGCACCTCGGCGACGACGAACGGCTTCGGCTGGCCGTTCAGCCAGCGATCTGCCGCGGGAAGCGATACGGCGTACGGCACCGTTCGAAAAGGAATCGCGATGAACTCGCCGACGAGCAGCGTGGACACGATGCCCAGGACCACGACTCGACGCCGCGGCGAGACCATCGATTGGAGCCGCTCGAATCCCATCGCGGCAAGGACCGAGAGCCCGACCATCGCGAGGATCATGAATCGCGAAGGACCGCGAATGAAGTTGAAGCCCGGCAGCCAGTAGACGTACGGCCAGAGCGGACCGGCCGCCAACAACACGCTCACCACTGTGAGCAGCACATAGAAGATCCACTCACGCCTCATCGAGGAGCGATCGCGCACGAACACGAGCGCGGCGAGGAGAACGGTCAAGAATCCCGGAAAGAGCAGCGCGCTCGCGCGCTCCATCACTTGCGCGCCGGGCACGAACGAGAGCAGAAATGTCTGGAAATGCGTCGGCGACGCGAGAAAGCTCTGCGGCGCGGGCGCAGTATCGCCGAGTGTTCGCCGCAGGCCCATCTCGATCTGCACCGCGCGATAGGGAAGGAGGATCAGCACGCTCGGCGCGAGGAGGGCGGCACCCTGCCACCCGAGATCGCGAATGCGCCTCGCCGCGGCGACCGGCGCGCCAAGGGCGACGCGGTAGACGACGAGCGCCGCGATCGCCACAACGAGGAAGACGGCGCCGTGTCCGCTGGCGAGCGTTTGCAGCGAGAAGAAGAGCACCGCGGCACGGAGATCCCGGGGCCGGCCGCGATCGAGATACGCGTGCAGCGAGGCGAGCGCGAACGGGATCCATTGCACGGTCGTGAGGTGGATCTGCGTGATGCGAAAGAAACGCGCCGGCGCGAACGCGAACACCAGGCCGCAGATGAACGCGCCGCCGGCGCTCGTGCCGAGGCGGTACGCGAGCACGTAGCCGCCGAGTCCGCACAACACGACCGAGGTCAATGCGACGACGTTCAGCGCGAGCACGGGGTTGCCCGTCAGCCACAAGACGGGCGCCGCGAAGAACGCGCTGCCGATCAGGTTCTCGGAGTACGCGAGCGTTCGGCGGTACGGATGGTAGATGTTCGCGTCGAAGACGGCGAGCGGTTGACTCGTGAACGCGTGCGTGTCCCACGCGAGCGTCCACATGAAGAGATCTGTATCAGCGTCGGACCACGCGACGGTCGTTGCCGGCTGCACCGACAGGGGATACGTGAGCAGGATGGTGAGCGCCGCGTAGATCGCGGCCACCGTCCACAGCCGGGGCACTCGCGAGTTGTCTGCGGTCATCACCTCCGACATCGGCCGGCGCCTATGATAGTCTTCGCGCTCGGAGTTTCGCCATCGCGTCACGCATTCTTGCCGTACTCATCACCGTGGTCGACGAGCCCGGAATGCTGTTTGGCCTGACGAAAGTCCTCGCCGACCATCACGCAAACGTCACGCACATCGATCTTCATGCGAACGCGCCGCACCCGGACATCTACTTCGAGTTCCTCGTCGACGACGGGGCGGCGGCGCGTGTAAAAGCGGATCTCCGCGCGGTGGCCGGCGTCGTCTCGCTCGAAGAGACGCCGTCCCTGACGAAGATCTACGGCAAGCGCATCATCGTGATGGGCGGCGGGGCCCAGGTGGGCATGGTGGCCATGGGGGCCATCGCCGAGGCGGACCGCCACAACATCCGTGGCGAGCGCATCTCCATCGACACCATCCCGCTCGTCGGCGAGCACGAGCTCGCGGCGGCGGTGCTGGCAGTGATGCGTCTGCCGCGCGTGACGATGCTGGTGCTGGCGGGATCGTTGATGGGAGGCGAGATCACCGACGCGGTGCAGCAGGTGCAGAAGCACGG
>DATBJJ010000128.1:0-2545 GCA_036556425.1 Vicinamibacterales bacterium
CGCGCAAATCGAGCACACGCGCGCCGAGATGACCCATACGATCGATGCGATTCAATCGCGCTTGAGCCCGAGCCGGATCGTGAGCGACGCGAAACAGACCGCGATGGACGTCACGGTCACCCGCGCCAGACAGATCGCCGATACCGTCCGGAGCAATCCACTGCCGTTCGCGGTCGCCGGCGCCACGGTGATGGCGCTCTTGGTGCGGCGAATCGTGCGGTCGCGCAGCGTCCGGCGCAGACATCGTCCAGCCTAGTCGCATCAGTCACCGCGCGGCGAGGCTCGACGCGATGGCGGCGATTCGCGGCGAGTAACTAACGCTCCGCCCCGTGTCGACGGAGGATCGCCGCGAGCTCCGCATGTCCACGACGCTCCGCCCAGGCGAGCGGTGTGGCCCACGCGTCATCGTCCGGGAGATTCGTCATCGCGCCGCGCCCGAGCAGAAACTCCGCCATTTGCACAGCGTTCGTGCGCGCCGCCCAAGCGAGCGGCGTCGATCGGTACTCGTCGTCTCGCGCGGAGATGTTCGCGCCGGCATCGAGCAAAATGGCTGCGCGCTCAACCGCGCCGGATGGATCCTCTCGAGCGCACAGGAAGTGCAGCAACGTCTGCCGCTGCCAATTCATGAGGTCCGGGCTCATGCCGTGCGCGAGCATCGTGCGAAGCATGTCCGTGTGCTCGAGCAGATAGGTCTGGCACTCCGTGAGGATCTCCGGCACTCGAATGCCGGCTTGAAGAAGCCGATCCAGCAGCTCGCGCTTGCCGAGCGTGCAGGCCGTCGTGAACGCTTCACCCGAAGAGATCGCCTGCGGATTCTCAACGATGCGGCGCATGAACTCGTCGTCTTCGCCCAGCCAGTGGAGATACGGATCGAGGATGCCGCCGCGCTCGACGAGCAGACGGCGGATCTCCGTCGTGCTGGCGATGAACGTCGGGCTGCCGGACGATTCAACCGTGCCGTTGGGATCGGCGCCGCGATCGAGCAGCAGCTCGACCATCGCACGGTTCCCCCTATTGGCAGCCGCGTGTAGCGCCATTCCTTTTGGTGCGCCAGGCTCTTTCCAGCTCGGATCGGCGCCGGAATCCAATAGCAGACGTGCGATGTCGTCGTGACCGAATTGGATCGCCGCGGAAAGCGGACGTCTCCCACTCGGCCGTGCCTCGCGGATTCGTGCCGGTTCGGCTTTCAGGATGTGCCTGACTCGCTCGACGTCGCCGAGCGCCGAAGCGACCGTGAGATCGAGTGTTGCGCCGCGCGCGAGCAGCAAAAGGGCGAGGTTGATGTCGCCGCGCCGCCGCCGTCCGCCCCAGATCGCGAAATCGATCGCCTGAACGTCGGTCCAGAAGTCCGCTCGGAGGCCACGCGCCGCGCCGTGAAACACGTGCACGTCCGCGCCGCGGTCGAGGAGCAGCTCCACGACCTCACGGGCGCGGCCGAGGATTGCTCGATGCAGCGGCGTGCCGCCTGCGGCATCGCCGCGATCGACGAGGCTCGGATCGACATCGAGGAGGGCGCGGACCTGCGTCAGGTCGCCGTGTTCCGCGGCGACGTGAATCGGATGATCGACCGGCTGCGCCGAGACTCGATTGCGGCGATCGCGCGCCTGCTCGAGCAGCCGCGCGACGCGCGTGTGGCCTCGTTCGCGCGCCATCTCGACGAGGCTGCCGTCATGGAATCCATTCCACTCCGGATCGGCGCCGGCATCGAGCAGCACTTGCACGGCTTCCGCGTGGCCTTCGCGCACGGCGAAATGTACCGCTGGCGTGTACCAATACTGCGCGCGACTGAGTTGTCCGTTCCGTTCGAGCAGCTTGCGCAGCGCGGGCGCGTCGCCGTCCGCCGAGGCGGCGATCGTGTCCCATATCAGCCGGGCGTCGCCCGATTCGAGATCCTTCGGTTTGATTCCGGCGCGGGATGTGGACCCCACGATTGATTCGACGTGCGCTCGCAGCGCGTCCCACGACGCGAACCCATACTGCTGCGCGAGGGCGCGCTGCGCATCTCGCAGCCGGCCGAGATGGGGCTCACGCCGCAGCAGTTCCTTCGCCTGACGTTTGAGCTGATCGAGATTGGGCCGGGAGGGCAGAGAGCCGGTAGTCACGACGGACCTCCTTCCGAAGCTTGCCTGAAGTCCGCCAACAGGCCGAAAGAAGGTCGTGCCGAGAATTGTCCCGAGAGCAGGTGGACTCAGTCCTTGGCGGACGGGTGCGCCCTGACGCGCAACGACCAAGGTAACGTCTCGGAGGAGCGGCGTCAAGATCGCCGCTGCGCGCGGGCGAAGTCGTATACTTCGCGCGGGAAACGTCCATGAAGATCATTGGTTTTGTCCTCGTTTCAGTTGCGCTGTGCCATTCCGTCGTAGAAGCGCAGCCGCGCAGGAACATCGTTCTCATTTACGCCGATGATCTCGGCTACGGCGACGTGTCCGCGTACGGAGCGAAGGCAGTCAAGACGCCGAACATCGATCGTCTCGCGCGAGAGGGACTGCGCTTTACGGACGCGCATGCCGCGGCCGCGACGTGCACGCCGTCGCGATACGCTTTG
>DATBJJ010000129.1:0-37153 GCA_036556425.1 Vicinamibacterales bacterium
GTGATGGCCGGCGCCAACGCTCTGGGCGCAGGTCTCGCCGCAGCGCCGGCGGGGCGCGAAGGCGGGCCGCCGCAGGCGCGCCGGCCCGAGCAGGCGGGGGAGTTCAAGAGCTTCGAGAACTACGTCGCGCTGCCGCGATCGGAAGCGTTCCGGATCGAGTATTGGGCGCTCGAGGAAGCGAAGCTGCAGCGCATGCCGCCGGAGCGCGAGTTCAGCCGGAAGGTCGTCGTGATCGTCGGCGGCGCAAGCGGGATCGGCCGGGAGGTCGCGCTCGCGATCGCGCGGCGTGGCGGACACGTCGTCGTCGCCGACATGAACGCGGCAGCGGCGGAGGAAGTTGCGGCCGAGGCCGCCGCGGTCTCGTCGAAAGAGATGGTGCTTGCGACCGCGATCGATCTCGCGTCGCGCGAGAGCATGGCCGCCGCGTTCAAAGCGACCGCCGACCGATTCGGCGGCGTCGACGTCGTGGTCAACACCGCCGCGATCTATCCCACGCCGAAGCCCGGCACGCCTCCGGAGGAGGTCTGGCAGAAGGCGATGCACGTCAACGTGACGAGCAATTACGTGCTGGCCGAGGAGGCCGCCAGGATCCTGGGCGAGCAGGGACTCCCGGCGTCGATCGTCCTGACGAGCTCCGCGAACGCCGTCGTGCCGAAACACGGCAGCGAACCGTACGACGTGAGCAAGGCCGCGATCAATCACCTGATTCGCGAGCTGGCGATGGGGCTCGGCCCGAAGCAAATCAGGGTCAACGGCATCGCGCCGGCAACGGTCGTGGCTGGCTCCGCGATGTTCCCGCGCGATCGCGTGATGGTGTCGCTGAAGAAGTACGAGATCCCGTTCGAAGAGTCAGAAGCGACGGAGAGCTTGCGGGGCAAGCTCGCCGAATTCTACGCGCGCCGCACGCTCACGCGCCGGCCGATTCTTCCGGAGGACTGCGCGAACGCGATCTGCTGGCTGGCCGGCGACCAGAGCGCGAAGACGACGGGGCACGTCATTCCTGTCGATGGGGGATTGCCGGAGGCGTTTCTTCGCTGATCGCGACTAGGTCGACTCTATCGACTCGACATCTGCAGCAATCGATCGTTGGGGTAGATGTGGTCGACGGTCTCGGGTGTGACCAGCTGGTGCTTCACGAACACCGCGGGCGGCACGGGGCGGCGGTGCAGGATGTCGAGCGCCACCGCCACAATCTCGCTGCCGTATTTCTCCGGAAAGTAGGCGACGGATCCGATGAGGCGCGTGCCCGGCTCGCGCAGCTCCGCGCGGCCTTCGGGTGATGCGTTCTGTCCCATCACCGCGCACGATTCGGCGCGGCCCGCGTCCTGGAACGCGCGCAGCGCGCCGAGCGCGCTCGGATCGTTGATCGCGCCGACGAGCAGCCGGCGCGACTTCGACGTGCGAAGGTGCTTGCGCATCGCCTCGAAGCTCGGGCCGAGATTGCCGTCGCCGTCGAGATACGTCACGCGGCAGTTCTCGAGCTGCGGATAGACCTCTTTCATCCCGACGAGCATGCCGGTGAGGCGCATCTTCGGCAGGCTGCCGGCGCGCTGCAGCGCGATCATCGCGATCTCGTCGACCTCGTTCGGCCAGTGCTGCTTCGCCCAGCGTCCGAGATAGCGGCCGCCGATCAATCCCGCCTCGTAGTTGTTCGCGCCGAAATACGTCGCGCCGGGGTGCGGAATCTCGATCGCGATGAGGGGGATGTTGGCTTCGCGGTACTTGGCGGCGACGATCGGCGCGACGTGCTCGTCGGTTTGGAACTCGATGACGAGATCCACTTTCTCGCGCACGAGGACGTCCGCGTTGCGCTGCGCGATCTTCGGGCTGTAGCGATTGTCGACCGAGATGAGCTCGATGCCCTGCGCGGCGGCGGCGCGCTGGAGGCCGTCCGAGATCTCCTTCGAGAACTGATAGTCGGTTCCCTGCGCCGCGTATCCGAGGCGGTACGGCTTCTGGCGGAACGGCCGCACGTAGGATCGATAGAGGTTCTCGCCGACCTTTTCGATCATGCCGCAGCGCTCGAGCGTGTAGAGCAGGCGGAAGGCCATGCTCTTGGGCAGCCCGCTTCGCGCGACGACCTCGCGCAGCGGCAGCGCCTCGCCCGACGATCGAAACGCGCCGAGTACCTCCGACGAGTGCACGACGGACTTGACGAGATACGGATCGCGAGACGGCGCTTTCGGTCTCATAAGATATTTCTTTCGGCGTTCTTCAGTGCGAAACGCCGCGAAGCATACCATGAGCCGCGGCCGGCTGCCAACTTGCTGGAAGTGCGCGATTCTCACAAGGTTTTTAACGGATCCTGGCCCTGCCCCCGCCACGTTACCGTTACAGTTAACGTTTTGTTCTGCAGGACGATTGCCGCCGCGGCGCGCGTGGACAACGCGCCGGCCGCCGTGCGATGCTGCTGTGGCAATTCCACAGGAGACACCCATGCCGAGCGTCGTCAGTGATCTGCGATACGCGGTGCGCTCGCTGAGGAAGAGTCGCGGCTTCACGTCGATCGCGATCGCGTCGCTCGCGCTCGGCATCGGCGCGAACGCCGCGCTCTTCAGCCTGGTCGATGCACTCCTCCTCCGATCGCTTCCTGTGCGCGAGCCCGATCGGCTCGTGAGCGTCGCGAGAGTGGACCCGGCGACCGGCAAGGCCATTCCGCTCGATCGCGAGACGCTCGACGCGATGCGAGCGATTCCCGATGACGCCGTGTTCGAGGGCGTCGCGGCGTATACCGCCGTTCGCGATCCCATGATCGCTGTCGACGGACGCGCGGAATCGAGCCGTCAAGTTCTCTTCGCGACGCGGAACCTGCTCGTCGTGCTGGGCACCGGTGCCGCGCTCGGACGGATCGACAACGACGCGCCGGCCGCCGTGATCAGCGATCGTTTCTGGAAAGACCGGTTTCAGCAAAGTCCTGACGTCTCGAGCCGTACGATCGTGGTCAACGATCGGGAGTATCCAATCGTCGGCGTGACGCCCGCGGCGTTTCTCGGCGTCTCGCTCGATGCGGCGGTCGACGTCTGGCTGCTGACGCCCGATCCGCCCTTCGCCGCCGTCTCGGCGATCGCGCGCATGCGGCCCGGCGTGACGGCCGAGCAGGCGCGGGCCGCGGCCGACGCGCGCTTCCGGCAAGCCGATCGCGATCGCGGCGCGATCGATCGCGAGAGCGAGCCGCCGCGCACGGAAGTCGCCTTTGCCGGCCGAGGGTTTTCGCATCTTCGCGATCAATACGCGGGACCGCTTCGCGCGCTGATGATGCTCGTCGTGCTCGTCCTTCTGATCACGTGCACGAACATCGGCAACCTGCTCGTCGTACGGAACTCGGCGCGCGTCCGCGAGCTCGCGGTTCGCGCCGCGCTCGGCGCCCGGCGCTCGCGATTGATCGCGCAGCTCCTCGCCGAGAGCGTCGTGCTCGCGGCGATTGGCGGAATCGCCGCGTGGTTCGTCGCGGGATGGGGCGTCTCGCTGCTCTTGTCGACGCTTCCGCTCGCCGAAGTCCCTCAACAGCTGCAGTTCAAAACCGACGGCCGCATGCTCGCCTTCATGATCGCGACGACGATGGCGAGCACGATGACGTTCGCGCTCGCGCCGGCCTGGCGGGCGACGCGCCTCGATCTCGGCGGGTCGCTGAAGTCGTCTTCGTCCAGCCGCGCGGCGTTCGGATCGCGGCGGCTCGGCTGGTGGCTCGTCGCCGGTCAAACGGCGCTCTCCGTCGTCCTGCTCGCCGGCGCCGGCCTCTTCTTCCAGACGGTGCGCAACATCGCGCGCCTCGATCTCGGCTTCGAGGCGAGGAACCTGGTGCAGATCGAGATGGCGCGTGATTCTCCATCGCTCGCCGGCGGCGACGCTCGCAACCGGCGATTCAGCGCGGAGGGCGTGCGGCGGATCTACGGATTGCTCAGCGAGCGTGTGGCCGCGGTTCCCGGCGTGGAGAGCGTCACCGCGGCGTTCAATCCTGTGCTTGCGTCGTACTACATCGGCATGCCGCAGCCCGAGGGGCCCGCCGGCCACATGGTGGGTCCGCAGTACTTCGACGTTCTGAGGATTCCCGTCGTGCGCGGCCGCACGCTCACCGCCGGCGACATTGCGCGGTCGGTTCCGGCGGCGGTCGTGAACGAATCGTACGAGCGCGAGATCCTCGCCGGCGAAGACGCGATCGGGAAGCGGATCGCCATTGGATCGTCCACGCTCGAAATCGTCGGCGTCGTCCGCGACGCGAAGCTCGACAACGTGCGATGGGAACGCGTGCCGCGGACGTTCCGCCACGGGCTTCGGGAATCGCGTCCGATGCAGGCGCTGATCGTTCGGACGCGCATCGATCCACGTGCGGTCGTCCAGCCGCTGCAGCAGGCGGTCGCCGACGTCGTGCCTGGCGTCCTCCTTTCGGTGCACCCGATCCAGGACGTGATCGATCGATCCATCGCGCGGGAGCGGATGGTGGCCGCGACGAGTGGATTCTTCGGGATCCTCGGCGTGGTGCTGGCGGGAATCGGCCTCTTTGGCGTCGCGTCCTACGCCGTCGCGCAGCGCACGAGCGAGATCGGCGTACGCCTCGCGCTCGGCGCGAGCCGCTGGGACGTCATTCGCGAATCGCTTCGGAGCACGGCGCAGGTCTTCGGCCTGGGGCTCGCCGCCGGAACGATCGCTGCCGCGATCGCCGCGCGCGTTGCCGCCAGCGCGATTGCCGGTCTGCTGTTCGGCTTGAGCGCGACGGATTGGACCAACATCGCCGCTGTCGTGGTCATCATGATCGCGGTCGCCGCCGCCGCGTGCCTGGTCCCCGCAGTTCGCGCGACCCGGATCGATCCGCTTCAGTCGATCCGAACCGAGTAGCCGCGATCGCTACAGCCGATCGATAGACAGTCCGCCGTCGACGTTCAGGATCGTTCCCGTCGCGTAGGCGACGTCGCCGTCCAGCAACGCCGCAACCGCCCGGCCGACATCGTCCGGCGTTCCCCAGCGTCCTTCGGGCACGAGCCCTTCGGCGATCCGGCGATCGTACATGTCGCGGACGCCTGCGGTCATATCGGTGGCGACAATGCCTGGACGCACTTCGTAGACCGGAATGCCGTCGGCCGCGAGCCGAAGGGCGAAGAGCTTGACCGCCATCGCAAGGCCCGCCTTGCTCACGCAGTAATCACCGCGGTTCGGCGACGCCATCACCGCCGAGACCGACGTGACGAAGACGATCGCCGCGCGATGCGACGGATCCGCTTTGCGCCGCGCGGCCATGTCGCGCGCGACGGCCTGCGTCAAAAAGTACGGCCCTTGAAGGTTCGTGCGAATCAGCTCCTCGAAGCTCTCCTCGGAGGCATCCAGCAAGTCGGCGCGCACGCGCGGCGCGCGTCCAGCGTTATTGACGATGGCGTTGAGCGCGCCATAGCGATCGTGGAGGCGGCGCGCGAGCGTCGCGCGATCCGCGGCCGACGAGATGTCCGATTGGACGTACGACACGTTCGTTCCAAACGCCGAGAGCTCGTCGATCGTGCTCCGCACGTCCGCCGCCGGGCGCATGCCGCTCAACACGAGGTGCCAGCCCGCGTTCGCGAGGGACCTCGCGATCCCGAGTCCAATGCCGCGTGTGCCGCCGGTGACGAGTGCGACGTCGGCCATCACTTGGGTCCAAAAAACGCGAGATAGTTACCGCCCTCGGCGAGCCGCTTCACGTAGAGCGCCGCCTCGCGCGCGTGATAGTCGCCCCATTGGCTCGATTCACCGCGCGGCGTCCTCGCGCCGGGCGGTACGTGATCCCAACCGTTCGGCCAGTGATACACCGAATGAAGGATCAAACCCTGGTGCGCCGGCTCCCGGCTCACATAGGGACCGTTCTCGTCGAACAGCGTGTCGAGCACGCGCAACCCTGCTTGCACGTAGCGCGCTCCATCCTCGCCGCGCTGTTGGATGACGCGGCCGAAGCGAAGGAGCGCTTGGGCGCCAATCGCGGCGGCGGAGCTGTCGACAGGCTCGCGATCGTTGAACGGATCCGCGTCGCGCGATCCCCAATCGTCGAGCGCCGCGAGGCCCGGCGCGCCGGTATCCCAATACGGCACGCCGTCGGCGCACGCGGCCGAGTCGATGTAGAAATCGCACGTCGCGCGCGCCGCCTCGAGCATCGGCGCGATCGCGGCGTCCGCGCCTGACGCCGTCAGCGAGTCGGCCGCGAGCGTCCCGAGGAACTCGAGCTCCTCGGCGAAGCCGAGCATCGCCCACGCGAGCCCGCGCGTCCACGTCGTGAACGGCGAGAATCCCTGCTGCGTGCTCGGCCCGCGATACGTGCCGTTCGCGGCGTTGAACAAGCTTTCGTGCGCGACGCGGCCGCGCACGTCGAATGGCGCGCGCGAGGTCCCGTAGAACACGTTGTAGGTTGCCGTCGCGCGCGCGTGCTGCACGAGCCGCGCGAGCAGATCGACCTGCACGTCCTGCTCGTCCACGAGACGATGTCCGAGCAGATGCGACAGCGCGAGCGCGCGCAGCGATCGGATCGTGTCGACGAACAGCGAGTGCGCTCCGTTGAACGAATAGATGAAGCCGCCGTCCGGCAGCCGCGTCCAACGGCGCGCCTGCACGGCGCCGCTCACTCTCAGCGCGAGCGCGTAGAAGCGCATCTCCCATCCGGAGGCCTCGATCCGTCCTTCGCGGACCATGCGCCACAGCGCGCCGTAGGTGCTGACGTTGTTGAACCCGTGATCGTGGACGCCGACGTGCGTGAGGTGCGGCGCCATGCGCGTGATCGTGCGATCGCGCCCGAGATCGAGGAAGTCGCGATCGCCCGTCGCGTCGAACTGCAGGAGCGCCGAGCCGTACTGGAAGCCTTCGGTCCATTCGGTCCAGCCGCGCGCCGTGTACCGGCCGTCGATGGTGAACACGGGGGCGCCATCCTGCGGCCTCGTGCTCTTCTCGATGCTGTGGATTTTCGACGCCGAGAGCTCGAACAGCCGATCGATCTTTGGCAGCAGCTCGCCCGGGGTTCGCGTTCGATCGAAACGGATCATGGGTCGCGCTTATGAGTATATAGATCGGCGACTTTGACATGTTCCCTCACTCTCTTTATGGTTCTCGCGGAGAGAGGAGGACTCGTCATGCCCACGTGGATCCTGCTCGCGGCGCGGGTCGAGCAGATCGAAGTAAAGGTCAGTTTCTAGGTCGCCATGATTCGCATCGTCGTGCCCAGCGTGGTCATCGCGCTCATCGTGTCTGCGGGCGTCGGCTCGTTTGGGCGCCAGCAGCAGCAACAAGCTCCACCAGTGACCGCCACGCGTCCACCGGAGAGCAACGATCGCGAGCTGCGGCCGCTGACGCCCGAGGAGATCCCTCCGAATCTCAACTTCTACGCGATGGATCCGCTCTACAAACCGGGCGCGCCGCTCGGGTGGGCCACCGAGCGCATTCGCGAGACGCTCGATCGCGGGCTCGTCGCCGTTGCTGCCGATCGCGGCAGCGTGCACGTGAGCTGGCGGCTCCTCGACACCGATCCGCGCGGCGCCGGCTTCGACGTCTATCGCACGCGGCCGGGCGCGGCGGACGTGAAGTTGACGCGGAAGCCCCTCGTCGCCACGACCGATTTCATCGACGCGAATCCGATCGCCGATGGCGGATACCGCGTCGTGGCTGCCGCCAAGGGTGCTGTCGCGTCCGCCGCGTGGAACGGTCCGCCGCTCAACGGATATCGCGCGATCAAGTTGAAAGAGGACGTGAGAAGCGTCGATCGCGTCGGCATTGGCGATCTCAACGGCGACGGCGCGTACGACTTCGTCGTCAAGCATCCAGCCGGCTCGGTGGATCCGGGCCGGCAGGTGCCGAGCAAGGACACCTACAAGATCGATGGCTACGACGGGAAGACGGGCGCGTTTCTGTGGCGCATCGACTTGGGGTGGAACGTGAACCACGGCATCTGGTTCTCGCCGATGGTCGTCCGCGATCTCGACGGCGATGGCAAGGCGGAAGTGTGCTTGCGCACGGCGCCGTATGCCGCGACGCGCGAGCAGGCGTTCGATGGCGGAAAGGGATTCGTCCTCGAAGGTCCCGAGTATCTCTCTGTTTATTCAGGGGAGACCGGCGCCGAGATCGCCAAGACCGATTGGATCGAGCGCGGACGCGTCACGGACTGGGCCGATCACACAGGAAATCGGTCGAGCCGTCACATGTTGGGCGTTGCGTACCTCGACGGCAAGACGCCGAGCGTGCTCGTCGTGCGAGGCACGTACGGGCTCATGAAGATCGACGCGTGGGCGCTGCGCGACCGCACTGCGGAAGATCTGGCGCTGGACGAACGAGCGTCAGCCGTTCAAGTACCACGGGCAGGGCCAGCACAGCATCAAGGTCGGCGACATCGACGGCGACGGGTTCGACGAAATCCTCAACGGCTCGATCGCGATCGACAACGATGGCCGGACGATGTGGGGCACGGGGATGGGACATGGGGATCGGTTCTATCTGTCGGATATCGATCCCGATCGTCCGGGCCTCGAGGTTTGGTACACGATCGAGGATCCGCACCCGCAGAATGGCGTCAGCCTGTGGGATGCGAGGCGCGGGACGCTCATCTTCGGCTCGTTCGAGCCGAACAACGACAATCAGATCGCGGGCGGTCTTGCCGGCGACATCGACCCTGCCTATCCCGGCATGGAAGTCTGGGGCGATCGGTTTTTCTTCACGTCGAAGGGGCAGGCGATCGCCGGCGACGTGCCGCCGCAGAACGAGCTCGTCTGGTGGGATGGCGATCTGCTGCGCGAGCTGCACAGCCGCGGATCGATCGTCAAATGGAAGGGTGCCGAGGTGGGGCGGACCGAAGGCACCGTGCAGCAGGTGGCGGACCTCGTCGGCGACTGGCGCGAGGAGATTGTGACCTTTATCAACGGCGAGCTGCGGCTCTACACGACGCCGATTGCTGCCGTCGATCGCCGCGTGACGCTGATGCAGGACCCGCTCTATCGGAACGACGTCACCCACCGCTCGATGGGCTACCCCCACGTCCCCATGCCGAGCTACTGCCTCCGACTCAGACCCGACTCAGACTCGACTCAGACTCGACTCAGACTCAACTCAGACTCGAGTCACTACATTGAAATCGCCAGAAATCCGCGATCTTCATCCAGGGAGCGGGTTTGACTCGAGTCTGAGTTGAGTCTGAGTCGAGTCTGAGTCGAGGGGTCAAAGACGAGTCGAAGCCCCACCCCAAAATCATATATGATCCGTTGACTTCGGGAGGATTGCGGCTGATACTCAGGCCGCCCCTATGTCCGCCGCCCCCGGCTCGTTCGCGCTGATCGATTTCGCGAAGCACGGTCCCGCCCGCCGGACGCGGCGCGCCTTCTTGACCGGCGGCGCCCCCTCCCGCGAGGACGGCACCGACTATTGGATCCGCGTGCATCGCCGCGCGATGGCGTGCCGCTTCGAGATCACCCTCGCGAGCCAGGACGCCGCCGCGGTGCCGGCGGCGCGCGCCGCGCTCGACGAGATCGATCGCCTCGAGGAGGCGCTCAGCGTCTTTCGCGAGACGAGCACCATCACGCGCATCAATCGTTCGGCGGCCGACGAACCCGTGGACGCCGATCCGTCGATCGTCGCGCTGCTCGACGACTGCGCGACGCTTTATCGCGACACCGGCGGCGCCTTCGATATCACGTCGACGCCGCTCAGCCGCTGTTGGGGATTCCTTCAGCGCGAAGGACGCCTTCCATCGGCCGACGCCATCGACCACGCGCGATCGCGCGTCGGCGCCGGCGCGATTCGCCTCGACAAGACGCGCAACACGATCCGATTCGATCGGCGCGGCCTCGAGCTGAACCTGGGCGCGATCGGCAAGGGCTACGCGCTCGATCGCGTGGCGATCACGATGCGCCAGGCCGGCGCAACCGACGCGCTGTTGTCGGCCGGCCAAAGCAGCCTGCTCGCGATCGGCGGCCGCGATCGCGGTTGGCACGTCGATGTCGTCTCGCCGGCGGCGATGAACGGCGGGCATCGCCTCGCGCAAGTCTGGCTGCGTGATGCCGCGCTCGGCACGAGCGGCGCGGGCGAACAGTTCGTGATCGTCGACGGCACGCGCTACGGACACGTGATCGATCCGCGCACGGGCTGGCCCGCGTCGGGCGTCGTCAGCGCGAGCGCGATCGCGTCGCGCGCGGCGGACGCCGATGCTCTTTCGACGGCGTTTCTCGTCGGCGGCGTCGAGTTGGCGGAATCGTATTGCCGCGAACATGCGGACGTGATTGCGCTCGTCACGCCCGAGGGGAGCCAGCGTCCGCTGGTGTTCGGTGCGCATCGCGGCGCGCTGGTGATCGCGTGACGTCCACCGCGCAGCGAGTCGTGCTGGTGCTGCTCCGCACGTTGATCGGCTGGCACTTTCTCTACGAGGGCTACACCAAGCTCGTGTTCCCCGGATGGGCGCGCACCGGCGCGCCTCTCGCGCGATGGTCCTCGGCCGCGTATTTGAAGGCAGCGACCGGTCCGCTCGCCGACATGTTTCATGCGATGGGCAACTCGTCCTGGATCGGCACGCTCGATCTCGTCGTGGCCGTCGCGCTCGTCGCGGTCGGCCTGAGCTTGATGCTCGGGTTCTTCACGCAGACAGGCTGCGCGGGCGCGCTCGGTCTCCTCGCGATGTTCTATTTGTCGGCCATTCCCGTGGGATTGCCCGAAGCGCGCGCGGAAGGAACGTATCTCTTCGTCAACAAGAACCTGATCGAAGCCGCGGCGGTTCTCGTGGTCTTCTCGTTCCGTACCGGACGGATCGCGGGTCTCGATCGATGGTGGGGAACCGAGATCGCGGTACTTCCGGCTAACGCGGGAAGCCACGCGACAGGAGCGAACGCCGAAGCCACGTAACGCGAATACGCTCGCGATCGCGAGGACGTGTGGCTTCCGGCTTCAGCCGAAGGGCCGGTATAGCAAATGAATCTGACGCCTGAACAGATCGAACAAGGCCGCCGCAACTTCTTGAAGCTGCTCGCGGGGACTCCGGCGCTCGCCGCGCTCGGCGTATCGGCCGCGTTCCGAGGTCCCGTACCCGGCGGTCGCGTGAAGGTCGGGTTCATCGGCGTCGGCAGCCAAGGGCGATCGCTTCTCGGAAACGTCGACCCGGCGTATGCCGATGTTCGCGCGTTGTGCGACATCAACCCGAACAGCCTCAAAGCGGCGGACGAGGTGATGCAGCGCAACTCGTGGCCGGCCGCGCGCCACTACGTCGAGTGGCAGGAGATGCTGCAGAAGGAAGACATCGAGGCCGTGATCATGGCGCCGCCGTTGTGGATGCACGCCGACATCGCGGTCGGGTGCCTCGACGCGGGCAAGCACGTGCTCTGCGAGAAGATGATGGCGTGGGACGTGCCGGGCTGCGAGCGCATGCGCGACGCGGCGCGGCGCAACGAGAGGGTGCTGGAGATTGCCTACCAGCGGTTGAGCAGCCCGATGTATCAGGCCGCCTACGACGGGATCGTCAAGACCGGCGCGCTCGGCGACATTTATCACGTCCGCATCGCGTGGCATCGCAACGGATCGTGGCGCCGCAAGGGCGATCCGCCGTCGCCCGACTACAACCCGTCGACGTGGGGTTACCCGGATTGGGATCACCTGCTCAACTGGCGGTTGTATTGGAAGTACTCGCAAGGCCTGATGGCCGAGCTCTGCAGCCATCAGATCAACGCCGTGAACTGGTTCCTGGGCTCCGCGCCCGAAGCGGTGTCCGCGTGCGGCGGCGTTCTCCGCTTCCCGGAAGGGAACCGCGAAGTCTACGATCACGCCTACGCGACGTTCGAGTATCCGGGCGGCCGCACGGCGATGTTCTCGTCGATCGAGTCGAACGCGTTCGACGATTACTACGAGATGTACATGGGCACGAAGGGCACGCTCATCATGAACCGCGAGCTCGACGCCCTTCTCTTCGAAGAGGCCAGCGCCGCCGCCAGAGCGACGGCGGTCGAGACGACGCCGCGCACCTCGGCCGCGGCCGCGCAGTCGTCCGAGACGATGAGCGGGAATACGCGGCAGGGGAGCGCGCCCGCGCAGTCCACACCGGCGGCCTCGACCGGGCCGACCGTGCGCGTGCGGGGATCGCGGATTATGATCCAGCGATTCTGTTCCGCCGTCCGGGTCGGGACGCCCTTGTCGTGCGGCGTGGACAAGGCGTTCGACTCGGCTCGCGCGTGCATTCGCGCGAACGAAGCCATCAAGCAGAAGACCCGGCTGACCATATGACGCGAACGACCCTCAAGTTCGGAACGGCCGACTCGGCGGCGAACGGTGGACATCTGACGAAGCAGCAGTTCGTGTATTCGACGCTGCGCGAATCGATCATCCGGTGCGAGCTCGCGCCCGGCACCAGGCTCGTGATCGACGATCTCGCGAAGCAGTTTCACGTCAGCATCATTCCTGTTCGCGAGGCGCTGCGCCTGCTGCAGTCCGAAGGCCTCGTCTTGAGCGTCGCCCACGTCGGCGCGACTGTCGCGCCCATCTCGCACGCCTCCGTCGTCGAGGTGTTCACGCTGCTCGAAGGGCTGGAGATCGTCGCGGCGCGCGCCGCGGCGCAGCGCGCGGGTGAAGCGGATCTGGCGCTGCTCAAGGATCTCGTGGGCGAGATGGATCGCGCCCTCGAAGCAGGATCGCCCCAGCGCTGGGCGGACCTCAACACGCGCTTTCATCTGGCGATCAGCCGCCTCGCCGACATGCCGATCGTGCAGGACATGATGCAGCGCGCGGTCGACTACTGGGATCGCGTCCGGCGCTACTACTTCCGCGACGTGCTCATCCATCGCACCCGGCTCGCGCAGGCGGAGCATCGCGCGATCGTGCAGCACATGGAGAATCGCGATCTCGCGCAGCTCGAGCAAATGATTCGCGAGCACAATCAGGGCGCGCTCGCCGCCTACACCGCGCACCTCGAATCGTTGTCGGGCGGCGCGCCCGCCGGAGATCAATCCAAGCGGGAGCGCCACGCGTGAGCGATGCCCGGTACGTCCGCGTCGCGGCCCTCAAGAACGCGGACCTCTTCAGACGACACCTCGAGGCGGGCGGCATCGATCTGGGATTCGACGAAAAGCTGCTGCCGCCGTCCGAATCGCCGCTCGGACGTCGATTCGTGGACGCGGACGCCGGCGTGACGGTGGGGAACCGTTTCTGCGTGCTGCCGATGGAAGGATGGGACGGCACGCCCGACGGCGAGCCCAGCGATCTCACGCGGCGGCGATGGCAGCGCTTCGGCGCAAGCGGCGCGAAGCTCGTGTGGGGCGGCGAAGCGGTCGCCGTCAGGCACGACGGCCGCGCGAATCCGAATCAGCTTCTGATGTCCGCGCGAAACGAGCCGGCGCTCGCCGCGCTCCGCGACACGCTCGTCGCGGCGCACCGCGAGCGGTTCGGATCGAATGCGGACGACGATCTCTATCTCGGTCTGCAGCTGACGCACTCGGGCCGCTTCTCGCGGCCGAACGTGTGGAACAAGCCGGAGCCGCTCGCCGCGCACGCGAATCCCCTTCTCGACAAGCGATTTCAGAACGGCGTCACGGTCATGAGCGACGACGAGATCGATCGCTTGATCGAGGACTTCATCGATGCCGCGCGCCGTGCGTACGCGATCGGCTTTCAGTTCGTCGACATCAAGCACTGCCACGGCTACTTCGGCCACGAGCTGCTCAGCGCGCGCGCGCGGCCGGGGAAGTACGGCGGCAGCCTCGAGAATCGCACGCGCTTTCTCTTCGACGTGGCGGACGGCATTCGCGCCGCGGTCCCCGAGCTGCGGATCGGCGTCCGGCTGTCCGCGATCGATCGCGTGCCGTTCAAGAAATCTGCGGACGGCCCCGGCGAGCCCGAAGCTCCGGCGTCAAGCTACGCGCATGGCTTCGGCGTGGGCGACAACGATGCCGAGAATCAGCTCGACGACAGCCGCGCGCTGCTGCGCCTTCTGCGATCGCGCGGCATCCGCTGGGTGTGTCTGACCGCTGGAAGCCCGTACTACTGCCCGCACGTCGTCCGTCCCGCGCTCTTTCCGCCGATCGACGGCTACGAGCCGCCCGAGGATCCGCTGCGCGGCGTCGCGCGACAGATCCGCATGACCGCGCAGCTCAAGGCGGATTTTCCCGACATGGTGTTCGTGGGATCCGCGTACACCTACTTGCAGGAATGGCTGCCGAACGTTGCGCAGTACACACTGCGCAATGGCATGACCGACTTCGTCGGCCTCGGGCGGATGATGGTCTCGTATCCGGATCTCGCCGCTGACGTGCTCGCGGGGCGGCCGCTCACGCGCAAGCTCGTGTGCCGAACGTTCAGCGATTGCACGACAGGTCCCCGGCTCGGTCTCGTGTCCGGCTGCTATCCGCTCGATCCGCTGTACGTCGCGCATCCGCACGCGGCGGCGCTCAAAGACGCCAAGGCGCCGGCGCGGACATGAATCAGTCCGCGGATCGGCGCGCGCCGCAGATCGTCGCCGTACTCACCGCGTTCCTGTCGCTCTTCGCGGTCGTCGGCTTCGCGCTGTACGGATTGCCGCGCTTCTATCCGTATTTCGTCCAGGAGCTCCACTGGACGCGGCAGCAGGTCACCTCGGGCAACGCATACAGCAAGATCGCCGTCGCGATCCTGTTCGGATTCCTCGCGGGACGCCTCGTCGATCGCTTCGGTCCGCGCAAACTTCTGCTCGCGGGTCTGGTGATGGCGGGCGGCGCGCTCGTCGGCTTGTCGTACGTAACGACGCTGAGCGCGTTCTATTTCTTCTACGTGTTCAACGCGCTCGGGTACGTGTTCGGTGGACCGCTGCCGAATCAGGTGCTGCTCTCGCGATGGTTCGACAAGGCGCGCGGCCGCGCGATGGGCATCGCGTATCTCGGGATCGGCGTCGGCGGCGCGCTCGTCCCGCTGCTCGCGTATTCGCTCACGCAGGCGTACGGCTGGCGCGGCGCGCTCCGCATCCTCGGCTTGCTGATGATCGCCGTCTCGCTTCCGATGGCGTACGTCGTCCGCGAGCCGTCGGAAGTAGGCGGGACCGCCAAGGCGGCGGCCCCGGCGAGCTCGCTCTCGGCGATTCTGTCGAGACCTGCTTTCTACTTCTTGATGATCGGCAGCATGGCGTCGATCGGCGCGGTCGGCGGAACGATTCAGAACCTCGCGCTCTATCTCAGCCTCGATCGCAAGCTCCCGCAAGTCGAGATCGACACGACGCTCTCGATCATCCTCGCCGGCAGCATCGTCGGACGCCTGACGATGGGGTGGCTCGCCGATCGGTGGCCGAAGAAGTACGTGATGCTGCTGATCTATGTCATCGTCGCGCTGTCGATCCCGATGCTCGTCTATGCGCCGACTCCCGCCGCGATCAAGATCTGCGCGTTCCTCTTCGGGATCGGGCTCGGCGGCGACTACATGATCATTCCGCTGATGGCGGCGGAGCTGTACGGCGTCGCGATCCTCGGCCGCGTGATGGGCATCGTGCTCACCGCGGACAGCGTATCCGAATCGATCGTGCCGATGTTCGTCGCCTCGATGCGCGACAGCACGGGCACCTATGCGTCCGGGTTTTTCGTGCTCGTCGGCCTCGCGGCGCTCGGCGCGCTCGGGGTGGCGATGTTGCCGAAGAGGCGCGAAGCGTAATTCATTTTTCCATCCGATCGCCGTCTTCCGGCGTCAAGTAGCCGAGGGGTTGCACATGAACGAGCTGCACTGGGCCCTGCGGAACCTTGGCGCACGCGGATGGCGGGTCGCCTTGTCGGTTGTCCTCCTTGCCGTAGCGCTCGCCGCGAACGCGCTGATGTTCGCGACGGCCGATTCGCTGGTCTTCCAACGCACGCCGTATCGCGATGTCGATCGCCTCGTCGAGATCACACAGCGCGATTCGCGAACCGGCCGGACCGGCTCGTCCTTCATGTCGCCCGCGCTGCTCGACGAGTGGCGAAAGCAATCCGATCTATTCGAGGGCGTCGAGGGCCACCTCTACAAGGTCGTCTTCTTGAGCGGAACCGGCGAACCGGCCATGGTTCGCGCGGCGGACGTGACCGTCGGGCTCGTCGCTCTGCTCGGCTGGAAGCCGCGCTGGGGAAGGTCGTTCGTGGCCGAGGACGCGCGCCAGGGCGATGTGCAGCCGGTCCTCCTCGCCGAGTCGCTGGCGCGCGAGCGCTTTGGCAACCCGGCCGCTGCGATTGGTCAGCGGCTCGAGACAACGGCGCAGCCCCTTCTCGTCGTCGGCGTCATGCCGGCCGATTTTCGCTATCCGGGAGGAACCGAGCGCATCTGGCGCGCGCTCGATCCGCGCGGTCCGCTGGCCAACGGTTTTGGCGGCGTCTCGACCATCGCGCGTCTCGCCGGCGGCGCGACGCTCCAGACCGCGACGACGCTCGTCGAGCGGCGCAGCGAGGAGGTTGGCAAGGCCGCCGGCGCCGGCGCGGCATATGCGGCGACGCCGGCTCCGCTGCGATCCGCGGCGTCCGCCGCGGCCGAGCGGCGGATGCTCCTCGTGCTCGTGGCCGCCGCGTTGTGCGTGCTCCTCATCGCTTGCGCCAATGTGGCCAGCCTCGAACTGGCGGGCGCGGTGTCCCGCGCGCGTACGTGTGCGATTCGGTTGGCGATCGGCGCGTCGCACGCGTCGCTCGTCCGCAGCGCGTTTCTCGAAGGATTGATCGTCTCCGCGCTGTCCGCGATTGGCGCGTTGTTCCTGACGATCGTCGCCGTGCGCAGCCTGATCGCGCGTGTGGCGCCGGCGCTGGCGACGAGCAGCGCGAATCCTATCGACGTCGACCCGCGCGGTCTCGTGTTCATGGCGGCGCTGGCCGCTCTCGCATGGATGCTCTCGGTGCTCCCGGTGGTTGCGTTCACGCGTCGAGTAGACGTGATCGGCCTTATGAAACTCGAAGGCTCGTCGGTGGCCGCATCGCGCGGCGGCGCACGGCTGCGCCGCGGCCTGACCGTCGCTCAGATCGCGGTCGCCGTGGTCCTACTCGTCGGCAGCGTGCTCTACATACGCAGCTACCGCGCGCTGATGATGCTCGAAAAGGGTTTCGACAGCTCCGGCCTCGTGTCCATCTCGCTCACGATCCCTCCGCAGCACATGGGCACACCCTGGGACCGGCACGTGCTCGCGCAAGCAGTCATGGAACGTCTTCACTCGCGCCCGGGAGTGCTGGCCGCCTTCGAGGGGGCTCCGCCGCCGAACAACGGCGACAGTCCGACAGCGTTGACGCAAATCGAGATCGACGATCGACCGCCTATCGCGACCGACCTGCTCTTTCCGAAGCTGTACGTCGAGTCTGATTACTTCAAGACGCTCCGGATCCCGCTTCTCGCCGGACGACTCTTCGAGCCGGGAGATTCCCAGAGCAACGTCATCATCAGCCGCGCTCTCGCCGCACGTCTCTGGGCCGGGCAGGATGCGATCGGACGCCGGTTCCGCGAAGCGGCACAGCGTCCGTGGTACACGGTGGTTGGGGTCGTCGGTCACGTGCGTCTCCTGCAGGACGGGACGACGGGACCGCAGCGGTACTATCAGCTCTACTTCCCGCGGGCGGTACCGAAGGCGCCCCTGCCATCGATCTCGAGGCCGGACTCTCGTTTTGCGCTGCCGTCGTTTGCGTTCATGAACGTGACCGCGCGAGTCGACTCGCCAACGAGGGCGGCGGACGTGTATCAGACCGTCCGCAGCGTGGATCCACGCAACATCTTGAAGCTCGAATTCGTCGACGAAATCTACACGCGTCAGTTCGCCGATCGTCTCCTCGCCACGCGCATCGTCGGATCGTTCGGCGTGCTCGCGTTCGTTCTCGCCGCCGCCGGCATCTACGGCCTGATGGCGTTTCTCGTCGCCATTCAATCGCGGGAGATGGGGATTCGCATGGCGCTCGGAGCGGACGGCCGCGCGATCGCGGGCCTCGTGCTGGGATCGTCGCTGCGGCTGGTGGCGCTGGGGGCCGTCCTTGGAGTCGCGGCGTCCGTGGCGGTTTCGCGCTGGGTGCAGTCGCAGCTGTACGGCGTGAGCGCCGTCGACCCGGCGACGCTTGCCGGCGTCGTCGTGGTCGTTGGAGTTGTCGCGGCGGCCGCAACCTGGCACCCGGCGCGCCAGGCGTGTCGAGTCGATCCGACGGAGCTGTTGAGATCCTGACGGTTGCGGGCGGTCGCAACCCTTGCGGCGCGTCTTCTCGTCTAACGCGCCATGGAAAACTTCGCCTTCGATCTGCGCTACGCGCTTCGCAGCTTCCTACGCCAGCCGGCGTTCGCGCTCACGGCCATCCTCACGCTCGCGCTCGGCATCGCCGCGACGACCGCGATGTTCAGCGTCGTCAATGCGGTCGTCTTTCGTCCGCTGCCGTTTCCCGACGCGGATCGAATCGTGGCCGTCCTGACGCTCTGGACGCGCACGGGCGTGAGAAGTCCCACCGTATCGGGGCCGGATTTCACGGATTGGAAGGCGCAGAGCCGGAGCTTCGCGGCCATCGCCTATTACCAGGGCGGCGAGACCAGCGTGACCATTGGCCCCACGGCGGACTACGTCGGCGTCTTTCGCGTGACGCGAGGGTTCTTCGACGCGCTCGGGGCAAAGGCGCAGGCAGGGCGGCTGCTGTCCGACGAGGAGTGGACGCCAAACGGACCGCTGTCGGTCGTCATCACGGACGGCTTCTGGCGAAGGCAGTTCAACAGAGATCGCGGCGCGATCGGATCGACGGTGAAGTTCGGCGATCGCGTTTACACGATTGTCGGCGTGCTGCAGCCCGGGGAACGCTATCCGGCCACAGCCGAGATCTACTGCGTTGCCGCGCCCCTCGCCGCGACGGCCTCGCGCGGAGGCCACAACTACCGGGTCATCGCGCGTCTCAACGAAGGCGTCTCCGTCGAGCAAGCAAACGCCGAGATGGTCGGCATCGCGAAGCGGCTCGAGCAGGAATACCCATCGACCAACGCCGCGAAGTCGGCCGCCGTGCTGCCGCTCTTGGACGTGATGCTCGGCGACACGCGGCAGACGCTGCTCGTGCTGCTCGCCGCGGTCGGCCTCGTCCTGCTGATCGCGTGCGCCAACGTCGCGAACCTGCTGCTCGCGCGATCGACGGTGCGGGAGCGCGAGATGGTGCTGCGCGCGGCCGTCGGCGCGGGGCGGTCGCGGCTGGTCCGTCAGCTTCTGACGGAGAGCGCGGTGCTCGCCGTCGTGTCCGCGCTCTGCGGCGTATGGCTCGCGCGCCTTGGCGTACTCGCGCTCGTCGCGCTCGCGCCCGCGGACCTGCCGCGGCTCGACGATGTCCGCGTCGACGGCGTCGTGCTGATGTTCGCGTTGGCCGTGGCGCTGGCCGCGAGCGTGATCTGCGGTCTCGCACCCGCGCTGCACGCATCGCGCGTGCAGCTCGTCGAAGGGCTTCGACAGAGCGGCAAGGGATCGTCGATCGGCGGCCGCGGCGCGTGGGCGCGCAGCGCATTCGTCGTTGCGGAGATCGCATTGGCCGTGGTGTTGGTCTTCGGCGCTGCGCTCCTCGGTCGAAGCCTGCTCAAGCTGGCCGCGGTCGACATGGGGTTCCTGCCGGAGCAACTGCTCGTGCTTCGCACCGTGGTGCCCGTGAAAGGCATCGACGATGCGCCGCGCGCGACGGCGTTCTATCGCGACCTGCTGACGGACGTTCGCGCTGTTCCCGGGGTGACGGCGATTGGCGCGGTCACGAGCCTTCCCACGGCGGTGCGTTCGAACGGCGCCTACTCGATCGAGGGCCGGCCTTCGATCTCGGCGCTCGGCGTCGGCAGTCCGCAGGCGCTCTTCACCGTGATCACTCCGGACTATTTCAGAGCGCTGCGCGTGCCTTTCAAGAGCGGACGTGATTTCAACGATGGCGACCGGCGGGGCGCGCAGTACGTCGCCATCATCAACGAATCGCTCGCGCGGGCGTCATTTCCCGGCGACGATCCGCTCGGCCGCCGCATTCAATGCGGGCTCGACACGCCCGAGTACATGACGATCGTCGGCGTCGTCGCCGACATCCGCACGGCTGGACCGTCTCGGCCCGTGCAGCCCGAGATCTACATGCCGTTCGAGCAGCACCCGGGTCCTGCGACGGCACTCAATCTCGTCGCGCGCACGCAGACGGCGGATCCGCTCGCGCTCGCGGATACGATCGGCCGGAAGATCCGCGAGCGCAACCCCGATGTTCCCGTGAAGACTTCGACGATGGAGGGGACGCTGGATGTGGCGTCAGCGACGCCGCGGTTCCGGACGCTCCTGCTCGGCGTGTTCGCGGTCGTCGCGCTGCTGCTCGCGCTCGCGGGCGTCTACGGTGTGATGGCGTACACGGTGAATCAGCGGCTGCCCGAGCTCGGCGTCCGCGTCGCGCTCGGCGCGAGCCCGAAGAACATCATGCGGCTCGTCGTCGGCCACGGCGCGCGCCTCGCTGCGGCGGGTCTCGCGATCGGCCTCGCGCTCTCGGTCGCCGCCGGCCGGCTGCTGCAAGGGTTGCTCTTCAACGTCGCGCCGCGCGACCCGCTGCTGCTCGCGATCGTGTGCGTGGGCGTCGCCGCCGCGACGGTCGCGGCATGTTTCCTCCCGGGCCGCCGCGCGGTGCGCGTCGATCCGATGATCGCGCTTCGCGCCGAATAACGCGGATTACGCGGATAAACGCGGATCACACGGATAAACGCGGATCACACGGATATACGCGGATCACGCGGATCGGAGAAGCGAGTATCGGACCTCCGATCCGCGCCTATCCGCGTGATCCGCGTCACACGATGCTAGACTCTGCGGTTTGAACGCCGCCGAACAGCCGACGAGCGCGACGCCGATCCTCGATCGCGCGAAGCCGTTTCCGCCGCAGGATGCGTCGACCCGTTCACGACGTACGTTGAGCTTCGTGCTGTGGATGGCGCTCGGCGCGGCGTTCGGCGTGATCATTGGAACGCCCGCGCTGAGCGGCGGACTGAGCACGCGGCTCCTCGCGCAGGTCGCGGCGCTCTTCCCCGACGGCGTCGACGGCGCCGGCATGGTCGGCATCATTCTGTCGATCGCGTTGGCGTTCTTCGTGGGGATTGTGATTCACGAGGCGGCGCACGCCGTCGTCGGCGCCCTCGTCGGCTTTCGGCTCATCTCGATCAGAGTCAGCCGGTTCCAACTCGATCTGCCCTTCAAGTTCACGATCTATCGCGGAACGGGCACCGGCGCCGGCGGATGGGTCAGCCTCGTGCCGCAGAAGCGCGACAATCTCGCGCTGCGCGCAGTGGCGATGATCGCGGCCGGACCGCTCTCGAACCTCCTGACCGCGGCGATTCTGATCCTGCTGCCGTTCTCGAAGGGTTTCTTCGTCCTCTTCTTCATCATCGCGTCGACTGCGCTCGGCGCGATCAATTTGATTCCGTTCCGCCATCGCGCGCAGCTCTCGGACGGGCGCCGCATCGTGATGCTCTTGAGCAGCCGCGCGCGAGGCGAGCGGTGGCTGGCGATCCTGCGGCTCATCGCCGATCTTGCCGACGGCACGCCGCCCGAATCGCTCTCGCGCGAGTACATCGCACTCGCGATTGCCGTCCGCGACAACACGAGCGATACGGTCACCGCTTACGCGCTGGCGTACTCGTCCGCGTTCCACCGCCGCGACAACGAAGAAGCCGGGCGCATGCTGGAAGTCGCTCTGCAGCACGCGGGTTACGCGGCGCCCATTCTGCGCCAGGCGTTGATGACCGACGCCGCGGTGTTCCAGGGGCGGCGCCGCCGCCGTGCCGATCTCGCCGAAGCGTGGCTTGGCGACATGCCGGCCAGGACGGAAATCCCGTGGCTGCGCGATCTGGCGGAGGCGGGCGTGCTCGAATCGCGCGGCGACGTGCCGGGCGCGCTCGCGATGCTCGGCCGGGCCGACGAGAAGATCCGCGCCGAGTCGAACCCGGTCCGCCGCGATCTGTCGCGCCGATCGCTCGAGCGATGGCGGAACGATCTAAACGAGAAGCCCGCCGTGTCGTAAAGTAGGAATCGTCGTTCTTGGTTCGGTAGAGAGAGGGACTGATGAATTCGACCACGACGAGCGCCTGGGCGCGATCCGTTCGCATCGTTGCGCTCATGATTCTCATCGTCGGCGCCGCCGCGATCGCGCAGACGCCGGCGCCGCCGCAGGGCGGCGCGCCCGCGCAGCCGGGACAAGGGCAGGCCCAGCCGGGGCGCGGCGGCGGCACGCTGTCGTCGACGAGCAACGAAGGCGCGGATTTCTCGCCAAAGCCTCCGGTCAAGGCGCGCACGCCGGAGGAGCAGGCCAAGAGCTTCGTGCTGCCGCCCGGATATCGCATGGAGCTCGTCGCGGCCGAGCCGGACGTCATCAGTCCCGCCGTCATCGAGTTCGACGGCAACGGCCGGATGTACGTCGCCGAGTTCATCACCTACATGCGCGACGCGGACGGCAACCGTCAGCATCTGCCGGAAAGCCGCATCACGCGGTTCGAGAGCACCAAGGGTGACGGCACCTACGACAAGCGCACGGTGTTCGTCGACAAGCTCGTGCTGCCGCGCACGATCGTTCCGCTCGACGGCAACAGCATCCTCACGAACGAGACGGCATCCGACGACGTCGTCAAATGGACCGACACGAACAACGATGGCGTCGCGGACAAGCGCGAGCACTTCTATTCGGGCGTCGGCCTCGGACGCGACGGCAATCTCGAGCACGAGCAAGCGGGATTCCAGTGGGCGCTCGACAACTGGATCTACACGACCTACAACGCGTTTCGCTTCAGGTGGACGCCGTCGGGCATCCTCAAGGAACCCACCGGGCCGAACAGCGGCCAGTGGGGACTCACCATGGACGACGACGGAAAGATGTGGTTCATGGATGCGGGCGGCGAGCGCGGACCGATGAACTTCCAAGTGCCGATCCACTACGGCGCGTTCACCGTGCCGGGGCAGACCGAGGAAGGATTCGAGATCGTCTGGCCGGAGATTGGATTGTCCGACACGCAGGGCGGCATGGTGCGCGTGCGCATGCCGGTCGGCAGATTGAACCACTTCACCGCCGCATCAGGCGCGGACGTCGTGCGCGCGCACCGCGTGCCCGCGGATCTCCGCGGCGATTTGTTGATCTCCGAGCCGGTGGGCCGATTGATCCGGCGCGCGCGGATCGTGAAGAGCGAAGGCATCACGCAGCTGCGGAACGTCTATCCGGGCGCCGAGTTCATCACGAGCACCGATCCGCTGTTCCGCCCCGTGAACATTCAATCCGCGCCGGACGGATCGATCTACATCGCGGACATGTATCACGGGATCATTCAGGAGAGTAACTGGACGCGTCCCGGCTCGTACCTGCGGCGCAAGATCGAGCAGTATCAGCTCGACAAAGTGATCGCGCACGGGCGCGTCTGGAGGCTTCGCTTCGACGGCGTGCCCGGCATTCCCGCGACGCCGGCCGGACCGGCCGCGCAGGCCACGCCGGAGATTCCCGCGCAGCCCGCGCTCGCGCTCGATCCCGTTCGTCCGCGCATGCTCGACGAGACGCCGGCGCAGCTCGTCGCGCACCTGAGCCACGTCAATGGTTGGTGGCGCGACACCGCGCAGCAGCTGCTCGTGCAGCGTCAGAACAAGTCGGTCGTCCCCGCGCTGCAGTCGCTCGTGCGCTCCTCCGACAATCTCGTCGCGCGGTTTCATGCATTGTGGACGCTCGAGGGTCTTGGCGCGCTCGATCTCGCGCTCGTGCGCGAGCAGTTGAAGGACGGCAATCCGCGGATGCGCATCCAAGCGATTCGCGCGAGCGAAACGCTCTACAAATCCGGGAGCCGGACGCTCGCCGACGACTACCGCGCGATGGCGGCCGACAGCGATCCGGACGTCGCGATTCAGGCCATGGTCACGGTGAACCTCTTCAAGCTCGCCGATGCCGAGGCGTTGATCAAGAGCACGATGGCCTCGAACAAAGCGCGCGGCGTTCAAGAGATCGGTCAGCGCCTGCTGCAGCGGATCGCGGCGGCCGCGTCGACCGCCGCCGCAGGCTTCACACCCGAGCAGCAGGAGCAGATGAAAGAAGGGGAGACGATCTACAAGAGCCTCTGCCAGACGTGCCACGGTGAAGATGCGCGCGGCGTCGCTGTCGCGGGGACGAAGGATGGATCGATGATGGGTCCGGCGCTGGCGGGATCACCGCGCGTGCAGGGACATCGCGACTACGTGATCAAAACGCTGCTCTACGGCATGCAGGGACCGCTCGCGGGCCAGACCTACACACAGGTCATGCTGCCGATGGGGACGCAGAACGATCAATGGATCGCGAACGTCTCGTCGTACATCAGGAACGAGTTCGGCAACGCCGCGCCCTTCATTTCGCCGGCGGAGGTCGCGCGCGTCCGCGCCGCGACGTCGAGCCGCAAGACGATGTGGACCTATCCGGAGCTCGAGGCGTCGCTGCCGCGTCTCGTGCCGTCCGATTCGTCGTGGATCGCGACGGCGAGCCACAACGCCGAGCGCGCCGCGAGCGGCTTGACTCTCGCCGCGTGGACGACCGGCGCGCCGCAGGAACCGGGCATGTGGTATCAGGTCGAACTGCCGAAGCCGATGACCGTCGTCGAGATTCAGTTCGATTCCGGGCCGCCCGGAGGGCGCTCCGGCCGCGGCCTCGGGCGCGGCGCCGGGCGCGGCGGCGGGCGCGGCGGTCCGCCTCCGTTCGGCAGCTTCCCGGTCGCGTATCAAGTGCAGGTCTCGATGGACGGGAAGACCTGGGGCAAACCCGTCGCCGAAGGCACCGGCTCGCTGTCGCCGACGATCGCGACGTTCCGTCCCGTGGAGGCGAAGTTCGTCCGCGTGACGCAGACCGGAAAAGCGGACAACGGAGCGGCCTGGTCCGTTCTGAACTTCCGCGTCTACACGGCGGGACGCTGACGCGATCGATCATCGGCCAACTGCGCGTGGCGGATTCTGCTGAGAGACGACGTTTATTCGAGTGGAAATCCCGCTGGACCCGGCAGCGGATTTGGCGGGAGAATCACAGTTCGGCAACAGGAGCACAGTCATGAGCGGACCACTGGCAATCAACAGCGACGCGCCCGATTTCGAGGCCGATACCACTGAAGGACCGATCAAGTTTCATCAGTGGCTCGGGAACTCGTGGGGCGTGCTCTTCTCGCACCCGAAGGACTTCACGCCCGTGTGCACCACGGAGCTCGGCTACATGGCCCGGATCAAGCCGGAGTTCGATCGCCGCGGCGTCAAGATCATCGGGCTCAGCGTGGACACGATGGAAAGCCACCGGGGATGGTCGAAGGACATCGCGGAAACCGGGGGCACGGCGCCCAACTTTCCGATGATCCCGGACTCGGATCTGAAGGTCTCGAAGCTGTACGGAATGCTTCCGGCCACTGCCGGCGACAGCTGCGAGGGGCGGACGCCGGCTGACAACGCCACCGTGCGCAACGTCTACGTGATCGGGCCGGACAAGAAGATCAAGCTCGTGCTCTCGTATCCGATGAGCACTGGGCGCAACTTCGACGAAGTGCTGCGCGTCATCGACTCGATGCAGCTCACGGCGAATCACAAGGTCGCGACGCCGGCCAACTGGAAGGACGGCGGCGAAGTGATCATCCTGCCCGCGGTGTCGGACGCGGACGCGAAGGAAAAGTATCCGCAGGGATGGCGCGCGCCGAAGCCGTACTTGCGGTACGTGCCGCAACCGACCAAGTAGAGCTCGAGCTATTCGGCCCGCAGCGCGGTGATCGGATCGATCCGCATCGCGCGGCGGGCTGGTCCCCATCCCGCTGCGACGCTGACGGCGACGGTCAGCAGCGCCGTGCCCGCGAGCGTCGCCGGATCTTTCGGGTCGAGGCCGTCGACGAGAAACATCGCGAGCGGCGCCGCCCCGCCCCACGCGGCGATCGAGCCGATCGCGGCGCCGGCGCCCGCGAGCACGGCCGCTTCACGCAGCACCAACGCGATCACGTTCCGCCGCGTCGCGCCAAGCGCGATCCGCACGCCGATCTCGGGCGTCCGCCGGCTCACCGAGTACGAGACGACGGCGAACATCCCAACGAGCGCGAGTGAAAGTCCAACGGCGCCGAGCGCTCCGAGCAGCGCTGCTGCCACGCGGCTCGGCATCAACGCAGACGACAATGCCTGCCGCGTCGGCTGGACGTTGACGCTCGCCGAGGGATCCATCCCCTCCAGAATGCGCGCAACGGTGGCGGCGATCTGTGAGGGCTCGCGCGTCGTCAGCACGAACACGTGGACGGTGCCGGGCGCTCCTGCGCGCTGCGCATAGGGCTCGTAGATCGCGGCGCGATCCGCCTCGCCGATCGAGCGATGTTTGATGTTGCCTACGATGCCCACCACCGTAGCGGGGTACGCTCGGTCGTTGGGTCCCGGCAGATGGATCGTACGGCCAACCGGATTCACGCCGCCGAAATACCGGCGTGAAAACTCCTCGTTGACGATCGCGACCGCGGGCCTGCCGCGGCGATCGTCGGCGGAGAACTCGCGTCCCTCGACGAGATCCACGCGCATCGTCCGAAAGAATCCCGGTCCCACGAAGTTCGTCTCGTAGAGCGCCTGCACCTGTCCGACACCCTCGATCGGTATCAGGGCGCCCGTCGTTCTGCCGCCGCCGATGACCGGCGCGGCCCACGCGTAACTGGCACCGGCGACGCCAGGAATCGCCGAGATTTCCGTCGCTCCGCTTTCGAGCAGCTCGCGAGAGGTCTCGTGCGTATGTCGCCCCGGGACGAGCCCTATGCGTGCGACCAGCGTCTGCGTCGTGTCGAACCCCGGATTCAACGTCTGGGCGTGCGCGAGGTTGCGGAGAAAGATCGTCGCCGCGGCCAGCAATACCATTACGACGGCGACCTGCCCGACGACCAGCAGGCGGCGCAGCGTCCAACGGCGGTGGACAAAGCTGCTGTCGTCCTGCTTGAGCGCAGGCAGCTGCGATGGCCTCGTCGCTTGTATCGCCGGCGCGAGCGCGCAGAGCAGCGTCGTCGCGATCGTGAGGAACAGAGCGTAGAGAAGCATGCGTCCGTCGAGCGCGGCGCGCAGGTGAACCGGGAGAGGCACCGGCAGCGGCAGTGGAAGACGCGAAAGCATGCGGTCGAGCGTGATCATCAGCAGCAGACCGCCGCCCGTGCCGAAGAGCGCCAGCCAGAAGCCCTCCGCAAGCAGCTGTTGGATCAGTCGCCGGCGACCGGCGCCGAGCGCCGCGCGTACCGCCATCTCGCGCCGTCTCGTCGTCGCGCGCGCGAGCAGCAGGCCAGCGACATTCGCGCACGCAATCGCCAGAACGAGGCCGACGGCTATCACGAGGACGGCGAAGAATGCGTTGATCGTGCTCGCCATCGGACCGAGCAGCGATGTGGACCCGGCGGGCTCGAATTGCGCGATGCCGCCGAACCGTGTGTCGCCGTACTCGATTGCGAGGCGGCTCGCGATCGTGGCAAATGCTGCTCTCCCTTCGGGGAGCGTCTGATCCGGCCGAAGGCGGCCGACGAGCTGCACGTGCGCCGCCTGCGGCTCGTCGAGGTCACGCACCAGCGCGCGGCTGACCGGTAAATACAGCTCCGGCGAGAGTCCAAGTCCAGGTATCGATCGAAGCCGATCGGGGAGCACGCCGACGATGGTGTACGACTGCCCGTTGATGACGAGCGATCGACCGACGACATTGCGATCGGCGCCCAGCTTGCTCCGCCAGAATCCATGGCTGACGACGACGACGGCGGGATTCGCCTCCGGACGCGCTTCCGCCGCGGTGAAGCCGCGCCCCATGGCAATCGGAACGCCGAGCAGATCGAAGAAGTTCGGCGTCACGATCATCGGCACGAGAGGGAGCGTTCGCTCGGGTCCGCGCCAGTTGACGGCGTCCTCGATCGAATAGCCGGCCACGCCGGCGAGCGCGCCGGCCGCCTCGAGATCGCGCCAGCGCGGATAAGAAGTATGGCTGCCTCCTCCGACCTGGATGCTGATCAAGCGATCGGGCGCCGCGGCGGACGGCCCCGCGAAGAGCACGTCCGCGGCGACACCGACGATCATCGTGTTGACGCCGACTGCGATCGCGATCGAGAGCGTGCAGACCGCGGTGAACGTCGGCTGGCGCACGATCGAGCGGAATGCGATTCGAAGGTCCTGCGCCATCTGCTCGGCCGAGGCAACGCGGCGCGTGTCACGGCACGCGTCCTCGATGGCGCCGCGCGGGCCGAATGCGCGCAGCGCCGCGCTGCGGGCATCGCGCGCGCTCACGCCGCGCGACACGAGCGCGTCGATCTCTTCCTGCAGATGCAGCTCGATCTCGCCTCTGAGCGCCTCGTCTGTCGCCTGCCCCCGAAAGAGCGATCGAAGCCTGAGGAGAAGACGATCGAACAAACGTCGCATGGCTTACTCCGCTTCGCGCACGACGAGGCCGATGGCCGTCGACAGGCGTTCCCAGCTTTCGAGCTCGCGCGCCAGTTGCCTGCGTCCAGCCGCGGTCAACGTGTAGAACTTCGCTTCGCGGCCGGTGTCCGTTACCCCTGGCTGTGCTTTCAGCCATCCTTGCTGCTCCAGCCGGTGGAGCGCCGGATAGAGCGATCCCTGCGTGATCTGCAGCACCTCGCGGCTCATTTGCTGAATGCGCTTCGCGATCGCCCAACCATGCTTCGGCTCGAGCGCCACGGTCTTCAGAATCAACAGATCGAGCGTTCCCTGAATCAAATCGGACGGCTTGCTCATCGGAGCTCCAGACACCTAGGTTATCGACAGTCACGCCTAGGTTATCGACAATCGTCGCCGTTGTCCAGGGGAGAACGCGCCGGCGTCGGGCACGCGAATTGCCCTCGATCGATCCGTTATGAAGCTACTGCTGACATTGGCGGTGATGATGGGGTTGGCGAGCGGTCCGCCCAGCGAGAAAGCGGATCAGGTGGTGCGCTGCGGAATCGATATGCGCAACGTGTCGCTGCACGCGGCGGACGGCATCGTGCTCGCCGTCCGCACACTCGACGGCGAGCTGGCCGGGCGCTCCGCCTCGTCGCCGCCGGGCTTCGACAATCCCGGATCGTACGTGCTGCGCATTCAGTCGGCTGAGATCTCGATGGATGCCGCGAGCCTCACGACGTTGATGCGCACGGTGTTCGCGCAGCCATCGCCGGTCAAGGACCTCGAGATTTCGATCGCGCAGGGCGAGCTCGTGCAGAAAGGCAAGCTGCGCAAAGGCATCGACGTCCCGTTCACGATGAAGACGACCGTCGCGCCCACCGCCGACGGCCGGATCCGTCTTCACGCGAAATCGCTGAAGACGATCGGGCTCCCCGTGAAGGGGCTCCTCGATTTCTTCGGCGTCGCGCTGGACGATCTGATGAAGACGCCCTCGGGCCGCGGCATCACGATCGACGGCGACGATATTCTGCTCTCGCCGGCGCAGATGCTGCCGCCGCCCGCGACCGAAGGTAACGTGAAGGACGTCCGGGTGTCCGGCGATCGGCTCGTCATGACGATGGTGGGAGACGTGACGCCGCCGGCGCGCCCGCGGACCCTGCCCGAGCCGGCGTCGCGCAACTACGTGTACTTCCATGGCGGCAGCGTCCGCTTCGGCAAGCTGACGATGAGGGATGCCGACCTGCAGCTCACGGACGCGGATGCGTCGGACCCGTTCGATTTCTTTCCCGCGCAGTACCTCTCGCAGTTGGTTGCCGGCTACTCCCGCACGACGGAGCGCGGCGGGCTGAAAGTCGTCATGCCCGACTACGGCGACCTCAAGACCGCGCGAGGACGCGTCCGGCCGCCGTTGGTCAATCGATAATCAGAAGTGGATAGACCAGTGACGAGGCTCGTTCGGTCAGCGGGTTGACGGGCGCGTTCCGCGTAACCGCCGGCGTGTTGACAGTGCCGACGCGCAAGTGGTATGACCTCTTGGTCGGCGACCTCCATGACCACGACTGCCATCAGGAGCAACAGCGACCAGGCCGAGGGCGGCACCGGGCAGGTGGTCGCGCACGTCCGCAACTTGATCGAGCGCGGCGCGCTCAAGCCCGGCGATCGGCTGCCGGCGGAGCGCGATCTCGCGACGCAGATCGGCGTCAGCCGTCCCACGATCCGCGCCGGCCTTCGCACGCTCGCCGCGATGGGCGTCGTGCGATCGCGCCACGGGTCGGGCACCTACATTCCGGACGGTCCGCCGGCGCTGAACACGGACGCGCTCAGCTTTCTCGCGGCGCTCCACGGCTTCACGCGCGAGGAGATGTACGAGGCGCGCCGCATTCTCGAAGTCGGCGCCGCAGGCTTGGCCGCCGAGCGCGCAACCTCGGAGCAGGTCGCGACGCTGGCGGAAGAAGTGGCGAGCCTGTTCGCGTCGATGCAGGATCCGCAGGTGTTTCTCGTGCACGACATCAACTTCCATCGCGCGGTCGCGTCCGCGTCGGGCAATCCGATTGTCGCGTCGCTCGTCGAGATGGTCTCCGCCATGTACTACGAGAGCCGCCGCGAGACGGCGGTCCGCGCGAGCGAGCGCGATCTGCGCGACGCCGCCGAGATGCACCGCCGCATCTATCAGGCGATCCGCGCGCGCGACGCGGAAACCGCGCGGCGCGCGATGCACGATCACCTGATGCAGGCGAGCCGGCATCAAGCGCAGGAACCGCAGCCCGGTCACGATTCGTTTCCGCGACGCGCCCCATCGTCGTCATCCGTCCCCCCCAAACGCCGCGCGCGCCCACACCGCCGGCAGCCGTCCAACTGAACGCATTCATGACTCTGTTCGATCTGTCCGGCCGTACGGCCGTCGTCGTTGGTGGCACGAGCGGGATCGGCCGCACGCTCGCGCTTGGACTCGCGGAAGCCGGCGCGGACGTCATCGCGAGCGGCCGCCGCCTCGATCTCGTCAAGGAAGTCTCGCAAGAGATCGAGCGGCTCGGGCGGCGATCGCTCGCGGTCGCGTCGGACGTCGGCGACATCGCGTCGCTCGAGCGGCTTCGCGACGAGTGCATCGGCGCGTTCGGGAAGGTCGACATCCTCCTCGCCGTCGCCGGCACGACGAAGAAGACGCCGACGCTCGAGATGGACGAAGCGGATTGGCAGCGCGTGATCGACACGAACCTGACGGGGACGCTGCGCGCCTGTCAGGTCTTCGGCCGGCACATGATCGAGCGGAAGTACGGACGGATCGTGACGATCGGATCGCTGTCGTCGTTCGTGGGCCTGTTCGAAGTCGCGGCCTACGTGGCGAGCAAGGCGGGCGTCGTGGGGCTGACGCGCGCGTTGGCCGTCGAATGGGCTCCGCACAACGTCACGGTGAACGCGCTCGTTCCCGGCTTGTTCAGGACCGCGTTGAACGCGGCGCTCCTCGATTCGCCGCGAGGAAAAGAATTCCTGATGCGGACGCCGATGAAACGGTTCGGCCGCCAGGAGGAGCTCGTCGGCGCGGCGGTGTTCCTGTCGTCCGACGCCGCGACGTTCGTGACGGGACACATGCTCGCGGTCGACGGCGGATTCCTCTCGAGCGGCGTGAATCAGTGACGCGAGCCTTCTGTAAGAGCCGATGCGAGGGAACGATGCGACCGAGCCACGCGCGCGGAGCGGGGCGTACGGGCCCCCGCGAGCGCGCGTGTACGGGGGTCCCGGGGACGAAGTCCCCCGGTGAGCGATGAAGCCGGTCCTCGTCATCAGCGATCGCGACAACGTGGCGACGGCGCTTCAGCCGCTGGAGCCGGGCCTCACGCTGGAGCTGTCCGGCGGATCGCTGGCGGTGCGCGAAGCGGTCCCGTCAGGGCATAAGATTGCGTTGCGGACGATTCGCGCCGGCGAAGCGGTGATCAAATACGGCAGCCCGATCGGGCTCGCGACGGCCGAGATTGCCGCCGGGTCGCACGTCCACACGCACAACGTCGCGAGCACGCGCGGCCGAGGCGATCTCGACGCGCCGCAGGAACCGCAGCCGAGGTTGGCTGAACCAACGTGAGCGACAAACCAGGCTTTCTCGGTTATCGCCGACCCGACGGCCGCATCGGGACCAGAAACCACGTGCTCGTGGTGCCGACGGTGATCTGCGCGTCGGTCGTCGCGGAGCGCGTGGCGGCCGCGACGCAGCCGGTCGGCACGGCGCTGCCCCACCTCGCGGGCTGCGGTCAGCTCGGACCGGATCTCCGCGTGACGCACGACACGCTCGGCGCGTACTGCGCGCACCCGAACGTCGGCGCGGTCGTGGTGATCGCGCTCGGATGCGAGCAGGTCGTCGCGCAATCGCTCGCGGAAACCGCGAGGCGCCATGGCAAGCCGGCCGACATCGTCGCGATTCAGTCGGAGGGCGGAACCGTGCGCGCGACCGAGAAGGGCGTGCGGATCGCGCGGGCGTTCGCCGGCGTCCTCGGCGCGGCAGAGCGTCAATGGTGCGACGCGTCGGAGCTCGTGCTCTCGCTCAAGTGCGGCGGCTCCGACTACACGTCGGGACTCGCCTCGAACCCGACGCTCGGGCGCGTGACGGATCGGCTCGTCGAGCTCGGCGGGTCGGCGGTGCTCGGCGAGATTGCGGAGATCATGGGCGCCGAGCATTTGCTCGCGTCGCGCGCGACGCGCGAGGGCACGGCAACGAAGCTCATTCAAATCATCACGCGCGTCGAGACCGAAGCGCGCGCGCTCGGCCTCGACATCCGCGGCACGCAGCCGTCGCCCGGCAACATCCGAGGCGGCTTGACGACGATCGAGGAGAAATCGCTCGGCGCGACGCACAAAGGGGGTGAACGCGCGCCGCTCGAAGATGTCGTCGCGTACTCGGCGCCCATCATGAAGAAGGGGTTGACCGTGATGGATACGCCGGGCCTGGACGTGGAATCGGTGACAGGAATGGTCGGCGGCGGCGCGCAGGTCGTCGTCTTCACGACGGGGCTCGGCACGCCGACCGGCAATCCCATCGCGCCGGTGATCAAGGTAACGGGCAATGCCCGGACCGCGCGTCAAATGGCCGATAACATCGACCTCGACGTCAGCGGCATCATGGATGATTCGGAGACGCTCGGCGCCGCCGCCGATCGGCTGTTCGCTGAAGTCCTCGCCGTCGCGTCAGGCCAGGAGACCGCCGCCGAGCGGCTCGGCCATCGCGAGTTCGCGATTCACCGCCGCAATCCCACGATCTGAAGAACTAAGAGCTCAAAAACTAGGAACGAACTCGAGAACCCCGTGAACTCGTGAACCCGTGAACCTCGATTAATGGCCAATCCAACGATCTCCGCTCGTCCGCAACAGTCCGCGCAAGCCGCCGCCGCGGCCGGCCGGCGGACCGGCTACTACCGCTGGATCATCTGCGGATTGTTGTTCTTCGCCGCGACGATCAACTACATCGATCGGCAGGTCATCGGGATCTTGAAGCCGACGCTCCAGAAAGAGTTTGGCTGGTCCGAGATCGACTACGCCGACATCGTCTTTGCTTTTCAGCTCGCGTACGCGATCGCGTTTCTCTTCGCGGGCAAGCTGATCGATTGGGTCGGAACGAAGAAGGGCTTCATCATCGCGATCGTCATATGGAGCGTCGCGGCGATGGCGCACGCGGAGGTCGAGCTGTTCGGTCCGATGGCCGCGACGATTCTCGCGGCCGTCGGCTTGACGTATTCCGCGACCGTCGCCGGATTCATCGTCGCTCGTCTCGCGCTTGGCTTCGGCGAAGCGGGGAACTTTCCGGCCGCGATCAAAGTGACGGCGGAGTGGTTCCCGAAGCGCGAGCGCGCGCTTGCCACAGGGCTCTTCAACTCCGGCACGAACATCGGCGCGCTCGTCACGCCGCTCGTCGTGCCGGTGATTACGTTGAGCTGGGGTTGGTACTGGGCCTTCATCATCACCGGCGCGCTCGGGTTTCTCTGGCTGCTCCTGTGGATTCCGCTCTATGGATCGCCCGACACGCACCCGCGCGTCAGCGCATCGGAGCTCGCGCTCATCAGGAGCGATCCTCCGGACCCGCCGATCCACATTCCCTGGACGCAGCTCCTGAAGTACCGGCAGACGTGGGCGTTCGCGCTCGGCAAGTTCATGACCGATCCCGTGTGGTGGTTGTACCTGTTCTGGATTCCGGATTTCCTGAACCGCAACTACGGCATCGATCTCCGAACGGTCGGCCCTCCGCTCGTCGCGATCTATCTGATCGCCGATGTGGGCAGCATCGGCGGCGGCTGGCTCTCCTCGTTCCTCCTCAAGCGAGGATGGACGCCGAACGCGGGGCGCAAGGTCGCGATGCTGGCGATGGCGACATCGGTGATTCCGATCATGTTCGCGTCGAACGCGAGCAGCGTGTGGGTGGCGGTCACGCTCGTCGGGATTGCCGCCGCGGCGCATCAGGGCTGGTCCGCGAATCTGTTCACGCTGACCTCCGACATGTTCCCGCGCCAGGCGGTCGGATCGGTCGTGGGACTCGGAGGATTCGCCGGCGCGGTCGGCGGCATGCTGATCGCGAAGATCACCGGCTACATTCTCGAGGCGAGCGGCAGCTACGTGCCGATCTTCTTCATGGCGGCGTTTGCGTATTTGACGGCGCTGCTCGTGATTCACCTCCTCGTGCCGAGGCTCGAGCCCGTGAAGATGTAGCAAGGTTCAGGGTTCAGGGTTCAAGGTTCGGGTTCATGTCTCCAAATCGGTACAGGACCGCACTCACTTGGTGACGTCGAACCAGAACCCGTGAACCTTGAACCCCTGAACCTTGACCCTCGATCGATGGCACCTGGATTGCTGAGCTCAACTACGCCTGCTTTGTCGGAGGACCCCTTGACTCGGCACACCGTGGCTCGCACTGGCACCGCACTCGTCATCGCAGCGGCTGTAGTGGCTACATTGTGGCCGGCTGATCTGTTCGCCCAGCGGCGCGTCGTTCGCCGCCCCTCTGGCCGGACAGTCGTTGTCGTCGGCGCGCGTTCGTACTACTCGCCGTACTACTACTCGCCGTTCTACTGGCCGTACTACGGCTACGGCGGGTTCTACAGTGGTTTCTACAATCCGTTTTTCCTGGGCTACTACGGGCAATACCGCTACCCGTATCCGTATTACGGCCGCTGGGGCTACGACAACACCGGGTCCGCCCGCCTTCAAGTCACGCCGCGCAACACCAAGGTTTACGTCGACGGCTACTTCGTGGGCAACGTCGACGACTTCGATGGCGCGCTGCAGCGGCTGAACGTCGAAGCGGGCGAGCACGAGCTGCAGCTGTACCTCGAAGGGCATCGCACGTTCACGCAGAAGGTGCTGCTCGTGCGCGGCCGCACGTTGAGGATCTCGCACGTGATGCAGCCGCTCGGCGCGGGAGAAACGGCGGAGCCGATTCCCGAGCCCGAGGAAGCGCCGCGGGCGCAGCCGTATCGCGCGCCGGCCGGTCAGCGTCCCGGTCCGCCGCCGCGCGGGGGCCAGCAGCAATCGCAATTCGGATCGCTGCTGCTGCGCGTGCGCCCCGCGGACGCCGAAGTGTTCGTCGACGGCGAAGCGTGGAGTGCGCCGAAGGGTGAAGATCAATTCGTGATCGAGCTTGCCGAAGGAGCGCATCGCATCGAGGTCAGGAAGAACGGCTTCCAGACCTATTCGACGACCGTGCGCGTCCGTCGCGGCGATACCGTGCGGCTGAACGTCAGTCTGACGGCGGGCGGTTTGACCGGGGAATTCTGATCTCGAACATGGCGCCTCCGTCGGGCGCGTTCGACGCGGTGACGCGTCCGCCGTGCCGCTCCACGATCGCGCGAACGATCGACAGTCCAAGCCCGCTTCCCGCATGCGACGTCGTCGTTCGCGACGGATCCACTTTGTAGAAGCGCTCGAAGACGTGCGGCAGGTGCTCGGGCGGAATGCCCGAGCCCGTGTCGCGTACCGTGAAGATCGCTTCATCGGCGGTCGCTTGCGCAGCGATCGACAGCCGCCCTCCTTCCGGCGTGTGCCTCAACGCGTTCGCGGCAAGATTCTGCAGCGCCTGCTCGAGCTTTTGCGCGTCGCCGTCGACCGTGAGATCGGGCGGCCGCACGTCGAGCTCGAGCGCGATGCGCCGATCGCGAATCGTTGGACCGTGGCGATCCGCGATGCGCCCGAACAATTCCCGCACGGGCACTTCCTCGATCGTCAGCGTTCCGCCGCCGCCCTCGACCCGCGCGAGATCCAGCAGGTCCCCGATCAATGCCTCGAGCTTCATCGTCTCGTCGCCGATGATTCCGAGGTAGCGCTGCTGCGTGTCGTTGTCGAGCGTGACCTCCGGCATCGACAGCGTCTCCGTGTATCCGCGGATCGCGGCGAGCGGCGTCATCAGCTCGTGCGACACGTCGGCGAGCAGCTGACGGCGCGCCCGATCGGACGCCGACAGCGCCGCCGCCCTCGCGCTGAGATCGTCCGCCATGCGATTGAACGTATGCGCGAGCGAGCTGACCTCGTCGCCTCCGCCTTCCGCCGCGCGGACGTCGGTCTGGCCATGACCGAGCGCGCGGGCCGCTTGTTCGAGCGTCCGTAGCCTGCGGTGCGCCGGACCGAAGATGAGCAGCGCCGCGCTCGCCGCGCCGACCGCGAGGAGCGCGAGACCCACCCACGTCAGCGTCGGTCCGAGCTCGCGAATCGCCACGAACTCTGGCGGCGGCGCGATCGGCACGACCACCCAACCGATCTCGCTGCCCGCCACGACGATCGCGGCGACTTCTGATCCGCGCGACGGTCCTTCGCCGGGTCTTCCCGGACCCGGTCCTGGGCCAGGCCCACCGTCGCCGCCGCGGCGGCCGCCGTCGAACGGCTCGGCGTCGCGAAGCGGAATGCCGCGCCGCAGCCGTCCTTGAACCGCTCGCGAATAGTTCGGCGGCAGCCGGTTCGGACGATTCGACGCCGTGCGGCCGTCGCGCATCACGACGAGGAACGGCCGGTAGATATGGCTGAATCGATCGCGAACGTACGAATCGAGGGTGAGGTTCGGGTTGCTCGACAGCGCATCCGAGAGCTCGCTCGCGACGGAGACGACGAGCTGCTCCGGTGTTCGCGACGAGCTGCCGACGATGCGATCGGTGAACCAGAAGAAGATGAGGACCTGGACGATGAGCAACACCGCGAGCGTCGCGATGAAGCCGAAGCCGATGCGCCAATACAGGCTCTTGTACCAGACGAGCTCGGACATTATCTTTAGCTCACAGCTGTCAGCTGATAGCTGACAGCTGAGAGCTGATAGCTGAGAGCTGATCAGACATCGGAGAACTTGTACCCCGTGCCCCACACCGTCAGGATCATTTGCGGGTCGGTCGCGTCTCTTTCGATCTTGCGGCGCAGCCGTTTGATCAACGTATCGACGCTGCGCTCCGTGACGTACGTGTCGTC
>DATBJJ010000130.1:0-6231 GCA_036556425.1 Vicinamibacterales bacterium
GGCATCTCGCCGTGCGGCCGGACGCCGGCGCGACCCTCGTGTTCCGCGGTGGCCGCACGCACGTCGTGACCACCATCGCGGTGCATGCGGTCTATCACTTCGAGAGCCACGCGGTCACGCCGCTGCGCTGACGATGCGACCTTGCGCATGCGCGCCGCGGACGCTGCGCAAGCTGCCACCCGTCTACGGCGTGAGGACGGCCGCGCCGGATAGCCGTCCGCGGCGGAGATCGTCGAGGGCCTCGTTCGCGTCCCCAAGCGAGTACTGGCGAACGTGGGTTCGCAGCGGGACTTCGGACGCGACCGTCAGGAACTCGCGCGCATCGGCGCGCGTCAGATTCGCGACCGATCGAATCACCCGCTCGCCCCACAACAGATCGTACGGGAACGAGGGAATGTCGCTCATGTGAATGCCGGCGCAGACCACGACGCCGCCCGCCATCACGCGAGAGAGGGCTTCGGGAACGAGCGCGCCGACAGGCGCGAAGATGATCGCGCTCTCGAGCGGCCGCGGCGGCGGCTCGTTCGAGAATCCCGCCCACGTGACGCCGACATCGCGCGCGAACGTCACCGCCTGGTGATCGCCGGGCGTCACGAACGCGCACACCTCGCGCCCTTGGTGCAGCGCGACCTGGGCGATGATGTGCGCCGCTGCGCCAAATCCATAGATGCCCATCCTGACGCCAGGCCCCGCCATCCGGTACGCGCGATATCCGATCAGGCCGGCGCACAAGAGTGGAGCAGCATGCAGATCGTCGTACTCGGGAGGAAGGGGAAAACAGAACGCCGCGTCGGCGACCGCATACTCCGCGTATCCGCCGTTGATCTGATACCCCGTATAGCGCGCGTTGGGACACAAGTTCTCGCGGGCCGACCGGCAGAATTCGCAGACGCCGCACGACGATCCCAGCCACGGAATCCCGACGCGGCTGCCGCGTGCAATCGTCGTCACGCCGCTCGCCACCGCCTCGACGCGGCCGACGATTTCATGACCGGGCACGATTGGAATGGCGGGACTCGGGAGCTCGCCATCGACGACGTGGAGGTCCGTGCGGCAGACGCCGCAGGCAAGGACTCTCACGAGGACGCCGCCCGGCGGCACCGCCGGCCTGTCCATCTCGATTGGCTCGAGCCGGCCGGAGCCGAACCGCGTCAGCGCCATCGCGCGCATGACAGATGAATGTCACCGAGGACCCGCGATCGCAAGAAAAAACAGTGAGCGTGCTTGACACAGCCCGTGGCTTTCCGTAGCGTACGCTCGCGTCGCCTTCGCGCGAAATCTCGGCTCGACTTTTGGGAGGAGTTCGTATGCTGACGAGCTGCAACAACCGGCGCGCGTCTTTCCTCGTCGTTCTTCTTCTCACCCTCTGCACAGTCGCATCACAGGCTGCCGCGCAGGTCTTGTACGGATCGATTGTCGGCAATGTGACCGACGAAACGCGAGGCGCGGTTCCCGGCGCGACGGTCACGATTACGAGCAACGAAACCGGCGCGTCGCGCGAAGTCGTGAGCGACTCGACCGGCGGCTACCGTTTTCCCGCGGTCCAGCCGGGCACCTATAAGGTAACGGTCAAAGTCGACGGATTCCGGACGTTCACGCGGCAGGACGTCGCCGTGACGCTGAACAGCGTCGCCCGCGTCGACGTCGCGCTGCAAGTCGGGCAACTCAGTGAATCGGTCACGGTTGCGGCCGAACGGCCGCTGCTCCAGACGGATCGCGCGGAGGTGCGGTCGGAGCTGAAAGCCGCCGAGCTCGTGAACCTGCCGGTGTCGATCAATCGCAACTATCAATATCTCTTCCGCGTGCTGCCCGGATTCACGCCGCCGGCGGAGGCGCATTCGGTTCCCTCGAACCCGTCGCGCGCGCTCGTGTTCAACGTCAACGGCGCGAGCCGCAGCTCGAACAACATCCGCATCGACGGCGTCAGCACGACGAACATCTGGCTGCCGCACGTCGCCGCCTACGTGCCCGCGCTCGAATCGCTCGACACGGTGAACGTCGTCACCAACAGCTTCGACGCGGAGCAGGGGCTCGCGGGCGGGTCCGCGATCAACGCGCAAATCAAGAGCGGCACCAACAACTTCCGCGGCTCGGCCTTCGAGTACTTCACGAACGAGCAGCTGCGGACGCGGAACTACTTCGCGCCCGTGGGCACGCCGAAAGGCGATTGGCAGTACAACCAATACGGCGGCACGCTCGGCGGGCCGGTGGTCCACAACAAGGTCTTCTTCTTCGCCAGCTACGAGGGCACGCGCGACAAGCAGCAGTTGACGCGCACGACCTCGGTGCCGACGGCGGCCGTGCGGAACGGCGATCTGTCCATCTCGCCGCTGCCGATCTACGATCCGTTCACCGGCAACCCGAACGGATCCGGCCGGACCGCGTTTACCGGCAACATCATTCCAACGGAGCGGATCGATCCCACAGCGAGGCAGCTGCTCGCGCTGCTGCCGGCGCCGAATCTTCCGGGGGAGACGAACAACTACTTCGTGCAGGCGCCGTTCGTCCTGAACCGCTCGACGCTCGACACGAAGTTGAATTGGGCGGCGAGCTCGAAGGTCAATCTGTTCGGCCGCTTCAGCGTCCTCGATTTCTTCACCGAGAACGGCACGAACTTCGGCAAGGAGCTGCAGGGCCAGGCGCTCGGCACGAGCAATCCCGGCGTGGGGTCGGGCAACACGTACAACGTCTCGGGCGGCATGACGTACGCGCTCTCGACGACGCTTCTGATCGACGCGCACGTCGGCTTCGTCCGTATGAACACGGGCGTCGAGCAATCCGACATCGCCACGAACAAAGGACTCGATCTGCTCCGGCTCCCCGGCACCAACGGTCCGAACGCCTACGAAGGCGGCATGCCGCTCTTCGACCTCGAGACGTACGCCGATCTCGGCACCGTCGACACGTTCATGCCGTCCTACCGGAGCGACGATCAGTATCAGACCGTCGCGAACGTGAACTGGATCAAGGGCCGGCACAACATCCGCTTCGGCACCGACATCTACTATCAAGCGCTCAACCACACGCAGCCGGAGATCAGCGGCGGCGACAGCTTCGGCGCGCGCGGCGGCTTCCGCTTCCAGCAGGGGACGACGCAGCTGCAAGGGGGAGCGAACGGAAACTTCTACAACTCGTTCGCGGCGTTCCTGCTCGGCGCGCCGAATCGTGTCGGCCGCTTGAAGCTGGTCGAGCCCTACACGACGCGCAACTGGCAGTACAGCCTCTACGTCCGCGATCAGTGGCAGGCCTCGCCGCGCCTGACGATTGCGTATGGGACGCGATGGGAGTACTTCCCGGTCCCGCATCGTGCGTCGCGCGGCCTCGAGCGGTACAACGTGAACACGAACCAGATGATGATCGGCGGCCTCGGATCGGTGCCGAAGGATCTCGGCGTCACGGTGAGCAAGACGCTGTTCGCGCCGCGGGTTGGCGTCACCTTCCGGCCAGTCGAGGGGACGGTGCTGCGGGCGGGCTTCGGCATCACGAACGATCCGTACGCGCTCGCGCGTCCGCTGCGCACGAATCACCCCGCCGTGTTGAACCTGCTCGTCGACGCGCCGAACTCGTTCCAGTTCGTCAGCCGCACGAGCGCCGGCATCCCGCTCATCGCCGATCCGGATCTGGGAGGCGGACTCGTCTCGGTGCCGAGCCCGATCACCGTGTTCACGCTGCCCGACGAGTTCACGCGCGGACAGATTCGATCCTGGAACGTCGCGTTCCAGAAAGAGCTGAAGTGGGGCTTCGCGGGCGAGGCGGCGTATGTCGGGACGCGGCAGATCGATCAGCTCGGAATGCGGGAGCTCAATTGGTCGCCGATCGGCGGCGGACAGGCCGGCCGTCAGTTGAATCAGCGGTTCGGCCGCACGGGGCAGACGCGTTTGATCGCGCCCATCGGCGACAGCCAGTACGACGCGCTGCAAGCGCGCATCGATCGCCGTTTCTCGAACGGATTCCAGATGGCGGTGAGCTACACGCTGTCGAAATCCACCGGTATCTCCGGCAACGCGAACAGCGACGGCACGCTCCGGATCAACATTCCGGAGTACTACGATCTGAACAAGTCGCTGAGCGACTTCGATCGCACGCACAACCTGAACATCACGAGCGTCGTCGAGCTCCCGTTCGGGCCGCACCGGCGATGGATGAACGACGCCGGCGTGCTGTCGCAGATTGTGGGAGGCTGGCAGGTGAACAACATCGTCAGCTTCTACAGCGGCACGCCGTTCAGCGTCACCGCGTCGGGCACGTCGCTCAACGCGCCGGAGAACGAACAGCGCGCGGATCAAGTGAAGTCGGACGTGGCGATTCTCGGCGGCATCGGCCCGACCAGCGCGTGGTTCGATCCGCTCGCGTTCGCGCCGGTCACCGCGGCGCGATTCGGCACCGCGCCGTTCAACGTGATGCGCGGCCCCGGAGTCGCGTCGTGGGATCTCGGCATCTTCCGGCAGGTGGAGCTGCCGCGAGGCGCCAACCTCCAGGTCCGCGCCGAGATATTCAACGTCACGAATCGCCCGCGGTTCTCCAACCCGGGCGGCAACGTGTCGAACCTCCGGTTGAATCCCGACGGCACGGTCGCGAACCTGAATGGCTACGCGGTGATCACGGGCACGCAGGACGGCAGCGAACGGCAAGTCCGCTTCGGCGTGCGGCTCGGCTGGTAATCGACGGCTCGGACTCGCCCTGGCAATGGCGTTGCACGCTCTCAGTTCATGCTGGCGGCGTTCGACATTCCCCTGAGCTGGGGCGAGCTCCTCAAGCGAACGGCGCAGGAAACCGGCGAGGACGACTGTGTCGGCCTCGCCGCTCAACTCGCGTACTATTTCTTTCTCGCGTTATTTCCAGCGATTCTCTTCATCCTCGCGCTCGCGAGCTTCTTTCCGCTCACCAACTTTATCGACGAGGTCGTCGGCGCGCTGCGGCCGATCGCGCCGGCCGAGATCCTCACGTTCCTCGAAGAGCAGCTCAGGCGAATCTCGAACGCCGATAGCGGCGGCATTCTCACAATCGGCATGCTGGGCGCCCTCTGGAGCAGCTCGGCGGCGCTCGTCTCGATCATCGGCGCGCTCAATCGCGCGTACGACATCGACGAGGGCCGGCCGTGGTGGAAGGTGCGGCTGACCGCGATCGCGCTGACGATATCGCTCGCGCTGCTCGTGGTGGCGTCGTTCACGCTGATCGTCGTCGGCCCGTCCATCGCGGAACATCTCGCGGCTTCGCTCGGGCTCGGCGCCGCGTTCGAATGGACCTGGAAGATCGCTCAGTGGCCGTTGGCGTTCCTGTTGGTGTCGACGGCCGTCGGTCTCGTCTATTACTTCGCGCCCGACGCCGAGCAGGAGTGGGTGTGGATCACGCCCGGCGCGGTGACCGGCACGCTGTTGTGGGTGATCGTCTCGCTGGCGTTCAAGTTGTACGTCGCGAACTTTGCCGACTACAACGCGACGTACGGCGCGGTCGGCGGCGTCATTGTTCTGCTCTTGTGGTTCTACGTGTCGGGACTCGCCATCCTCGTCGGCGCGGAGATGAACGCCGAGATCGAGCACGCGTCGCCGTGGGGGAAGGAACCCGGCGAGAAAGTTCCGGGTCAGAAGAAGAAGATCGGAAGGGCCGCCGCGCGTGCGTACGAGCAGCGGCTCCAACGTCCATTGCCAGACGTGGTTCCCGCTCCGGCTATGAGGTTGATCATGCCAACAAGTACTGACGACCGATCGCTCGGACAGATGTTCGCGGATCTCTCGCGAGAGATGCGAACGTTGATCCAGCAGGAAGCTCAACTCGCCAAGACCGAGTTGAGCGAAAAGGCGTCCCGGCTGGGGCGGGCCGCCGCGTTCATCGTGGGCGGCGGGCTCTTGGCGTACGGCGGTGTGCTCGCCATCGTTGCTGCTGTCGTCCTCGGCCTGATCGCGCTCGGGCTCCCGCCGTGGGCGGGCGCTTTGCTCGCGGGGGTCATCATCGCCGGCGGCGGCTATCTCGTCGTCCGCGCCGGATTGGCGGCGCTCCGTCCTCAGGCACTGAAGCCGCGCCACACGATCGAAACGCTGAAGGAGGATGCGCAATGGCTCAAGAGTCGAACATGAGTCCCACGGAGATCCGCGCGCAAATCGAGCACACGCGCGCCGAGATGACCCATACGATCGATGCGATTCAATCGCGCTTGAGCCCGAGCCGGATCGTGAGCGACGCGAAACAGACCGCGATGGACGTCACGGTCACCCGCGCCAGACAGATCGCCGA
>DATBJJ010000131.1:0-14741 GCA_036556425.1 Vicinamibacterales bacterium
GACGACACGTACGTCACGGAGCGCAGCGTCGATACGTTGATCAAACGGCTGCGCCGCAAGATCGAAAGAGACGCGACCGACCCGCAAATGATCCTGACGGTGTGGGGCACGGGGTACAAGTTCTCCGATGTCTGATCAGCTATCAGCTCTCAGCTGTCAGCTCTCAGCTCTCAGCTCTCAGCTTTCAGCTGTCAGCTCTCAGCTGTCAGCCAGAAAAGGCTGGGAGCTGACGGCTGACAGCTGAGAGCTAATGGGTTAGTGCATAAATGAAGAAATTCACGCCGAACTTGTATGCCTCGTTCGAGAGATCCACCGGCATCATGCCGGTATCCGAGAACTCCCAGAACTCTCCGAGATCCTGATTGTGCCCCGCGACCGCCAGGAGGCGCTTCTTCGGATCGTTGTTCTCGAAGATCCCGTAGTAGGTCTCCTTCCCGTAGTACCCGAAATCGAAGTTCTTGATCTCGAAGAAGGAGTTGAAGACGGAATGGTCGTGCGGCAGCTCGACCCAGCGCGCATCCGGGAGCACGCGCTTCATCTGCTCCTCGAGGTTGTACAGATCGTTCTGCCGGAAGTCGTCGAAGATGATGAACCCGCCCTTCAGCAAGTACTGCCGCAGCCCCTTGGCTTCCTCGTCGGACATCGTCCAATAGCCGGGCTCCGACATGTACGCGATCGGGAAATCGAACATCGCGGGATCGTCGAGCCGGAAGACGTTCGAGCCGTCGATTCGCGGCTCGGCGACGGTCAGCTCCTTGAGGATCTTCATCAAGTGCGTATCCGACGTTGGATAGTCGTGCGCCCACGGCGGCTCGCCGCGGCTTCCGCGCGCGCGGCCGAAACCCGGTCCGAATCCCGTGTCGAAGCGGATGCGGAAGAACACGATGCGTCCGTCGTACTCGACGTTGCCGAGGTACCCCGCTTCCTGCGGCGGCGCCAGATAGTCCTCCGCCAGGACGGCGGCGGCCGCCAGCGCGACGGTGACGACGATCGCGAGCGCTTTCCGCATTACTTCTTTTCGGTCTCCCGAATCTGCCGGGTCTTGAGCGCAAGATCCGTCGCGAGCTTCTCGAGCTCGCTCGTGTACCGATCCGCCGGCATGCTTCCCTTCAACAACTTCAGCGCCTCGATGCGGCGCTCGAGATCGCGCCGCTCGAGATACAACGCGCGCAGCTTTGGATCCTCGGGCAGCGGATCGCCGGCCGTCGTGCTTCCGAGCGACAAGAGCGCCGCCACCTTGCCCTGTTTGCCGTCGATCGACGGATTCGGGATCCCTTCTCCGCCGCTGTCGCTCAGGAGCGCGTGCTCCGTCAGCATGATGCCCTCGCGCTCGTACGCCGTAGCGACTTCCCGCTTCGCAAACGTGAACGCTTCCAGCACGGAGATGCGCTTGTTCTTGTCGGCGTCCGCTTCAGAGCCCGCGATGGCGTCGACGAAGTACCCGCCGAAGAGCGTCGCGAACCGCTCGCTCCCGGTGCGCGTGGCGCTGACGACCGTCCGCCCCTGACCCGCCAACGCCTCGATGAACGGCCCGCTCGCGCTCGCGGTGTTGACGAAGACGACGTGCCGCGATTTCAGGCCTTTCAGCAGCGGCTCGAAATCGGCCGGCGTCATGTCCGGCCCGGGCAGATTGAACTTCGCGACCTTCCCGTCGAACGTGCCGTGCCCGATCAGGACGATGAAGACAACGTCGTCCTCGCCCGCCGCTTTCAGCGCGTCGAACGCCTTGACGATCTCGTCCTTCGTCGATCGCCCGGTGATCCGCTTCGGATCGACGTCGGTCTTCTCGGCGAGATAGATCGGCTTGGCGACGCCCAGCTTCGCGGACGCGTCGACGAGCGTCGCGCCCCAGCGCTGAAACAGCTCGGCGTGCTCGGGCTCGCCCGCCAATCCCACGATCACCGCGAGGTGCGCCGTCTGCGCGAACGCGGGCGCAGACACAAACAGCAGCGCAGCGACCACGAGCACGCTAAATGGCGCTCTTACGCTTTGCACCGTTGCACCCTGCACCCTGGCACCCTGGCACTCTTGCACCCTGCACCCTTGCACCCTGCACCTTGGCACCCTGGCACCTTGGCACCCTGGCACCCTGACCTTAGGCCATCCCCACGGCCCGCCGATACGCCCACTCGATGCACGTGAGCGCGACGAGCCCGAACAGGACGATCGGCATGTGCCACAAATCCCGCTCCTCGACGCTCGTCACGCCGCGGCCCGTGTACTTGAGATCCTCCGGCAGCGTGCCGAGCGTTTCCGGGGTGTAGAAGCGGCCGCCGGTTTCCTCCGCGATCCGCTTCAACCGCGCCGCGTGCATCGTCGCGTCGAAGTACTCGGCATCGCCGGGCGCGGCGCGCACGTGCGATTGCCCTGTGCCGAGCGTCTTGCCTTCGCGCGACGCATCCACGCGCGCCGCATACATGCCCTGCTCCGCCGAGACGAACGTGCCGCGATACTGACCGTTGCGCTCGCCGGTCCACTGCATCGGCACGTCGACGACGTTGCCGTTCGGCGTCGTCACCTTGCCGGTCACCTGCGCGTCGTTCAATTCGAGAAACGTGTCGTCGACGACGTTCGCGGTGATCGTGACCGGCTCGCCGGCTTCGACGCGATCGGCGGACGTGTGCACTTCGACCGGACCGGGCACGCCGTCGACCAGCCACCGCAGCAGTTGACGCCAGATGTTCTCGTGCGTCATGTCCTCGAGCGGAATGCTCGCGTGCATCTGCCAGCGCCACGAGTCGAGCACGGTGAAGGCCAGGGCCTTGCCACGCCCGTACTGCTGGAACGCGAGGACCGGCTGCGTGCCGCGGCGCTCGTCGGTGCCCGTGAGGAGAACCGTCGCGCCCGGTTTGACCGCCTTCACGCTGTTCGCGCTGATGAGCGGAGGAAGCTCGTTCCAGCGATTCAAGGACGCGGCCTCGGTCGCGGCAATCTGCGCGAGTGCGTGTCCCTCGCCGGCGCGCGTCGGACGAATCTTCAGTCGCGACACGACCCACGAGTTCGCGGATCGATTCAAGCGCTCGAGAACAACAGGGAGCGCATCGGCGACGGGGGTTCCAGCGTAGCCGCCCTCGGAGAACGATCGGCCGCCGCCGAGCATCAGCAGTCCGCCGCCGCGGCGCTCGACGAACTCGGAGATCATGCGGAGTTGATCGCCGGTGAACGCGCCCGCTTCGATGCTGCCGAGGATCAATCCGCGGTACGCGAACAATTCGTCGCGCGTCTTCGGGAATCCGCCCGCGAGCTGCTCCGGCGTGTCCAGCAGCAGGCGATAGTACTTATTGTCGGCCGTGCGAACGATCGTCACGACCTGCAGGTTCTTGTCGCCGATCACGGCGCGATGCAGGAACGATTGCTCGGGACGCGGCTCCCCTTCGAAGTAGAGGATCTTCTCCGTGCGGTCGTAGACGTCGACGAGCGCTTCGCGCTGATTGTTCTGCGTGACGAGCTCGCCCACTCGCGGCGAGATCCTGAAGCGGAAAACGCGCGGCCCCGAATCGGACGCGGTGAACCTCACGCGAACCGCCGCGGGCTCGCCGTCGATCGGCAGCTTCAGCTCCTGCGATCCGACGATGCGCCCTTCGTCCTCGACGTCCAGCGTGACGGTCTCACCCGCGTATCCGGTCTGCGTGACGAGCGCGTCCACCATGAGCGACGTGCCCTTGAGCGCCGTCGCGGGCGTCGACACGCGATCGATCTGCACGTCCTTCGTCAGCGACTCTCGCCCAAGGCCGACGGTGAAGACCGGCACGTCCGCCGCCTTCATCGCGAGCAACGCTTCGGTGAGCTCGCCGTCGGTCGTGTCCGCGCCATCGGTCACGACGACGAGGCCGGCGAGCGGAAGGCCCGCGAGCTCCTGCCGCGCGCCGTCGAGCGCCGCGCCCAACTTCGTCTGCGCGCCGCCGAACGTCAGATCGTTTGGCGACCCCAGGCGCTGCGCGCTCGACGAGAAGCGGAAGTTCCGGAGGACGAAGCGGCTCGAGAGCGCTTTCAGCGTCGCGGCGTCTGGACCGATCAGGTTCTGCCGCACGAACGCGCTGCGCGCCTGACCGTTCACGTCGGCGATCTGCATGCTGCGGGAATCGTCGATGAGGATGCCGAGGAAGTTCTGCTGCGGGACCGCGGCTTTCACGACGAGCACGGGACGGAAGAGGCAGAACAACACGAGCGCGAGCGTGGCGAGCCGGATGACGACGAGCACCGCGCGGTGCCGGGGCGCGCTCGCCGCGCGCGCGGAGCGATACGTCAGAATCGTGATCGCGACGGCGAGGACAACGATGGCGGCCGCGACGTACGATCCCGTCGTCGGCACCAGACGGAACTCTCCCTGCTGAAAGACAACGGGGCGGTAATTGAAGAGCAGCCGAAAGATCGCATCGAGCACGCCTGTCCCCCGTGGCCCCCTTCTTTGATCGAAGCAGCCGAGCCCAGGCGTGGATTGTATAACCGCCCGCGGCGCGATCGGAGAGCGAGACCGGTGAAATTCCTGTGATTCCTATGGTATGACGACGATAGACGCGGATCACGCGGATAGTGACGGATCACGCGGATAGTGACGAATCACGCGGATCGGATCGGCGCCATCCAAGTCCGCGTCATCCTTAGATCCGCGTGATCCGCGTCTTATCCGCGTCTTATCCGCGTCTATCGCGGCAGCGGGATCACCTGGAACGACTGCGGCTCGCCAATCGGCGTGACGACGTCGCCAACCATCTTGCCAATCGTCGCACGATAGCGCCCGGGCGCAGCGGCTGGGCCCTGCGGCGCGCCGCCGCGGCCGCCGAACGCGGGCGGCGGCTCATCCTGTTCTTCTGCGTCTTCGCTCGGCGCGCTTCCTCTGCCGCCGCCTCGTCCGCCCTGCCCCGCAGGCGCCTCGCCGCGCAGATTCCACGCGATGCGGTGCACGCCCACCGTCTTCTGCAGATCGAGCCGGCGGAATGGCTTGCCCGTGTCGTCCGCGATCGTCAGCACCAGCTTCGCGTCCGCCGCCGGCGCGGCGCCGACGTGATACGTGAACAGAGCGCCATACGGAGGATTCGGCGTGCTCACGTTGCCCCACGCCGCTTCGTGATGGCTCAGCTCGTTGAACATGTATGCGTCGCGCAGCGGGAACAGCTTCGCCTCTTCCGTCAAGCTCTGCGCCGTCAAGCCGCGCAGCGCCGAGTAGTCGTCGAGAATGTACGCGCCTCGTCCGAACGTGCCGACGACGAGATCGTTCTCGCGCCGCTGAATCTGCAGATCGCGTGCTTGCGATGTCGGGATGCCGCCCTTGAGCTGCGTCCAGTGCGCGCCGCCGTCGACGGTGAACCACACGCCGAATTCCATGCCGGCGAAGAGCAAGCTGCCGTTGATGTGATCCTGTGCGACGGCCCACGCGCCGGCTCGCTGCGGCAGATCGCCGGCGATCGACGACCACGTGCGGCCGCGATCGGTGCTCTTGTAGACGTACGGCTTGTAGTCGCCGCGCTGATAGTTGTTGAACGTCGCGAACACGGTGTTCGCGTCGCGCGGCGACGCGGCGAGATCCGTGACGAACGTGTACTCGGGCAGCCCCGGCAGCTTCTCGACCTTCGTCCAGTTCTTGCCGCCGTCTTCGGTGACCTGCACCAGTCCGTCGTGGGTGCCGACGTAGATCAATCCCTCGAGGAGCGGCGACTCGTCGAGGGCCGTGATCGTGCTGAGCTGCGTGGTCGCCTGATTGAACGCGACGGAATCGCGCGGCCACACCTTTCCCATGATTGGAATCGTCGCGGGATCCAGATTCCTCGTCAGGTCCCCGCTGATCGCGGCCCAGCTCTCGCCGCGATCGTCGCTGCGATACACGCGCTCGCCGGCGACGTAGACGCGGCGCGCCGAATGCGGGCTGACGAAGATCGGCGTATCCCAATGCCAGCGTCCGGTGGCGCCGCGTCCGCCGCCGCGGCCGCCTTGACCGCCCTGTCCACCGCGGCCGCCTTCGGCATCACCACCGGCAGCCGGCGTCGATTGAAAGATCTGCTGATTGAGCCGCTGCCGCATCTGCAGGCGCTCGCCCGTCCGCAGATCGAGGCGGCTGAAGTTCCCCTCTTGCGATTCGGCGTAGACGATGTTCGCGTCCTCGGGATCGCTGCGCGTCTGGAAGCCGTCGCCGCCGCCGACGTTGTACCAATCGCTCGTGCGAATGCCGGCGCGCCCGTTCAACGTCCGCGACGGACCGCAGATCGATCCGTTGTCCTGCATGCCGCCGCACACGTTGTAGAACGGCTTCGCGTTGTCGACGCTCACGCGGTAGAACTGCGACAGCGGCAGGTTCGTGAAGTGCCGCCACGTCTTCATCCCGTCGTACGTCTCGTACAAGCCGCCGTCGTTGCCGATGATGACGTGGTTCTTGTCGGTCGGGTCGAACACGATCTCGTGGTGATCGACGTGCACGCCTTGCATCGGCACTGCGGACCACGTCTTCCCGCCGTCGGTGCTGCGCCACATCTGCGTCTGGGGCGACCAGATCGTTTCGGGATCGTGCCCGTCGACGAAAATCTCGTTGTAGTAGCCGGGATCGCCGCCGCGATAGCAGTCGTCGTTCGGCGTCTGACCGCGGCCGCCGCCCTGCGCGGCGTCAGCCGGCGGCGTCGCGGGCGCCGCCGCTGGAGGCGTTGCGGCCGCCGCGCCCAGCGGACCGCAGGGCGACGGAGGCGTGGCGGGAGCACCCGCACGTCCGCCGCCAAAACCGCCGCCGCCGCCGCGTCCGGCTGTCGCCGACATGCGGCCAATCCGGGTCCAGCTCGCGCCCGCGTCCTCGGATCGGAAGAATCCGCCCTGGCCGCGCTGCGCCGTCACGAGCGCGTAGACGACGTTCGGGTTCTTCCAATTGATTCCGATGCCGATGCGGCCGATCTCGACGGCCGGCAGGCCTTTCGTCAGCTTCGTCCACTTCACGCCGCCGTCAGTCGTCTTGTACAGAGCGCTCTCGGGTCCGCCGCCGATCAATTGACCAACTGCGCGGCGCCGCTGATACGCGGCCGCGTAGAGCACGTTGGGATTCTTCGGATCCATCGCGGCGTCCGTGACGCCGGTGTCGGGACCGATCGTCAGCACCGCCTTCCACGTCTTGCCGCCATCGGTGGTCTTGTAGAGACCGCGATCGCCGCCCGCGCTCCACAGCGGCCCAATCGCGCTGACGTACACCACGTTCGAATCGCGCGGATCGATCAGGATGTTCTGGATGTGCTCCGAGTTCTCGAGGCCCATCCGCGTCCACGTGCTGCCCGCGTCGACCGACTTGTAGATCCCGTCGCCGAAGCTGACGCTTCGCTGATTGTTGTTCTCGCCCGTGCCGAGCCAGACGACTTTCGAGTCGCGTGGATCGACGACGACCGCGCCCAGCGAGTAGGAGCCGTAGGTGTCGAAGATCGGCGTCCACGTGTTGCCGCGGTTCTCGGTCTTCCACAGATTCCCGGCGCTCGCGGCGACGTACCAGAGGCTCGGGTTCTTGGGATCGACCGCGACGTCGGAGATCCGCCCGGTCGTCAGGCTCGGGCCGATGCTCCTGAACGCGACGTTCTGCATCGCGTCAGGCGTGAGGCGATCGGCGCCGCCTTGTCCGAACACCGTCGCCGCCATGATCCCGACACCGAGCCACGTCGTTATCCGTCGCATGCCCCCTCCACAAATCAGCAAATTCAATGGACGTGGTTTGGATCGTTCTTGTGCCGCTCGTAGTGCTGCCGCAGAAGATCCTTGCCGTAGTCGTTGCCGTTCGGCGTCCGCACGACCGAGTGGACGTGAATGCGCCCCGGCACCTTCGGTCCGGGCAGCGCCACCGGCGTCTGATGATCGAATTCGATCAGGATCACCGGATTGTGAATGCGGTAATAAAAGACGGCGTCGTTGCCGGCCGCGCCAATCCACGCGAAGTACGTCGCGTCGAGATGCTTCCGCACTTCATCCATCCGCACGCGCGCGTGTCCCTCCGACATGTTGCCGACGTATTCGCCGATGAGGTCGACGAGCAGCTTCTTCTGCGCGTCGCTCATCTCCGACGCGCGCAGGCCCGCGTAGTCGAGCACGAGATTGTCGCGGAACGCCTGCGCGAGCGAGTTGTTCGCCGTCTTCTCCGCTTGCAGCGTGGCTTTCTTCTGCTGCTCGGCGGTCAAGGCCTGCATGAGCGCGAGGCCCTTGTTCTGTTCGCTCTGCAGCACGACGGTGCCGGCGTATTTGCCCGCATCCGCGCGAACGGGCTCGGATCCCATGAACGCGGGAGACATCACGACCTGATCGCGAAGCACGAAGTAGTTGATGATCAAGTGATGCCCGTCGAGCTGCCAGCCCCACGGGTTCGTCTCGGACGGCTCGCCCATCACCGTGATGTTGTAGAGCCCTTCGCCGTATTCCTCGAAGCGCTTCGTCATCTCGGCAATCGTCTCGTTGAGGCGCATGATGTTGCGCGACTGCTCGAGCCCCTTGGCACTCAGCGCCGCGCGCAGCAGATCGAACGCGCGGGATCGCTGCGCGTCCGTCATCTCCTTGAAGCTCACGCCCTGGCGCTCGTAGCGATGGACGTTGTTCCACTTGCGCCATTCGAGATCGTCGACGGGGAACACCGTCCGCGCGCGCTGGTCCGCGCCGAGCGACCCGAGAAACGCCGCCGCTGCGTCGCGCACGGGCCTGGTCGAGACGCCGGTCGAAGTGATGGGAAACAAACCCGGAACGACTTTGCCGTTTGCCGTCACGCCGACGAAGGGATCCGTCAGCGCGCTTCCCTGCGCGGGCGGCGGCCCTTGCGGCGACGCCGCCGTCACCACCGCGACGACGGGCAGCGCGGAAAGCCACAACGCGAGGCGGCCATACTGGCGTCGATTCATGCGCGTCTCCAGGTGATTGCGAAGCGTATCGTACTTCCCGCGGGAAGCCGTGAGGCCGGCGCGCGAAGCTGACATAATTCCGCCATCCATGCGGGGTCGATTCGAGGCGCGCGCGGCGCTGGCGGTGTGCCTGCTGCTTGCCGTCATCCATACCTGGCCGCTCGCCACCGCGCCGGGCACGCTCGCGCGCAATGACAACGCGGACGCCGAGCTCAACGAGTTCGTCCTCGCCTGGGTCGCTCACCAGCTGCCGCGCGCGCCGTCGCGGCTCTTCGACACCAACATGTTCTATCCCGAGCGGACGACGCTCGCGTATTCGGAGCCGCTGATCGTACCGGCCCTCATGGGCGCGCCGCTCGCGTGGATCGGCGCCTCGCCCGTCCTCGTGTTCAACGTCGTCCTGATCCTCGGCTTCGCGCTGACGGCGTACGCCGGGTACGCACTCGTGCGTGAGTGGACGGGCAATCACGCCGCCGGCCTGCTCGCAGGATCGATGTTCGCGTTCAACACGCACACGTTGACGCGCCTCGCGCACGTGCAGGGCATTCACGCATGGGGCCTTCCGCTTGCGCTGCTCTCGGCGGATCGGCTCGTCGTGCGCGCGCGTACCCGCGACGCAATCTGGTTGGCCGCGTGGATGGCGGCAATGGCATACACGTCGGGATATCTCGTCGTGTTCGCGTCGCTCATGATCGCGATCGTCGTCTTCGTGCGCGTTGCGGACTGGCGGCCGCGCGCATTGCGGACTGCGTCGCTCTTCGCGCTCGCCGCGATCGTGGCAGGGCTCGCGATCCTTCCGGTCTATTTGCCGTATCGCCACCTCGCGAAGACGATGGGCATGCTGCGTCCGCTCGAGGCCGTGTCGGAATTCTCGGCGTCTCCCGCCGGTTATCTGTCGACGGTCGGACGCTTTCACTACTGGCTGTGGAGCGAGCGCTTTCTCGGCAATCCCGTCGATCTCTTCTTTCCGGGCGTTGTCGTGATCGTGTCGAGCGTGCTCGCGATCGTTTGGGCGTTCGCGCGGCGATCGTCCGCGACGAGCGAACACACGGATGTGCCGCCTTTTGCGATCGCGAGCGCCCTCACGCGCCGCCGAATCGTGATGCTGATCGCGATCGCCGCGTTGGGCTTCGTGCTCTCGCTCGGACTGCGCACGCCGGTGTATGGCTGGATGTATCACCTCTTTCCGCCGATGCAGGGGCTGCGCGCCGCCGCTCGGTTCGGAAACCTGTTCCTCCTCGGCATGGCGTCGCTCGCGGGAATTGGGGTCGCCGCGCTCCACGCCCGCCTGACGCCGCGCCGCGGCGCGATCGCCGCGATCGTCCTCGTCGTCGTCGCGAACCTCGAATCGCTGCGCGCCCCCGTCGGCTACACGCGCTTCGAAGGGATCCCGCCGATCTACTCGATACTCGCGAAAGAGCCCGGGCGCGTCGTGCTCGTCGAGGTGCCCTTCTGGCCCACGCAGGGCGCATTCGAGCACGCTGAATATCTCGTGAACGCAACCGCGCACTGGCGGCCGATGATCAACGGCTACTCGGGCTACCTTCCGCAGTCGTTCCGCCGAAACTCGCAGATCTTCTGGTTCTTCCCGCAGGAGCACGCGATTCACGCGATGCGCCTCGCGGGCGCGACGCACGTGATGATTCACCCGAAAGGCTTCGGCCACGAAGCGGACGCGATGTGGCGCGCCGTGGCGGCGAGCCCGTATCTCGAACGGATCGCGATCACGCCAAACGGGCCGGCGCTGTATAGACTGAAGTGAGGGGATCGGGGATCAGGGATCCGGGATCAGGGATCCGGGATCCGGAAGGACATTCAGATCACAGTCGCGCGATTAGGTCTGAATGTTCTCCCGGATCCCGAATCCCGAACCCCGGATCCCGGATCCCTCAGGAGTCCAGTGACATTCAAGACTTTGACCACGGACGAGGAGATCAGCGCCGCGTTTCCGCTCATGTCGGTGCTGCGCGAGCGGCTGCGCGCGGAGACGTTCGTCAAGGAGGTTCGACGCCAGCAGCGCGACGGCTACGAGCTCATCGGCGGCTTCGACGGCGATCGGCTCGTGACGCTCGCCGGCATCCGCCGCAGCCACACGCTCTCGCGCGGCGAGCACCTATTCGTCGACGATCTGGTGACGGATGAATCGGTCCGCGGGCGCGGCTACGGGAAGGCGGCGATCGCGTGGCTGGCCGCGCGCGCGCGCGCCGAAGGCGTCCCCAAGATCTTTCTCGACAGCCGCATCACCGCCCGCGGATTCTACGAGCGCGTCGGCTTCACGTTCCACACGTCGATCCCGTGCTGGATCGACGTCACGAAGGGCGGGGACACCCAAGGTTGAGTGTCCCGATTGGCTGTCCCGATTGGGTGTCCCCGGATTGCAGATTTTGCGATCCGGTCGATCCAAACCCGCCGCGTGATTCCGCCCGCAGCTCGTCGGCTTCGTCCCAGACGACCTGCGGCGCCGGCAGCACGATCCCTTGCGCGATGCGATCGCCCGCGGCGATCGTGACGGGACGCGGCGTGATGTTGACGACCGGAATCCTGACTTCATCGGTCGGACCGCAGTAATCGGCGTCGACCACGCCGACGCCGTTGGCGACCATCAGTCCGCGCTTGAGCGGCGTGCTGCTTCGCGCGAACACCGCGAGGAACATCCGCTGCGGCACTTCGATCACCAGCCCCGTCGGCACCAGCCGAACTTCGCCCGGAGCGAGCGTCGTCTCCTCGGAAGCGGCGAGATCGAACGCCGCGGAATCCGCCGTCGCGTACCGCGGCAGCGGCACGTCGGGACGTAGACGGCGGATCCGAACGGTCAGTGACATGTGTTTCCTTCGGGATCCGGGATCCGGGATCCGGGACTCGGGAATCGGGACTCGGGATTCGGGATCCGGGAAACCGAGCCCCAAGTCCCCGTTTGTCATCTATCCTGCGATGCCGTCGGCGTCGTCGTGACCTTCGGCTTGAAGAGATCGTCGACGTTGCGCCGGCCGCGCTCGAGATACGGAACGCCTTTCTCCATCCACTCCGGCTTCGGCTTGCCCAGCAGGAAGTGATCGAAGAACTCGTCCTGGTGCACGGTCCAGTGCTTCTGGTTGTCGCGCTGGCGCAGGCCGTGCGCCTCGCCGTTGTAGACGAACATGTACGCTTCCTTGCCGAGCCTCCGCATCGCCGAGAAGAACTCGATCCCCTGATACCACGGCACCGCATCATCCTCGTCGTTGTGGATCGACAGATACGGCGTGTGCACTTTCTCGACCCAGAAGATCGGCGAGTTCTCGATGAACTGCAGCGGCGCGTCCCACGGCGGCTGGCCGATTCGGCTCTGCGTCTTCTCGTACTGGAACGCGCGCGACATGCCGGTGCCCCATCGGATGCCGCCGTACGCGCTGATCATGTTCGACACCGACGCGCCTGCCTGCACCGCCGCGAACATGTTCGTTCGCGTGATCAAGTGCGTGATCTGATAGCCGCCCCACGAGTGCCCTTGAATGCCGACGCGCTTCGGATCGATGAACCCTTGAGCGACGACCGTGTTGACGGCGGGGATGACGCACTTTTCCGCGCTCTCGCCCGGATAGCCGGTCTCGTAGACGATGTCCGGCATCAGCACGACGTAGCCGTTGCTCACGTAGCGCGTGATGTTGATGCTCGTGCCCGGCGCGGGCGCGCGATAGTTGTGCAGACCTTCAGACAGCTCCTCGTAGATGTAGACCATCAACGGATACTTCTTCGACGGATCGAAGTTCTCCGGCTTGACGATGATCGCGCGCAGCGATTTGCCGTCCGCGTTGATGTACCGCATCAGCTCGGCTCTGCCCCAGACATATCCCGCCTGCTGCGGATTCGCGTTCGACACTCTCTTCATGTCGCGGAAGCTCGAGTCGGTCACCCAGAGATCGGGGAACTCGTCGAATCTCGCTTGCGTGAGCACGATGCGATCGGCGTTCTTTGCTTTGATCGCGGTCCCCATCGACTTGTCCATCATCACGAGCTTCTCGGGCGCCGACGATCCCGAGTACGCGACGCGATAGAACCCGCTGCTTTCGGTCTTGTCGTCGTTCGCGGACAGGAGCAGCGGCTTGTCGGTCGCGATCGCGCGCTCTTCCGGATCGAGCGATCGATAGCGGAACACGATCTGCTCTTTGCGGCCCATGCCGCCGGTAATCATCCGCGGGCTCGTGCCATCCGGCTTGATCTCCCAGACGTCGTATTTGTCGTAGAGGATCACGGACGCATCGTTCTTCGTCCAACCGGCGCTGCCGTACGCCGGCGGGAGGTTCGGCGTGTCGTGATCCTCGCGCCAGAAGTTGAGACCGAGCTTCGCGGTGAGATTCACTTTCGCCCCGTCGGCGATTCGATACGTGAACCAGTCCGCCTCGCCTTCATCGAAGTACAAGAGATACCGTCCACCGGGCGACATCGTCGGCGTGCCGCGCCAGTGCTGCAGGACGGACTGCCGCTGGCCCGACTTCAAATCGACGAGGGCGACGTCGTTGTAGGTCGCGTCCCACGACATCTCCCTGCGATACGGAAGATCCGACGTGCCAATCGCGCGCGCGTTGTCTTCGGCCGTTGCGACGTTCGGAAAATCGGTCGTGGCGAGCTGGACGAATCGCTTGTCGGCCAGGTGAACGACCGCGCGATACGTCCGGTTGCGCTCCTGCTGCGCGCGGACGCGCTGCATCGGCTGAAGCAGCGGATCCTGCCAATGCCACACGTCCACTGAGCGCGGCTGCGGCGCGCCGGGAGCGGCGGGCGCCGCTGGCGGCGGCGCGGTGCCGACGTACAACCGATGGCCGTCCTGCGAGAATCTCGGTTCCGCCTGGTCGCTGACGACGAGGCCTTGCGGCATGCCGCGCGTCGACGCGGAGACGAGCTCCGTTGCGCCGGCGTCGCCGACTTTCCAGTAGTACGCGCGATACGGCGAGACGTCCTTGTCGTACTCCGCCTGGTCGCTCAGAAACGCGAGCTGCGCGCCCGCTTCGTCGAACGCGACGCCTTTGTAGTTGCCTTTCCCTTTGTGCAGCGTCGTGGTCGTGCCGTCGCTCATACGACGCGCGAACATGCCGTCCTCTTCCGCTTTCGGCGAGGAGACCGCGTAGGCGAGCCACGATCCATCGCGCGACCACGCGAAGTCGTTGACGTTTGCGATCGTCGTCTCCTGTCCGGTGTCCAGGTTGCGGACGACGAGATCGCTGCCGTTGTCCTTGCGCTTCGCGCGCGGCGTGCCGTCGGCCGGCGTCTCGCCCGGCGCTTGCTGTGCCGTCTGCGCCGGCGGTTCCGCGCCGCGTCCACCGCGGCCGCCTGCCGCACCACCGCCGCCACGGCCGCCGCGGCCTCCACCGGCTCCGCCGCGCCGATGCATCGCAATCCACGCCGACGATTCTTCGGGAAGGCTGATGGTCCCGATGCGTTCGACGACGGCAACTTGTCCCGTCGCGAGCGTCATGATTCCTGCCGACGTGCGCGGCGGCGTATTGGCTGAGCCACGCCCCTCACCAGCTTCGCCGCGGCCCGTTTCACCACGACCTCGTCCGCGTCCGGCCAGCCGCTCTTTTTCTTCTTCCGCTTTCGTCTGCGCGATGGAGAAGGTGACGAACTTGGCGTTCGGCGTGAACGCCGGATTCGTGCCGCGCGGGTGGCGGAACTCCTGACCCGTTTGCAGATTGCGCACGACGACCTGACCGTCGAGCCCCTGAGACGTCAACGCGTAGGCGAGCCATTGACCGTCGCGCGACAGCGTCGTGCCTTGAATCGACCACCACGCATCGTACGTGTCGTACGAGAGCGGTTTCTTTCCGGCGGCTGCCGACTGCGCGTCGAGCGGCGTCGACGTTCCCGACATCGTTATTGCGCAAACGAGCAGCGCCGGACACAGCAGTCGGATCGTGTGGCGTTGGA
>DATBJJ010000132.1:0-20166 GCA_036556425.1 Vicinamibacterales bacterium
GGCGGGCGGGAGGGGATCCTGTGTGGTTCCGGGGTTCCCGGGTTCCAAGGTTCCCAGGTTCCCGGGTTCAAGGGTTCCCAGGTTCGGTGCAAATCCGTACAGAGTCCAAGAACAAATCGAGAGTGCACAACAAAGCGCGAACCGGGAACCAGAACCCGGGAACCTGGGAACCCTGGAACCCCGGAACCCTGAAACCGCTATGTTTTCCATCGATCCACGAATCTCCAGACCTGTTCGCTGGCCTCGATGTACTTCGCGAGCAACAACGACGGGTCGGCCACGGCGCTGACGCCCGCGGCCCCGGAGAGAATCTCGCGCACGAGCGCGGCGGGGACGCCGACAATCTGCGACGCGTCGGCGGCGATCTGTTCGTCGTCTCGCAGGTCGATGTCGAGCGCGCGCCCGCGCTCGAGCCGGATGATGTTCGCGAGCACGGCGCGGAACGCCGGCACCGACGCGCGGATCAACCCCGCGATGCGGCGGCTGTCTCCTTCGGTCTCGAGAAACCCTTCGCGGAGATGAACGAGATGGCTCTTGGCCTGGAGCTCGCAGCCGCGGCGCCAATCCACGTCGGCGACCTCCAGACCCTCGAACGGATCGCGGCCGAAGACGAGGACGTGCGACGCGATGATGTTGCCGTACTCGAGCGGAAAGACGTCGAGCGTCCGCGCGAGCTCGTGACGCGTCAGGAGCAGCGGCACCGCGAGCTGGCGGCGCGCCCATCCGCGCGCGAGCGGCAAGAGCGGACGCAGATCGTCGACGGAGAAGTGCTCGACGAGCGCGAGCGTGTGGAGGTCGCCGTCCACGCGATCGAGGTTGTAGGCGACGACGGAGAGCAGCCGGACGCCAAACGCGGCCGACAGGTCGCTCACGAGGCCGTCGAGGGCGCCGCGCTGCATGGGTGAAAGCGGCGCGGCCGCGGAAGACGCCATCAACGCCATTATACTGACCGCCTCGATGCAGCTTCGCACGCTCAACGTGGGGTGCTTCGGCGGCGGCACCGGTCTGCCGAGCTTGCTCGGCGGGTTGAAGACGAACCCGTGGCTGCTCGTGCATGCGATCGTGACGATGTTCGACAGCGGCGGAAGCTCCGGGCAGCTGCGCGACGAGCTTGGCGTGCTGCCGCCGGGAGACGTGCTGCGCTGCGCGCTCGCGCTCGCGCGGAACGAGCGCGAGGCCCGCAACGTTCTCCTCGCGCGGCTGCACATGCCCGAGCAGCACGCGCGGCTCAGCGGCCACACCGGCGGCAATCTGCTGCTCTCGATGATGCAGCGCTACAGCGGGGACTTTCTCGCGGCCGTCGATGGGTTGCGCGCGCTCCTCGGATGCGAGGGGCACGTGTGGCCGGTCAGCACCGAGACGGCGAGCATCTGCGCGGAGTACGGCGACGGATCGCGGACCAGCGGAGAGGTGGAAGTCGATGCGGGACAGACCGCGGGGCATGCGATTACGCGCCTGTGGCTCGAGCCCGACGTGCGCGTGCACGAGGCCGCGCTCGCCGCGATCGAGGCGCTCGATGCGGCCATCATCGGTCCCGGGAGCTTCTACACGAGCCTCATGCCGATCCTGCTCGTGAAAGGCGCGTCTGAAGCCGTTCGCGCGGTGCCCGGTCCGATCGTCCTCGTCGCGAATCTTCTGACCGAAGGTCGAGGAATGTGGAACTTCACGGCCGGCGAAGCCGTCCGCCGTATGAGCGACATGATCGGCCGGCCGATCGATGTCGTGATCGTCAACACCGCGAAGCCGTCGAACGAAACGCTCGCGCGGTATCTGGCGGAGCACAAGCGTCCGTTGGAGCTGGGCAACGTGCCGGCGTCGTGTGAAGTCGTCGCGGGGGAGTTCTGGTCGGACGAGATCGCCCGGCACGATCGGCGCCGTCTCGCGCAAGCCGTGTGGGCGGTGCTCGCGAAACGATTGCTATAGAGTTCGCTGGCCGCACTATGGCTGAGCCCTTCCGGCTGACCGTCGGCTCGCTCGGCAGCCTTCCGCTGCTTCGACTCGGCGGCGACATGACGTTCGGCCAGGATCTCAGCGCGCTTCGCCAGGCCGCGTCGCGCGTCGCCGGCGACGGGCATACGCGCATCGCGCTCGACATGAGCCGGGTCGGCATAACCGACAGCAGCGGCCTCAGCGCGCTCCTCGACATCAAGCAGCTGGTTGGCGGAATCAACGGACGCGTTCTCCTTCTGCGCCCGTCGGATCGGCTCCGCGGCGTGCTCGCGCTGATGCGCGTCTCGGTGCTGTTCGAGCTCGTCGACGACGAAGCGGAGTTGATGCGGCGCGAAGGAGGATCCGTCGATCGAGGCTAGTATTGGATAGTTGGCTCTGCTCACGCTCGATTCCGTTTCGTTGGCGTTCGGTCACCTGCCGCTCTTCGAGGACGCAAGCCTCCGCATCGAACCTGGCGAACGCATTTGTCTCATCGGCCGGAACGGCAGCGGCAAATCCACGCTCTTGCGAGTCGTCTCCGGCGAGCAGCGTCCCGACGGTGGAAGCGTATGGCGTGCGCCTGGCCTTCGCATCTCGCGCTTGGATCAGGAAGTGCCCGGCGCGGCCGATCGCACGGTGTTCGACGAGGTCGCGTCGGGTCTCGCGCCGCTCCGGCAGCAGATCGAAGAGCGCGACGCGTGGCGGCTCGAGCAGAACGTCGGGATGGTGCTGTCGAAGCTGTCGCTCCCCGCCGATCGGCCGCTCCGCGAGTTGTCCGGCGGGTGGCGCCGCCGCACGCTGCTCGGCAAGGCGCTCGTCTCCGAGCCCGACCTTCTGCTCCTCGACGAGCCCACCAATCATCTCGACATCGACGCGATTCGGTGGCTCGAGGAGTCGCTGCGCGACTTCGCGGGCGCGCTTCTCTTCGTCACGCACGATCGCGCGTTCCTCTCCGCGCTCGCCACGCGCATCGTCGATCTCGATCGCGGCACGCTGACCTCGTGGCCCGGAAGCTACTCGAGCTATCTCGAAAAGAAGGCAGCGGCCGAGGAGGCGAACGCGCGCGCGCTCGAGCGCCTCGATCGAAAGCTCGAGAAGGAAGAGGCGTGGCTGCGCCAGGGCGTGAAAGCGCGGCGCACGCGAAACGAAGGGCGCGTTCGCGCGCTGCTCGCGCTGCGCGCGGAGCGCGCGCGGCAGCGGACGGCCGGCGGCGACGTCCGTTTCACGATCGACGCGGCTGAAAGCTCGGGGCGTCTCGTGTTCGAAGCGGAAGGCGTCTCGAAGTCTTACGGCGGCATTCCGATCGTGCAGGGCTACACGCAACGGATCATGCGAGGCGATCGCATCGGACTCATCGGGCCGAACGGATCCGGAAAGACGACGCTGTTGAAGTTGTTGGTCGGAGAGATCCCGCCGGATGCGGGGACGATCCGGCACGGCGCGCGCGTGCAGATCGCGTACTTCGATCAACAGCGCGAGCAGCTCGATCCCGAGCGCTCCGTCGCCGACAGCATCAACGACGGCAACGACACCGTCGTCGTCAACGGGCAGTCACGCCATGTCGTCGGATATCTGGCGGACTTTCTCTTCCCCCGAGAGCGTGCCGTCTCGCCGGTGAAGTCCCTGTCGGGTGGCGAACGCAACCGCCTCATGCTCGCGCGGTTGTTCGCGCGCCCCGCGAACGTGCTCGTGATGGACGAGCCGACCAACGATCTCGACATCGAGACGCTGGAGCTCCTCGAGGAGCTCGTCGCCGATTTTCCCGGCACCGTCCTGCTCGTCAGCCACGACCGCGCCTTTCTCGACAACATCGTCACGAGCACGCTCGCGTTCGAAGGCCGCGGACGAATTCAGGAGTACGTCGGCGGATGGCAGGACTACCTGCGACAGTCGGCGGCCGCGCAGGGTCCCGCCATCGCACCCAAGCCGTCACCGAAACCGCCGGCACGAGACGGCAGCGCGAACAAGACCGCGAGGAAGCTGTCGTTCAAGGAGCAGAGGGAATTCGACGCGCTGCCCGCGCGGATCGAGGCGCTCGAAGCGGAGCAGCAGCGGCTCCGCCACGAATCAGAATCCGCCGACTTCTACAAGGAACGCGCGGATCACATCCGCACCGTGCTCGCGCGGATCGATCAGATCTCGCACGAGCTCGAGGGATTGCTGGCGCGATGGCTCGAGTTCGACGAGCGAAGCCGAGGCGCTACATCTTCCCGAAAGAATTCTTGAAGAGGCTCTCGATCGCTCGCCGGCCGTTGTCCTGAATCCGGCGCGTACCGGTCCCAGAGAAGTGCGGATGCGCAATGGTGGGTGCCGACGCGCCGTGCGCTTTCCAACCCGATCCGGTCCACTGGAACCAGCCGTCCTTGTCCTGATCGAACACGAACAACGGCTTGTTGCACAGCTTGGCGAACTCCGCGCCCCATCCCGTTCCGCCGCGGACCGTGCCGTCGTCGAGGATCACGCCGACGACGTAAATCTCCTGGCCGTGGTTGACCTGATACCAGACGGTCTGGAGAACTTTCCGGATCGTCGGGCTGTCGGTGTAGCGCCGGTTCATCAGCTTCGACACGTACTCGAGGCTGACGTCGCCCGCTTGCAGCTCTTCGTGATTCAGCACGCGTATCCCGCGCGTGCGGACATCCTTGTGTCCCTCGAACGTGAAATTGACTTCCTCGATGCCGTGGCGTTCCGCGCACGCGCCGAATTCCGCTTCGGCGCCCGCGGCCCCGCCGCTGAACAGAATGAAATCGCCTTTGTTCATAGTGACGTCAGGATCCCCTCTTTTTCGGCTTCGGCTTCTTTGCCGTTGCTTTCGGCGGCGCCGGCTTGCGCGCCTGCTTCGCCGGAGCGCCTTTCGCCGGCGCCTTCGTCGCGACGGGCTTCGCTGCCGACGCTGGCGTTTCATCTCGACGCCCAACTTTGAGCGCCGCCGCCTTTTTGATGATGGCGTCGAGCATTGCCCCGGTCTCGCCGCCCTTCGCCGGACGATGGCTGACCCAGATATCCGGATTCTCGGCCGCCAGGATGTCCGCGAAGTCGCCGCCGCTCTTCACGCTCTGCGGCGCGAACTCGGTGATGTCGAGATCGCCGGCCCAGTCGTCTTTGTGCTTGATCAACAGCCAGCTCTTCGTACCGGCGCCGGCCCACTTTCCGCCCGTGCGGACGAGCACCCACGAGCCTTTCAACTTGTATCCGTCGAGCGTGAACTTCAGGTCGCCTTTCTTCAACGCGCCATCGACGTCGTCGACCTGCGGCGTCCAGGTGCCCTGGTCCCACAAGCTGACGATTCCCGCGCCGTATCCTTCCGGGATCACGCCCTCGAACGTGCCGTATTCGATTGGATGATCCTCGACGTGCATCGCGAGCCGCTTCGTCCGTGGATCGAGCGACGGCCCTTTCGGCACGGCCCATGACAGGAGCACGCCTCTGTGCTCGAGCCTGAAGTCATAGTGCAGATGGCTCGCGAGATGTTTCTGCACGCAAAAGAATCGAGGTCCGGCAGCCTTCTTCGCGCGTTCGTCGACGACTTTCGGATCGCCGGCCGGCTCGGGCGTGCTCGTGAAGTTGCGCTTCTGCCGGTATTTTTCAAGGGCCATGATTCGCCTGCGTCATTTCTGTCCGGCCATGAGCCGCTTGATCGGCTTGACGAGCACGAACATGATGAGCGCCGCACCGGCGAGGATGGCCGCGACGACGCCGAAAAGATTCTGGAGCGGCATGCTGCTGATGTAGCCTGCGGCACTGCCAGCAATCTTGTTGCCGAAGGCGTTGGACAGAAACCAAACGCCCATCATCACGCCGAGGATCCGGACCGGTGCCAGCTTCGTCACCGCGCTCAACCCGACGGGACTGAGACACATCTCGCCGAGGACCGAGATCGCGTACGAGATGATCAGCCAGGTCGGGCTGACGCGCACGCCTTCGCCCTGCGCCATCGCGCCGGCCGGCACGAGCACGAGGAACGACAGCGACATGAACACGAGGGCGAGCGCGAACTTGGCGGGCACCGAGGGCTCGCGCGGTCCGAGCCGGATCCACATCCACGCGAACAACGGCCCGAAGATGAACGCCACGAAGATAGGCTGGACCAACTGAAACCACGACACGGGAAACGAGAACCCGAGGATCTCGAGACGCGTGAAGCGCGCCGCGAAGAGCGTTAGTGTCGATCCGGCTTGCTCGTACGCGCCCCAGAAGAACGTCGCGACGATGAAGAGCACGAAGATCGCGCCGATGCGTTTCCATTCGACCGCGGTGAATCCGAGCCCGCCGCCGGGGGCAGCCGGTTCGTTGCGCGCCGCGGCGGCAGCAGCCGCCGGCGTTGGTTGCGCGATGCGATCGAGCGCCGGCTGCAAGTGCCTTCGTCCGAGAACGTATTGAACGAGCCCGAGCCCCATCCCGACGGCGGCGCAGCCAAATCCCACGTGCCAGCTCACGCGTTCCGCGAGGTAGCCGGCGACCAACGGGCCGAACAGCGCGCCGATATTGATCCCCATGTAAAAGATTGAGAAGCCGGCATCGCGGCGCGGATCGCTAGGCTGATACAGCGATCCGACCAGAGTGCTCGCGTTCGCTTTGAGCAGGCCCGTCCCGATGACGATCAGCGCGAGCCCGGTATAAAAGAACGGCATTTCTCGGAACGTCAGCGTGACATGGCCGGCGGCGATGAGGATGCCGCCGTAGAGCACGCTTCGATACTGGCCGAGCAGACGATCGGCGGCCAGCCCGCCGAAGATTGTGGCGCCCCAGACGCTGCCGGTGTAGTTGCCATAGATCGATCCCGCAGCGGCATCCGAAAAGCCGAGTCCTCCAGCGGCCACCGGCGTCACCATATAGAGCATGAGGAACGCGCGCATGCCGTAATAGCTGAAGCGCTCCCACATCTCGGTGAAGAACAGCGTCGAGAGGCCGCGCGGATGGCCGAAGAACCCGCGATCGTCGGACTGGCTCATAGCCCCTAAAGCCTATATCAGCCCGTGCCACAATGAACGTCAGTGGTCCTGCTCATCTCGACGTACGACCTCGGGCGCCAGTCGTTCGGCCTCGCGTCCGCCGCCGCGGCGCTGAAAGCCGAAGGTCACGATGTCGTGTGCGTCGATCTGGCGAAGCAGAAAGTCGATCCCGACGCGATCGTGCGCGCGGAGGCGATCGCGTTCTTTCTTCCCATGCACACGGCCACGCGCCTGGCGGTTCCCGTCATGCAGCGCGTGCGAACGCTCAATCCATCCGCGCGTCTGATCGCGTACGGTTTGTATGCGCCGCTGAATGCGCCGCTCCTCCGAGAGTGCGGGGTCGCGACGATCATCGGCGGTGAGTTCGAGGATGCGCTCGCGCGCGCAGTCAATCCGGCTGGTTCCGGCGCCGTGTCCCCCGTGCCCGAGAGCGCCGCGCCCGTTCCCCGCGTGACGTTCCGCGTGCCCGATCGAACGGGCCTTCTGCCATTGGCGCGATATGCGACGCTCCAGGCCGGGCGAGAACGGCGTCTTGCGGGCTACACGGAGGCCAGCCGCGGCTGCAAGCATCTGTGCCGGCATTGTCCAATCGTGCCCGTGTATGGCGGCCGCTTTCGCGTCGTGCCGATCGACGTCGTGATCGCGGACATCGCGGCGCAGGTCGCCGCGGGCGCGCGCCACATCACGTTCGGCGATCCCGATTTCTTCAACGGCATCAAGCACGCGTCCGCCGTGCTCGACGCCTTCGCGCGGCAATTCCCTGGCACGTCCTACGACGTCACGATCAAGGTCGAGCACCTGATCGAGCACGAGGACCGGCTGCCGATGCTCGTCCAGACGGGATGCGCGTTCGTCACGAGCGCGATCGAGTCCGTGGACGACCGCATGCTCGCCGCGCTCGAGAAGGGGCACACGCGCGCCGACTTCGAGCGCGTCGCCGTGCGCTTCCGCGAGATCGGCCTGGCGCTGTCGCCGACGTTCGTGGCCTTCACGCCGTGGACCACGCTCGACGGCTACTGCGATCTGCTGCAGACGATCGATCGGCTCGAGCTCGTGGATCACGTCGCGCCGATTCAGCTTGCGATCCGCCTGCTCGTGACCGAAGGCTCGCGGCTGCTCGAGCTGCGCGGCATCCGCGACGTCTTGAAACCGTTCAACGCGCGATCGCTCACGTATCCCTGGGCGCACGCGGACCCGCGCGTCGACGATTTGCAGAAGGCGATCGAAGCGATCGCGGGCGTCACGCTGTCGGCGCCGCGGCCCGACGTCTTCGCGCGCGTGTGGGATCTCGCGCACGCCGCGGCCGGCATCGAGTCGACGATGCGCGCGCAGCCGCCGCTCGCGTCGCGCGCCACCATCCCGTATCTCAACGAACCCTGGTACTGTTGAGCGGAGCCCACGTCGGAGCAGGTTGCTCTGATCTAGGCTTCGCTGTCGGGATCCGGGATCCGGGATCCGGGATTCGGGGATCCGGGGATTCGGGATCCGGGGATCCGGGGATTCGGGATCCGGGGATCCGGGGATCGGGGATCGGGGATCCGGGATGCGGGATCCGGGATTCGGGACCATCAACTCGATGACTATGACTGCGCCGAGCGTAGCGCTGCCGGTGAGCAAGGGCGAGCGCGTCGACGTGCTCGACGTGATCCGCGGATTTGCCGTCTTCGGCATCCTCCTGATGAACATCGTCCCCTTCTCGGGCGCGATGATGTTCAGCGTGGACGATCAGGGCAGCCTGCCGGGTGCACGCTTCGATCGCGCGGCGGCGTACTTCCTCGAGCTCGCCGCGCATGCGAAGTTCTATTCGCTCTTCTCGCTGCTCTTCGGCGTCGGGTTCGCGATCTTTCTCGATCGCGCGGCGGCGCGAGGCGTCGACGCGGCGCGGTTGTTCCGCCGCAGGCTGACCGGCCTCTTGATCATCGGCCTGGCGCACACCACGTTCATCTGGTTCGGCGATATCCTGAGCGTTTACGCCGTGCTTGGATTCTTTCTGCTGCCGTTTCGGCGCGCCTCGAATCGTAGGCTCTTGGTGTGGGGGACGGCGGCGTGCGCCGCGCCGATCGCGATCTACGGCGCAGCGCTCGCGATTGCCGCCGCGGCCGGCGTGACCGCCGAAGCGCCGTCGAGCGGCGAAGGACTCCCGCCGATTCTCATGGACGCCATCCGCGCCTTTGCGGGCGGAAGCTATCTCGACATCCTGAAGGGGAATCTCGTGTTCACCGGCGCGGGGTGGGTCCGCCGGATCCTCACGCTCTTCGTCCTGCGCATGTTCGGGATGTTCCTCTTCGGCGTGTGGGCGCATCGCACCGGCATCTTCCGCGACCCGGGGCAGCATGCCGTGCTGTTGAAACGCATTTGCCTCTGGGGACTGATCCTCGGCCTGCCGGCCAGCGCGTGGGCGGCGTGGATGGGAGACCCGGGAGTGCAGCTCGTCCCCGATCCGCGCGGTTTCCTCTGGACGATCCTGCTCTGCATCGGGTCGACGGGGCTGTGTTTCTTCTACGCCTCCGCACTCACGCTGCTCTTTCAGAATCCGGCGTGGCGTGACGCGCTGCTGGTGCTCGCGCCGGTCGGCAGCATGGCGCTCTCGAACTACCTCTTTCAGAGCGTCATCGCGATTGCGATCTTCTACGGCATCGGCCTGGGCTTCTACAGCCGCGTCAGCACCGTGGTCGCGCTGCTCGTCGCGTGCGGAATCTTCGCGGTTCAGATCCTCGCGTCGCGGCTCTGGACCGCCATCGCCATCTACGGTCCGGCCGAGTGGATCTGGCGGCAGTTCACCTATCGACGCCGGTTTCCCTTACTTCGTGAGGCTGCATGAGCCGCCGCGTTCTCCTGTTCTCGACGACCACTGGCTATCAACTCCGATCGTTCGACGAAGCCGCCGGGCGGTTGGGCGTCGAGATCGTGTTCGCCACCGATCGGTGCCATCAATTGGACGATCCGTGGCGCGATCGCGCGATTGCCGTCCGCTTTCACGAGCCGTTGCAGTCGCTCGCGGCGATCGAGGCGGAGGCGAAGCGCGCGCCGTTCAGCGGCGTGATCTCGGTTGGCGATCGCCCCGTCGTGCTGGCCGCGCGCGTCGCGCGGCTCCTGCGCCTTCTGGGGAATGCACCCTCGGCAGCGGCGGCGAGCGGCAACAAGCGCGAAGCGCGCGCGCGCTTTGCCGCCGCCGGCTTGAACGTGCCATGGCACGTATCGGTGCCTCTCGCGGACGGACTCTCGGACGAGGTGCGCGCCGGCATTCGGTACCCGTGCGTGCTCAAACCGCTGGGGCTCTCGGGAAGCCGCGGCGTCATCCGCGCCGATTCGCCGGACGCGATCGACGCGGCGTTCGCGCGCATCGGCGCGCTGTTGAAGCGCGTCGACGTGCGCGCGGCGCGCACCGGCCTCGAGGACGAAGTCCTGATCGAAGACTTCATTCCCGGACGCGAGTACGCGATTGAAGGCGTCCTGACCGCCGGGATGCTGCAGATCTTCACCGTGTTCGACAAGCCGGATCCGCTCGACGGTCCGTTCTTCGAGGAGACGATCTACGTGACGCCATCCGCGCTCGAGCCGCGCGCGTACGTCGATCTCATACGTCTCGTGGAGGAAGGCGCGCGCGCGCTCGGCCTGACGCACGGTCCGATCCATGCGGAGTGCAGGATCGGCTCTGACGGCGCGTTCCTCCTCGAGATCGCGTCGCGCCCGATCGGCGGACTCTGTTCACGCGCGCTGCGCTTCGAGGGTGGACGATCGCTCGAAGAGATTCTGCTGCGTCACGCGCTCGGCGAAGACGTGTCGATCTACCGGCGCGAGGCGCAGGCCTCCGCCGTGATGATGATCCCGATCCCGAAACGGGGTCTGCTCAAAAGCGTCGAGGGGATCGAGCGCGCGCGCGCCGTGCCGCACGTCGAGGATGTTCAGATCACCGCCAAGCCCGATCAGTTTCTCGAGCCGCTGCCCGAAGCCGGCAGCTACCTGGGATTCATTTTCGCGCGGGCTGCGAACGTGGCTGACGCCGAGGCCGCGGTCCGCGACGCGCACGCGTCGCTGACGTTTACGATCGACGCTCGGATCAGCGTGATGACGTGATCAACTCTTGCTTTGCTGAGGGACGAATCCTGGCGGCAAGGCGGCGCCCTCGCCGAAGAAGAAATCCTCCATGTGTTTCGTCACGACCTGCTGCGCCTCTTTCTGCCACGGCATCAAGCGATACTCGTTGAGGATCATCTTCATCCGTTCTTCCCACATCTTCCACGCTTCCGCGGAGATGTTCTCGTAGACGCGCTGTCCGAGCTCGCCAGGCCACGGCGGCGTGTCGAGTCCCGGCATCTCGCGCTGAAACTTCTGGCAAAACACCTTGCGCCCGCTCGTATTGCCGACGGGCTCGGGATTGGTGGGGCCTCCGCAAACGCTCATTCCGCGATCTTAACAGGTCCTCACTCGAGACCGAGCCTCCAGTCGCGGGCTGTCGCGTATGTAAGGCGCGTGTAGGGAATCACTTCAATACTTCCCGCCGGTTGCGACGGCCGCCTGCCCATTTATGGCAGAGCGCAGGCAGATAGCGCCCAGAAGCCGTGAAAACAGGCCAAGATCCATGGCACACACTTTGATTGCCAGCCCGTCGGGAGAAAACTTCAGGTGGGTAAGGGTCAGCACCACGAACGGGACCCCGAGGATCGCAAGCCCCCCTCGGATCGTCACGAGGACGACGAAGCCCCTGAGACGCCGCCTGACGAACCGCAACCCGCGCCGATCGACGATCCGCCGGCGGAACCAATCGAGGTTCCGTACGTGGTTCGGCGGACTCGATAGGCACCTTTCACGCGAGAGTTGAACATGAACGATCTAGACCTTGGACGACAGGGAGCCCCACGCAAGGAACGGCGAGGATTCGCCTCGATGTCACCTGAGAAGCAGCGTGAAATTGCGAGCAAGGGTGGACGCGCGGCGCATCAGAAGGGGACGGCCCACGAGTGGACGTCCGAAGAAGCGCGGTCGGCTGGACGCAAGGGCGGACAAATCAGCCGCGGTGGGCGCGGCCGCCTTGTCGAGTCCGAGCAGCCGCAAGCGGAGTCGCAGAGCGAACCTGCTATCGGTTCGGAGATTCTCTGACACCGGTAGTAGAATCGTTAGGTGACGGAGGCGTGTGCGATATGTTGAAACGGGTTGCGATGGCGATGGCGGTAGTACTCGCGGCGACCGTGGGTGCCTCCGCGCAAACCAGCGGCTCAGGGCAGTCACAGGCATCATCTCCTTCGACGAAGCCGGCACCGCCGGACTCGTCGTCGACCGAGATGCGACCCGCGACCACGACGTTCATGGGGGACACGGGTCTGTGGTTCGTCCCGACCGGTGAAATCCTGCCGGCGAAGCGATGGTCCGCGAGCGCCTATCGCGTGAACTTCGATCATCAACAGGGGTTCACCGATGTCTCGAACTGGCCCGCAACCTTCGGAATCGGGCTCGGCGATCGCGCGGAACTGTTCGGCGCGTTCACGCTCGTGCGCCGCATCGACCGCGACTCGCGCCCGATTTTCCGCCCGGCCGATTCCGTGTCCGGCGGGTTGATCAACGAGTACCCGTTTGTTCGTCTCGGGTGGTCCGACAATCAGCTCGGCGACCTGTGGCTGGGCGGCAAGGTGAATCTGCTGTCGGAATGGAAACAGAAGCCCGTCGCGCTCGCGGTCCGCGCCTTGGTGAAGGTACCGACCGCGAAGGATCACGATGAGGGCGTCGGCACCGGCAAAGCGGACTTCGCCGTCGACGGCATCGTCAGCAAGGAAATCAATCAGCGCGTCGAGTTGTCCGGATTCGGCGGGTTCATCGTTCGAGGCGATCCGAGCGACGTCGACCTCTCGAACGGAATCCGCTGGGGATTCGGCGCGGGATTCCCCACGAGACAGAGCTTGCGATTGACGGCGGAACTGCACGGCGAGAAGCAGTTGGACGACGTCGTGTTCAGCGGCCTCGGAACGCTCGTCGGCGAGGGTGGCTCGATTCCGCCGGCGATTTCCGCTGCGGACTCGTCGACGCATTTCACCGTCGGCCTGACGTGGCTCAGTCGAAAGGGCATTTTCGCGGGCGCCGGTGCGAACTGGCGGCTCGGTCTGGACGGCCGCAGCAACTTCGGGAGCTTCGACGACGAGACCGGCGACTCGTTCGGCTTCCAGTTCCGCGTCGGGTATCACCCTGGCGTGCGCGTGTACGCGCCGCCACCGCCGCCTCCGCCACCGCCGCCGCCACCCGCCCCGAAGCCAGATCACGTGCTCGGCGTGAAGGCCTCGTGCAATCCGTGCACGGTCGAAGTGGGCAAGGCGTCGGTCGTCACTGCGGTGGCGTCGAGCTCGATCAATTGCGTCGTGACGTACAACTGGACGGCCCCGACCGGGAAGTTCACGAACCCGACCGCGCGTGAAACGCCGTGGACGGCGCCGATGAACGAAGGCACGGTGCCCGTGCAGGTCACGGTGACGTGCCCGCAGGACGGCAAGACTGCGAGCGACACGGTCAACATCAACGTCATACGGCCTGCCGTCAAGCAGGTCATCTTCGAGGACGTGCACTTCGACTTCGACCGCTACTCGCTGCGGCCCGAGGCGACGCGCGCGCTCGATGAAGCGATCACCGCGATGAAGCAGGACGAGTCGCTGCGGATTCAGATCGAAGGCCATACCTGCAACATCGGCACGGCGGAATACAACCTCGCGTTGGGCGATCGCCGGGCGAACTCCGTGCGCGAGTACCTCACGAGCCGCGGCATCGCCGCCTCGCGTCTGAGCACCGTCAGCTACGGTGAGGAGCGTCCGAAGCACGATAACGCGCGCGAAGAGACACGCCGTCTCAACCGTCGCGCGGCATTGGTCGTCAATTTGCAGCGCTAGGTCGCATCATTCCGGCGGCGTGGGCGCGCGCCCACGCCGCTCGGATCCATCCGCAAGGCGGAGGTCAGGATGCGATTCGTCAACGTCTACCTCGTCGGCTATTTCCTCCTGGTCATCGGGGCACTCCTCGCGTTGTGGTACGGCGGCGTGCTCCGATCGGTGAGTCCCGTGTGGATCCTCATCGGCCTCGTGGTCGCTGTGGGTCTGGGGATCATGCTCAGCGTCTCCGCGGGCAAGCCGGAAATCACGCGCGAGTAAGTAAGCTCGACCCCAGCAACAGGAAGCCGGAGAGCGTTTCTGGGAAAACGATCTCCGGCTTTTTGTCCTGCCTCTGATGCGCCGCTTTCGCGTTTTGCGTGTTCCGTCGCTCCTGTTCGTCGCCTGCGTGCTTGCCGCCGCGGGCTGCAAGGAAGAGGGCACGGGCGTCGAGGTCAAGAGCCTCTCCTTCAAGGGCCTGAAGGCCGTTTCCGATGGTCAGCTCAGATCGGTGTTGGCCACGACGCGAAGCTCGAAGCTGCCGTGGGGAGAGAAGTACTTCTTCGATCGCACGCAGTTCGAGGCGGATCTGCAGCGCATCGCTGCGTTCTACGCCGATCGCGGCTATCCCGCCGCGCGAGTGCGGTCCTTCGACGTCGCCTTGAGCGACGATCAGAAATCCGTTCGCATCACGATTGAGATCGAGGAAGGGGAGCCGATTCTCGTCGAGCGGGTCGATCTGCAGGGGCTCGACGCGCTTCCCGAGAATCACCGCCGCGCGCTCGAGTCGCGATTACCGATCGCCCCGGAGCATCCGTTGGATCGCGCGCTGCTGCAGGCCGGACGCGAGATGATCCTCGACGAGCTGAAGGATCACGGCTACCCGACGCCGAGCGTCGACGTCAGCGAAGCGGCAGGATCGTCGGAGCGCCGCCGCGTCGTCGGGTATTCCGCGCGGCCCGGACGGCTCGCGTACGTGGGCCCCGTGGAGATCGCCGGCGCGATGAGCGTCAACGAACGGATCGTGCGCCGGCAGTTGACCTTCAAATCCGGCGACACGTTCGAGCAGAGCCGGCTGCGCGACAGCCAGCGGAAGCTGTATTCGCTCGAGCTCTTCAACTTCGTCAACATCGAAGCGATCCGCACCGCGCAGGGCGACACCAACGTCCAGGGATCGGAGATCGATCGCATCCCGGTGCGCGTCACGGTCACCGAAGGGAAGCACCGCAAGGTGAACCTCGGCGTCGGCTACGGGTCGGAAGAGCGGGCGCGCGGCCAGATCGATTGGCGCCACGTGAATTTCTTCGGCGGCGCCCGCACGGCGGGCGTGGTCGCGCGCTATTCCTCGCTCGATCGCGGCGTGCGCCTCAACTTCAAGCAGCCGTATCTCTTCAGCCCGCGCTACGCCGCGACGCTCAGCGGCCAGTCGTGGTTCAGCGACGAGCCCGCCTTCAAGCTCACCACGCTCGGCGGACGCGCGTCGATCATCCGCCAGTTCGGCGGCTCGGGCAGTCCGATCCTCGGCGGACGCCAGACGACGACCGCGTCGGTGACCTATGTGAACGAGTGGGAAGAGTACGAGATCTCGAATGCGGCGCTCGAGGATCCGACGTTCCGCGACGACTTGATCGCGCTCGGACTCGATCCGCGCTGCGGCACCGGCCCGCGGTGCGGCATCGGCGCCGGCCAGCTTTCCTCGATCATCCTCGAGGGCGGGCGCAATACGACGGGGAACCTGCTCGACGCGAAGCGAGGCTACGTGGCCAACCTTCACCTCGAGGAGGCCGGGCAGTGGCTCGGCGGCGACTTCGACTATCGCGAGGTCACCGCGGAAGGGCGCTTCTATCAATCGATCGGCACGCGCGCGGTCGTTGCCGTGCAAGCCCGCGCGGGATCGATCGATTCGACCGGCGACGAGGAGACGCTCGTGCCGTTCTTCAAGCGCTACTTCCTCGGCGGCGCGACGAATCTGCGCGGCTGGGGACGGTACCAGGTGGCGCCGCTCAGCGGCGGCGGCCTCCCCATCGGCGGCCACAGCTTCGCGACGTTCTCGACCGAAGTGCGCGTGCCGATCCGGGGGAACTTCGGCGCCGTGCTGTTCTTCGACGGCGGCAACGTCTGGACCAATCCGTGGGACATCAACCTGAACGATCTCAGGTACGACGTCGGTCCGGGTCTTCGCTACAACACCAAGATCGGTCCGGTCCGCTTCGACGTCGGGTATCAGCTCAATCCGATTCCTGACCTCGTGGTGAACGGCGAGAAGCAGACGCGCCGCATCCGCTTCCACTTCAGCATCGGCCAGGCGTTTTGATCGATGGCTCTCCTCCGCCGCACCCTGAACGTCATCGCGTGGGTCGGCACCGCCGTCGTCATCGTGATCTCGCTGGCGTTGATCGTGTCGCAGACGCCGTGGTTCCGCGATTGGATCCGGCGCGTGATCGTCCGGGAAGCCAAGCAGTACTTGAACGGAGAGCTGACGATCGGACGGCTGGGCGGAAACCTCTTCTTCGGTGTGACGCTGTCGGACGTTGCGGTCGACGTCTCCGGCGATCGCGTCGTCGCGATCAAGGGCCTCGAGGTCGACTACAGCGTCTTCCATCTGATCTCGCAGGGCATCGTGCTCGATCGGATCGCGCTGACCGAGCCGTCGGTCCGCTTGGAGCGCGACGAGCGCGGCTGGAATCTCGGCCGGCTCGTCAAGGCGCAGCGGCGCGAGGCGGATCGTGAGGGTCCGAAGCGGCCGATCACGCTGAATTCGATCGTCATCGTCAACGGCACGGTCGACGTCGACGATCGCATCGGATCGAACGTCTATCGCGCGCCGAAGCACATCGACGGCTTGAACGTCGAGGCGGGATTCGCGTACGCGCCGGTCAGGTATTCGATCGATCTCCGCAAGCTCCAACTGCGCGGCGCGGATCCGGAGCTCCTGCTCCAGCAGATGTCGGGCAAGATTGCCGTTCGGGACGACAATCTTTATCTCGACAAGCTGGCGATTCGCACCGCGGAGTCGACGCTCTCGATCGACGGCGTCGTGGAGCAGTACCTCAGCGCGCGGGTGATCAAGCTGGTGGCCGCCGGCAACGCCTCGCTGCCGGAGATTGGACGCATTCTCAAGTGGGTCGCCGGCTACGAGCTGCACCCGGCGTTGAACGTCAAGACGAACGGGCCGCTCGATCGATTCGCGATGGATCTCGACGTCACGTCCGAGGCCGGCGTGGTTCGAGGCGCCGTCACCGCCGACTTCAGGATGCCGGATCTGCGGTTCCGCGGCGGCCCCGTGCGCGTGCAGCGGCTCGACCTCGGACCGATCTTCAAGAACGCGAAGCAGAAGACGGACATCACCGGCGAAACCACGTTCGATATCACGATATTCTCGGATCCGACGGATGCGCCCGCCCTCGATCGATTGAAGGGGACGTTTGCGTTTCGCGGTCCGCGCGTGTCTGCGTTCGGCTACGAAGGCAGCAACGTCGATGCAGCCGGATCCGTGAAGGGTGCCGCGATTACCCTCACGCACGCGCGCGCGAACGCGTATGGCGGCTCCGCGACGGCGCGCGGAACGATCGTGCTCGCGCAGGGGCGGCGGCCGCTCTCGTACGACTTGCAGGGGACGGCCGAGCGCGTCGATCTCCGCAACTTGCCCAAGACGCTGCGCGTGCCGCAGCTCGACACGAATCTCTCCGTGGCGGCGTACGACATCGAGGGGAGCGGCACGACCGGTCGCGGTGCCGTCACCTTGAAGACATCTCAGGTCGAGGGCGCGACCGTAGCGGACGGCACGGTCGCTCAGTACGACGTCGCCGCCGGACGCATCGCGTACGGCGCGCGCGGCTCGTTGAGCGGTCTCGACGTGCGGCGCCTCGGACGGGCGCTCGAGCTGCCGGCGCTCGACAAGCCCCTCTACGAAGGCCGCGTCAACGGCGCCTTCGACGTCGCCGGTTCGGGAACGACGCTCGCGCAACTGGCGCTGAAGGCGAGCGGCACGCTGACTGATTCGTCGATCGCGGGATTGCACACGCCGCAGATGGCGTTCAACACGCAGATCGAGAAGGGCGCGCTTTCCGTGTATGCGAAAGGGTCGTTCGATCAGTGGAATCCCGCCGTGCTCGCGGAGCGCAAGGACCTCGAAGGGAATGTCAGCGGAACCGTGGACGGCACGTTCCGCATGCGCGATCTGACGGCGCCGTTCACGGCCCGCGCGTTCGACGCGGACGGCCGCATCTCGCTGGCGCCCTCGCTCGTCGGCGGCGTGCAGATCGCCGGCGCGGACGTCGAGGGCCGGTACGAAGCGGAAGTCGCCGACATCAAGCGCCTGCAGATCAAGGGACCGGACGTGACGGTGGACGCGTCGGGACGGCTCGCGCTCGATCGCGCGTCCGAATCGAACCTGAAGTATCACATCGACAGCCGCGACATTTCCGAGGTCGGACGCCTCGCCGGCCAGAACGCGCTCGACGGATCCGCCATCCTCGACGGCACCGTCACGGGGAACGCCGCGGCGCTCCGTACGAGCGGCACGCTGACCGGCACGGGCCTGGCGTGGAACAACAACAAAGCGCTCGAGCTTCACTCGAAGTACACGGTGGCCGTACCGGACCTGGACCTCGTCAACGCGAAGGTCGAGGCGACAACGGACGCGACGTTCGTCGAGATCTCGGGACGGGAGATCAACGACATTGCGGCGACGACGACCTACGAGAAGACGAGGCTGCAGTTCGCCGCGAAGCTGCGCGAGCGAACGCGAGAGCTCGAGGCGACCGGCCACGCGATCTTTCATCCCGATCACCAGGAGATTCATCTCCCGCAGCTCGCGCTCCGGACGCAGGGCATCGAGTGGCGCATCGCCGGCGGCGATCCGGTCGTTCAATACCATCACGATCGCGTCGTCGTGCGCGACATCAAGCTCGCGAGCGGCGATCAGACGCTCGGCGTGGACGGCACGCTGTGGCTCGACAAACAGCAGCCGTCGACGAACCTGCAAGTGCACGCGCGCAACGTGGACCTCGCGCAGGCCGAGCGGCTGCTGCTCCAGAATCGCGGCCTGCAGGGCCGGCTCCTCGCGGACGCGACGATTTCGGGCACGACGAGCGAGCCGATCGTCGATGGGCACGTCGAGGTGAGAGACGGCGCGTTTCAAAACTACAAGTACCAGTCGCTCGTCGCCGACGTCGACTACATGGGCAAGACGATCAAGCTCGACGCCACGCTCCAGCAGGCGCCCGACGTCGCGATCACCGCGAAAGGCACCGTACCGACGAGCATCTTCGAGCCGAGCAAGGGAGAGCACGTCGCGGCGAGCGCCGAGGATGCGATCGATCTTCGGATCCAGACGCCGATGCTGAATCTGGGCGTGGTTCAGGGCTTCACGACCGCGGTGGCGAACGTGACCGGGACGCTGCAGGCGGACGTGCACATCACGGGCTCGGGGCACGACCCGCACCTTGGCGGGTTCATCGAGATCCGCGATGGCGCGTTCGCGGTGCCGCGCGGCGGCACGTCGTACGGCGGTCTGGATACGCGGATCGATCTCGAGCAGGATTTCATCCGCATCCGTCGGTTCGAGATCCTCGACGAGAACGGCGAGCAGCTCGCCGTCTCGGGGCAGCTCGCCGTGCACGAGAGGCAGGTTGGCGTGGTCGACATCACGCTCGAATCGCAGAATTTCGAGGTGATCGACAACGAGCTCGGCGACATCGGCGTCGGCACGAAGCTGAAGGTCACGGGGCAGCTCACGCGCCCGAAGCTCGAAGGGGAGGTGCGAATCGCCGCGGGCCGCCTCGAGGTCGATCGCATCCTGCAGCTTTTCTACGATCCGTACCGGACGTCGGCGTTGCCGGAAGTCGTCTCAGCCGAGCGGACCGCGCAGGCCGCGGGAAGCGCGCAGGAAGCGACGCGGCAGGCGCTCGCGAAGGCGGAGCAAGGGGCCGGCGTACCCGGCGCCAAGACGGAAAAGACGCCGGCCGCCGAGACCCCGCCGAGCCTCTTCGACAGCGTCGCGCTCGACGTTCACGTTCGCATTCCGGACAACATGGTGGTGCGCGGCAGGAAGCTGCGCCCGGGCGGACCGACACGCGCCGCGATCGGCGACATCAACATCACCGTCGGCGGCGACCTGACGGTGCGAAAGAACCCCGGCGGACAGGTCGAGCTCGTCGGCACCGTGAATACCGTTCGCGGCACGTATCAGTTCCAGGGACGCCAGTTCGAGCTGGTGCGCGACGGCACGCTTCGGTTCGCCGGCGACCCGACGAACCCGATTGTCGACGTCACCGCGGTGCGGCGCATTCCGGATACCGGCGTCGAAGCGCGTGTCCGCGTCACGGGCAGCCTCACGGAGCCCGAGCTGCAGCTGTCGAGCACGCCGCCGCTCGACGAATCCGACATTCTCTCGCTCATCGTGTTCAATCGTCCGATCAACGAGCTCGGGAGCGGCG
>DATBJJ010000133.1:0-50991 GCA_036556425.1 Vicinamibacterales bacterium
CGTCTCGCCGGGCAGCGTGCCGGCTGGAAACGAGCGGTTGACGATCTTGCCGGTGGCCGTCCGGAGGGGATGGAGGTAGGGCCTGTTGAGATCTTTGCCGCCGATGTAGACGACCGTGAACGGCTTGCCGTCGATGTCGACTGTGATCCGTTCAGCCTCTTTCTTGACGTCGACCTGTGCCTGAGCCGGCAGCGCCGCAGCGAGGCCAAGAATGACGACGGCCAGCGTGATTGGCAACCTGACAACGTTCATCATGCCGCTGACGCTAGGGGATGCGGCGGGAGATGTCAAGGCTGTGCGTGAAGCTCGCTCGATGGGCGGAGCGGCAGGCAGCTCTGGCCAGAGAGATGAACGACGCGGCAGTCAACCGGCGATGGTCTGACGGCTGACTGCTGCGGTGCTTACACCCTCGAGGCGCCTCCTACTTGCAGCTCGTCGCCACCATCTTGATCGACGTGACTTTCATGTAGTGGTCGGCCTTGGCCGGCTTGGACTTCGCGCTCTCGGCCTCTTTCGCGGGCACATCCGTCCCGGTGATCGCGATGACGTGACCGACGTGCGGAGCCAGGTTCTCCTTGGACTCGACGATGCCGATCGTCTTCGGTCCTTTCGCCTCGGTGTTCGTCAACACGAACGTATCGGCCGATGCGCCCTTCTGCACGCAGCCTGTCATCGTGTGTTCCTTCGGCGCCGGTTTGTCCTGCGCGACCAGGACCGCGCCGAACGCCAATGTGCACGACAACAAGAAGCCACCGGCGAGCAATCGTTTCATGAGCACCTCCTGAACGGCGCAGGATCGTAGCACACTGGGTTCGGGTCGGGCTCAGCCGTGCCGACACGCTCGGCTCGGTACACGTCACCCGCGCCGGAGGATGATCGCGGGGTCGTATCGCGTGGCCCGCCAGGCGGGCAACAGGCTCGCCGCCAGCGTCGAGACGAAGAGCGTCGTCGCTGCGCCGATCACGAGCGACGTCTGCGGCGGCGAAAACACGACGAGCAGGCTGCGGACGAAAACGGCGATCGCGATCACGCCAGGCGTTCCAACAGCGATTCCGATCAGACCGAGCACCAAGCCCTGCTTGAGGAAGAGACGGAGAATCAGGGCCCGTGGCGATCCCATTGCCAACCGGACGCCGATCTCGTGGCTCCGCTGCGAAACGTCGTACGCCAGTACGCCGTACGTCCCGATCGCGGCCAGCACGAGCGCCAGGAATCCAAACCCGCCAAGGATCACGTTGAACAGATTCAGCCCGACGTTGAAGCGCTCGCGGATCTGTTCCATCGTCTGGGTCTGCCCGATGGTCATGCGCGAGTCGAGCGACGACAGATCCTGCCGAAGCTGCGGCAGCAGCGCTCCGGCGTCACCCGAGGCCCGCGCCACCAGGACGACCGATGGAGCTGCCTGCTGCGCGAGCGGGACATACATCGTGATTTGCGCCGACTCGCTGAAGCGGACCAGCGACTGGCGGACGTCTCCGACCACGCCAACGATCGTGCGGGACCTTTGATCGAACGTCAACCGCTGGCCGATCGGATCCGCGCCGGGCCAGTACCGATCCGCGAGCTTCTGACTGATGACGACGACCGGCGCGGAATCATGGCGATCCGTCTCGTCGATGAACCGCCCGCGCCGTACGGTGACCTTCAACGTTGCCGCGTAGTCGGGTGACACGCCGACCCACAGCGTTCGGGGATGCGCGTCGCCCGGAGCCGGCGGCGCCGCGTCGATCGTGAAGCTGTCGCTCGCCGTCATGATGTTCTCGGGCAGTGATGACATGAGCGTGGCGCCGACGACGCCCGGCATCGCTCGGACGCGGTCCAGGAGCCGCGTGTGGAACACGCCGCGCGCTTCCGGCGTGTCGAGATTCGCGGGCATTCCGAGCGGTGCCGTGGCCAGGTGGGTGTTGTCGTAACCGGGATCGGCATGCTGGAAATCGAGGAAGCTCCGCACCATCACCGCCGCGCCGCCGAGCAGCACGAGCGACAGCGCGATCTCGGCGACGACGAGCGATCGGCTCAGCCAGCGTCGGCTTGGTCCACCGACTCCGCGCCCGCCCTCTTTCAGTACGCCGACCAGGTCGAGACGCATCGACGCGAACATCGGCGCGATGCCGAACACAATTCCTGCGGCAATAATGAGGCCCGCCGTGAACCCGAGCACGCGTCCATCGAGAACCGGCACGTAGAAGCGTGGGAGGTACGGTCCGAACGCCGCAGCTATCGCGCGCAATCCCACGTAGCCGAGCGCCACTCCCAACAGTCCGCCGAACGATGCCAGGACCAAACTTTCCGTCAGCAGCTGACGCAGCACCCGAATTCTGTCGGCCCCGACTGCCGATCGCAGCGCAATCTCGCGCTGCCTCGACTGCGCGCGCGCCAGCTGCAGATTGGCGACGTTCACGCACGCGACGAGCAGCACCGCCAGCACGACGCCGAGCAGCATGAAATACAGCTGACGCCGCCACTTGTCCGGGAATTCGTACCGGTAGTTCAAGACGTCCACCAGCACGCCGCGATTGGTGTCCGGATGCTCATCTTCGATCCGCTTGACGATCGCGGCCATTTCGGCGCGCGCCTGCGTCATCGTCACGCCGTCCTCGAGCCGGCCCATCACGAAGAGATCGCGCTGCACGCGGGAGGCCGCCGCACGGTCGACACGCAGCGGCACCCAGAGCTGCAGGTTCGGCTGCAGGAACTCGAACTCGGCGCTGAGCACGCCGACGACGGCATACGATCGGCCGTTGAGGACGAGCGGTTCCGCCATGGGATCCCGGCCCGCCGGCAGCCGCCGCGTGACGAAGTCCTGCGTCACCAGGACGACATCTGGCCCGCCCGGACGGCCTTCGTCGTCCGAGAACAGCCGCCCCCGCGTGACGCGCGCGCCGAGCGTTCGAAGCAGGTCGGGGCTCATCTCTCCGGACGCGATCGCTTCGAGTCGATCGCCGACGCCGAAGCTCAGAAATGTCGCGCGAAACGCGCCGAGCGCCTGAAACGATGTCGCGCGCTCGCGCCAGTCGAGAAAGTTGGCGGCCGACGATGTGAAGATCGGCGGCGAGGACGCCTCCCGCTCGCCGAACAAAACCAGGCGGTCTGCGTGTGGATATGGCAGGGGCCGGTACAGTAGCGCGTTGACGAGACCGAATACGGCGGTGTTGCCGGCGAGGGCGAGGGCGAGCGAAATCACGGCGACCGCCGTGACGCCTTTGCCGTGCCGCAGCATCCTGAGACCGAATTGGATGTCCTGCCAGACAGACGCCATGATGACGCTCCCGGGAATTACTTAATGGCCGTCGACGGCGGGCACCACTGCTCGTTACCGCTTGGACCTGGTCCCCTTCGCGGTCGCGCCGTTTGCGATCTCAAAGCAGCACTGAGGACGCTCGGCGCGCTCACAGCATTCGTGAACGGAGGCGCCCGTGAGTTCCTTGACGAGACTCTCCATCACCCGACACACAGCCGGGTGTTTCCCCGTCAACGCTGATAACGGGCACCCTTGACCGCGGATGATGTAGCGACCGTTCTCCTCGACGTGAGTCACGGCGCCGAGCTGGTCGTTCAACAGTTCGCTCGTGGCGATGACGCGGGCCCGTAAAGGACCCGTCGGGCGCCCGGCAGACAGTTGACCGGCGAGATTCCTTCCAGCCTCTCTCAGCAACGCAGCGACCTGACGCGGCGGCAGGTGAGTGGCGAAGACGTCGACCAGTTGGCTCAACAGCGGAATGTAGGCTCGCGACAGGAGCTGCTCGACCTCCGGTGTCAGCTCGAAGATCCGCGACGGCCTCGTCGTTCCCGGCCTCCTGCCGACGCCCCGCACCACGCCGTCGCGTTCCATCGCGGTGATCTGTGCTCGTACACCACTGGCGCTGAGCCCGAGTGTCGTCGCGATATCGTCCACCGTCAACGATCCGCGCTGGAGAAGGCTGACAATGCGTCCACGGCCGGTATCGAGTAACTGCTGTCTGAGCATCTGCGCACAGGGGAAGAAGACCCAAACCTGAGTTTACTCGGCAACAGTGCCTTGCATTGCGCGGCGCTGGTAATCGAAAATACGCAAGATGGATCTTGTTTATCTAGCTCATCTAGTTGGGCTAGCGAGCTCGAGAGCTCATGGAGGCCGGTGTCCTCGTTGTCTCGGAAGGAGCGGACGATATGGGAATCGAGGGAAGGCATGTCGCACGTCCGGCGCGTAACTCGCGGAGGATCGGTCATACGGCGGTGATCGTGCTCGCGTTGGCCTCGGGAGCGGCAATGCTCGGCGGATGGAGGATGACAGCAGCTCCGCAGGGACCACAACCCGGCCTCGTCTCCGAGGGCCAGCGTGTCTTCCGCTTCGATACGTTTGGCGACGAGCAATTGTGGACCGACAAGCTTCGTCTGCACGAGGTCGTCGAGAAGAACGTCGATCCGACGACGGCGCTCAAGGTGGGACTCAAAGTCGACGCGGACGTGCTGCCCGCTGGCATCCTCAAGAAGGTTGATCTCAAGAGCCCGGCTACGACGGTGGCGCTGCTCAAGATGAATGCCGTCGTGGGCCTCCAGGCCACGGTGGATGCGAACGATCACATCACGCGGCTCGGCGTCACGTGCGCGCTCTGCCATTCGACCGTCGACAACTCCGTCATGCCCGGCATCGGTCGCCGCAAAGACGGCTGGCCCAATCGAGATCTGAACGTCGGGGCCATCATTGCGCTGTCGCCCGCGCTTCCTGCTGACAAGAAAGCGGTCTACGCGGCCTGGGGTCCCGGCAAATACGACCCGCGCTACAACCAGGACGGGAAGAGCACGCCGCTTGTTCTTCCCCCCGCGTATGGATTGGCCCAAATCAAGAACGAGACCTACACCGCAGAAGGACCGATCTCCTATTGGAACGCCTATGTTGCGGTCACCCAGATGGGCGGGCAAGGGAACTTCTCCGACCCTCGGCTCGGGATCGACGTCAAGCATTCCCCGGACATGGTGACGTCCAAGCTCCCGGCGCTGCGCGCCTACCAGCACAGTCTGCCGACGCCTCCACCCCCCGCCGGAAGCTTCGATGCCGCGGTTGCGGCGCGTGGACGCGCGGTGTTCGAGCGGACGTGCGCGAGCTGCCACGTCGGCGGCTCCGGCACGGACAACAACAACGGGACACTCCACGCGGCGGCTGATACCGGCGTCGACGGAGCGTATGCGGCGCGCACGGCAACCAAGGCGTATCGCACCACGCCGCTGCGTGGGCTGTGGCAGCACCCGCCGTACTTCCACGATGGGAGCGCAGCCACGCTCGCCGACGTGGTGACGCACTACAACCGAGTTCGTAAGCTCGGTCTCACGCCGGAGCAGCAACGCGAGCTCGTCGAGTATTTGAAGTCGCTCTGATCAGAGGATCCACTCGCGTGGGCTCGGCGTGCCTCAGCGCGATGGGCGGTCGTCCGCTCGCGCGCGAGTCCGGCCGCTCAACCCTGACGCAACGCCCGAATCGGATCGATGCTGGCCGCCCTGTGCGCCGGAATGGCCGCGCCCGCGAACGTCACCAGCGCCATCGTCGCCGCCGCCGCGACGAACGTCAACGGATCACGCACGCTGACGCCGTAGACCACCGAAGACATCAGCCGTCCGAAGGAGAATGCCAGCGTCACGCCGAACGTGATACCCAGGCCGGCGAGCAAGAGCGCCCGGCCGAACACCAGGCGCATGATTCTGCCCGGTGCCGCGCCGAGGGCAATCCGCACGCCAATCTCGCGCGTCCGGCGCGTGACGGAATACGACACAACGCCGAACAAGCCGATGGCCGCCAGCACGAGGCCCAGCGCGCCCATCGACGCGGCCAGTTGCACGATCAGCCGGTCGCTCGACAGCGACGAGCGGACGTGCCGATTCATCGTGGTGATGCTGAGGACGGCGACACTGGGATCGACGGAACGGACCGTGTCGCGGACGGTGGAAGCCAGCGCCGTCGCATCGCCCGCCGTCCGGACCACGAGCACGTCGGCGCCCCAGCGTGAACCAAAGAGCTGCGCCTCCTGGAACAGCGGCAGGAACATGTACGCGCGCTGCGATTCGGTGAGGTCCAGGTAGCGGCCGTCCTGCGCAACGCCGACGACCTCGACATCGCGACCCTTCGGTCCGTTCAGCCGAAAGTGCTTTCCGATCGGGTCCTCGCCGGGCCACATCATGTGCGCCGCGCTCTCATTGAGGACGGCCACCGGCGCGGAGGTTTCATGATCGCCGTCCGCGATCTCGCGCCCGCGCACGATGCGCGTGCCGAGCGTCGCGAAGTAGCCCGGTGAGACGACCGCAAAGCCGATGCGCCGTCCATCGGCATCCGGCCGCGGCAGCCCCGGAATCCACGCCATGGCCGCCGCGCCGCCGCCGCTTCCCCACAGGGGAACGCGGCTGGCGACCGTCGTACCGGTGATGCCGGGCGTCGCGCTCAACCGCCCGGTCAGGGCGCGGAAGTAGGCATGCTCCTGGGGCGTGGGGAGCTTGCGCATGTCAATCCGTGAAATCAGCATGTTGCCGCGCGCGTCGAAGCCCGGGTCGAGCGCGCCGATTGCACCGAGCGAGCGCAGCAACAGACCGGCGGCGATCAACAACACCACCGTGACCGTGATTTGGCCCACGACGAGGCCGTCGCGCCACCAGCCGCGCCGACCGCCGGCGGCATTGATCACGTTCGTCATCGCCGTCGCCAGCGCGACGTCCTTGGTCGAGAGGGCCGGAAGGAGGCCGGCGACCATGGCGGCGATCAACGATGCAAGCGCGCCGAAGAGGAGCACGCGGGCGTCGAGACGGAAATCAAGGCCCACGCGGAATTCCATGTCGGGCATCAGCGAAGGCAACAGGTTGATCACCCACATCGCGAGCAGCGTGGCGGCGACGGCGCCGCACCCGGCCAGCACGAATGTTTCGGCCGCGAGCTGCTGCATGGTGCGATAGCGGGACGCGCCGAGCGCCAACCGCGTCGCAATTTCCACACGACGCGCTTCACTCCGGACCAGGAGCAGGTTCGCGACGTTGACGCAGGCGATGACGAGCACCAGCGCCGCGACGGACAGCAGAAGCGAGGCGATGATCACCATCTGGGGCGCGCGCGGCGTTCGTACGGTGAACCGCCGTCCCGTTTCCTCTTCAGGGAACCGGCCGGCCAGGTCCTGTTGAATCGCCGCGAGCGCGGCCGACGCCTGGACGTGCGTGACGCCCGGTTGCAGTCGTCCAAAGACCTCCAGGTTGCGTGACCGCGGGCGTTCGAGCCTCACGCGATCGCCAGGGACCAGCACCATCCACGTCGAAACCGGAAGGTAAACGTCCGGATTGAGGAACGGCTCGGTGCCGCGGAAGTGGCGCGGCAGAATGCCGATCACCGTGCACGCGACATCACTGGCGATGATCGTCTGGCCGACGATGGCGGGGTCCGCGTTGTAGCGCCGCTGCCAGTACTCATGACTCAGAAGGAGGATCGGCTGGCTGTTCGTCCCGCCCGCTTCAGCCGCCGTAAACGTGCGCCCGATACTGGCGGTGACGCGGAAGACATCGAAGTAATTGTCGGCGACGACGTTTGTGAGCAGGAGCCGCGACTCATCGCCGTCCCTCACGATCACGCCGCGCCGCTCGGCGGCCGTCACCCCCGCAAAGGCCCGCGATTCGTGGCGCAAGGCCTGCAGCTCGATCCACGACGACGCCGCGCCCCGCTCGGGATGCGCCGAATCCTGATTCAGGATGCGGACGATGCGATCGGGAGCCGGCACGCGGAGGGGACGCAGGGCAATGGCGTCGACAACGCTGAAGATCGCAACATTGACGCCGATGCCGAGCGCAAATGTGACGATCGCCACTGCGCTGAGGACCGGAGACGTGCGGAGCATCCGCACGCCGAATGTGAGGTCCTGCAGGAGGGAATTCATGGGCGGCCTCCAAAGCTTCGCGACGGCGCGGCAGATCGCGCGGTCATTCCAGCAGTCCGTAGATGCGCAACTTGCGGTAGAGATTCCGTTCGCTGATGCCGAGGACGCGCGCTGCCTGGCCGCGATGGCCGTGCAACACGCGCAGAACGGTCTCGATGTGTGACTGCTCGAGTTGTACGAGGGTTGGCAGAGTCCGCGCGGACGCCCCATCGCCCGCCTGCGCCCGCACGGTCCCGCGCACGCTCGCCGGAAGGTCTTCCGGCGCGAGCACGGGTCGTTCCGAAACAACGATCGCGGCCTCGATCGCGTGCAGCAACTCGCGGACGTTGCCGGGCCAGTCGTGGCGCCGCAGTACGGCGAGTGCCTCGTCGCCGATGCGCTTGCTGACGCCGAATCGCTCGCTCAGCAGGACCGCGAAGTGGCGGGCGAGCAGATCGATGTCCGTTCCCCGAGCCCGAAGCGGCGGCAGCGACAACACGACCGTGCTCAGTCGGTAGTACAGATCTTCCCTGAACAATTGCTGGCGCACCATGGCCGGCAAGTCACGATTGGTGGCGGCGATCACGCGGACGTCCACGTGGATCTCGTGCGTGCCGCCGACGCGACGAAAGGTCGATGTGTCGAGCACGCGCAGCAGGTTGACCTGCGTTGCTACGCTGACCTCGCCGATCTCGTCGAGAAAGATCGTGCCCCCATGTGCGACCTCGAACAATCCGGGCTTGGCCCGCTCTGCTCCGGTGAAGGCGCCACGCTCGTGGCCGAAGAGCTCGCTCTGCAACAGCGCTTCGTGAAGCGACGCGCATTCGACGACGACGAACGGCCGGTTGCGGCGCGGGCTGCGTGCGTGCAGCAGCTTCGCGACCATCTCCTTGCCCGTGCCGGTTTCGCCGCAGATGAGCACCGTCGACTCAGTTGGTGCGACGCGGTCGAGCAGGTGCAGCATCCTGAGAAAGTCGGAGCTCTCGCCGACGAATGCACTTCCCAGGTCGGGCGGCGTGAGTCCTCGCTCGAGCAGGGTCGTACGACGCAGGAGCGACTGTCGTTCGAGCGCTCTCCGGATGCGCACGTCGAGCTCGTCGAGCGGGCAGGGTTTCGCGAGGTAGTCGAAGGCGCCGAGCCGAATCGCATCGACCGCCGAGTCGATCGTGCCGTGGCCGGTCAGGATGATGACGTCAGTCGCCGGGCTCGAGTCGCGAATCCGCCGCAGCACGTCGAGCCCGCTCGATCCGCCGAGGCGAAGGTCGAGAAGCACGACGTCCGGCTCATGCTGCGCGACGTGCCGGATCGCTTCGTCCGCGGTAGCCACGCCGGTGGTGCTGAATTGCCTGCGGGTCAGTTCCGCTACCAGCACGCTGCGAAACGCGTCATCGTCGTCCACGACCAGAACGGCGGCAATGGGTTTCACGTCTGCACGCGCTCCGCCGTGTCCAGCGGTGTCGCGGCCGCGCCAACCGCCGGAAGTACGACTGAGAATGTCGATCCGAGCCCCGGCGTGCTGTCCACGAGAATCTCGCCGCCCGAGGAACGGACGAAGTTCAGCGAGAGGAACAGCCCGAGCCCCGTACCGTCGGCTCGGGCGCTGAAGAACGGCTCGAAGATGCGCGCGCGATTCTCTGGCGCGATCCCACACCCGTTGTCACTGATCCGAATGACAGCCCGTGTTCCGTCTGCGCCATCGCGGCCCGCGTCGACACGCACGATCCCGCCCGCGCGGCAAGCTTGGATGGCGTTCAACAAGAGGTTGATCAACGCGTGCTGGAGCTCCGAGCTTGCGGCGCGGATCCGGACGTCGCCGGCGCCGCCGACGGATTGGATGGCGACGCCGCGCGCGCGCGCGGTTGGCTGAATGAGGCGAATCGCGGCCGCTACGGCGTCGGCGACATCGACGACCTCCGCGGGCGAATGCTGCCCCCGCGCCAGGCGGAGGAACTGCTCGGTGATGCTTCGGCAGCGCATCACTTGCTCGCGCGCAGTCGAGGCGTGGTCCCCGATGTACTCACGGTCCACGCGCGCGCCATCGCCGCGCGCTTCTCGCGCGATACCCTCCACGCAGGCGAGCACCGTGCCGAGCGGCGTATTCATTTCGTGCGAGAACCCTGATGCCAGGAGTCCCAGTGAGGCCAGACGATGCGACTCTGCGAGCCGCGCTTCGGCCGTGCGCCGGTCGGAGATGTCACGCCAGACCTCGACGACGTGGAGAGGACCACCCGGCAACCCCGCGATCGGAGAGGAATGGATCTCTTCCCACGCCGACGACCCATCAGGCTTGCGCCGTTCGTAGATCCGCACCTGCCGAGTCCCTGACTCGAGGCAGGAGAGCGTCGGGCAATCGCCGCCCGAGCAGGCACACGCCCCGCCGTCCTTGCATGAATGTCCGAGCAGGTGCTCGCGCGCCACGCCGCTGCGGCGAATGAAGGCCTGATTCGCAGCCACCACGGTGCGGTTCGCGTCGAGCACGACGATGCCGTCGTCGATGCTGTCGATGACCGTTTCAAGGCGCTCGCGCTCGCTGCGCACCTGGCCCACCAGGCTGCTGACCGATTCAGCCATGACGTTGAACTCGCGGCCCAGCCAGGAAATGATGTCGCCCCCCTCGGCCGGCACACGCATGGTCAAATCGCCCTGAGCGATCTGCCGGGCGGCGACCTCGAACCGCTGCAGCCGCCGCACGACGACCTGCCGGATCACCAAGCCGATCGCGGACACGAGCAGGAGTGTCAGCGTGCCGCTGACCGCCACCAGCCAGCCCAGATCGCGATTCGTTGCGGCCGCGATCGCGCCGGCGTCGACATCGGCAATCAGCACGCCGTTGATCGCGTCCGCCGGATCGTGGCACTCGTGGCATTTCGTCTCGTTGCGGAACGGCACCACGGTGCGCAGGATGGCCCCGCCGCGCGTCTCCAGTACGCGGCTCGTCATGCGTTCCGCTGGCGGATACTGATGACACGCTTGACAGGTCGGCGATTCGAGACTCAATGCGTCGCCAGGTTCGAGCGGTCCGCTCGAGAACTGCACGGTTCCCTGCCGATCGAGCAGCAGCACGTTCACGACCTGCCGCTCGCGGCCAAACGTCGCAATCATCTGCTCGATCAGCACGCGGTCGTCCTCGAGCATTGCGTGTTCGAGGGCGTTGCGGATCAATTGCGACTGCGCGATCGCATCGTCGCGGACCAGGCTCAACAACCGATCGGTGTGGCGAAGGGAATAGAGATACGCGCCAGCCGCCCCGGCCAGGCTGACCGCGGCCGTGATCCAGACGGCCAGGCCGATCGTCATCCGGGACAGCTGCGCTTTCATGGGTCACCCGGAGAGGTTTCGGGAGCGACCGCACGCGGCCCGCTGCTTCGAGTCTGACGAAGTGTCAGCGCCGGTGCTGCCATTCTGGCAGCCCCCCTCGCGCATCCCGTGAAAATCCTGGGAGTTTTCGCAAGGTCCCGATGGCATCGCCAGTGCTCTAAACGTCCTCGAGTGCCGCAAGGAGGCCGATATGGCGATCGTTATCACGCTGCTCTCCGTCAGCTTCGTTCTGGCGGTCGTTACCGCAATTCTGTTATCCGCAGCGATCCGTAACGCCGATTCGTCCCCAGCTGTGCGAAAGATTCCGCAGCCGGATGGGGTACCGCGCTTCTTCGCGGCTGACATACCTGTCTCGGTGCACGGCGTCAGTGCATCCCGTGTGCCGGTGGAGGTGCTGCTGCTCGAGATCGAGCGACACGTCAAGGTGGAGCGGGAAGTCGCGGAAGCGTTCCATCTATCGCCCAACCCGCAATCGCTCCACGTGCAGGCGGCCCGGCCGCTGATGCACTAATCGAAGAGGAGGGCGCGATGACTCGACACCCCGATCTCTTGACGGGGCTGGATGATCGCGAGACAGCCGACGCCGTCGCCCTCGGATCGCCAGTCAAGCTTGCGGCGGGCGAAGTCTTGTTCCGGCTGGGTGCGGAAGCGACCAGCCTCTACGTCATTCAATCCGGCCTGATCACGCTCGCGATGCCTATGCGCATCGGGGGGGGCGAAGAGGACGTGCGGATTGACGAGCGCGGGCCGGGTCAGACGGTCGGCTGGTCCACGCTGATTCCGCCGCACCGTTTCACGCTGACCGCCACGGCAGCGGTCGGCACCGAGCTGCTGGCGTTTCCTCGCAGCACGCTGCTGCAGCATTTCGAGCGCAGGCCGATGGTCGGATACGCGGTGTCGAGGAACGTGGCGGCCCTCGTCGGTGAACGGCTGCAGGTCTTTCAAGCCATGTGGCTGAGGGCCATGCAGCAAGCAGTGAACGCCGCACATGGGTAAACACGTACTCGGGCCAATCGGGTTGATCGTCGCGCTGGCACCGTGGCTGTCAGGTTGCGTGCGCGATACGCCGCCGGCCGCCGTTGGCCTCGTTGCCTCGGCACCGGCACCCGCGGTCCGTCCGGAAGCTCCGCTTCGGGTTGAAGCGCCGCCGCCGCCGTTCTCGGACGGCGTATTCCCGTGCACCGAGTGTCACGTCGAGAAGGACCTGCCCACCAACAAGACGCGTCGCCAACTCGTCGACGCCCACGATGACATCGTGCTCAAGCACGACGAGGAACATCGCTGGTGTCTCGACTGTCACGACGCGGGGAATCGCGACCGTCTTCATCTCGCGAGCGGAGAGCCGGTGGCGTTCGAGGAGTCGTACCGCGTGTGCGGACAGTGTCACGGCGAGAAGTACCGCGACTGGCGCGTCGGCGTCCACGGCCGGAGAATCGGCCAGTGGAACGGCGCGAAAGAGTATTTGCTGTGCGTGCACTGCCATAGTCCCCATCAGCCACGGTTCAAGTCGCTCGCCCCGGAGCCGGCGCCGCTGCCGCCCCGGATGCGAGCGGCGCACGAATGAAGGAGCATGGCCGTGGACGACAAGCCAGCGTCAGTGACCCGACGAAAGTTCGCGACGTGCGCCGCGGCCGCAGCCGCCGGCTGGGTTCTCACAGCGTGCGGTCCACGACGGCTGCACGACGTCTCGACCGATCGCCTGCGGCAGCTCATTGGCGAGATGGAACGCGAGTACACCGCCAAGTACGGAACGCAAGTGACGGTGTCGGATGCGGGGCCGATGCCCGGCGTGGTATTCGGGTACGCGCTCGATATCTCGCGATGCATCGGGTGCCGGCGCTGCGTCTATGCCTGCACGGAGGAGAACAACCAGTCGCGCGACCCTCAGGTGCATTGGATCCGCGTGCTGCAGATGGACAAGGAGCATGGCGTCGACTTCTCGCACGCTGACGCCTACTACGACTCCGACCAGGTACCGCAGGAAAACCATTTCTACGTTCCCGTGCAGTGCCAGCAGTGCCAGAACGCGCCCTGCACCAAGGTCTGTCCGACCGGCGCAACGTGGACGGAGAAGGATGGCATCGTGGTCATCGACTACGACTGGTGCATCGGGTGCCGGTGCTGCATGGCCGCCTGCCCGTACGGGGCCCGGCACTTCAACTGGACCACCCCGGGCCTGCCGAAGGCGGAACTGAATCCGTCGATGCATTACCTTGGAAACCGGCCGCGGCCGCGCGGTGTGGTCGAGAAGTGTACGTTCTGCATTCAGCGCGTACGGGCCGGCCGATATCCCGCGTGCGTCGAAGTCTGTCCCGTTGGCGCGCGCAAGTTCGGCAACTTGCTCGATCCCGACAGCGAGATCCGCTACATCATCGAGCACAAGCGCGTCATGGTGCTGAAAGAAGAGTTGAACACGATGCCCAAGTTCTTCTACTTCTACGGAACGTGAGGTCCACGTGGATACCGTCCGCGCGTTTTCACAGTTCGTCGTCCGCGGCGCGCGCACCGCCCTCACCGGCGATCGCTTGTACTGGGGCTGGATCACCGCGCTCCTCGCGATCGTCGCCTCGGGCGTGCTGGCCTACAGGCATCAGCTCGACATCGGGCTCGCGGTCACGGCGATGCGCGATCAGGTGAGCTGGGGGTTCTACATCGGCAATTTCACGTTCATGGTCGGCGTCGCCGCGGCCGCCGTCGTCCTGGTGATTCCCGCGTACGTCTACCACTGGCGGCCGATCCACGAGATCGTCATCTTCGGCGAACTGTTGGCGGTGAGCTCGATTCTCATGTGCATGATGTTCGTGACCGTGGACATCGGCAGGCCCGAACGCTTCTGGCACCTCATACCGCCGCTGGGCCGCCTGAACTTTCCGCGCTCGATCCTCGCGTGGGACATGGTCGTCCTCAACCTCTATCTGCTCGTCAACCTCGTCGTCGTCACGCACATCCTCTACCGCGCGTTCCGCGGCCGCGCGTACGAGAAGCGGCTGGTCATCCCGCTCGTGCTGCTGTCGATCCCGATGGCGATCGGGATTCATACGGTCACCGCGTTTCTGTATAACGGGCTGGCTGCACGTCCCTACTGGAACGCCTCGATCCTCGCGCCGCAGTTCCTCGCATCGGCGTTCAGCTCGGGACCGGCGATTCTGCTCGTCGTGCTCCAGCTCCTCAGACGATTCACGAGGTACGAGATTCGGAACGAGGCGATCTGGAAGATTGCCGAACTGATGGCGTACGCGATCTTCCTCAATCTCTTTCTGCACGGCGCCGAGGCGTTCAAGGAGTACTACTCGAACACCGAGCACCTCCTGTATACGCGCTACTGGTTCCAGGGCATCGGCGAGCACCGGACCCTCGTGCCGTACGCATGGTCCGCGCTGGCGCTGAATCTGACCGCGCTCGTGCTGTTCATCGTCCCGGCGGCGCGGCGCAACGTCGTCGCCCTGAACCTCGGTTGCCTGGCGACGTACGCCGGGTGTTACATCGAGAAGGGGATGGGCCTCATCATCCCCGGCTTCACGCCGGACACCCTGGGAGAGATCTACGAGTATTCGCCGACCATGACCGAGTTGCGCGTCGCCGCCGGAGTGTTCGCGCTCGGGTTTCTGGTCTTCACTCTGCTGTTGAAAGTGGCGGTGCCCGTGTTGCTCGGAGAGCTGCGGCTCGCCGCGGAGGCGCCGTTTGGCGCGCCGCTGCCGTACGGGCATGGTGGCGAAACCGTCCTCGATCGTACCGACACTGCACGATTCGTGCGTTAAAAGGAGAGCCGAATGACCCGGAAGTTCGCTGCGACCGTCGTAACAGCTCTGGTATTGATGCCGTGGACCGCGTCTGCTCAGGACAAGGCTGAGAAAGGAATGCAGGTGTTCACCGCGCAGAAATGCAACGTCTGCCATTCCATCGCCGGCAAAGGTAAGAAGAACGGGCCGCTCGACGATGTGGGTAGCCGATTGAGCGCCGCCGAGATCAAGCAGTGGCTCACCGATCCGGTGGCGATGGCTGAGAAGCGCCAGCCGAAGTCGACCCGCAAGCCGCCAATGAAGAAGAAGGCGCTTTCGGATGCTGACATCGACGCGCTGGTCGCGCTCTTGTCCAGCTTGAAGAAGTAGCGCAAATCAGCGGGAGAATACCGCCCGCGATCAGGACTCGCCGTGCAGCTTGTGCACGTGCAGCGACCGCGCCTCGTGGTCGTCGGCGCTCATGTGGGGAGTCCTCCAGTAGCTTTGAGAATCCGCCGCATGCACGTGTGTCCGAAGTCGACGCCCTCGCCGTACATCATCGGGCAGGCACCGGCAATTACCGTGATGTCGTGTTCGCGGCAATACTCGACCGCGGCTGGCGAGACACTCGACGCCTTCTTCCCCACAGACTCGTGCATCCACACGCGGCGGACGCCAGCGTCGCTGCAGTCACGCACGATTCGCTCCGTGGTATCGGGACGCGTGACAATCACGACGCCATCGACGCCGCCAGGGATCGATCGCAGATCCTGGTAACACGGATCGCCCTCGAATATCTGCATGTGCGGATTCACCGGGAAGACCTCATGCCCGGTCTTCTTCAACCGGCGATAAATTAGATTGCCGACCGGGTGATGGCTGTTGTTGCGAGAGACGCCCGCCACCGCGATACGCTTCTGCGCCAAGAACTCGTCCACCTTTGTCTGGAGGCTCGGTGTCGTCATTGATCCCCCTCGCCGTCGTTCAAACAGCTGGTCCCGTCTTTCCGGCCAATACGGCAAGCCGTGGCGGGCTCGCGACGGATGGCTCCAGCCCCTGCAGGAAATAGAACCACTTGAACCCGACCCCGTGTGCCTTGAACAAATCGAGCAGCGGCTGCGATGCTTCTCCGTACACGGTCATGAAGTGATCGTCAGCGTAGTCCTTGAACAACTTGTTGCGAGCTTCGAGGATATGGCTGTTGTGCTCGATCAGACCCTCGGGTCCCGTGTACGCCTCATGAACTTCGCACTCGGTGCCATCGCTCGAGAGGAACCAGTCGTACCGCAGTGTTCGGGTGTCCTTTTCTTTCGTGATCCGAATGCACTCGGCCGCTTGCTGTTTGAACCCCTCCAGCTGTCCGGGTCGAACCGTCAAATGTGCGAAGACCTCGAAAGTTGGCATAGGTCCTCGTTTCGCCGCATATCGGGACGCGACCGCCGCTGCATATGTCGCGCCGGAAACGAATTCGGCGCGAGGTTCGATTCGAACTGCTGAACGTGCGTGTTGCCGCTAGAGCAGCTTCGTGCGCTACACCCTTGTGCTCGAGGTCAATCGGAGATTCTTCACGCGTAGAGGGAACTATTTCGCCGCCGGTTGTGAGCTTTCGGCGGGGCTTTGGCCCAAAAACTTCTCAGTGCAGGTCGATGTAAACGCGGATCTCGCGGATGCCGCGGATCTCGCGGATCCGAGAATCTCGTCGCTCTGATGCTTGATCTCCTGCACCCTTCCCAGGCTGGCCACGCCAGCCTGCCGGTCGCTCGACGACCACCATCCAGACTTTCCGTACATCAGGCATCCGCGCGATCCGTTCAATCCGCGCGATCCGCGTCTCCCTACTTCCCCGCTAGCCCTTGAATTAACGCGCAAGCCTGTCGGCGGTCCGCGCGTCGTGCCGCCTTTGTAGAATCCGCTGCCGGACGGCCGTACCCACTGGTTGCCGGTCGCACCGGCTCGTGCCAAGATGTCCCGGCACGAGAGGCGTCATGACGCACCAATCGATACTGTTGCTGGCTTCGACCGTCATGTTGACAGGCGGCGCCACATTGGCGGTCAAGCCGGCCCCTGTCGCGGACGTGACCCGGCAGATCTACATCTCGGCGACCGATGGGTCCGGGGCGCAGGTGACGGACCTGACTGCCGCGGATATCAGCATCAAGGAGGGCGGCAAGGACAGGCCGGTCGAATCGCTCAAGCCGGCGACCGGACCGATGCACATCGTCGTCCTGGTGGACGATGCCGGGAGCGGAGCCTTCCAGGCAGCAACCGCCCAGTTCCTCGAGCGCACGCTGGCGCGCAGTCAGGTCAGCATCACGCTGCTCAACCCGCAGGCGTCGATGCTGGTCGACTTCACCGACGAACCCTCGGCGCTGAGAAGCGCCCTCGGGCGCCTCGGCCGGCGCGGGCGCATGCAGGCCGACGGCGATCAGATGCTCGACGCGATTGACCGGGCGGCCAAGGCGCTCCAGCAGCGGAAAGCCGAGCGGGCCGTGGTTGTCGCGCTGACGCTCGCCGGGGGCAAGCCGGAATCGGTCGACCCGAACAACGTGCTCGACTCCGTGCGCGCGAGCGGCACGATGCTGAACGTCGTGCATCTCGCGGGCGCAGACCTCGGCATGGTGATGGGCGATGGCCCCAGGCAGTCGGGCGGCCGCATCGAAGAAGCCGGCAACGGCAACGGCATCATCCCGGCGGCGATCAGGATCGCCGAGAGCCTGCGAACGCAATACGTCCTCACCTACACGATCCCGGAAGGGACGTCGCTGTCAGACCGCATCGCTGTCTCGACGTCGCGCAGGGGGATCAAGCTGACCGCGCCGACGCGCATCACCGCAAAGCTCCCGAGTCCAGCGCGCGCACCTTAAGCACGCGCGCTCGCTAGCGTCGCATTCGCGCAAGGAGGCAGGTCATGCGCATATGGACCGCAGCGTTCGTGTTGATCGCCGCGCAGGCGGCGCCCCCGCCGCCCGTGCAGACGCCCGTTGCCGATCGGCGCGCCAAGCTCGCGACGGCGTTCGCGGACATCGATCGCGCGTTCGCCGACTTCGCGAAGACGGCGCACGTGCCCGGCGCGGCGTGGGGCATCGTCATCGACGGCGAGCTCGCGCACGTGGGAACGACCGGCGTCCGCGACGTCAAGACGAACGCGCCCGTCGACGGCGATACCGTGTTCCGCATCGCGTCGATGACGAAGAGCTTCACGGCCATGTGCATTCTGAAGCTGCGCGACGAAGGGAGGCTGTCGCTCGACGATCCCGCTGAGCGCTACGTGCCGGAGCTGAAGGGGCTCCGTTATCCAACGTCCGACTCCCCCCGGATCACGATTCGACATCTCCTGACGCACTCGGCAGGATTCCCCGAAGACAATCCGTGGGGCGATCAGCAGCTCTCCGAGAGCGAAGAGGCGCTCTCGCAGATGATGCGCGGGGGGATTCCGTTCTCGACCGTGCCGGGGACCGCGTACGAGTACTCGAACTACGGGTTCGCGATCCTCGGCCGGATCGTGTCGCGCGTGTCGGGTGTGCCGTACGACGAGTACGTGACGAAGAACATCCTGGAGCCGCTCGGCATGACCTCGACGACGTTGCACCCGTCGAAGGTTCCTCCCAATCGCCTCGCGATCGGATATCGATGGGAAGACGAGCGCTGGAAGGAAGAGCCCGCGCTGCCGCACGGCTCGTTCGGCGCGATGGGCGGAATGCTGACGTCGATCCGCGATCTCGGCAAGTACGTCTCGGCGCTCGCGGGGGCGTTCCCGCCGCGCGACGGCCCTGAGACCGGTCCCATCAGCCGCGCGTCGCTGCGCGAGATGCAGCAGCCGTGGCGCGCCTCCGCGATGCGCGCCGCGTTCGACGTGTCGACACGCGCCGCGTCCCTGACGTCGTCGAGCTACGCGTACGGGCTGAGCGTGACGCAGACCTGCGACTTCCGCGCGATGGTCGCGCACAGCGGCGGGCTGCCGGGCTACGGATCGCAGATGAGATGGCTGCCCGATCAGGGCGTCGGCATCATCGCGTTCGGCAACGTCACCTACACAGGGTGGGGACGCGTCATCAACGAAGCGTTCGATCTGATGGCGAAGACCGGCGCACTTCAGCCTCGCGCGATCGTGCCCTCGAAATCACTGGTCGACGCGCAGCAAGCGGTGTCCAAGCTGGTGATGGCGTGGGACGACAAGCTGGCCGATACGATTGCGGCCGAGAACTTGTTCCTCGATCGGTCGAAGGATCGACGCAAGAAGGAACTGGACGATCTGCGATCGCAGGTCGGCGCCTGCACGCTCCCGGAGCGCTTCGACGTCGTCGAAAACGCGCTGCGCGGTCAGTGGACGATGAACTGCGAGCGCGGCAAGCTTCAGGTGGCGATCACGCTCGCGCCGACGATGCCGCCGACGGTGCAGCTGTTCGCGGTGCGCCAGGCGCCGCCGACACTCACGGGCGCGAGCACGTGTGTCGTTTCGGCGAAGTAGCCTCCAGCTTTAGCCGGACCTTCAGCCGGACTTCGACGTATGTTTCATCGCCTGACTGCGGCGCTGCTCGTCGCCCGCTCGAGACTGCGCTCGACGAATTGATGCGGCGACAGCATCCGAAGATCGTGAAGGAAGCGGCCGGCGATGTTCGACGCACGCAGACGAACCGCTTCAATTCGGACAGGATTCGAGGCGCAAGGCATCGAGTTCAACCAAGGCTGCTGACGAGCGACCCAACTACCGGGCAACCGAACTTCCGACAGCGTAGAACTCATACGTAATCCGCCACGTTGTTTCTTTCCCGGGCTCGACGCTCGCGTCGATGTAAGGCTCCGGGCACACGGTCTTCACCGCGGACCAGAAGAGCAGCTTCGCGAGCGGACGATCGCCGGTGATATGGACGCCCGCGCCGGTCTTGCGATTCTCGATGCGAATGTCGTAGTCGGACGCGCTCGCGCCGAATCCCTCGACCTCGGTGAAGACCGTTTGTCCGCGCTCGAACTCGCGCAGGAACACGATCTCGCGGCCGCGCACGTCGGCCAGCCCGTTCAACGCGCGCGCCGCTCGCGGCGCGAAGCGAAACCCGACCGCGAAGTCCGGTCCCGTCGTCCGTCCGTCGAGCGTGAAGAAGTTGTGGTTGTAGACGGTCGTTGCGATCGGCTTCTGCCCCGTGTTCTTCAGCGTGTGATCGAGGATCAACCGATCGCCGTCGAGCCGCATGCGCTTGCGGTAGACGTACGCATAGCCGCCCGTGTTCTTGCCCGACAGCTCGTGGAGGAACGCGATCGAATCCTTGTTCTTGTCGACGCGCCACGTGCCCGGGTCGACGATGTCGTAGGTCGCGAAGCGGCGATACGCGGTTTCCTCCGGCTTGCGCACGGCGCCGACGCCGATCCGCACGAACGTTTCACCAGGTTTGGCCTGCTCGTATCCGAGCGCTGAGTCGCCCGTGAGGAACTCTTCGACCGGCCCGGTGATCGCGTCGTGCAGCTTCGGATCGTACTTCTCGAACCACTGCCCGAAATACTCGTGGCCGTTCCACGTCAAGCTGTGAATGGCGCCCGACCAATCGAATCGCGTTCCACGGTAGTAGCCCGATTCGGCGCTGGGCACGTACAGCTTCGCGCGGATCCTCCCGCCGGCGATCTCCGTCTGCGGCGCGGGCGCGGCGACCTGTGCCAGAAGAACGAGCGCGAGGATCGAGAGTCTCATGTGAGTCGTCAGTCCTGAATCGCGAACGCGATGATGTTCGATCCGGCGGCGACGGCGACGTACTGCCTGCCATCGAACTGATACGTCATCGGCGACGCCTTCCACGTTTGATTCGTCTGGAAGTGCCACAGCGGCTTGCCGGTCGACGCGTCAACGGCGGCGAGCGCGCCGCTCTCCTCGCCGAAGATCACGAGGCCGCTCGACGTCGAGAGCGTGCCGCCCCACGAGATCGCCGGGCCGGGCTGCGGGAGCTCCCATGCGATCGCGCCGGTGCGGAAGTCGATCGCTTTGAGCACGCGCACGGGCTTCGGATCGGGCGCGGTCTGCTGCGATCCGCCGAGATAGCTCTTCCCGCTCTCCCAATCGCCTTGATCGGCTTTCTTGTAGATGCTGCACTTCTCGAACGTCTGCACGTAGTAGAGGCCCGTCGACGGATTGAACGACGGAGAGAACCAGTTCGTCGCGCCGTCCTGCGACGGGCACACCTTCGTGCCGGCGGGCGTCGGCTCCTGATTCGGGAGCTTGATGGGCCGTCCTTTCGCGTCGATGCCCGATGCCCACGTCAGGTTCTTCACGAAGGCTTTCGCGAGCAGCAGCGCGCCGTTCTCGCGATCGAAGACGTAGTAGAAGCCGTTGCGATCGGCGTGCAGCATCAGCCTGCGCGGCTTCCCCTGCCATGCCGCGTCGACGAGGACCGATGTCTGCGTCGCGTCCCAGTCCCACAGATCGTGCGGAGTGAACTGGTAGTACCACTTCAGCTGTCCGGTCTTGCGGTCGAGCGCGAGGATGGAGCTCGCGTAGAGGTTGTCGCCCTTGCGATCGTCGCCGTTGTACTCCTTCGCAGGATTTCCTGTCGGCCAGTAGACGATGTCGAGCGCCGGATCGTAGCTGCCGGTGAACCATGTCGGCGCGCCGCCGTGATCGATGTCCTTGCCGCCCCACGTCTCCGACCCCGGCTCGCCTCGCTTCGGTACGGACCAGAATCGCCAGACTTCCTTGCCCGTTTCCTGATCGTGCGCGGCCACGAACCCGTTCGCGCCGTGCTCGCCGCCCGACACGCCGGAGATGATCAGATTCCCCGCGGGCAGCGGCGCGGACGACGAGCCGTAGTTCTTCCGCCAGTCGTCGAGCGGCGTATCCCAAATGAGCTCGCCGGTGAATCGATTGAGCGCGATGATGTGCGCGTGATCGGTCTGCATGAACACGCGATCGCCCGCGACGGCCACGCCGCGGTTGGCCCAGCCGCCGGTCGCGCCTTTCGTGCGCGGCCGCTTGTAGTGCCAGATGCGGCGGCCGCTGCCGGCGTCGAGCGCATAGCACTCGTTCGTTGCGGTGACGTACATGATGCCGTCCACGACGACGGGGGTGCCCTGTAGTTGACCCGAATCCGGGATCGCGAACATCCACCTCGGCGCGAGCCGCGCCACCGTCGACTTGTCGATCTGGGTGAGCGTCGTGTAGCGATTGCCGCCGGGATCGCCGTTGTACGTGGGCCATCCCGTATCGGACGTCACGGGACGGTAGCGATCGCCCGCGCGGCGCAGGAGATGCACGCGCGAGTCGTCGGTGCGGAGCTGCAGATCGTCGAAGCCCTCGCCGAGGAGCTGTCCCTCGAGCGCGCGGCCGTCCGCGAGCTGCACCTGCCGGCGCACGACGGGCGGCGCGCGCCGCTCGATCGTGCGGAGGAACTTGAGGAGCGCGGCGAGCTCGGGATCGTCGATCACATTCGGCGGCATGCCCTTGAGCGGCACGCCGTCCCGCACGATCTTCCCGAGCTGCTCGTCGCCGTGCGCCGGAAGGCGAAGGGCGATCGGCGGTCCCATCTCTCCGCCGTTGCCGTCGGCGCCGTGGCATCGCGCGCAGCGCGCCTCGAACGCCGTCCGACCCGGATCGGCGTTCTGCGCGTACGTCTCGGAGGGCGCGCCGAAGAAAAGAATTGCGAGAACCAGGCTCGCTCGGATCGACATGCGCGCAGTATGACACGATGCCCATTCTTTGGAGCCTGGAACGCAGAGAGCGGTTAGTATTCGGCTCGCGCTTCGAGACGCGCAGAAGGGATGCACCATGAATCGTCGAACCTTCCTCAAGGCTCTTGCGGCGGCGCCGGCGGTTGGCATGTTCGGGCCGTCGTTGGCGTTCGCCGAGCTGCCGAAGGCGAAGATCACGCGCGTGCGGATCTATCGGCCGCCGAACTTCAACCCGCTCTTCAATCAGAGCAACATGGTCGTCACCGTCGAGACCGACATCGGCATCACCGGCATCGGCGAGGGAGGCTCGAAGGACACGCTAGAGCAGTGCGCGGGCACGCTCATCGGCAAGAATCCGTTCCGCATCGAGGCGATCTGGCAGGAGGCGTACATCGCGTGGTTCTATCCGCCCGGCCGCGAGAAGACGCACGCGCTCGGCGCGCTGGATCTGGCGCTGTGGGACATCAAGGGGAAGGCGCTCAAGCTTCCGGTGCACGAGCTGCTCGGCGGCAGCGCGCGCGACTACTGCGAGTGCTACGTGACGGGCGGCGTGCGGCCGCCGAACGCGCCGGCCAACACGCCGGTCAGCATGAAAGAGCGCGCGCAGGCGACGATGGAAGCCGGGTATCGCGCGTTTCGCATGGGCGCGGGCGACGTGCCGATCGGCGACGTGTACGACACCCGATCCGTCGTGCGACGAATCGCGCAGGACTGCAAGGACGTCCGCGAGGCGATCGGCACGACCGGCAACTGGTGCATCGATCTCCATCAGCGCTTCGATCTCAACGACGCGGTGCGGGTCTGCAAGGCGATGGAGGAATACGATCCGTTCTTCGTCGAGGATCCCGTGCGCGACGAGCACGCGCTCATGGACATTCCGAAGCTGCGGCAGATGACGTCCGTTCCGCTCACGCACGGCGAGGAGTGGGGCCTCAAGTGGGACTTCAACCGCCTCGTCGAGAACCACGACGTCGACTTCGTCCGGTCGACGCTGCCGAACGTCGGCGGAATCACCGAGATGATGAAGGTCGCGGCGATCTGCGAGACGCACGCCGTCGGGATCATCCCGCACTTCACCGGGCCGATCGCGACCGCCGCGCTCGTCAACTGCCTCTCGACGTTTCCCGGTCCGGTGATGCTGGAGTACAACTACGGCGGCCGTCCGATCGACTACCTGCCGGAATGCTTGGATTTCAAGAACGGAAAGGCGTATACGAATCAGCGGCCGGGCCTCGGCGTCACCGCGGAGATGAAGCTGCTGACGCAGATCGGCGAAGTCACCGAGCCCGGTCGCCGCAACGTGTATCGCAGGCCCGATGGATCGTTGACACACTGGTAACGGTTGCTTGTCAGCTTCCAGCTTCCAGCTTCCAGCTGCCAGCCTCCAGCTGCCAGCTGCCAGCTGCCAGCCTCCAGCTGCCAGTCTGAGAGCTGGAAGCCGGAAGCTGGAAGCCGGAAGCTGGAAGCTGGAAGCTGGAAGCCAGAAGCTGGAAGCCAGAAGCTGGAAGCCAGAAGCTGGAAGCCGGAAGCCGGAAGCTGGAAGCTGGAAGCTGGAAGCTAAAGGAGACGCACTATGAACCGTCGTGACGCACTGACCACGCTGTCGATCGCCGGCGGCGCCTCACTCATCCCGTCCGCCGACGCGATCGCGGAAACGCTGACGGCGCCTGTGCACGCCGGCTTCGCGCAGGCGGTTCGCGGCACGGCGCCGGTGAAGATTCGCGACATCAAGACCATCCTCACCGCCCCCAATCGCATCCGCCTCGTCATCGTCAAGGTCGAGACGACGGAGCCGGGGCTGCATGGGTGGGGGTGCGCGACGTTCACGCAGCGCGCGATCGTGGTGCAGACCGCGATCGAGCAGTACTTGAAGCCGTTCCTCATCGGCCGCAACGTCGACGAGATCGAAGACATCTGGCAGTCGTGCTACATGAGCTCGTACTGGCGGAACGGTCCGGTGCTCTTCAACGCGATGAGCGGCGTCGACATCGCGTTGTGGGACATCAAGGGCAAGCGCGCCGGCATGCCGCTCTATCAACTGCTCGGCGGCAAGGTGCGACACGGCGCCGACTGTTACTTCCACGCGAGCGGCGCCAGCTTCACCGAAGTCGAAGATGCCGCCCGCGGCGCGATGGAGCGCGGGTTCCGCCACGTCCGCGTGCAGGTGAGCACGCCGGGCTACGCGAGCTACGGCGCGCGCAGCACCGCGCCCGCGCCGGCCGCCGGCGCCGGGCAAGACGAGGCTGTGGGACCGACGAATCCGAGAGCGATCTGGGAGCCGGCGCCCTACGTGCGCATGCTGCCGAAGTTCTTCGAGCACTTGCGCACGAAGCTCGGCGACGAAGTGGAGCTGCTGCACGACGTGCACGAGCGCGTGACGCTCAATCAAGGCATCAATCTGTGCAAGTCGCTCGAGCCGTACCGGCTGTTCTTCCTCGAGGATCCATTTCCGCCCGAGGACAACGAGCACTTCCGCCTGCTGCGGCAGCAGACGAGCATTCCGATCGCGATGGGCGAGCTCTTCAACACGCAGCACGAGTACGTGCCGCTCATCAAGGATCGATTGATCGATTTCATCCGCATTCACATCTCGCAGATTGGCGGATTGAGCCCGGCGCGCAAGGTCCAGGCGCTGTCGGAGTACTTCGGCGTCCGCACCGCGTGGCACGGACCCGGAGACGCGTCGCCCGTCGCGCACGCCGCGCAGCTCGCGCTCGAGCTGGCGAGCTACAACTTCGGCGTGCACGAAGGCAGCAGCTTCCCAGCGGAAACACAGGCCGTCTTCGTCGGATGTCCCGAGGTCAAGAACGGCTACATGCTGGCGCAGGAAAAGCCTGGCCTCGGCATCGAAGTGGACGAGAAGCTGGCCGCGAAGTACCCGATCCCCGCAGGTCCGCCGAACTTCGACTACTCGTGGGGGACGACAAGGAGACGAGACGGCACGGTGATTCGACCCTGAGTCCGCACTGAAGATCGCGTCATTCGTCGTAGGCGAAGATCGGCAAGCGCGATGCGGGATACAGTCCGCTCTGCTCGCCAAGGGCGACGAGCCGTTCGACCGCGATCGGATCGAGGCGGAGCGTGTAGTCGTTGACGTAGAGATCGATGTGCTGCCGCACGACGTCCGGCGCCATCTCCTGAGCGTGGCGCCGCACGAAGTCGGCACAATCCTCCGGTCGATCCCACGCGCGCCTGACGCTCTCTCGGATCTCTTCGTCCACGCGGCGCGCGACGTCCGGTCCGAGCGCGCGGCGGATCGCGATCGCGCCGAGCGGAAGCGGGCCGCGCATACGCTGCTCCCAGACCTCGCCGAGATCCGCGAGCTTGACGAGTCCTTTGTTCGCGTACGTGAAGCGTCCTTCGTGGATGATCACGCCGCAGTCGACCGTGCCGTCGAGCACGGCCTGCTCGATCAGATCGAAGCGCATGGCGACGGTCTCGAATTCCCCGAGGAGGCGCAGCAGGAGCGCCGCCGTCGTCCGATCGCCGGGCACCGCGATCCGACCGCCGGGATCGCGCGGTTTCGCGGCGACGAGCAACGGTCCGACGCCGAAGCCGGCCGCGCCGCCCGCGCGAAGGAGCGCGTAGCGCTCCCGGATTCGGCCGTACGCCGCCACAGAAATCTTCGTCACGTCGAATTCCTCGCGCTCAGCCCGGACGTTCAATGCCTCCACGTCGTCGAGCGCGAGCCGGTAGCGATCCGCCATCGCGCAGAAGATGAACGTGTCGTTCGGGCACGGCGAGATCGCGAGGCTCAACATGCGCCCGACTCGATCCAGGCGACGAGCGCCTCGCGCGCGTGCGCCGCGGCTTCGCGAAGACGCCAGCTTTCGCGCGCGCGCGCGCCGACCGCGTTCGAGATGCCGCGCACCTCACCGACAGGGACGTTCATCAACCGCGCGACGTGAACGATCGCCGCGCCTTCCATCGATTCGACGGCGCCGCCGGTCCGCGCGACGATGGCGTTCGCGCGGTCGTCGGTGCCCGTGCACGTCGAGCACGTCACGAACGGCACCCGCGTCGACAGGGGAAACAGATCGAGGGGAAGGCGATTGAAGAGCGGTGGCTCGCCCGCGATTACCGGAAACCCGAGCGCGGACATGTCCAGAAAACCTCCAGGCGAGTCTGCGCCAAGATCGCCGTACGTCTCGCTTTCCGCGCAGACGACGGCCCCGGGATCGAGAGAGGAGCCTGGATACGCGCCGCCGACGCCGCACGAGATGATGACTCGAGCGTCGTGTGTGGCAAGAAACCTCGTGAGCGCGAACGCGGCGTTGACCGGTCCGACGCCGGTCTCGAGGACCGTCAGCTCGCGGCCGCCCACCGAGCGTGGAAGTCCGCCTCCTTCCATCGCCGTCGCGACGCAGATCACGAGATCCGCGGCGGCCCGGCTCATCCCGCGAGGTAGCTCTGGACCTGCACCAGCACCAGCCAGCCGGCGAAGAATCCGTAGAAGACCGTCGCGAACATCAGCATGCCGAGCCGCAGGCCGCCGACGCGCAGCGCCGGTGGAAGCGCGCGGCGATTGAGCTGAATCAACAGGATCGAATAGATGAACATCACGACGCCGTTCGAGCACGCGGCGATCACGAGGAGCAGCAGCGGCTGATTGAATCCGGAGAGCAGAATCACGGAGCCCGCGAGGATCGTGCCCCACGCGACGACGAAGTAGATGCGGCTCTCCGTCCAGCGCTGGCTCGTCTGCAGATACACCGTCTTGAGCACGTCGGCGACGATGCGCGCGATGTAGTCGATCGTGCCCAGCGCGACGAGGATCATCGAGAGCGATCCGAACACCCAGAAGAACGTGCCGAACCACGGCGCGACGATCGTCTTCAGGACCTCGCCCTCGGCTTTGATGAAGGCGAGGTTCGCCTGATTCGAGATGTTCTGGCCGAACACCGTCGAATAGGCGAGCGTCGAGAAGACCGTGATCGAGAACACGCAGATGAACCAGAACGAGACGAGCTGCTCCTTGTTCGCGACGATCCACCAGCCCTTGAACCGCCGCAGGTTCTCGGCGTCCTGCCGCACCATCGATCCGGTCGCGGGCGCGGCGACCTCTTCGCCGGTGATCGGCGACACGATGCGCGGGATGTAGATCCCCATCCCGAAGCCCTTGTCGCGGATCCAGTTGCTCTGCGCGAGGTTGTTGACGCCGCCGGCGCCGGCGAACACGAGTCCGCTCAGCACGAGCGAGATCGGCAGGATCTTCTGATCGGGAAACCAGCCGATGTGCGTCACGACGCTCGGGAGTTGGGCCCACGCCGACGGCCCGATCGCCGCGACGATCGCCACGGCGAGGAACACGAGCGTGAGGCCGACTTTGAAGAACTGCGCGCGCTCGAGCGTTTGATACACGACCGGCGACACGGTCAGCGCGATGCCCGACGCGATGAGCACGCCGATCGTGATGAGCGGCACGTTGCCGCCGCCCATGAGGAACGTGAGGATCGTGACGCCGCTCGTCCCCCATCCGGGCCACATGTTCGGCACGATCGTGAAGGCGCAGAAGAGCACGCCCCACGGCTTCCAGAACCGGACGAACCCGGAGACCGCCGTCTCGCCGGTCGCGAGCGTGTAGCGCTCGATCTCCATGTTCAGGAAGTACTGAACGGTGACGCTGAGGACCGCCGCCCAGAGAAAGCCCAGGCCCACCGTCGATGTCATGAAGGGCCAGAGGATGTATTCGCCGGATCCGACGCCCAGGCCCGCGAGGATCACGCTCGGGCCGAGGACTTTGCCGAGCGGCAGCGGCTCGGGCATGTCCCGATACGGCATCGGCGGGAGATTGCCGTTCGGAACGGGATCGAAACAATCAGTTGAAGGCTTCGCGGGACGGGCAGCCGATTGGGGGTGGCTCACCCGCTGATACTAGTCGAACTCCGGTGAACTAGGCGAACCCGTAATCGTACGGCTTGCGCATCTTGCGCGAGAGGTGCGCGTTTGCGTCCGACGCGCCTTCGCCGACGAACTTCTCGGACACCGGATTCCATTCGAGCCGCTTGCCCGTGCGGAGCGCGATCACGATCAGATGTCCGACGATCGCCGACTTGTGGCCCGCTTCGACGGGGCTGACTGGATCCTTCCGCGAGCGAACCGCTTCGAAGAAGTTCGCCATGTGATCGTTGCTCACCTCGAGCTTCACCGCCGGATTCTCCATCGGCGTGTCGATGAGCGCCGGATCGCTCGCCTCGATCGTGCCGCGGTTGACCCAGATCCACCCAGAGGTGCCTTCGAGCTTGACGCCGTTGCGCTGGCCCTCTTTGTTCAGCACGACGCCATATGGACTGTCGTCCGGCGTCGTCTTCACGAGCTGTGTCACGCCGTTGGCCCATTTGAGCGTCGCTTCGAATTGCGGCGGCGTCGTGAATCCACCGGGAATCGGATCGATCGTCGCGCGCGCTTCGATCGTGGTCGGGCCGTCGAGCCCGATCGCCCACCGCGCGACGTCGTTGTGGTGCGCGCCCCAGTCGGTGACGGGTCCACCCGAATAATCGAACCACCACCGGAACGTGCCGTGCGTGCGTTCCTTGAGGTAGTCCACCTTCGGCGCCTGGCCGAGCCACAAATCCCAATGGAATCCGTCGGGCGGCGTTTGCGCTTGGAACGGACCCTCGCGCAGGCCGGCGGGCACCCACACGGTCACTTGCGTCAGCGTGCCGATGCGTCCGTTGCGCGCGAGCTCGCATGCGAGGCGAAAGAGCTTGTGGCTGCGCTGCTGCGTGCCGGTCTGCAGCACGACGCGCTGCTGCCGCACGGCTTTGACCATCCGCTTGCCTTCGTCGATCGTCAGCGTGAGCGGCTTCTCCGCGTAGATGTCCTTCTTCGCCTTCGCCGCGGCGAGGTTGACGAGCGTGTGCCAGTGATCGGGCGTGGCCTGGACGATGATGTCGACGTCTTTGTGCTCGAGGACCTTGCGGAAGTCGGTGAACTGCGCGGGGACTTTCTCTTCCTTGGTGAACTGCTTGGCTGCCGCCGCCGCGTGGCTCTCGTCGGCGTCGCAGACGGCAACGATGTTGCCGAAGCGGCTCGCGCTGTTCGCGTCGCTCCGGCCCATCCCTCCGCAGCCGATCAGCGCGACGCCAGGACGATCGTTGGGCGACGTGACCGCCGGCGCCTGCGAGAACGCGTCGAGCTCGCGCTCGACGAACCACATGGGCAGCCCGGTTGCCGCGGCAATCGCGGCGCAGTCGCGGAGGAACGTTCGGCGCGAGATCTGGATGGTCGGTGCCATCCGCTCATTGAACGTCAAACGGCGCCCGAGCGCAACACTTCAGTCGGCCGCCGTCACCACGTCTTCCTCAAGCCAACCGCCACCGCGCGATCGAATGGCTCGCGCCGCGGGCGGGCGGGATCGACGGGCACGACGGACCGGTGCGTGTACAACGCATCGATGGCCACGCCGAGGGCGGCGCCGATGCCCGCGGAAAAGCTGAAGAGCGGTCCGCATTCAGGATGCCCGCACTGGGCGACGAGGAACACCCCGACGACGCCGCCGACGATGAGGCCGGTGAGCGTTCCGTTGCGCAGCGAATCGCGAGTGCATTCCTCATCTTCCTCGTCTTCATCGTCGGGTCGCTGCTTGGTCGTGTCCTGAATGGCCGGCTGAATCGGTCCCGTCTGCCCGGGCAGATCGGTCAATCGCAGCTCCGACAAACGCGGCAAGCGCTCCTCGTTCGGCGTCGTGTTCTGCGCGCGTGCTGGAACCGCGAGTCCCACAGCCAAAAGCGCGCCGATGACAATCGTTCGCATCAACCACCTCTGTCTACAAGGTAGAGGCGGGCGGGCCGGCATGTCGTGAGGGGATCTGAAGCGACGCTGAAAAAACGCTGAACTGCCGGCGGCTCATCTTTTTAAGGCGGTTCACGTCTTGCACGTGCGTGCGCTGTATGGACACAACGACCCGCGAGCAAGGCGGTCTGACGGAGGATGAGAAGCGCAGGAATGTCATCCGGCTCGTGTTCGACAATTCACGCGAGCGATACGAGCAGTTCTGCATGGCGATCCGGCAGGCGGTCCCAGAAGCGGCGCGGGTGGTGCTGCGCGGGAGCGCGGTGACCGGCTATCGATGGAACGATCGCGCGCCGTTCGACGCGGAAGGTCCCGGCACGAGCGACGTCGATCTCACGCTGGTCGGAAGCGAGGTCGTGAACTTGTTCAAGCTGAGTGGCTTCTTCGTGCCCGGAGTCCACTCGCGTCCGCTGAGCGACGACGATCCGAACATCGCCCCCAAGCTCGTGGCGCTGCGCCGCCGTCTGCAGGCGATGGTGCATCGGCCGGTGAACATTCAAGCGACGCTGGACTTCGTCATGTATCTTCGGGGCGATCTGCTCGGGCAGCCCTACCTCACGCTGATCGGGGAGCCGGACGGATCGTGAAGACGCTGCGCCTCGTGAGCTACAACATTCGCTACGGCGGATCGGGCCGCGAGGAGCTGATCGTTGCGGCGATCAAGATCTGCGACCCTGACGTCGTTCTGCTGCAAGAGGCCACACGCCCCGCCGTCGTCGATCGGCTCGCGGCGGAGGCGGGCATGGCGCAGTGCGCGACGTTCAAGCGCCAGTCGCTCGGTTTCATGAGCCGCGAGCGCGTCGAGCACTACGAATGGCACCGGCCTCGCCTGTCGCGTCATGCGTTTCTCGAGGTCGTCCCCGCCGGCGGGGCAGTGCGCCTCTTCGGCGTCCACCTGAGCGCCGTGCACGCGGCGTGGACCGAGCGGCGGCGCCTGTTCGAAATGCGGTCGCTGCTGAAGAGCATCGAGCGCCATCAGTCCGGGTTTCACGTTCTCGCCGGCGACTTCAACACGCTCGCGCCAGGAGAACTGCTCGACGTCCGGCGATTGCCGCCGCGCCTGCGGCCGTTCCTGTGGTTGAGCGGTGGACGCGTGCGGTGGCGCACCGTGCAGCAGGTGCTCGACTCGGGATACGTCGACGCGTTTCGTCTGCTCCACGTCAACGATCCTGGGTTCACGTTCCCAACGACGGATCCCCACATACGGCTCGACTACGTGTTCGTGCCGACGCAGTTCGCGGATCGCGTGAAGCGATGCGAGATCGCTCTGAGCCGAACGACGGAGAAAGCCTCGGATCACTTGCCGCTGGTGTCCGAGTTTCAGCTGGATTGATTGACCGCAAAACAATTGCGACTGCCGTGTCAGTGAAGCAGGCCGCGAAGAGAACGCCGCGTCAGTCAGCTCGCAGTGACGTGAGCGGATCGACCGCGCTCGCGCGGCGTGCGGGCAACCAGTACGCGAGCGCGGAGCACAGAAAGATGAGGACAACACCAATCGCGTACTGACGGACATCGTCCACGTGCGTTCCGTACAACGAGCTGCGGATCGTCGTGACGACGACGAACGCCGCGGCGGCGCCGAGTGCGGTGCCGCATGCGGTCAGCAGCGCGCCCTCTCGAACGATCATCGATCGAATGGCTCGCGGATGCGCGCCAAGAGCAACCCGAACGCCAAACTCGCGAAGGCGCTGCGCGACGCCGAAGCTGAGCACGCCGTACAAACCGACGAGCGCGAGCGCCAGGGCGATCGCAGCGAGCACGCCGGCGAGCATCAGGCTCGTGCGCGCCCGACTGACCGCACGCGCGGCGCGTTGCTCCATCGTCATCACGTCGGCGAACGGCTGAAGCGGATCGATCGCGGCAATCGCCGCGCGCACGCTCGACGCCATCGACGCCGGATCGCCGATCGTTCGGGCGGCAACGAACATGGTCGTGCGCGGTTGTTGACGATGCGGACGGTAGACGGTCTCGCGCGGAGGATCCGACGGACCGCGGTGGCGGATGGAGCCCACGACGCCGACGATCTCGATCTCGCGATCTGGCCGGCGAAACCAGCGGATGCGCCGGCCGACGGCCGAACGATCGGGGCTCAGCCGCCGCGCGAACGCGGCGTCCACGATCGCCACGTCGGGGCTCGTCTCGACATCCTGCGCGCTGAAGAACCGACCCTCGAGCAGCGGCGAGCCCACCACGGTGAAGTAGTCCGCCGTGATCCCCCGGAGATCGGCGTCGATTCGCCGCTCGCTCGACGCGGGATCGACGAGGAACGTACTCGCGAGCATCGCGCCGCTGAGCGGCAACTGGCTGATCGCGGCGGCGTGCGACACGCCGGGCACTTGACGAGCGGCCTCGACGGCCGAATCGAAGAACCGCGCCGCTTCGAGACCGTGTGGATATTTCGGCGACAACGTCATGCGCGCAGTCAGGAGATGGTCCGCATTGAAGCCAAGCGGCGCGCGATCCAGTTGAACGAACGACTCGCCGACGAAGAGCGTCGTGATGATCACGGTCGTCGCGAGCGTTGTCTGCACGACGACGAGGGCGCTGCCGACGCGCGCGGCACGGCGCGTGCGGCCGCCGCTTCGGCCGCCCATTGCCGCGGCCGGCGCAATCCTCAAGCGTTCGACGAGCGGCGCGGCGGCGAAGATCGCGACGCTCAACCCGATCAGCAGCAGCGCAAATCCAGCGACGCGCAAATCGAGCCGGACGTCGCTCAGCCGCGGCAACGCTCCAGGATCGAGCGCGCGCAGCAGGGGAGGGACCGCCATCGCGATCGCGGTGCCGATCGCAGTACCGCAAATCGAGAGGACCAGGGCTTCGGCGAGCAGTTCGCCGGCGAGCCGCGCCGGTCCGGCGCCGAGGGCGGTGCAGACCGCCAGCTCGTGCTGCCGCCGGGCGCCGCGCGCGAGCAGGAGGTTCGCGACGTTCGCGCACGCCATCACGAGCACGAGAAGGACCAGGCCGAACAGGAGATACAGCGGCGTCCTCGTCGAACTGAGCACGTCGCTCGCGAACGGCACGATCGTGAACGTCCAGGCTCCTCCCGGATACGCCGACGGATAATCGCGGCGCGCGCGATCTCCGTACGCGCGCAGGTCATCGGCCGCCGGCGCGAACGACGCCGGGGAATCGACGCGCGCGAGCACGTGGAGAAACCTGATCGTGCGATCGCGTGCGGTGAGATGCGGCTCGAGCGGCAGCCAGACGTCGACGCGATCGGGGAAGACGCTCGTCGGCGGCAGCATCGAGAAGCCTGCAGGCAACACGCCGGCGACCGCGTAGTCGCGATCGTTCAAGCGGATCGATCGTCCGACAATGCCCTCGTCCCTGCCGAAGCGCGTGCGCCAGAAGTCGTACGAAAGGAGAGCAACGTTGGCGGCGCCGGTGCGATCGTCTTCGCGCAGGAACGAGCGGCCTACGAGAGGCGCGACGCCGAGGAGCTCGAAGAGATCGTGCGAGACGGCGAGCGCCTGAAGCTCCTGACCGGTGCCGCCGTCCGCGAAGTGCACGCGCAAATCGGTCAGCCCCGCGACCCATCGCAACGACGATCGGTCGCGTCGCAGATCGTCGAGCTCAGGATAGGAGACCCACGTGCGATCGCCTGAGGGCTGCACGGGCCAGACGAGGCCGACGGCGTCCGGCGATCGCCACCGCAGCGGACGCAGCAGGATGCCGTTGACGAGGCTGAAGACCGATGCCGTCGCGCCCGTGCCGAGCGCGAGGGTGAGGATCGCGGCGGCGGCAAAGCCCGGCGTGCGGCGCAGGCGCCTCGCGGCGAACCGGCAATCGCGCATCCACGCGGCGGCGTGCTCGCGCGGCGCGGAGCGAAGCGTGTCGAGGAGCGCGGCGGTCCACACGCGGTGCTGACCTTCACGCGCATCCTCGCGCCACGCCTGCAGAATCTCGCGCCCGTGATCCTCGCGAAACGAGGCGGGCAGCAGCCACATCAACCAACGGAATCGCCGGCCCGGATCGGACATGGCGCTCGCTACGGTTGATGGTCGAAGACGAGCCGTTTCGCCCGTGCCTGATGCAGGAGCGAATCGAGGCGCCGCAGCTCGGCGATCGCCACGTCGCGGCCGAAACGCGACAGCCGGTAGTACCGGCGCCGCTCGTCGTCGAGCGCGGGATCGGGACGCTCGTCGGTCTCGTTCACGAGGCCGTCGGAGAGCAGACGTCTGAGCACCGAATAGAGGCTGCTCGCGCCGAGCTCGACCTCGCCGTTCGTTCGTCGCCGGACCTCTTTGATGATCGCGTAACCGTGCTTGTCGCCGTCCGCCAGCGCGAGCAAGACGTGAAGGACCATCGGGGTGAGCGGAAGGTGCGCGTCGGGCGCGCGCCGGCCCTTCTGTGACATGGCAAGCGATATTATCGCTGTAATAGCTATAGTGTCAACCGCGTCGGGCTCTATGGGCTGCTCGCGTTCGCGCTCGTGCAGCGCACGAGCGAGTTGGGCGTCCGCATGGCGCTCGGCGCGCAGCGCGGCGACGTCGTGTGGATGGTGATCCGCGTCAAACCTCCAGCGAACGTCGCTCGACTCGGTAACAACGTCGGCATTGCTCGAACGCTCAAATGAGTACCATAGCTGTCGCATGGATGGGGAAACGACGAGGGTCGAAGCGTTCAGCGACGGCGTGTTCGCCATCGCGATCACGCTGCTCGTGCTCGATCTGAAGGTTCCACGAGAACTGCACGAAGGTCAAACGCTCGCGGACGCGCTCGTGAAGCAATGGCCGGCATACATGGCGTTCGTGACCAGCTTCCTCACCATCCTGATCATGTGGATCAATCATCACCGCATGTTCACGCTGGTGGACCGGTGCGACCATCGTGTGCTCTTCTACAACGGCTTCCTCCTGCTCGGCGTGACCGTCGTCCCGTTTCCGACATCGCTCGTCTCGGAGTATCTGCACGAGGAGGGGCAGCGGACGGCGGCGCTCGTCTACAACGGCACGTTCTTCGCTATCGCAATTGCGTTCAATCTGCTCTGGCGATCGATGGCGATCGGCAATCGCCTGATTCGCCGCGATGCCGATCCCGCCGCGGTCCAAAGGATCTTCGAGTCATACCGGTACGGTCCGCTCTGCTACGGCCTCGCATTCATCGCCGGGTTGTTCAACGTCACGCTGAGCCTGTTGATCGATCTCGGCCTCGCGATCTTCTTCGCGCTGCCTGGAAAGTCCGACAAGACGTCCTGAAAAACCGCCCCCAATCCGACCACTCGAACCCCGCGTAGTAGCCAGTGAACCGGCGCGGACGAGCGCCGCATGTCAACATCCGAATTGTGTCTGGAGAACACCATGTCACACCGACGGCCGCTACTTGCGGGCGCAGCGGCAATCGCCGCGTTGGCCGCCCTTCCATCCGGAGTGTCCACGTCCAATCACCGCGAGGCGCCGATCACGGCGCTCGACCATAAGGCTGACATCACGGATGTCTACGCGTTCAGAAGCTACGATGCGTCGGCGAGAGCCGGGAAGTCGTCGCCGAAGGTCACGCTGATTCTCTGCGTCGACCCGCTGCTCGAGCCGGGCAACGGGCCGACGCTCTTCCCCTTCGATCCGGGCATCCTCTACGAGATCAAGGTCGACAACAACAACGACGCGATCGAAGACGTGACGTTCCAGATCCGCTTCGATACCGAGTACCGGCTGCCGAACGTGTTCACCGCGGTCGCCGGCGTCGGCGACGGCGCGTTCCAGCCAGGCACGACGAATCTGGTCGTTCCGCCGCGCATCACCGACTTCGACAACCCCGGCCTCAATCAACGCCAGTCGTATACGGTGACGATGGTGAAGGGATTCCATGAAGTTCCGCTCGTCAACGACGACGGCTCGCCGTTCTTCGCCGTGCCCGGCAACGCCGGCCCGCGGACGATGGACTACGAGGCGCTCTTCGCGCGCGGCACGTACCGCCTGCGCTCCGGCGCATCCACGTTCGCCGGCACGACGGACGATGCGTTCTGGATCGATCTCGGCGCGGCGTTCGACACCGCGAACTTCCGCACGCTCGGCAGCGGCGTGCCCGGCGTGCTGACGGCGGCCGAAGACGCGACGGCGAAGAACTTCGCCGCCGACTTCGTGTCCGGCTACGCGGTGAACACGATCGCGATCGAAGTGCCCGTCGAGTGGCTGACGCGTACGGGACGCGTGGAAGCCGCGACGTCGAAGGCCGCGACGATTGGCGTGTGGGGCACGACCTCGCGGCGCCAGTTGACCGTTCGCCGGTCGCCCGATCCCGCGCTCAATCTCGGCGCGTGGCGGCAGGTCCAGCGCATGGGCAACCCGCTCATCAACGAGCTGGTCATCGGCATCGGGTCGAAGGATCGCTTCAGCATGGACAAGCCGAAGAACGACAGCCAGTTCGCGAACTTCTTCCTCGATCCGCCGATCGTGCGGATCGTCGAAGCGCTCTACGGTGGGGCGCTCGCAGTGCCCGCGGCGCCGAGAAACGATCTGCTGCCGCTCGTGACCTACGCGGCGCCGATCGCCGCACCTGGCACGCCCTCCGGTCCCGTCGCGGATCTGCTGCGCCTCAACACGGGCGTCGCGCCGACGTCGATGGATCGTGCGAGCCGTCTCGGCCTGATCGGCGGCGACGCCGCGGGATTCCCGAACGGCCGGCGTCTCTTCGACGACGTGACGGACATCACGCTGCGCGTGGCCGTCGGAGGCGTGCTCGTGACGCCGACGTTCGCCGGCTTCAACCCGGACATCAACGGCCGGCTCGGCGACGGCGTCAACGTGGACGACAGCGCGTATCACGACGCGTTCCCGTACATCGGGTCGGCGCCGGACGGCCGCAATCGACGCCACGTCGATCCGGGCGAGCGCGGCGGCGGACCGATTCGGTAACCGAAGCAGACCGGCTATTCATCGAGGTGCGCCATGGCGATTACTTCATTCGGCAAACTCTTCGGCATCGTTGCTCTCGCCGCGCTCGTCGGGACCGGCTCGCAGGTGTTGGGTTCTGAGGGAGGCGCAGAGCCGACGCCCGCGGAGCAAAAGATCCAGATGGCGCGCGTGCGCATCGAGCGATCGCCGAACCGCTACGAAGGACACAACGATCTCGCCATGGCGCTCGCGAAGCGGGCGCGTGAGACCGCGAATCCCGACTTCTACGTGCAGGCCGAAGCGGCGCTGCGGGACTCGAGGCGCATCGCGCCGGGCAACATCGAGGCGGATCGCATCGACGTGTGGCTGCTGCTCGGCCGGCACGAGTTCGGGGCGGCGCTCGAGCGCGCGCGCGCGCTGAACAAGCGCGTGCCGGACGATCTCATGAGCTACGGGATGATCGTCGACGCGGCCGTCGAGACGGGCCGCTATGCGGAAGCGGAAGAAGCGGCGCAGTGGATGCTCAACATGAGGCCCGGCGCGGTGCCGGGCCTCACGCGCGCCGCGTATCTCCGCGAGCTGTTCGGCGATCCGGAGGGCGCGCTCGAGCTGATGCAGACGGCGATCGATCAGATCCACCCGCGCGAGGCCGAAGAGCGCGCGTGGGTGCTGACACACATGTCGCATCTCGAGCTCGTGATTGGCCGCGTCGATCGCGCGCAGCAAGCGGCGGAAGGCGCGCTGCGGCTGTTCCCCGGCTATCACTACGCGCTCGCGGCGTTGGCCGCCGTCTATGAGCAGAAAGGCGATCACGCGCGCGAAGCGGCGCTGTTGGGGGAGCGGTACACGGCCGCGCCGCATCCGGAGAATCTCTTCATGTGGGCGGCCGCGCTCGGCCGCGCAGGGCAGACGAAGGATCGCGACGAGAAGCTGCGCGAGTTCGAGCAGCAGGCACGGCGCGAGATGACGATCGCCGACAACGCCAACCGCGAGCTGGCGCTCTACTACGCCGACTACGCCGGACGTCCGGCGGAAGCCGTCGCGATCATGGAGCGCGAAGCCGCGCAGCGCCGCGACCTCCACACGCTCGACACGTACGCATGGTCGCTTTACAAGGCGGGCAAGCTGCAGGACGCCCGCCGCGTCGCGACCGAAGCCTTGTCCGTCGGCACGATCGATCCGGCGATACGCCGCCGCGCCGGAACGATCCTCGCGTCGCGCGAGAACCGATAAGCGCGCGGCACCCGCTCGTTCCCCGCGAGGCGTTGTGGCGCTAGCATTGGAGGATGGCCCACCACGACACCTCGCGGGACGACTCCAACCAGATCTGGACCGCCGTCGACGAGTACGTCGAGGGCTTGCTCATCGAGCCGGACGCCGCCCTCGTCGAAGCGCTCGAGCGCAGCCGCGCCGCCGGTCTTCCCGCGATCAGCGTGAGCGCGCCCCTCGGCAAACTTCTGCATCTGCTCGTTCGATCGCTGCGGGCGCGCCGCGTGCTCGAGATCGGCACGCTTGGCGCCTACAGTACGATCTGGATGGCTCGCGCCCTTCCGCGCGACGGCCGGCTCGTCACGATCGAAGCGGACGCGAAGCACGCGGACGTCGCGCGAGCGAACATCGCGCGCGCGGGGCTCGGCGCGCTCGTCGATCTTCGCCTCGGCAAGGCGCTCGACGTGCTGCCGGAGATCGCGCGCGAAGCGATCGGCCCGTTCGATCTCACCTTCATCGACGCCGACAAGCCGAGCACGGCCGACTATTTTCGCTGGGCGCTCCATGTATCGCGCGCCGGCAGCGTGATCATCGTGGACAACGTCGTTCGCGAGGGTGCGATCCGCGACAGCGCGAGCGGCGACCTGGCGGTGCGCGGGATGCGCAAGTTCCTCGACGCCGTCGCAGCCGAGCCGCGCGTGAGCGCGACCGTCATGCAGACCGTGGGATCGAAGAAGTACGACGGGTTCGCGTACATCCTCGTGAACGAGTGACGGCGCGAGTAGTAATGTAGGCGCATGAAAACACGCGCCTTCGTTCTCCTCACCGCGGCCGCGGTCACGTGGATTGCGGCGCCCGCGCAGCCGGTCGATCCGACGACGCAGCAGATCGTCGATCTGTCGCACGCCTACGGTCCGAGCACGTTGTACTGGCCCACGTCGACGTCGAAGTTCACGCTCCATCGTGAAGCGAGCGGCAAGACGGAGGGCGGATGGTTCTACGCCGCGAACAGCTTGAGCACGCCCGAGCACGGCGGCACGCACCTCGACGCGCCGCATCATTTCTCGGAAGCCGGACGGACCACGGATCAAATTCCGCTCGAGCAGCTCGTGGCGCCGGCGATCGTGATCGATGCCACGGCGCAGGCCGCGAAGGATCGTGACTATCGAATCACGCGTGACGACGTGCTGTCGTTCGAGAAAGCGCACGGACGGATCGCGCGCGGCACGATCGTGCTGCTGCGAACCGGATGGAGCCGCTTCTGGCCGAACGCGAAGGCGTATCTCGGCGACGACACGCCGGGCGACGCGTCGAAGCTGTCGTTTCCGTCGTACGGCGCCGACGCGGCGCGCCTGCTCGCTGAAGATCGCGGCGTCGCGGCGCTCGGCATCGACACGGCGTCGATCGACTACGGCCGGTCGACCGACTTTCAAGTGCATCGCATCGCGGCCGCGCGCAACGTGCCTGGATTCGAGAATCTGACGAATCTCGATCGGCTGCCGCCGCGCGGCGCGACCGTCGTCGCGCTGCCGATGAAAATCGAAGGGGGCTCGGGAGGGCCGCTGCGCGCTATTGCTTTGGTTTCGACGCGACGACCATGAACCAGCGCTGACCACCGGCGTCGGAGGCAATCGGCTCGAAGCCCGCGTCCTTCAATTCGCGCGACAGCGTGTCCGGCAGGACGCCGTGCATCCCGTCCTTGCCGCGATCGGCCGGACATTCCGCTTCCTTCCCCGGCGGCGTGAAGTCGATGACGGCGACGCGTCCGCCCGGCTTGAGCGCGGCGGCGATGGAGGCGTTCATCTTCGGCGGATCCGCGAAGTGATGGTAGACGTTGCGCATGAAGAGCGCGTCGCACGCCGCTTCGGGAAAGTTCGTCTTCGCGGGATCGCCCGCGACGACCGTGATCTGCGAGAGCTTGCTGCCCGCGATCTTCTCTTGAAGCGACTTGACGCGCGCGTCGCCGAGCTCGCTCGTGTAGATGCGTCCCCGTTCGCCCACCGCGCGCGCGGCCGCGATGCTCAACTCGCCGTCGCCGGCGCCAATCTCGCAGACGGTGGCGCCCTCGGCGACGCCGATGGCCTGAAAGATTCTGTCGTTGCTGATTGACGCGGCCTGGCGCGCGAACGCGGAAGCCGGGACGAGCAGGGTGACGAGCAGCAGCGCGATCGTTCGTCGCGGCGGAAGCGTGGCGATCATAGTCGCAAGCTTAGACGCAAGCGACGCTCGAGCGGTCGGTTTTTTCGCGAACGGTCCTCACGGTTCGCGGGCGTCGCCGCGGCGGCGCCCCGGATTGACGCGCAGCTTCACGTCGGCGTGCGCGCGCAGGCCGTCGGCGCCGAGCACGCGAGCCGAGACGATGTACTCCCCTTCGGGGAGCGAATTCAGCCACATCTGATGGACGCGCGCTTCCTGTTCGCCGTCAAGCTCGATCGTGCTCCGCCGCAGATAGTCGGGAGACTCCGCGGAGATGATCAGCGCGCGGTTGCGTCGGTCGGGAACGATCCTCGCGGTGACCATCACGTCGGCGGGCGCGACAGCGAACGGCGAGCTGACTCGCACATCCACCGGCTCTTCTTTCGCTCCGACAGTGAGCACGGCGGCGGCCACGAAGAGGCAGGCGAGAGCAGTCCGCATGGCAACTCCTGGCATGAGCCGGCGTCAGCCAGCACGGAACCGGATGGAAACAATCCGTGCCGCGCGCTCTCGACATCAGCCGGTCGAGGCCGATGCAACAACCGATCACAACGCCGCCATCGTCCAGTTAGGCACGCGTCGAAGGTCAGGAAGGCGACGAAACCGGCAAAAGCGCTGTGGGGCGATATAAGCTGATGGCGCGCGAGGTCGAGTCGATCATGAGGAGAACGGAGCTCGGAGCGCTCGTGGGCGGGATCTCGGCGTTGGCACTCACTCCGCTCGTGCTTCCGGTCGAGCAGGGGCGGCCGGGGGGGTGGTCGCGCGGGCTTCGCGCGCCGGCCGGGTTCGAGATCGAGCAAATCGCGGGGCCGCCGCTCGTCGATCGGCCCATCGTGGCGGACTTCGACGAGCAGGGCCGCCTCTACGTTGCCGACTCGTCCGGATCGAACGAGCGCGTCGAGAAGCAGCTCGCGGATCGACCCCATCGCATCGTCCGGCTCGAGGACGTCGACGGCGACGGGCGCTTCGACAAGCGCGTCGTGTACGCCGACAAGATGATGCTGCCCGAAGGGACGATGTGGCTCGACGGGTCGCTCTATGTCGCGGCGCCGCCGAGCATCTGGAAGCTGACCGATACTGACGGCGACGGCGTCGCCGATCGCCGCGAGGAGTGGTTCAAGGGCGAAACGCTGACCGGCTGCGCCAACGATCTGCACGGGCCGTATCTCGGCCCGGACGGATGGATCTATTGGACGAAGGGAGCGTTCGCGCAGCAGACGCACGCGCGCACGGGCAAGCCCGCGCTCGTCACCCGCGCGGCTCACATCTTCCGCCGCCGTCCTGGCGACGCGGCGATCGACGTCGTGCTCACCGGCGGCATGGACAATCCCGTCGATGTCGCGTTCACGCCCACGGGCGAACGCATCCTCAGCGCGACGTTCCTCGACCATCCGCAAGCCGGCCGGCGCGACGCGCTCGTGCACGCGATCTACGGCGGCGTGTACGGAAAGCCGCACGCCGTGCTCGACGGCCACACGCGCACGGGCGATTTGATGCCCGTGATGTGCCAGCTCGGTCCCGCGGTGCCCGCGGGGCTGACGCGGTACGCGTCGCGCGTCTTCGGGCCGGAGTACCGCGACAACTTCTTCGCGGCGATGTTCAACCTCAGAAAGGTGACGCGGCACGTGCTCGAGCCGAGCGGCGCGACGTTCACCACGCGCGATTCAGATTTCGTGATCTCGGACGATCGCGATTTCCATCCGACCGACGTCGTCGAGGACGCGGACGGGAGCTTGATCGTCGTCGACACTGGCCCGTGGTACAAGCTCTGTTGTCCGACGTCTCAGCTCGCGAAGCCGGAGCTGTTCGGCGCGATCTATCGCGTGCGCAAAACGGGTGCGCCTCGAGCGAGCGATCCACGCGGTTTGAAGATCGCGTGGAGCGGCGCCACGCCTGCCGATCTGGTCAAGCTGTTCGAGGATCGGCGTCCTGCTGTCGTCGAGCGGGCGCTGCGGCAGTTGTCGACGATCGGCGCGTCGAGCGCATCGGCTGTCGCCGGAGCGCTGCGATCCGGATCGGTTGAGGCGCGGCGCAACGCCGTGTGGGCGCTGACGCGCATCGATGGATCGCAAGCGCGGGACGCCGTGCGTACCGCGCTGAGCGATCGCGACCAGACGGTGCGGGCGGCGGCGATCCACTCCGCGGGATTGTGGCGTGACGCCTCCGCCGTGCCGGCGCTCGTTGGGATTTTGCGCTCCGGCCGGCCTGCACTTCAGCGATCGTCGGCGGAAGCGCTCGGGCGCATCGGCGATTCGCGCACCGTTCCCGATCTCCTCGCTGCGGCGGCATCGCCCGTCGATCGCGTGCACGAACACTCGTTGACCTACGCGTTGATCGAGATTGGAAACGCAGGCGCGCTCACAGCGGCCCGATCGCAATCCACATCTTCTCGCGCGACGCGAGCGGCGCTCATCGCGCTGGATCAAATCGACGGCGGTCAACTGACGGCCGACGGCCTCGTGCCGCTGCTGGATTCGTCCGATTCAGTGCTGAAAGACACCGCATGGTGGATCGCGGCGCGTCACGCCGAATGGGGTGGCGCCTTGTCGGGATTCTTCCAGCGGCGTCTCGCGGCGGCGAATCTGAGCGCGGCGGATCGCGACGATCTGCAGCAGAAGCTCGCGCAATTCGCGAACAATCCCGCGATCCAACAGTTGCTCGCGGATGCGGCCGGCAACGGATCGATTCCCGCGCTGCGCGCGATGGCCGCGGCGGCCTCTTCGACGGCGCCGTCGAGCGTTCGTCTGAAGGAATTGCCGTCTCCATGGTCGGCGGCGCTATCGCGCGCGCTTGGATCGAGCTCGGATGACGTGACGCGGCAGGCGCTGCTGGCCGCGCGTGCGCTGCCGTCCGGCAAGAGCGGAGCCGCCGAGCTGCACGATGCGCTCTCTCGCGTCGCTCGCGACCGGAGCCGCGCGATCGACATCCGGCTCGATGCGTTGACCGCCCTCGGTGCGGCGGTCGCGATCGATCGCGATCTCTTCGAGCTGCTGCGTGTCAGCCTCGCGCCCGATCGTTCCCCGCAGGAGCGCGCCGCGGCCGCCGCCGTCGTCGAGAAGGCGAAGCTCGATCGCGATCAACTGAGCGCGCTGGTGCCGCTCCTCGAGAGTGCGGGTCCACTCGAGCTCCCGCGGCTGCTCGGAGCGTTCGGCAACTCGACGGACGAGCCGCTCGGACTCGCGATGATTGCCGCGCTCGAGCGATCGCGATCGCGCACCGCCGTACGTGCCGACGTGCTCCGGCCGCGGTTGGCGAGCTATCCGGAGCGCGTGAAGCAAGCAGGGGAGACGCTGCTCGCGGCGATTCATCTCGACTCGACGAAGCAGGCGCAGCAGCTCGAATCGCTTCTGGGCGCCGTGCAGAACGGCGACGTCGCGCGAGGGCAGACCGTGTTCAACAGCACGAAGGCCGCGTGCCTCTCGTGCCATGCGATCGGCTACATCGGCGGACGGATCGGTCCCGATCTGACGCGGATCGGGCAAGTGCGCGCCGAGCGCGATTTGCTCGAGGCGATCGTGTTTCCGAGCGCGAGCTTCGCGCGAGGGTACGAATCGGTGGCGGTTCAAACGCGTGCAGGAACGATCGTCAGCGGAGTACTGAAGTCGGACGCGCCGGACGAACTGATCCTGTCGGACGCCGCGGGAAACGAAACGCGCGTCGCCCGCCGCGACGTCGCCGACGTTCAACCTGGAGCCGTCTCGTTGATGCCGCCCGGATTCGGCGACGTGCTCACGCGTCAGGAGCTGGCCGATCTGCTCGCGTTCCTGCGCGCGGCGAAGTGAGCGCGCGAGTTGAGAGCGCTCGACGGCGGGCGTGTCGTCAGGGGCTCAGCGGCACGGCGCGATCGCGCACTTGCATCATTTCAGTTTGAACGTCATCTCGACGTCGATGCGTACCGCGACCGGTTTGTCGTCCTTCGTGCCAGGCTCGAATCGCCACTGTTTCAGCGCGTCGATGGCCGACTGGTCCAACCCGAATTCCGTGTCCAGCGACTTGGTCACCGTCACGTCCTCGACGACGCCCGTCTCAGAGATGACGGCCTCGAGCCTGACCTCACCTTGGATCTTTTCCTGCATCGCCTCTCTGGTGTACTTCGGTTTCACTTCGTACAACAGCTTTGGATGCTTCACACCGTTGCCGGCGCGATAGACCGTGCGCTCCTCCTGCTTCGACGATTGCTGCGCGCTCGAGACGCCAGCGCCGAGCGGCGCGCCGATCGTTGCGAGGAGCATGACGCCGATCAGCATGCGCGCGGGCCGCCCGATCGGCGGCGGCGTCGATCGCTTCATGATCCGCTCGATGCGCTCGGCGAGACCCGAACCGCCCACGCCTGCCACGAAGGCCACGGGAGACCGAAGACAGAAGCCGCACACTTTCAGTAGGCTTTCCGCATAGCGCCGTTCGTCCGTTCTCATTTGCAGTACCTCTTCACCAGTACGACGCCGAGCGATCGAACCAACGCGCGGCCATCGCGATCTCCGGCGTGGACGCCGTCCACGTTCCGATGATTGTAAACCCACGGGTACCGCCCCGCCCCGGCGCGTTATTTCGACCAGGGAGGCGTCACGTTGTTGCTGCGCGCGTACGCGATCAGCTGCCCGAGGTGCTCGTGCAGGTGCGTCGTGGTGGCAATCCACAGGCCGCGCGTCGTGTTCTTTCTGCCAGGCTCCGGCGGCGTGTCGAGCTTCGCATCGGGCGTGTTCGTCAGCGACGTCTTGAGGAAGTCGAACGACTTCTCGAGCTCGGCGATGATCTGCTCGCGGGTCATCTGGCGCTTCTCGAACGTCTCCGCGGTGGAGTACTCCTTCGTGATCTTCGTCTCCGCCGGCGCGTTCATGCCCATCATCGCCGGCATGAAGTAATTGTCCGCGGCGACGTGCATGAACACCTCTCCCGTCGATCGCACGCCTTTGCCCGGTCTCCAGTCCCACGCCGCGGCGGGCATGGCTTTGGCCAGCCCGAGGATCTTCGTCTGGACGGTATTGAGATCTCTCAGGATCTCTCCCGCCACGCCCTCGCGCGTTTGGCCGCCGATCGATACGGCGAGGATCCACACGAACAGAATGCCGACTGCCGTAAGTGCACGCATGTGAGCCTCCATTTTCGCTCGAACCACATCTCATTTCCGCAGGCGCCGCCACGGCTCGTTCTCGAAGCAGTCGATGAGGAACGGACCTCGGGACTTCGCCGGCGACAGGATCGCGAGAAACGTCATTGGCTTCTTCGACGAGTTGTAAATCGCATGAACGACCTTCTTCGGGATGAACGCGCTGTCGCCTGCTTTGAGCGTCCGCTTCTTCCGATCGACCCACTGCTCGGCGGCGCCGTCGACGATGTAGATGATCTCTTCGCGCGACGGATGATAGTGGAATCGATGCCCGGTTCCCGGGCGCATGGTCACGCGCACGAGCGTCAGCAGCTTGGTTCCCGTCAGCGCCGGCTCGGAGAGCCACCAATGCTTGCCCCAGGGCGCGCGCTCGATGCGCGCGGTCGACGCGGTCACGAACCGAAGCGGTGTCTTCTTCGCGCTCCTCGACCTGTTCTTCAACGCGCTCCGCTTCTTCATCGCGCGCTCCGCTTCGGCAGGCGAATGCTCTTGAACGTTTTGATCTGATCCGCGATGGCGCGCTCGGCGGGCAGCCGCTCGACCGAGCTGGCGCCGTAGAAGCCGTCGACGCCGCGGCAGCGCTCGATGATGTGCTTCGCGTCGGGCGGCTCCGATATCGGTCCGCCGTGGCAGATGACGAGCACGTCCGAGCGGACGCCGCGCGCCGCGTCGGCGATCGCTTGGATGCGCGACACACAGTCGTCGAGCGTCTTCGCGCTCTTCGCGCCGATCGTACCGCCCGTCGTCACGCCCATGTGCGCGACGATGAGGTCGGCCCCGGCGTCGGTCATCCGTTCCGCTTCCGATGTGTTGAACACATACGGCGTCGTCAAGAGATCGAGCTGCCGCGCGAGACGGATGATATCGACCTCGAGCTGATAGCTCATGCCCGTTTCTTCGAACGCCTGGCGCATGTCGCCGTCGAAGAGGCCCACGGTCGGAAAGTTCTGGACCCCCGCGAATCCCAACGCTCGAAGCTCCTCGAGAAAGAGCTTCGGGATGATGAACGGATCGGTGCCGTTGACGCCCGCGAGCACCGGCGTTCGGGTCACGACCGGCAGGATCTCGAAGGCCATTTCCTTGACGATCTGATTCGCGTTTCCATACGCGAGGAGTCCCGCGGAGCTGCCGCGGCCGGCCATGCGATACCGTCCGGAGTTGTAGACGATCAGCAGATCGATGCCGCCCGCTTCTTCGCTCTTCGCGGAGAGTCCCGTCCCCGCGCCGCCGCCGATGATGGGCTCGCCCCGCGCGATCTGCTCGCGAAAACGTTTGAGAATTGCCTCTCGAGAATTGTTCATGGCTTCATCAATTCAATCAGCTTCAACGCGGCCGCATCGGCGAACTCCACGTCGTTGATGTGCGCGTCGAGCTCGGCGACGTCGATGCCGGACGCGTTCGATCGGATCGCGTCGTGCAGCGCGCGCCGCGCGCGTGCATCGTCGAACGGCTGTCCGGCTTTGTCGATCGCCGAGACGCCGCGCGCGGGCAGCAGCACCGCAACTGGTCCTTTCGCGGTGGAGAGCTTGCGCCCGATGTCCGCGCCGATCGCCGCGCATTCCTCCGCCGTGGTCCGCATCAGCGTGACGTTCGCGTTGTGCCGGTAGAACGTTCGATTGCGGTACTTCTCTGGAACCGATTCCGGTGCGTAGAAATTCACCATATCGAGCGCGCCCGTCGAGACGACCTGCGGCACGCCGGCTTTGCCGGCGGCGGTGAGGCGATCGGGTCCGGCGCTCAAGAATCCGCCCGCGTGCTCGTCTGCCAGCTCCGTCGTCGTGACGTCCAGGACGCCGGCAATCACGCCTTCGCCGACGAGTGACTCCATCGCCTGTCCGCCGTTTCCCGTTGCGTGAAACACCAGCACTTCGTAGCCCGCGTTCTCCAAGGTCTCGCGGGCTCGCTCCACGCATTTCGTCGTCACGCCGAACATCGTCGCGGCGACGAGCGGCCTGTCGGTCGCGTCGCGCGCCGGCGCCGGATATTTCACGAGCCCCGTCATCGTGCGCGCGGCCTGCGACAGTACTTCGCGGCTCACGCGGTTGATGCCGAGGATGTCCACGACCGAGTTGAGCATGACGATGTCTTTGTCGCGAACGTATTGACGGACCATCCCGGACGCGAGCGTGCTCAACATCACCTTCGGGACGCCGAGCGGCAACGCACGCATGGCCGCGGTGCCGATTGTGGTGCCTGCCGATCCGCCGAGCGCGAGCACGCCGGCGAGCTCGCCGTTCGCGTAAGCCTCGCGCGCGAGCCTGGCGGCGCCCTCTGCCGCGAGCGTCACCGCTTCGCCGCGATCCGCCTTCCGCTGCACGGCGTCGAGCGACGTGTTCGCCAGCGTGAAGACGCGCTCGCGCGTCACGTCGGCCGCAACGGACGGGACTCCGATCGCGCCGACGTCGACGAGCGTCACGGGAACGTCCCACGACGCGAGAAGACCGCGCACGAACGCAGCTTCGCGCCCCTTCGTGTCGAGCGTGGCGAGGAGAAAGACTGATGGCACGCCGACGCTCAATATACCTAAATACGCTGTGACAGTCGGCAGTCGTGAGTCGGCGGTCGGCAGCCGCAGTCGGAAGTCTCAGTCGACAGTCGACTGTGACCGTCGACTGTCGACCGTCGACTGTGACCGTCGACTGTGACCGTCGACTCCCGACTCACGACTGTCGACTGAGGCCTCGCTCCAAGGTTTGACCGTGATTCGGATGGCCGGTATAGTCGCGAGCTGTCATGGTGAATCCACGCTCTCTTCTACTCCTTGCCGCCGCGGCCATCTGCGCGGCGGGTGCGCCGGTGAATGTCGCGCAGCAGACGCCTCTGCGCGTCTACATTCGTTCGGGGCCGAAGTCGCACGCGCCCGGCGCGCATGACTATCCGCGCTTCCTCAAGGAGTGGGTCCCGTTCCTGAACGAGCGAGGCGCCAAGACGACCGGCGGAGACACGTTTCCCACCAAGGCTCAGCTCGACGACACCGACGTCGTGATCCTCCACAAGCAGGAGGCCGGCAACATCGACGAGCCGGATCGCAAGAACCTCAGCGAGTACCTCGCGCGCGGCGGCGGGCTCGTCGTGATTCACGCCGGCATGGTGTCGCGCGATCCCGATTGGTTCAAGACGATCGTCGGCGGCTCGTGGCGCAACGGAACGACGAGATGGCTCGAAGCGCCGATGCACGTGTATTTCAACGACCACGACAGCCCGATCACGAAGGGCGCGTCGAACTGGGAGATGGACGACGAGATCTACTACGACATGGACATCCTCCCGGACGTGCGGATCCTCGCGACGGCGTACACCCCCAAGGCCGCGGGCGTGCGCAACGCGGGCCAGCAGCGCCGCGCCGACGAGCTGACGAGCGGAGGAAAGCGCGTCGGCATCTACGACATTCAACCGCAGATGTGGACGTACGAGAAGACCGTCGGCGGTGGACGCACACCGTATCGCGCGTTCGTGTCCATCCCGGGGCATTGGTACGAGAACTTCAACCGCGTGAACTACCGCACGATTCTCTTGCGCGGCATCGCGTGGGCGGGCAAGCGCGCCAACGTCGACGAGCTCGTCAAGAAAGAAGAGCTCGGCGACGCGCTCCGGTACGTCGACGGCGGTCCGACGGCGCCCTCGAAGGCGGCGGCGAAGCTCGAAGTGCATCCCGACTTCAACCTCACGCTCGTGGCGGCGGAGCCGCTGATCGCGAAGGCGATGAACATCGATTGGGACGAGCGAGGCCGGTTGTGGGTCTCGGAGACGCCGGAGTACCCGAACGGGCTGCGCGTGCCCAACACCGCGCTCTGGAAGGACACGGGATCGCTCGTACCGCAGCGGCAGGATCGCGATCCGCAGGACACCATCTCGATCCTCTCGGATACGAACGGCGACGGCCTCATGGATCGCAAGCACGTCTTCGCCGACAAGCTCGAGCTCGTCAGCGGCTTCGTGCTCTACAAGTCGGGTGTCATCGCCGCGACGTCGCCGGACATCTGGTACCTCGAGGACACGAACGGCGATCAAGTCGCCGACACGCGGACGAAGCTCTACACCGGCCTTGGCACGTACGACACGCACGCCGTCATCAACAATCTGCGTTGGGGTCTCGACGGCTGGATCTACGCGACGCACGGCTACAGCGTCGGGACCGTCACGTCGCCCGACGGCGCGAAGAGCTTCGGGCACGACGGCAGCGGCGTCGTGCGATTCAAGCCGGACGGCAGCGCGTTCGAGCAATACAGCAGCCGCGGCGGCAACACGTGGGGACTCGACATCACGTGGAACGGTCAAGTCTTCTGGACGCAGCCGACGAGCGGCACGGTCTTCTTCCACACGATCCTTCCCGAATCCGTCCTCGCGAAAGGCAAGGTGCCGGGCACGACGTCGTGGAAGGGGATGATATCGGGGCAGACGACGTATCCGAGGATGTCGCGGCCGGAGCAGGCCTACGTGCAGATCGATCTCGTGGGGCAGTTCACCGCCGCGGCGGGCTGCGCGATCTACGACGGCGGCGCGTGGCCCGACGCGTGGCGCTACAGCTACTTCACGACCGAGCCCACGCTCAACATCGTCCACCATCAGTTCGTGAAGCCTGCCGGCGTGAGCTACACGACGGAGAAGGAGCGCGGCCGCGAGCAGACCGAGTTCATCCGCGGTGGCGACATGTGGTTCAGGCCGATTGAAACGCGCGTCGGACCGGACGGCGCGCTCTACATCGTCGACTTCTACAATCAGGCGGTCATCCACAACGACACGCGCGGTCCGCTGCACGGTCCCGCGAACGCGGCGGTGCGTCCCGATCGCGATCACTATTTCGGCCGCATCTGGCGCGTCCAGCACAAGCAGGCCAAGACGCTGCCCGAGCCGCGGCTGAACCGCGCGGACCTTCCTGGACTCTTGCGTGCGATGGAGACGAGCCCGAACGCGCACGTCAAGCTCACGGCGTGGCGGCTCGCGCACGAGAGCTACGCGTCGGACCCGCGCGTCCGCAAGCTTTCGAAGCCGATGGGCAGCTCCGTGCTCGCGTTGTACGAGCGATCGCGCGGAGCGTCGACGCCTGCCGACCGCAAGACCGTGCTCGACACCTATGCGAGCGCTGCCGACGATTGGACGCGATCCGCGCTGATAGCGGCCGCGACCGATCATGCGGCGGATTTCGTGGCCGATGCGTTCGCGCACGCGAATGCCGACGCGCTGACCGGGTTTGCCGCGGGCGTCGTGCCGGCCGCGCTGCCCGCCGGGGGCAATCGTTTGATCCTCGCGGCCGCGAACGCCGGTCCGCAGACGTCGCAGCTGAAGGCCGCGGTCGTGGGGGGGGGGGG
>DATBJJ010000134.1:0-8011 GCA_036556425.1 Vicinamibacterales bacterium
GATTGGGTGTCCCCGCCCTCTGGGTTTTTTGAAGATTCCGATTCAAATCGTTGAACCTTCTGCGTACGCGTGTGACGAACGACGGTTGCGCGGTGGGAATGGCCTCTCCCGCATGATCGGCGACGGCCGCGACGGGGCATATCCAATGCATCCATGGACTCTCGCTTCCTCGAGAGGAGACATGCATGCGTTGGGTCAGGACGTTATCTCTATCCGCATTCGCGATGCTGTTGAGCGCGAGCATCGCCGCGGCGCAATCCACTACCGGCACGATTGCCGGACGAATCGCTGACAGTCAAGGACTGCCGCTCCCGGGCGTGACGGTCACCGTCGCCGGTCCCAATCTTCAAGGCACGCTCACCAGCGTGACGACGGAAAATGGTGACTACTCGGTTCCGCGCGTCCCGCCTGGAACCTACACCGTCACCTTCGAGCTGAGCGGATTCCAGCAGCAGCAGAAGACGGCGATCGTCGCGCTCTCGCAAGAGCTGACGCTCAACGCCACGCTCGGCCCCGCGGCGTTGACCGAAACGGTGAACGTCAGCGCCAGCGCCGGCGACGTGCTGATGAACACCGCGCTCGTCGGAACGAATTTCAAGCAGGACCTGATCGCGATGCTGCCCACGACGCGCGATCTCAACGCGGTCATCCTGAAAGCGCCGTCCGTGCATCCATCCGGACCGAACGGCAACTACTCGATCGCCGGCGCGATGTCGTTCGAGTCGCTGTACATGGTCAACGGCGTCAACGTGAACGAGAACCTGCGCGGGCAGGCGAACACGCTCTACATCGAGGACGCGGTGCAGGAGACGATGGTCGCGACCGACGGGATCTCCGCCGAGTACGGACGCTTCAGCGGCGGCGTGGTGAACGTGATCACGAAGTCGGGCGGCAACCGCTTCAGCGGCTCGTTCCGCGATTCGCTCTACAACGACGACTGGCGCAAGAAGGTCACCGGCAACGACGCGCATCCGTTCACGACCGACACGAAGGTCGACAGGGTGATCTCGCAGTACGAGTACGTGCTCGGCGGTCCGGTCATGCGCGATCGTCTGTGGTTCTTCAACGCCGGCCGATTCCGCAACGCGCCGGTCGGACGCAACACCGTCGCCCCGGTCAACCTGGCCTACACGTTCGAGGACCAGAGCAAGCGCTACGAAGGAAAGCTGACGTATTCGCTCAGCGCGGCGCATCGCTTCGACGGCACGTACACGCGCGTGGATCAGAAAGAAGTCAACGGCACGTTCAGCACGACGACGTCGATGGATCTGCGCAGCTTGTATACGCGCGAGCTTCCACAGGAGCTGTTCACCGTCGGCTACAGCGGCATCTTGACGCCGCGGCTCTTCGTCGAAGGACGCTATTCGTCGCGCAAGTTCAGCTTCGTGGGCTCGGGCGCAACGTCGACGGATCTCATCCAGGGCACGCTGCTCATCGACACGGCGCGCGGAAACCTTCGCTACTGGTCGCCGACCTTCTGCGGCGTCTGCGATCCCGAGCGGCGCGACAACGAAGAGGTGTTCGTCAAGGGCACGTACCTGTTGTCGACGAGGGGAACCGGCTCGCACACGTTCCTCTTCGGCTACGACACGTTCAACGATCAGCGGTTCGCGAACAATCACCAGTCGGGAAGCGACTTCCGCATCCTCGGCACGACGTCGATCGTCCGCGGCAGCGACATCTTCCCGCGATGGCTGCCCGGATCGACGACGATTCAGTGGAACCCGATCGACGTCAGCAGCCAGGGCACGAACTTCCGCACCAACGCGCTCTTCGTGAACGACACCTGGCGATTCACGGATCGCCTGACGTTCAACCTCGGAGTGCGCTGGGACAAGAATCAAGGCAAGGACAGCGCGGGCCGGACCGTGGCGAACGACAGCGCCTTCAGCCCGCGCCTCGGCGTCGTCTGGGATCCGAGCGGCAAGGGGCAGTGGACGGTCACGGCGAGCTTCGCGAAATACGTCGCGGGCCTGAACAACGGGATCGCGGACTCGTCGTCCGCCGCGGGCAACCCCGCGACGTTGACGTGGACGTACCAGGGACCGGCGATCAATTCGGACGTCAACGCCGCATCGCTCGTCACGCCCGACGCCGCGATTCAGCAGCTCTTCGCGTGGTTCAACGCGAACGGCGGGACGCGCATGACGCCCGAGACTTCGTCTGTGCCCGGCGTGTCGACGCAGATTCCGCACTCGCTCGCCTCGCCGAACGTGCGCGCCTACGCCGGCGGCGTCAGCCGTCAGCTCACGGCGAAGGCGCTCGTGCGCGCCGACGTCACGTATCGAGACTATCGCGACTTCTACTCGGCCCGCATCGATCGCACGACGGGCATCGTCGTCGATCAGTTCGGCAACCGGTCGGACCTGGCGCTCGTCGAGAACACGAACGATCTGAAGCGCCGCTACGCGGGCATGACGATCTCGGGCCGGTACCGCATCAACTCCCGGACCGAAGCGGGCGGCAGCTACACGCTCTCGCGTCTGTGGGGGAACTTCGACGGCGAGAACCTGGCGAGCGGTCCGTTGACGACGGATCTCTTCCAGTACCCCGAGTATCGCGAGGCCCGTTGGTTTGCGCCGGAAGGCGATCTCGCCGCGGATCAGCGCCATCGCGCGAACTTCTGGTTGACCGCGGGCGTGCCGAAGGTCGACGGGTTGACGGTCAGCCTGTTCCAGGATCTGGCGACCGGCGTGCCGTACGGCGCCGGCGGCGGCCTGCCGGTCGGACAGTCGGGATTCTCGGCGAGCGCGTTCGTCGACGTCCGGCCGTTCGTGACCAATCCGGGCTACGCCACCCCGCAGGGCGGCCCGCGCGAGACGTACTACTACACGGCGCGCGACGCGTTCCGCACCGAGATGTCCCGCCGCACCGATCTCGCGGTGAACTACAGCTATCGCGTGCCGCGCGCGCACTCGCTCGAGACCTTCGTACAGGCGCAGGTGCTGAACCTCTTCAACGTCCAGGACATGTGCGCCTGCGGCAGCGACGTGTTCAACAACGGCGGCAACATGGCAGTCTCGCGCATCGGCAGCGGCGTCCTCAACCCGGTCAACTCCGCGTCGCTGAGGGCGTTCAATCCGTTCACCGAAACGCCGGTGCTCGGGGTGAACTGGAACTACAACACGAACTTCGGCACGCCGCTGAACCGCTTCGCGTTCACGTCGCCGCGGACGTTCCGGATGTCGTTTGGGGTGAGGTTCTAGACGCTGATCGAGTCGGGGTCAGGGATCCGGGGTTCGGGATCCGGACGTTCATTCAGATCGCAGTCGCGTGACCGGGATCTGAAAGACCTTCCGGGCCCCGGATCCCGAATCCCTGACCCCGATTTCGGATAATATCCAGCGGCATGAACCCGATCGGCATCACGACCTGGATCTGGACCTCTCCGCTCAACATCGATCGCCTCGCTGAAATCGCGCCGCACGTGGCGCGCATGGGATTCGATCTGCTCGAAATCCCGATCGAGTCGACCACCGATCTCGACTACAAGCGCGCGGCGCCAATCCTCAAGGACCTCGGCCTGGCGTCGAGCGTCTGCGCGGCGATGAGTCCCGATCGCGATCTGATTCATGCGGACGAGAGCATCCGGAAGAACGCGATGTCGTACGTGCGGCACTGCGTGGACGCGGCGCAGACGCTCGGCTCCACGAACGTCGTCGGGCCGCTCTACAGCGCAGTCGGGCGCACGTGGCAGTCAACGGCGGACGAGCGGAAGAAAGACGTCGATCTCCTCGTGAGCGAGCTCAAGGAGCTGTCGAAGTACGCGCACGAGCGCGGCGTCGTGCTCTGCGTCGAGCCGCTCAACCGGTTCGAGACGAGCTTCCTCAACCTCGCGTCGCAGGCGATCGAGATCGTCGATCGCGTCGATCATCCGGGATGCGGGCTGCTGCTCGACACGTTCCACATGAACATCGAGGAGCAATCGGTCGGCGCCGCCATTCGATCCGCGGGCGCGCGCTTGAAGCACCTGCACGCGTGCGAGAACGATCGCGGCGCGCCGGGATCGGGCCACGTGCCGTGGCAGGAAGTCGCGGAGGCGTGCCGCGCGATCGACTACACGGGACCCGCGGTGATCGAGTCGTTCACGTCCGCCGTGAAATCCATCGCCCGCGCCGCCGCGATCTGGCGCGCGCTGGCGCCGACGCAGGACGGCCTCGCGCAGGACGGGCTCCGGCATCTGAGGAAGGTGTTCGCGTAGGTCTCGCGGGCCGCTGTCCGCTGTCCGCTATCCGCTGTCCGGGCAGCGGGCCGCGGACCGCGGTGTTTTGCCCAGTGAAACCGGTTCCACATTGCCATCTGCCTCTTGACGCCAGCGCCCCGGGCGCTACACTAACCCTCCTGTAATCCGTTACACGTCAGACGCGTTAGACGCAGATCTCACGGATTTGACGCGGATCACGCGCGTTGGACGCGGATCTCACGGATTTGACGCGGATCACGCGTTGGACGCGGATCTCGCGGATTTGATGCGGATCACGCGTTAGACGCGGATCTCGCGGATTTGATGCGGATCACGCGGATCAGAGGGAGGAGCTCGACGTGCGCGCCCCGACGAATTGGCGGACGTGGACGGCGGTGATCGGCGGAATCGCGGCCTGCCTCGCCGCGTTCACACTGGACGTCGAGACGCAGACCGGCGCGCAAGCGACCCAGCCGCCGATCGAAGCGCAGCAGGCTGGGGAGCAGGGTCGCGGCCGCGGACGCGGATTGGGCGGACCCGGCGTGAACGACCCCGCGAACGCCGAGGCTGATTTCTCGCCGCAGCCTCCAGTCCTTCCCCTTCCTCCCGCCGAGCAAGCCAAGCGCTTCGTCCTTCAACCCGGTTACCGCATAGAACCCGTCCTTGCGGATCCCGACATCCAGGAGCCGGGCGCGATCGCGTTCGACGGCAACGGCCGCATGTTCGTCCTCGAGCTGCGCGGCTACATGCAGGACAAGGACGCGCGCGGTCAGCTCGATCCCGTCGGCCGCATCTCGCGCCACGAGGACGCCGACAATGACGGCATCTTCGAGCGCCACACCGTTTTCGTCGACAAGCTCGTGTTCCCGCGCTTCGTCATGCCGTTCGGCGCGAACAGCGTGCTGACGATGGAGTCGAACGCCGACGACGTGTGGCGGTTCACGGATACGAACAACGACGGCGTCGCGGACAAGAAGGAACGCTTCACGACCAACTTCGGGCGCTCCGGCAACGTCGAGCACCAGCAGGCGTTCCTCTATTGGGCCATGGACAACTGGCTGTACAGCACCGTGAACGCGTTTCGCGTGCGCTGGACGCCGGCCGGCATCAAGCGCGAGACGACCGGATCGAACGGCGCGCAGTGGGGCGCGACGCAGGACAACGACGGCAAGATGTGGTTCCTGGGCGGCGCGAGCGGGCTCCCGTCGTACTTCCAGTTCCCGATCCATTACGGCAACTTCACGATCGCCAATCAATTCGAGAAGGACTTCGAGATCCCGTGGGGCGCGCCGGTGCGCGTGGCCGACATGCAGCCCGGGATGCGCGCGGTCCGTATGCCGGATGGATCGCTGAACCGCGTCACGGGCGCCGCGGGCAACGACATCTATCGCGGCGATCGCCTCCCCGCCGATCTCGTCGGCGATCTGATCTACGGCGAACCGGTCGGCCGCGTCGTCCGCCGCGCGAGGCCCGTCGTCACGGGCGGCCTCACGCAACTGCGGAACGTGTATCTCTGGAACGAGTTCATCAAGTCGACCGACCCGTTGTTCCGTCCGGTCGACATGGCGACGGCGCCGGACGGCACGCTGTACATCGCCGACATGTATCGCGGGATCATCCAGGAGTCGACGTGGTCGGGACCTGGAACGTATCTGCGCGCGAGGATCGATCAGTACGCGCTCGACAAGGTGACGAGCAAGGGGCGCATCTGGCGCGTCACGTATGACGGAAAAGATCGGGACCGCACGCAGCCTCGCATGCTCGACGAGACGCCCGCGCAGCTCGTCGCGCATTTGAGCCATCCGAACGGATGGTGGCGCGATACGGCGCAGCAACTGATCGTCCTCGCGCAAGACAAGTCGGTCACGCCGTCGCTCCAGCAGATCGTGCGAACCTCGAAGAACCCGCTCGCGCGCTTCCACGCCCTGTGGACGCTCGAAGGGCTCGGGGCACTCGACGCGGCGCTCGTCCGCCAGCAGATGAAGGATCCGAATCCGCGGATGCGGATCCAGGCCATTCGCGCGAGCGAGTCGCTGTACAAGGACGGCGATCGCTCGTTCGAGGCGGACTATCGCGCGCTCACCTTGGACAAGGAGGCCGACGTCGTCATCCAGGCGATGCTGACGCTGAACTACTTCAAGGCCGCGAACCTGGCGGACGTGGTCCGCGCCGCGATGGCCGCCAACAACGCGCGCGGCGTACAGGAGATCGGCACGCAGCTGCTGAAGCCGCCAACGAACGCGTTCGCGCGCGGCGGCCGCGGCGGTCCGCCGCCCTTCAACGCGGACGAAATCGCCGTGATGGAGCGCGGACAGAGCATCTACAAGGAAGTCTGCTTCGCGTGCCACGGCGACGATGGGCGCGGAACGTCAGTGGCCGGCTCGGCCGCGGGCGCCTCCGGGCAGGCGACCATGGCGCCGTCGCTCGCGAGCTCGAGCCGCGTGCAGGGCCATCGCGACTACATCATCAAGACGCTGCTGCACGGGATGGACGGGCCGATCGACGGGAAGTCGTACGCGGGCGGCGTCATGGCGCCGATGGGCACGAATCGCGACGAGTGGATTGCCGCGATCGGATCGTACGTGCGCAATGCGTTCGGCAACGTGGGACCGTTCGTCACGCCGGCCGACGTCGCGCGCGTGCGCGCCGCGACCGCGGATCGCAAGACGTTCTGGAAGGTCGAGGAGCTGATCGCGTCGCTGCCGTCGGCGATCGATCCGCAGCCGACGTGGAAAGCGAGCGCGAGCCACAACACGGAAAACGCCATCGGCGCATTCAGCTTCGCGGGGTGGTCGACGGCCGCGCCGCAGCAGCCGGGCATGTGGTTCCAGATCGAGCTGCCCGAGGCGATCGCGATCACGGAGATTCAGTTCACGTCGCCGGGTGGGTTCGGCGGCGGCCGCGGCGGCCGCGGCGGACGCGGCGCGGGAGCCGCGGCGCCAACGGGAGACGCGCCTGCCGCGCCGGCTCCTCCGCCCGTTACCGCACCAGCTGGCAATTACCCGCGTGCATACAAAGTCGAAGTGTCGGCGAACGGATCGGCCTGGACGACGGTCTCCGACGGTCGAGGCGCACCGGGATTGATGGTGATCGCCTTCGCGCCGGCGACGGTGCGATTCGTTCGAATCACGCAGATAGCAGCGGTCGACGCGGCTCCGCCGTGGTCGATGCAGCGGCTGCGGCTCTTCAAGCCGGGCGCGTAGGAGGTCGCGATTATCGAGTGTTTTCGAGGGACTCTGCACGGGGATGCATGCAGGGCGTTCTGCTATGCAAACCGGCGTTGTGCAGTGCGAAGTGGCAATTGACCTGACACGGGGGACGTGTTACACCGTTCGGACACCTGTAACCCATTACATCTCGTTCGTTTGCAAGTCGGCGTAAGACTGCACCCTTTTCTGAGGGGAGGAGCTCAATGATCGGTAGATCGAGTCGCAGCGTGCTCGCCGCCGCGTGCCTGATCGCCTTCTGCTTCAGCGCGCTACCAGCCGCTGCGCAGATCACGACAGGCACCGTCGTCGGCAACGTCAAAGACAGTACGGGCGGGGTGGTTCCCGGCGCGACTGTCGTACTCGTCAGCGAATCGCGCGGCACCAAGTCGGTGCCCGCCGTGACCAACGCCACCGGGGACTACGTGTTCCCCAACATCACCGGCGATGTCTACACCATCGAAGTCACGATGGACGGCTTCCGGACGGTCCGGCGGCAGGGCATCCGGGTCAGCGGCGCGGACCGCGTGACCGTCCCGAGCCTCACGCTCGAACCGGGCGGCGCGGCGGAAACCGTGAACGTCACGTCCGAGGCGCCGCTCATTCAGGCGTCGAGCGGCGA
>DATBJJ010000135.1:0-32749 GCA_036556425.1 Vicinamibacterales bacterium
CGATCGCCGCAAGGCGGCGCTGCTCCTCGATCACGGCGCCGGGATCGACGCCGTCGACGAGGAGTTCCGGTCGACGCCGCTCGGGCTTGCGGCGAGATTCGGCCGCCCGGACATCGTCGCGCTCCTGATCGAGCGCGGCGCTGATGTGATGAAGGCAGGCGCGCCCTGGGCGACGCCGCTCGCGTGGGCGCGGCGGAAGGGCCACGCGCGCGTCGAAGCCACGTTGATGCAGGCTGGTGCGGAACGATAGGCGACGAGACAGCCGACACGTCGTGGCCCCCAGCTGCCACCGGAGGATGCGGAGCTCGTCATCGCCCGGGAGTAGTACGGCTTCGGGAGCTGGGCGACGTCCTGCAGGCGAAAGATGGGAACTGGAACATGAGATACAACAATTAATCATGGAGTTTCCGGATTGGCTCGAGCCGATGGCCGCGACGCTCACGCAGGAGCGTTTCGCCGGCCCGGAATGGATCTTCGAGCGAAAGTTCGACGGCATCCGCCTCATTGCGTTCAAGCAGGGATCGAACGTGCGGCTCTTCTCCCGCAACCGGCTGCCGCAGAACGTTCCGCAAGTGGCCGAGGCCATCGGGCGCTTGAAAGTGAAGGACGCGATTCTCGACGGCGAGATCACGTGGGGATCCGGCGGCATTGTTTACCACGTGTTCGACGTGATGTGGCTCGACGGAAAGAACGTGACGGCGCTGCCGCTCGAGGAGCGTCACGCGCTCCTGGACGACCTGGCGCTTCGCGCGCCGCTCGAGCGCGTCGCGGCGCTGGGCGCGTCAGGCGACGAACATCCGTGGGAAGTCGCGCGCCGCGAGGGTTGGGAAGGGGTGATCGCGAAGCGCCGCGGATCGCGGTACGAACATCGCCGCTCGCCGAACTGGCTCAAGATGAAATGCGAGGAATCGCAGGAGCTCGTCGTCGGCGGCTTCACCGATCCGCAGGGAAAGCGCGTCGGCCTCGGCGCGCTGCTCGTCGGCTACTTCGAGGGGGATGATTTCTGCTTCGCCGGAAAGATCGGCACAGGGTTCGACACGAAATTGCTGCTCGATCTCCGCCGGCGTCTCGACGAGCTCGAGATTCCAAAGACACCTTTCACGAAGGCAAAGGGACTGCCGCGCCTGCGCGCGCATTGGGTTCGGCCGGAAATCGTCGTGCAAGTGGGGTTCATCGAGTGGACGGCTCACGGCAAGCTGCGCCATCCGAGGCTCCTCGGCGTCCGCACCGACAAGCCACCCAAGGACGTCGTCAGGGAGCACGCGTGATCACGCATCCCGAAAAAGTGCTGTTTCCGGACTCTGGGATCACCAAGGGCGAGCTGGCCGCGTACTACGAAGCGATCGCGCCGGTCATGATTCCCCACATCCGCGCGCGGCCGATCACGATGGAGCGTTATCCGGCCGGCATCGCGAAGAAGGGCTTCTTCCACAAAGACGTGTCGAAGGGCTTTCCCGCGTGGCTCGAGCGCGTCGAGGTGCCGAAGAAGGATGGAACGGTGCACCATCCAATCGTGACCGACACGCGCTCGCTCCTGTGGCTCGCGAACCAGAACACGATCACGCCGCACGTGTGGTCGACGCGCGCGCCCGATTTCTATCATCCGGACATCTGCGTCTTCGATCTCGATCCTTCGATCGACGATCCGGCAATGCTGCGGTCGGCAGCGCTCGGGCTTCGCGAGCTCCTCGAGCGGCTCGGGCTCCCGTCCTGGGTGAAGACGACGGGATCGAAGGGATTTCACATTGCCGTGCCGCTCGACGGCAGCGCGCACATGGGGGACGTGTCGGGATTCGCGCACGATGTCGGATCGATGCTCGTGAAGCTCGCGCCGGATCATCTGACGCAGGAGTTCAGCAAGTCCGATCGGGGCAGGCGGATTCTCGTCGACACGGGACGCAACGGCTATAGCGCGACGTGGGCGGCGCCGTATGCCGTCCGCGCGAAGCCGGGCGCGCCCGTATCGGCGCCGTGCACGTGGGAAGAGCTCGAGCGAGGCGACGTCCACCCGCGCGCGTTCACGCTTCGGACGATGGAAGCGCGGATGAAGGATGTGGGCGATCTCTGGGCGGATATGTCGAAGCGCAAGCGCTCGCTGAAGCGGGCAATCGAGAAGCTGCGCAAGATGCGCGGCGACGGCTAGCGCAGGAGCTTCGCCAGTTCTGGTACGGCGGTCCGAAGCGCCTCGGCCACCATCCGGCCGACGACCTCGCTGCCTTTCGAGTTCAAGTGAGTTCGATCGACCTGGCCCTTGTCGTCCTTCGGGCTCAGGTCCGCCCAGACTTCATCGCCGGCGTGCTCGGCGTCCGCCATGCTGATCGCGTGAAGGTCGACGAGCGGGACTCTCTTTTCCGCCGCGATTGCGCGCACGGCTTCGACGTACGGCGTCTGCGTCGTCCGGATGGTGCCGTCCTCCTTGAACAAGCGGCGCACGAGCGAGGTCACGAGGATCGGCGTCGCGCCGATTGCCCGCACGTCGTCCACGTATCGCGTCATGTTCGCGCGAAACGTCGTCTTCGGATCGGTCTCCCGCTCCGGACCCTTGCCCGGCTCGTCGTTGTGGCCGAACTGAATCAGGTAGTACTGCCCGCGCTTCGCGAGCGCCTCGGCCCATCGTCCTTCGTCGATGAAGCTCTTCGAGCTTCGACCGTTTGCCGCCGTGTTGACGACTTCCACGCGATCCGCGAGGACGAGGCTGCGGAAGCCGGCGCCCCACCCTGAATCATCCGTCACGGTGGAGTCGCCGACGAGCACGATTCGAATGGATTTACCTGGCGATTGCGCGCTGACGAGTGATGTGGTCGAGGCGATCCACGCCGACATCGACGTCGACGTTATCAGTGCGATGCGCGTCAATCGATCGGCGAACGATGCTCCGCGGTACACGCGACGAGCATATCGCCGATCGCGTGGGGACGGCTACTCGGCGCGCCGCATCGTCACGGCAACCTGCATGTAGCAGCTCACCGGGGCGCCGCGCTTCGTCGCGGGCGTGAACGACCAACGCTTCACTGCCGCGACGACCGCGTCGTCGAGCTCGACGCCGAACTTCGAGCGCCGCAGCAGCGTGACCAGCACGGGATGGCCTGCCTGCGACACGAGCACGCGCGCAATGACGATCTCGCTGATCCGGCCCGTCTGCAGTTGCAGCGGAAGATCCGGCTCGATGCGCTCGGAGACTTGCGGCGGTTGATCGACCTGGCTCAACTCGAAGAACGGTCCCAGCGGTGTTGGCGCCTCGGCCGCTCTCGGCTCGGCTGCGGCCGGCGCAGGCGGCGGCGACGCAACCGGAACGGCGACGGACGCGGGCAACGCTGCGGGCGGCGCGCCAGTCGCAGGCGCGGGCGCGGCGACGGGCGCCGGCGTGAGCGTGAACGACGGCTTCGGCGCGCCCTGCTGGACCGGCTTGGGCGCGGTGGCGGCCGGCGCGGCGGCGGGCGCAAAGATTCTCGCGGGCACGGGCTTGACCGCGGCCCGCGTGGTGACGACGGCGGGCGCGCTCGCAACGGGCGCCGGATTCGCGACGGGCGGCGGCGCTGGCGCTGGCGCGGGAGTCGTCGTTCGAGTTGCCGCTGGCTTCGGCGTCGATGCCGGTGGACGCGACGTGCGCGCCGGCGGCTGTTGCTGCTGCTGCGCGACGATCAATCGCTGACGTCCCAGCCAGGCGCTGCTCAGCGGCACGCCAATCGCCGCGACGACGAGGATGACGGCGGCAACGGCGACGAGCGATCGCGCGCGCTTTTTCTGCGGAGCGGACGCGGCCGCGGCAACCACCGGTTTGACCGGCTGCACCGGCGCGGTAACTTTCGGCGCTTCGACTTTCGGCGGTTCGACTTTGGGCGTCTCTATTTTTGACGCCTCTAGTCTTGGCGCTTCGATCTTCGGCGCTTCGACTTTGACCGCTTCAACCTTTGGCGGCTCGACCTTCGGCGGCTCAACTTTGGGCGCCTCGAATACGGGCGCTTCGAATACGGCCGCTTCAGACTTGGCCGCTTCGAACCTCGGTTCCTCGAACCTCGTGTCCTCGAACTTCGGCGCGTCGAACTTCAGCGTGTCGAAGTCTGGCGCCTCGAACTGTGGCGCATCGAGTTTCTGAGCTTCGAGTTTTGGCGCGTCCAGTTTTGGTGCGTCGAATGTTGGCGCGTCGAATTTCGGTGCATCGAAGCCCGGCGCGGCGATCCTCGGTGCATCGAATCTCGGGGCGTCGAATTTCGGTGCTTCAAATGTTGGGGCGTCAAATGTCGGCGCGTCCAACTGAGGCGCCTCGAATTTCGGGACCTCGAGTTTCGGCGCCTCTGCTCGTGAGAACTCGGCCAGGTGTGTCTCGAACGCTGTTGCCGGCGGCGCCGCGTGATGCGACTCGACGATCGGTTCGACGATCGGCGCCTGTACCGTCTGCGGCGCTTCGAACGCCGTCTTGCTCGAGGGCCGCGGCTTCGCTTCCAGCGCGGCGAAGAGCTCGTCGAGATTCGGCGCCGACAGCGCGAGCGGCGGCTCCGGCTGCGGCAACGTCTTCGGCTCGGGCTCGATCGCGGGCGCGGACGCCGAGAACGTCTGCGGCTCGCGGAACGTCTCGAGACTCCAGTGCGACGCCGGCGGCGCGATCGGCTCCGCGATCGGCGGCGCGATCGGTTCTGGTGCTGTCGGGGCGATCGGTTCCGGTGCTTGTTGATCCGCTATTTGATCGAACGGCAGCGTACGCTGCTCGTCCGAATCGGGGTTCCACTCGTCGCGAGGCGCCTTGATATCCACGAGGATCTCCACGGGCACACTTAGAACAGGCCCGGACGCGAATTGGCAAAGGTCCTGCCACTCCGGAGATCACGTTTTGCCTAACGTTTCGAGAGGGCTCGCACGGCGCGCGCGCGAAGAGTAACAAACTTCGTCAGTCGCCACTGACAGGATTTGGCAGTGAGTGCAGGAACGTGAAGTGCGGAAGACGCACACCGGCCGTCCCCAGGCGCCGGCGAGGCAGGCGCCGCCGTCGGCCGCCGCCCCGTAATGTGGTTCGTCAGTCCGCGCGCAGCGAGCTCACCGGATCCATACGTGCAGCGCGCCGAGCTGGAGTCCAGGCGGCAACGAACATCACCGAGGTCAGCAGCACGGTCGCGAGACCGAACGCGAGCGGATCGATCGGCCTCAGCCCAACGAGAAAACTTCCGATCAGTTGCGAGAGGCCGGCAGCAAGCGCGAGCCCGACGCACGCGCCGACGAGCGACAGCACGGTCGCCTGGCGAAGGACGAGCCAGACGACGGATCGCGCGGAGGCGCCGACGGCGATGCGAATCGCAATCTCGCGTTTCCGCTGTGAGACGGAGAACGCGATCAGCCCGTAGAGGCCGAGCGCGGCGAGGAAGAGCCCGAGCGATCCCACGCTCGCGGCGATCCATGCCGCGATGCGCTGCGGCAACAGCATGATCGCCGTCGCGCGCTCGAGCGTGTCCGTGTGGATGACGGGCAGCATCGGATCGAAGGCGACGATCGCGCGCCGGAGATCGTTGATGCGCGACTGCGACGGATCGCGCCGGACGTAGAACGTCACCTCGGACATGAATTGCTGCGCGATCGGAACGTAGATGAAATTCCTCGGACCGTCGGCGACGGTTCGATACTTCGAATCGCGCGCGACGCCGACAATCTGCAGCGGCCGGTCCGCGCCGGATCCCGGCGCGCCGCCCTGAAACAGCGTCTGTCCGATCGGGTTGCGTCCCGGCCACAACCGCTCGGCCATCGTCTGGTTCACGATGGCGACCGATTGCGCGCCCGTGCGATCCTGAGCGCCGAACGCGCGCCCTTGCACGATCGACAGCTGCAGCGTCGCGAAGTAATCGGTCGAGACCACGTCCCAGTCGGCATCGACCGAATCCGAGCCATCGCGCCCTACGTACCCGGGAGATCGGAGCTCGCCTAGCCCAAGACCTCCGCCTTGCAGCGGCACCATGCGCGACGCGCCGACGCTCGTGACTCCAGGCAACCCGCGGAATCGATCCATCAACGCTTCGACGACTTGGAGGCCTTCCGCATCGGTCGCGTGGCCCGCGATCCGCGTATCAATCTGCAGCGTGTCGACGCCGGCCGTGTTGAAGCCGATGTCGACGGTCGCGGCTTCCTGCAGCGATCGCAGGAACAGGCCGGCGGCGACGAGAAGCAGCAGCGCGACGGCGACCTGCGCGGAAACGAGCGCCTGCCGCAGCCATGCGCGCTTGCGATCCGCGCTCGCATTCGCTCCGCGCAGCGCAGGCGCCACGTCGACGCGCGTCGTCTGCAGCGCCGGCAGCAGGGCGAACGCCATCGCGGCGAGGCCGGCCAGCAGTCCGGCGACCGCCTGCACGCGCGGATCGACGCGCAGCTCGAGCGCGATGGGAAACGGAAGCGACGGCTGATAGCCCGACAAGAATCCGACGAGCAGATACGTCAGCGGAACGCTCACGGCGCCCGCGATCATCGCGAGCGCGAGTCCTTCGACGAGGAGCTGCCCGATCAGCCTTCCGCGCGACGCGCCGACGGCCAATCGCGTGGCGAATTCGCGCCGTCGATCGAGTCCGCGCGACATCAGCATTCCGGCGACGTTCGTGCACGCGATCAGCAGGACGAGCGACGTGAGCGCGCCCAGCATGCCGATGAACGCGACGAGCGGCGACGCGTTCGATCCCGGCACACGCGCCGATCGCGCGACCGACACGCCCCAGCGCTCCGCGCGGTCGTCGCCGCGCGACTTGAGATAGTTCTGCATGATCGCGTGAAGCTCGTCGCGCGCCTGCTCGATCGTCACGCCAGGCTTCAGCCGCCCGGTCGCCGTCAGCCACACGGTCCCGTGCATATCGAGCATCGAGCGATCGCCCGCGCGCACGTGCTTGTCCATCGCCATCGGCACCCAGAAATCCGATCCGAGAAGGGACGTTCCGGTGAACCCCTGCTCGGCGACGCCGACGACGGTGTAGGGGCGGTTGTTCAAGCGGATGGTCTGGCCGATGAGATCTCGATTGGCGCCGAAGCGGCGCGTCCAGAATTCGTGGCTCAAGACGACGACCGGGTGCGTGTCGGGCGTGGAATCCTCTTCGGGAAGGAAGAACCGGCCGACCGCCGGCCTCGTGCCGACGACTTCGAAGTAGTTTCCGGAAACCATGGAGGCGAACGTCCGCTCGGACGCGCGCGCGTCGCCGAGGCTCATGACCTGCGGGCCGAATTGGTTGGCGGCCATGCGCTCGAACAGCTGCGTGTTGTCCCGCATCGCCGCGAACAGCGGATATCCGAAGTTGTCGAAGCCCTGGCCGTTGGTGCTGCGGCCGATGTCGACGAGCGTGGAGGGATTCGCCACGCCGGTCCGCGGCCTCAGCAGCACCGCATCCGCGAGGCTGAAAATCGTCGTCGTCCCGGCGATTCCCGCCGCGAGCGACAGCACGGCCGTAACGGAGAAGATGGGGCTGCGGGCGAGGAGCCGCAGGGCATACCGCAGGTCCAGCATGGAATTCATAGGGTGGTTAGACCGAAAGCGGCCGTTAATTGTTTCCAACTGGATCACTACGTTCGGTCGCAGACTCGGACTCAGACTCGACTCAGACTCGACTCAGACAGTGTCTTTCGTGTTGATCGGCCGGTTTGTCGAGGTTTTCTGCAATCGAAGCACTCTGACACGAGTCTAAGTCGAGTCTGAGTCGAGTCTGAGTCAAGTCTGAGTCGAAACAGGGCATAATCCGCACGCCGGGAGAGCAACGGATGATGTCGACGCCGACGCCGCTTCGTTTCACCGCCATCTGCATTGCCGCGCTCATGGGCGCCGGGGGCGTGTCGATGCGCCTTCTGAGCCAGACGCCGCCGGCCTCGACCGCGGCCGCCGGGCGGCTCACGATTCGGCAGGACGCGCGCGCGGGGACGATCTCGGTCTATCGCGCTGGGCAGCGGACGCCGGTCGTCACGCAGAATGCGAAACCGGACGAGCGTCCATATCTGCACCCGATCGCGGCGCCGGAGGGCGCCGGCCTCGCGACGGAGGTCAGTCCTGCGCACCATCCGCATCAGACCGGCCTCTATTGGGGCTTCACGCGGCTGAACGGGCGCGACTACTTTCACAACCGATCGGCCGACTACTGGCGGCGTGTGTCGGCAGGCATCACGAAGACCGACGAGAGCGACGGCGCGATCCGATGGCAGACCGTGTACGACTTGCTCGACGCCGCCGGCGCGCCGATCTTCACGCAGACCGAGCGCTGGTCGATGCGCGAACAGCGAGGCACGTTCGTCCTCGAGCTCGAGTGGCGCGGCCAGGCGAAGCGCGACGTGACGATCGGCAAGTACGACTACGGCGGGCTGTTCCTTCGCATGCCGTGGCGCGAAGGCATCCAGGGTGAAGTCGTCAACGCGGCGCGGCAGCGCGGCGAGCGCGCCGAAGGCCAGCGCGCGATGTGGATCGACGTCGGGATGAACGTCGAAGGACGCGCCGATCTCCTGCACGTCGCGATGTTCGATCATCCCGACAACATGGGCTACCCGCAGGCCTGGCGCGTCGACGGTCAGCTCGGCGTCGGCTCCGCGCGAACCCGCGAGAACGACTGGACGATTGCCGCGGGACAAACCGAGACGGTCCGCCATCAGTTCCTGATCTACACGGGCGAGCTGAACGACATCGAGATCACGAACGCGTGGTCCGCGTTCACCGGCATCCGCGGGAACGCGCCGACGTTCGCGCTGTGGCAGCTCGCGCAGCGCGAAGGGCGGCTCGCGAAATTCCTCACGGCGGATCAAGCGGTTGCGCAGATGACGACCGTCGACGGCTATCGCGTGAACGCATGGGCGGCCGAGCCGATGATCGGGCAGCCGATGGCGTTCTGTTGGGACGACCGCGGCCGTTTGTGGGTCGTGGAGAATCGCGACTACGAGTCGCGCGTCGGCGGCTTTTCCAACGCGGGCAACAGCCGGATCCTGATCCTCGAGGATACGGATCGCGACGGCGTGGCGGACAGCCGCAAGGTCTTCATGGAGGGCATCATCTTTCCGGCGGCGATTGCCGTCGGCTTCGACGGCGTGTTCGTCGGCGCGCCGCCGAACCTGCTGTTCATTCCCGATCGCGACGGCGACGACACGGCGGACGTCGCGGACATCGAAGTGCGCCTCACGGGATGGGGTATCCGCGATCGGCACGAGACGCTGAACAGCCTCCACTGGGGTCCCGACGGCTGGCTGTATGGGCTGCAGGGATTCGCGACGTCGTCGAAGGTCCGCAAGCCGCAAGGCAAAGGCCGGCTCTACAAACACCGCGATCCGTTTCCCGACGATGTTCCTGGCAACGCAAGCGTGGAAGGCGTCGAGATCAACGGCGGCGTGTGGCGGTACCATCCGACGAAGGATGTGTTCGAGGTCGTCGCGCATGGGTTCAGCAATCCCTGGGGGATCGACTACGACGCGAAGGGCCAGCTGCTCATCAGCGCGTGCGTGATTCCGCACGCGTTTCACGTGATTCCCGGCGGGATCTATCACCGCCAAGGCGGACAGCATTTCAATCCGTACGTCTACAGCGACATTCAAACGATCGCGGATCACCGGCATCGATCCGCGCACGGCGGCGCGCGCGTGTATCAGTCGGACGCCTTTCCCGCGTCGCAGCGCGGCCGGATGTTCATGGCGAACATTCACGAGCATGCGGTCCTCTCGGACGTGCTCGAGCGCAAGGGGTCAGGCTTTACCGCGCATCACGGCGACGACTTCCTCATGGCCAACAACGCGCAGTGGATCGGCTTCAGCCTCGAGATCGGGCCGGAGGGCGCGCTCTACGTGCTCGACTGGCACGATGCCGACATCTGCGGGATGGAAGTGCTCAATCAGGACACGGGACGGATCTACCGGATCGCGCCGGCCAAATCGCTCGCGGTCGATTGGCCGGATCGCTACACGGATCTCCGGAAGCTGACGGACGCGCGGCTCGTCGAGCTGCAGACGAGCGTCAGCGATTGGCACGCGCGCCGCGCCCGCCTCATTCTTCAGCAGCGGGCGTCCACGCGAACGCTGAAATCTGACACGCACGCCGCGCTCCGCCGGCTGTTCACGTCGAGCGAGAATCCCGATTGGCGTCTGCGCGCGATGTGGGCGCTGCACGTGACCGGCGGCTTTACCACGGACGCGCTCGCCGACGCGCTCGGCGACAAGGACGAGCACGTCCGCGCGTGGGCCATTCAGCTCCTGATGGAAGATCGCCAGCCGCCGCCGCGTGCGCTCGAGGCGTTCGCCCGAATGGCGCGCGAGGATGCCTCGCCCGTCGTTCGACTCTATCTCGCGTCGGCGCTCCAGCGGCTCGATCGCCGGGCGCGATGGCCGATTGCGTCGCCGCTCGCCGCGCGCCGCGAGGACGCCGGCGATCCCAATCTTCCGACGATGCTGTGGCTGGGCATCGAGCCGCTCGTGGCCGAGAACCCCGTGCTGGCGCTCGAGCGCGCGAGCGCCGCTGCGATTCCATCAATCGCCCGGTTCACCGCGCGGCGCGTGGTCGACGCCAACGAGATCGAACCGCTCGTCGCCGCGATTTCAAAGCAGCCCGCGGCGGAGATCAGCCTGCTCGAAGGCATGCGCGACGGCCTGCAAGGCCGCTACGACATGACCGCGCCGCCGAATTGGCGTCCGCTCCTCGATCGCTTGCGGCGATCCGACGCGCGGCTCGCATCGCTCGGGTCCGACATCGCGCAGCAGTTCGGCGATATCGACGCAACGCTCCGCAACGTGGCGACCGTCCGCAACACGAGCGCGCCCGTCGAAGACCGGCGCCGCGCGCTTCACGTCCTCGCCGCGCAGCGGCGCCCGCAGCTCGTCGCGGCGCTGCCGGCCGTCCTCGCGGAGGAGCCGCTGCGCATCGACTCGATCCGCGCGATCGCCCAGTTCGACGACGACGCGCTCGGGCGCTTATTGATCTCGAAGTACGCGTCGTTCAACAGCGCGGAGAAAGCGGAAGCCATGCAGACGTTCGCGTCGCGCGGGCGCTACGGCAGGATGTTGACCGACGCGCTTGCGAAGGACGCCGTGCCGCGGCGCGACGTTCCGCCCCACCTCGCCCGTCAGCTTCGCCGCGTCGTCGGAACGCGGTTCGCCGACGTGTGGGGGCCGGTCGAAGGGGACGCCACCGAAGCAAAGCTCGAGCGGGCGTACGCGAAGTATCGAGGGCTGCTCACGGAGGACGCGCTCGCCGCGGCCAACGTTCAAAAGGGACGCGGCGTCTTTCAGCAGACCTGCGGCGCGTGCCATCGCCTCTACGGGCAGGGCGGTCAGGTCGGACCGGATCTGACCGGATCGAATCGCGGGAACCTCGAGTACCTGCTGTTCAACGTGCTCAATCCGAACGGCGACGTCGCGGACGCGTACAAGATGGTGATGATCGTGACGCGCGACGGGCGGACGCTGGCCGGCAACGTCATCGGCGAAACCGATCGGCAGGTCACGCTGCGGATGGTCGGCCGCGATGCGGTGACGATCAACAAAGCGGACGTTCAGTCGCGCGAGACGACGGGCGCGTCGATGATGCCTCCGGGCTTGTTCGACGCGTTGACGAGCCGCGAAGTGCTCGATCTGGTCGCATATCTGCGCAGCGTTGCGCCGGCGAGGGACAAATAGCGTTCCGATTCGAGGGGGACTGTCGTTTTACTCAGTATTGGAGGGCGCCATGATGGTCCTATCCTCGGCGCTGGCGATTCTCTTCGCGGCGATCCCCGCATTTCGCGCCGGCGGCCCCGCCGTTACGGCGAGAATCGCGATCAACGACAATCGGTCGGCTGCCGGCACGCAGGGCGCCGGAACCCTGACCATCGCCCTCGAGGCGCGCCGTGGGATGTGGCATCCGGATCGCGAAACCGACCCCGGCGTCGAGGTGAAAGCGTTCGCGGTCGAAGGCGGCCCGTTACAGATCCCCGGTCCGCTCATTCGCGTCCGTGAAGGCACCGAGATCCGCGCACGCATCCGGAACTCGCTCGACGAGACGCTCGTCCTTCACGGTCTCTACACGCGGCCGGGCAGCGAGAAAAGCGCCGAGGCCGTGAGCATTCCGCCAGGACAAGCGCGCGACGTCGGGTTCGCGGCTGGAACGCCCGGCACCTACTACTATTGGGGCGCGTCCACGCCGGACACGACGCTGGCGCAGCGAGATCGAATCGACTCGCAGCTCGTCGGCGCCTTCATCGTCGACGCGCGCGACGCGGCGCCGGCAAACGACCGCGTCCTCGTGATGAGTACGTGGCCCGCTCGAACGGGTTTACAGAACCCCGCGCAGCCAGCGATCGCCGTCGGCAGGATGGTGATCAATGGCCGTTCGTGGCCGAACACCGAGCGGTTGTCGTACATGGTCGGCGACACGGTTCGCATGCGCTTGATCAACGCGGGCGGCGCCGTGCACCCGATGCATCTGCACGGCTTCTATTTCAACGTCGACAGCCGAGGCGACGAGCGCGCGGACACTCGCTTCATGGACGCGTCGCCAAGGATGGTCGTGACCGAACGTCTCGCGGTCGGCCGCACGTTCTCGCTGACGTGGAAGCCGACCCGGCCGGGCAATTGGCTGTTCCATTGTCACGACAACGCGCATCTCCAGCGAGGCATTCCGCTCGACGGAAGCGACGCGGCGCCGGCGCACAAGCACGTCGAGAATCATGCGCTGGAGATGATGGCGGGTCCCGTGATGGGGATCACCGTCACGGGCAAGAGCGTCGAATTGTCGCCGTCGTCGCCGTCCGCCGCGAAGCGGCGCGAGCTGCGTCTGATTGCCCGCGTCGATCAGGGAAGTACTGAAGCGGAGCCGCGATACAGCTACACGCTCGAGACGGGCACGAGCACGACGCCGCCGCCGAGTCTCGGCGCCACTGGACCGACCTTGGTGTTGAAGCGCGGCGAGCCGGTGAGCATTACCGTCGTCAATCAACTCCCGGAAGCGACGGCAGTGCACTGGCACGGCATCGAGCTCGAGAGCTATTACGACGGCGTCGCGGGCTACGCGGGCGAGGGAAGCCGCATCGCGCCCGCGATTCCGACGGGCGGCTCGTTCGAAGCGCGCTTCACGCCGCCGCGCTCCGGAACGTTCATCTATCACACGCACGTCGACGAGGTGAGGCAGCAGCAGGCAGGACTGTCGGGCGCGCTGCTCGTCGTCGACGATCCCAAAGTGTACGACCCGACGCACGACATCGTCCTGCTGATCACGGCTCCGAGAAGCACCGTCGACGCGAACACGATCGTGCTGCTGAACGGATCGGCAGCGCCCGCGCCGCGCGAGATGCGCGTGGGAGAACACTATCGGCTGCGCTTCATCAACGCGCATACCTTCCGCCCGAGCATGCGCATGCGGCTGCTGCGCGAGTCGACGCTGCTCGAGTGGCGCGGGCTGGCGAAGGACGGCATGGATCTGCCGAGCGGACAGTCGATCGCCGGTCCGTCGGAGATCCAGATGGGCAACGGCGAGACCTACGATTTCGACTTCGTGCCGCAAGCGCGTGGAGATGTTCGGCTCGACGTCACGAACGCCGCCGGAGTCTTGTTGATCTCGATGCCGATTCGCATCACCTCACGGTGATGCTGCTCGACCGGATGTACAAGAATGTCCGAAGGGCACCGCCGAAGGTTCCCGAGGATCGCGCTACGCCGCGCATTCAACGCGTCGCCATGATCCAGCGGACTGCCAACTCATAGCATTCGTCGTCGCGCCACTGACAGGTCACGAATCGCAGCTCCCCGTCCGGCGCTACCGCCGCCAGCGCCGCTGACGGAAGATCGACGGCAGGCGCATTGGATCGTATTCGCGAGTCGAATTGTGCGAGCACTGCCCAACGCGCGAGCAGTTCCGAACGCTCGAGCGGCGGCAGTATCAGGACCACCTTGGACCACGCCTCCGCGCGCGCGAGGCTCGCGTACTCCACCGACAGTCCTTCGCTCTTTCCCACGATCACGACGATGCGTTGGGACTCGGCGGCGAGCTCGACGACTCGCGCGAGCCAGTCGTCATTCGTCACATACTCGCGTGCGGCCCCGGCGGGTGGCAGCGCTTCTCCAGGGCGGCCGATCGCGATGACCGGTCCGTGAGCCCTCAGCGCGCGCTCCAACGTTTCTTCGAGCGTGATCGGCAGGTCGCCGGCTCGGCCGGATCTCCAGTTCCTGACGTCGACCCGACGCTCGATCGGCGTGAGGTCGTCCCGGAACGACCGCAGCAGTAAGATTGGCCGTCGAGTATCGAGACGCCGCGCATCGGCTGCGTGGATCTGCCGCAGACGCTTGCCCTTCGCGACGAGACGCTTGGCGATCTCCAGGCACACGATGAGCAGCACGAAGAACGCGACGAACGATTTCCATCCAGGGCTCACGGACGAATTGCTCAACCCTCGCTGAAGCACCGTCCACCCAATCGCAGCCGGAAGACAAAAGAAAACACCCGCACCTACGAAGTGGAGGATCGCCAGCAGGCCGTTGCGCGTCAGCATCAGTGCCGCTGCTTGGAGCTGGCGCATGACGGGCGTGCGGGGCAAGGCTCCGCTGTCCGGAATCAACCGCTGATAGCGGAAGGCTGCGAACGCGCCGGAGAGCGCAACGGAGGTTCCCCCGATTGCCACCGTACCGATGGCCAGCATGGGCATCAATCCTCCTCCGTCGCTGCTGGCTCGATGAACTGCGTACAGCAAGGCAGTCATGAAGGCGATGATGAAGACGTTTTGCAGGATGGCGCCGACGCGGCTGCCGCGCTCCGCCTTCCAACTCGCCACTGCGACAACTCCGGCGACGCTGGCGGACACCAAACCGAGGAGGATGAGCCCAATCGAGAGGCGGAACGTTCCCCCGAGCATTCCGGTAATCAAAACGAACGGCAAGATGCCCAGCCAGCCCGTAACGACATAGCCAAACGTCGCCGCAGGCACGCATCGTCGCCGCGCCTGGATCGCGGGTGTGATATCGACCGACCGAGCATCAATGATCCCGCTCGCAGTCATATCGGGCGGCTTTGTGACCGTCCGATAGGCTATACCTGATCGGCGGCTTCGATCGCGCTTTGTCGAGGGTCCATCCGATGAGCGCGCCGATGCCGGCGAACGCGGCCGTCATCCCGACATACATCGGCGCCCATTCGTCGATCTCGTTGCGATCGACGATGAGCGCGTTCACGAACAACGCGCCCCCGGCTCCAGCGCCGATCCCGGCCCCGATCAACGCGCCATTGACTGGAGAATCACGCCTCCGTTGGAGAGATTGAATCGTCTCGAACGGAATGGTCAGCACTCGCTTCGTTGGCCCAGTGCGCGGTTCGATCGCTCGAACGTCGAGATCGATCGCTCCGATCCGCGTCAGCCGGCCCTCGACCGCCGTCCCATCTTGCGGGACGATCGTGACGGAATCCCCGCGTGAGAGCGCGCGCCGCAGCTCGTCAATCGACGTCACGCGCGTCTGCGCGAGGCATGGGCTTGCGCCGATTGACGCCACGAGCATCAGCGCGAGTGTGGATCGCACGACGCCTCCAATTCCGCGCGTGAAGGACCGCGCTGCTAGGAATGCGTCAAAAGGCGCGGTTTCGGGTCAGTCGCTCGACACGCACCGGTCCATGACGGCGGCCGTGCGCAGCGCGCTGGACGCCGTCGACTCGCACCGGCCGCGCCCGAGCAGCTCGTCGACGATCGTCTGGATGAGCGGCTGGTGGACATGCTGAGGGTTGCGGCTCTCGAAGCGTCGCTCGGCGTCGCCGTTCGAGACGACGATCGGCTCGTCGCTGAAGAGCGGGAACGCGATCGTGCCGCGCGTGCCGGCCAGGCGCATCTGGTCGACCGAGCGATCGGCGTTGAAGTTCCACACGCCGGTGCCGGCGACCCGATCGCCGGCGCGGAACGACGCGGCGACGAGGTCTTCAGCCGCGTAGGCGCCGCCCGTGTTGAGCGCGACGCCGCTGACGTTCTCCATCGGTCCGACGAGGAAGTCGATCATGTCGACGCAGTGCGAGCCCATGTCGAAGAAGAGGCCGCCACCGGCGATCGCCGGATCGAAGCGCCACGATCGCGCGCGCTCCGGCGAGGCGAGCGGCGCAAGGAGCTCGACGTGGACGGATGTCAGCTGGCCCACGACACCGTCGCGCAGCAGTTGGCGGACGAGGAGGTATCGCGGCAGCGCGCGGCGGTAGTACGCCACCCAGAGCGGGCTGCCGGCCGCGTCGAATGCGGCCGCCATGCGCGCGCATTCGGCGTAGTCGAGGGCCATCGGCTTTTCGACGAGGCACGGCTTCCGCGCGGCGGCGACGGCTTCCGCGAGCGCGCGATGCGCGGATGGCGGCGTCGCGATGTAGACCGCGTCGATCTCTCGGTCGGCGATGAGCTCCGCCGCCGTCGTATGGACGCGAGCGACGCCATGCCGCCGCGCGAAATCGCGCGCCTTCTCCACATGGCGCGACGTCACCGCCGCCAGCGTCGAGCCGTCCGCCTTCTGAAAGCCGGGACCTGCCTTGACTTCCGCGACGTCGCCGCAGCCGATCATTCCCCAACGGACTAGAGGCGTACCCATCGATCCTCGCGATTGCCTTCAAAAGATCCGGTAGAGCCTATCAGACCCACCGTCCGGGCTTTGCTGGTTCCATGCGATGATGCTGCGCCGTGCGAAGGAGCGAGACTGGCTGTTTGAACTGCGGCGCCGCGCTGCACGGGTCGTTCTGTTCGGCGTGCGGCCAGCGCGCGGTGCCGGTGAATCCGACCGTGTCGGAGCTGGCGGGTGACGCGTGGCACGAGCTCTCCGGCTACGACGGCCGCATCGCTGCGACAATCCGCGGTCTCTTTCGGCCCGGCTTTCTCACGCGCGAATACATCGCCGGCCGGCGCGCGCGCTATCTCTCGCCCGTCCGCCTCTACCTGATCGTCAGCGTCATGTACTTCGTCGTCGCCGCGGCCGCACCGGCGAATGTCTCGACGAGGCCGTCCGAGCTCAACATGCCCGGCGGCGTGAAGATTGGCTTCAGTCGCACCGACAAAGGGATGGATCTGACCGACGAGGAACGCAAGGAGCTGCTTGCGAGCGCACAGCGCGCGCCGGCGCTCCTCAAGCCGCTGATCGTCTCCATCGCCAGCGATCCGATCGCATTTCGCAATCGCGTCCTGACGATCATGCCGCGCGTGTTCTTCGCGCTGCTGCCGGTGTTCGCCGCGATCGTGGCGTTGTTCTATCGCGGCCGGCGGTTCCCGACCACGCTGGTGTTTGCCGCGCATCTTCACGCCTTCGCGTTCACCGCGTTCACGCTGTCGGAGGCGTCGAAGATGACGCGATCGATTCCGGTGGCCGTCGCGGTCAGCGTGATAGTGACGTTGAGCTTCGCCGTATACGCGCTCGTGGCCGCGCGGACGGTGTTCGGCGGCGGGTGGGCGATCACGATCCTCAAGGCCGTTGGCATCGGTGCCGTGTACCTGCTCGCGTCCCTGCCGGCCTTTGTCATCATCATCATCTGGGCGACGGTGTTCTAGCTGCGTTCCTGCGGCCGTCTTACGACCCGTAGTAGTAGCTGCGGCCGTGGGACATAAACCGGCCAATGCGCGTGTCGCTCTTCGTCGAGGACCAGTTGAACGTGCACGGGCGTCACCGCGTCCTCGTTCGGCTCGAGGCGTTCAACATGTTCAACCACGGCAACCTGCTCGGGCGCGCGCAGACGATCTATGGCGATGGGGACACGCCGAACGCGACGTTCGGCCAGCTCGTTGCCGTCGGTTCGACGACCAACGCGCTGCCGTCGCTCGCGAACATCGATCCGCCGCGGATGCTGCAGCTGCAGATTCGGTATCTGTTCTGAGCCGGCTTGCGGTGGTGCCGCCTCGTGCGGCACCATTGAGGGAGATGGGGTTCAACTCGAACGAAAAGGCGAAGCATGCGGCCTGAGCGGGTGAGCAGCGCGATCGGCCTGCTCGCCGCCCTGACCGCGCTCGTGTGTTGAGCGCTTCCGATTCTTTTCGTGGCCCTAGGTTTAGGGTCCGTCGTCGCGTCTGCCGTGTCCGCCGCGCCGTGGTTTGCGGAGGTCAGCCGGCACAAGGGCGTAGTGTTCAGCGCGTCAGCCGCGATGATGGCGCTGAACTACTGGCTCGTCGTGGTGCGCCCGCGGCGCTGCGCGCCCGGTGAGATCTGCCACGTCGACAGTCCGCTGATGCGGTGGAGCCGGCGGATTTATTGGGTATCCGTCTTTCTCTACGGCACTGCGCTGCTCCTGACGTACGCGTCGATCGCCGTTCTGCGAACGTGAGGGGAAACCACATGCGCCCGCTACTCGCTGTTTTTCTCTTGCTGAGCCTTCCGCGCATGACGATGGCCAACGGTCATGGTCCTGTGTTCGGCGCGGCCACGCCGACGTTGGGCAAGGGCGGCTGGCAGGTCGATCAGGCCTGGTTCGGCCGTCTGGGCGAAGGCCGCGACACGGAGGAACAGACGCTCCGAACGATGATCGGTTTCGGGATCACCGAGGATCTGCAGATTTCCGCGTCGGTGCCAATCAGCCTCGTCAGCAGCTCGTTCATGCCGCGCGGCCGCATGGTCGCGTCGATGTCCGCCGAGAAAGATATCGAGGCGATTGCCTCGTGGAGGTTCCATCGCCGTGCGACCGGCGCGGGATCGCGCTTCGAATCGACTGTCTCGGCGGGAGCCAGCCTTCCGCTGACGCAGTACAGGCCCGATGGCATGCAGGCCGCCTCCTCTTTTCACCTGTCGGCGGCGAGCGGGTACGTGTCGCGCACGCACTACGTGTGGGTCGGCGGCGGATATCATCATCACGATCAGCGCGGACTCGATCGCATGGGGGATGTGGCGTTCGTCACCGGCGTCTACGGGTACAGGCCGCCGGCGCTGCGATTGGATTACCCCAAACCGGACTTGCGGTTTTTCGTTGAAGCGGTGGGAGAGCGAACGGCGCGCGGCCGGCATCACGGGTTCGTATTCGAGACCAGTGGAGGCTCCGCGCTGTTGGTCGGCCCGACGGCGTTGCTGCTCTACAAGGCGTATGCGCTCGAAGGCGGCGTGTTGTTCCCGTTGTATCAGGATACGAACCTTGGACCGGCGGAGCGCCTCCGGTTCGCGGTGAATTTCAGCTACTTCTTCTGGCGAAAGTAAAGCGTCTCGCACATGGGAAAAACGATTCTGCGAACGGCGGCGCTTCTCGCACTCGTGCTGACGCCCGCGGCGGCGCGCGCGGAGCTCCGACGGGTCGACCTGAAGATCTTCGGAATGGATTGAGCGATCTGCGCCCACGCCGTGCGCGTGGCCGTTCGAAAGGTGGAGGGCGTCGAATCCGTCGAGGTCTCGCTCGAGAAGGCGTCCGCGGACATTCGCCTGCGGCCCGACAACCGAGTGACGCTCGCCGCGCTTCGCCAGATCGTCAAGAGCAACGGCTTCAACGCGAAGGAGGCGTCGGTCACCGCCGTGGGGACGCTCTCGGATCGCGCTGGCCAGATCGTGCTCACCGTCAGCGGCACGGACAGCACGCTGCTGATCGCACGGACGAAGAGCCGCGGCGCGGCGTACACGAATGCGCTCGACAGCCTCACGACGCGCCCGTCCGTGAAGATGGAGGCCGTGGGGATTGTCACGGCGTCCACGAACCCGAATCAACCGGACGAGTTCGCCATCGAATCCATCGCGCCGGTCGCGAAGTAACGCGCTCGCATAACCGATTCGGACTATTGACCGTCCCATCGGCATGCATAGGATCACGTCAGCCTATGAAGCCGATGTTCTTGCCGGAGGTCGAACAGCATTCACAGCCGGGCCCGTACCGATCGCTCATCGAGCAGATGCAGCAGAGCGGGGCGGAGTATCCGCAGATCTGGCATTTGTTCGCGTATCTCCCGAAAGCGACCGAACACCTGGCTCGCTTCACTCAGGAGATCCTTCGCGGCCCTGGGCCGCTGAGCCCAGGGCTGCGTGAACTGATCGCCGCCTACACGTCGCAGCGGAATCACTGTCCGTTTTGACTGAAGTCTCACGCCGCAGTTGCGGCGGAACTGTTGGGTGATGCGGCGCTCGTCGAAGGCGTCATGGCGGATTTGGAGTCGTCAGCGCTCGACGAACGTCACAAGGCGTTGTTTCGATTCGTGGACAAGGTGAACCGCGAGTCGCCGTCGATTACCGGGGAGGATCTCGATCGCGTACGCGCGGCGGGCTGGACCGACGAAGCCCTCTACTTCGCGATCACCGTGTGCGCGCTGTTCAACTTCTACAATCGCTGGATCGATGCGACCGGCGTGCATGCGCTCTCGGACGAAGCGCACCGTCAGGGAGGGAAGCGCAGCGCGCAACACGGCTACGTGCGCTCGTAGCCGTCAGGATTCCCGCGCCTCGCCCGTTCCGCGAGGAACGAAGAGGACCGTCATGAACGCGAGCGCGGTGTATCCAGCCATCAGGAGAAACATCGGCCGGTAACTGTCGAATCCGTCGAACAGGCTGCCGTTCAGCGGATCGCCGATCGCGCCGCCGAGCGCCATCGAGAGCAGGAACAGCGCCGCGAGCACGCCGCGCTGATGCGGTGGAACCGGCTCGACGAACAACGGATACGCGTTGACGGCGGGAAGCGTCCAACCCGCCGACGCCAGCGCGATCAGCGCCGTCGCCGCCGGACCGCCCGCGCTCCGATCCAACAACAGGAAGCTCGCGCCCATCAACGCGAACCCGAGGAGCATTGCCGTCCGTCGTCCGAGTCGCACGCCGAGGAAGCCCGCCGGCAGCGACCCCGCGACGCCGCCGAGCGCCCACGCGATGAAGCCCACGCTGACGTCTTCGCGGCGCATGCCGAAACGCTCCATCGCGTGCAGCGCGTACCACGTCGTGAACGTCTGGAACGTCAACTGCAGCAGCAGCGACGAGAGGAAAATCGCGCGAAGACCAGGCACGGTGCCGCGAATGGCGGACCAGACCGCGTTCCAGAGCGACCCGAAGGTGGCATCGGATGCGCGCCGCGTCGATCCCGAGGGTTCGTGCAGCGCGAAACCGAGAACGAGAGCGATGACCAGCACGGTGCTCGAAGCGGCGAGGAATGCCGTGCGCATTCCCAGCAGCCGCCCGAGCATCAGGAACACGACGGCGCCGACGCACATTTGAAACGTGACCGACCCGTTCGCGATCGAGCGATACGCAGACGGAACGACATCGGCAATCAGCGCGTGAAAGGGCGATCGCTGCACGTTGATCCCGGAATAGAGGACCACCATGCTCGCGATCACCGCGGGGATGCCGAACCTGACCGAGAAGGGGAAGATCGCGATTCCGGCCGACGCCAGGACGTACGCCGCGAGAATCAACGGCAGACGGCGGCCGCCGCCGGCGGTGGATCGATCCGACGCCGCGCCCGCCAGCGGCACGAGCAGGAGCAGCAGCACGTTGTCGATCGCCATGACCGCGCCGATGGCGGTACGGCGGTCACCCAGAACGTCCTGCACCAGCGGCGGGACGAACGTGCTCAGGAGCGGTCCGGTGACACCAGAAAACAGGCCGCCCAGCCCGACGATCGCGCACGTGAGGTAAGCGGACCGAGTCACGCGGAGCGGCAATCCTAGGCGGCACGATCGAACGCGGTCAATAGCCCGTTCCGGTTATTGATCATCTGCGCGCGAATCGCCTACACTCCGCGACCGCAGCCCTGAAATCACGGAGTCACAATCCTTGAACATCGCTCTCAAGCAAGCGTTGACCGTGATCCTTTTCGTCACCGCCATGCCGGCCGCCGCGCATGCGCAGGATCCTCGAGGCGGCATCGAAGGCGCCGTCTCGGACGCGACCGGCGCAGCCATCCGAAGCGCGCGCGTCGTCGCCACCAATCTCGACACGGGCTTCTCGCGCGACACGGCAACGGAAGGCGATGGGTTCTATCGCCTCCTGTTGCTTCCTGTCGGCCGATACAGCATCACGATCCACGCGTCTGGTTTCGCCACCATGGTGCGTGAAGGCATCGACGTGAACGTGGGCCGGACGGTGCGGGTCAACGCACAGCTCGAATTGTCATCCGTGACGGAGACCGTCAAGGTCGCCGGCGGAGCGCAGCTCGTCGAGACGTCGAGCACCGCGCTCGGACGCGTGGTCACCGGCCGGGAGCTCGTGGAGATGCCCCTGAATGGAAGGAACTTCACGCAGCTCGGGCTGCTGCAGACGGGCGTCGCTCCACTGACTGCGGGCATCGTCACGGCCGGCGGCAGTCTCCGCCAGGGTCAGGCGTACGCCGTCAACGGCATGCGGCCCGAACAGAACATGTACCTCGTGGACGGCGCGCAGAATCACAACCGCATGGACGGCGGCTACGCGCTGAAGCTGCCCGTGGAGGCGATCGCGGAGTTTCGGATCCTGACGCAGACCGCCCCCGCTGAATACGGCGGTACTGCCGGCGCCACGACGAGCGTCGTGACGCGATCGGGCACCAACCAGTTCAACGGGTCGCTCTACGAGTTCGTGCGCAACGATGCCTTCGATGCGCGAAATTTCTTCTCCGCGGACGTGGAGCCGCTCAACCAGCACCAGTTCGGAGGAACGGTCGGCGGACCCGTGTCGCGCGACCGCGCGCTGTTCTTCGGATATGCGGAAGGGTTCAGGAACACGCAAGGCATCACGACGACGGCGACCGTGCCGAGCGCGGCGGAGCGGCAGGGCGACTTCTCCGGCCTCGGCGTGCCGCTGCTGAATCTCGCGGCAGGCGGCGTGCCGTTCGCCGACAATCGGATTCCGGCGGCGGCGGTCAACCCTGTCGCGCGCAACGTCCTCGGCCTGTATCCGTTTGGCAATGTCTCTCCGTCGATCTATCGGGAGACCGTCATCCTGGAGAACTCATCGAATCAAGCGGGCGGTCGAGTCGATCTGAACCGATCGCCATCACATCAGGTGTTCGGTCGGTACTCGTACTCGGGCGGCCATAACCTCAATCCGGTCTCGGTGCGCGGAACGGACGTTCCGGGGTTTCCGACGCGGGACGATTACTCGACACACGCGGCGGCGATCGCCAGCACGCACATTCTGTCGCCGACGCTCACCAATGCGCTGCGCGGTTCGTTCCTGCGTCACGAGTTCTTCTTCGATCAGCGCTTGAATCGGACGCCGCCGAGCGCGTTGGGATTCGGCTATGCCTCGTCGAACGAGGTCGGGCAGGGACCGCCGTTCTTCAACATCAGCGGCTACTCGCCGATCGGCGGCGCGATCACGGGGCCGCGCAATTCGACGCAGACGACATTCGAGATCCAGGACGGCGTGGCGTGGACGCATCGGACCCATCTCGTCAAAGCGGGCGGCGACATCAGACGCACGCGCATCGACATGGTCCACACGATTGCGCCGAACGCCTTCTTCGTCTTTGCCGGAACGTTTCCCACCAACAATGCCATCGCCAACCTGTTGCTCGGCGCGCCGGTGACGTTCTATCAAGGGCTCGGCGACTTCGGACGGAACGTGAGCAACTGGAGCGGCAGCGCGTACGTGCAGGACGAGTGGCGCGTCACGCCTCGAGTCACGCTGAACTATGGCGTGCGCTACGAACGGATCAACCCGTTCACCGAGGAACACGATCGGCTGAACGGGTTCGTGCCTGGCGTGCAGTCGCGCGTCAGGCCCGATGCGCCGATCGGCCTCGTGTTCCCCGGCGATCCGGACATCGGACGCGGCATCGCCGACGGCGTTCACGCGCTGATGCCGCGCGTCGGCGCGGTCTGGGATCCGACGGGCACGGGCCTGTGGTCGGTTCGCGCAGCTTACGGACTGTTCTACGACCAATTCCAGAACGGCGCGGGCACGGCCTCGCAGATCGCCATCAGCTCGACGCCATGGGCGCAGTTCGTTCAATTCAGCGGCGCCGGGTTGAACTTCCAGAACCCGTTCCTCGGTCGAACGGTGCCGGCGGCCGAGACGTTCGTTCGCCCCTCGACCGTGTTCGCGCTCGATCCAGAGGCGAAGCCGCCGTCGGTGCAGAACTGGAACGTCAGCGTGCAGCGTTCGCTGGCGGACCGCTATGTCGTGGAAGTGCGGTACGTCGGCGCTCGAGGCCGCGATCTTCCGCGCAACGTCGAGGCGAACCCGGCAGTGTTCGGTCCGGGCGCGACCGCGCAGAACGCGGATCGCCGGCGCATCTATGCGAACTGTCCGGCCGATGGGAGCGCGTGCCAGCTCTCGACGGTGGCCATGCTCAGGAGCATCGCGCGATCGAGCTACGAATCCGTGCAGACCAGCGTGTCGCGCCGCTTCGGCGGCGCGATCGGATTCAACGCGTCGTACTGGTACTCGCGATCGTTCGATCATCTCTCCGCGATGAACCTGTCGGGAGCCGCCGCCAGGCCGCTGGCCGGCGAGAACGATCTTGCGCAGAACCCGTTCGACCTCGATGCCGAATGGGGACCGTCCTTGTTCGACGCACGCCATCGCGTCGTCGCCAGCGCCACGTGGAACCTGCCGAAGTGGGATGCAGCGCCCTCCGGCGTCGCGGCGATCTTGACGGACTGGCAATTGAACGTCATTGCCGCGCACAACTCCGGAACGCCGTTCACGGTCTCTGATTCGGCCAACGTCGCGCTTCAGGCGAACAGTCCGCCGATTTCGGGCTTTCCGGCGAGCCGCCCCAACCTCGTCGGCGATCCCAACGGCGGCCCGCACACGGTCGAGGCGTGGCTCAACCGATCGGCTTTCGAGCGGCTGAACGTGCAGACGCAGGCGGGTCAGTTCGGAAACGCCGGCCGCAACATCGCACGGGGGCCGGCGTACACCAACGTCGACGTCGCGCTCGTCCGGGACTTCGCCCTGATGCGAGGCGCGCGTCTGCAATTCAGGGCCGAAGTTTTCAACGTGATGAACCATTCCAACTTCGGCTTGCCGGTCGCCGATCTCAATTCGCCGAACTTCGGACGGATTCTGTCCGCGGGCCCGCCCCGCTTGATGCAGTTCGCCGCCAAGCTGCTGTTCTGAGCGCCTTGACACAAATAACTTTGTAGTATAAAGTCACGCCGCTCTTCGATGCGGCGGTTCCACGTCTGTATCCACGACGCCACGCCGGCCCACGCGGCCGAGACTCGGGTGCTGCTCCGGGATCTCGCACCGCTTCTCGGCCGTCGTTTCTCCTTCGGCGTCGTTCCCAACTGGCACGGCGAGTGGCCGCTCGCCGCGCACTCCGACTACTGCAGCCTGATTCGGGACGGCGCGGAGGAACTGCTCCTTCACGGCTACTTCCATCGCCGTCGTCGCGGAGCGGGGCCGATCTCGGTGTTGACCGATCGCGCCGACGAAATGAACGGTCTGGATCTCCAAGAGACGCGCCGCGCCATCGAGCGCGGACAGCAAGCGTTCACGGACGCGTTCGGCGAGGCGGCGCGCGGCTTCGTCGCGCCTGGCTGGCAGGCCGGGCACGTGCGCGCTTACGCGAAAGGCTTCGACGACGCCCTTCAATTGGATCACGTGCTCGGCTTCTTCTCGCTCGAGTCACGCGCCGGTCGAAAGATTCCGCTGGCAACGTGGAGTTGGGATTGCGGGCGCTGGCGTTGGCTTGGACACGTGGGCCATGGGATCGGGTGGCTGCTCCAGTCTCTGGGTGGCAGAGTGCCGGTTCTGGCGATTCATCCCAGAGATCTCGAGCTGGGGTTCTGGCCGAGGATTCTGGAGCTCACCGAAGCGCTCGTCGAGCGCGGGTACGAACCGACGACGCTGACGACCCTGATCGAGGCGCGTGATGCTGAAATCGCTCTTTGATCCGAAATCGCTTTTCGATGCCGTGATGGAGCGGCGAGCCCGCCGGCTGATGGAGCAGGTGAGCGATTCGCTGCCCGCCGAAGGCCCAGTGCTGGATCTCGGCTCGGGGACCGGACACCTCTCGGCGCGATTGGAGCGTGAGCTTGGCCTCGAAGTCGTGACCGCCGACGTGAGCGACCTTCACGTCGTGGGACCGCCGCCGGTCCTCGTCTTTGACGGCGGCGTCCTCCCGTTCGAGGAGAAAACGTACAAGGCCGCGCTGCTCGTCTTCATGTTGGCGTACCCGAACGATCCGGCCGGCGTTCTCGCGGAAGTGGCGCGCGTCACTCGCGGCCCGATCATCCTCGTGCAGTCGCTCCATTCGAATCGCCTCGGGTACGTGTGGCTTCGCGTGCGGGAATTCATCTGGACGATCGTGGCCTTCCACGTGTCGAAGCGTCTCGGGTACGTCCCCCAAGAGGCGACGTTCACGATGAAGACGCGGCGCTTCTACACCTCCCGCGCGCTGCAGAGAGACGTGATGGCGGCCGGCCTGAGGATCCGGTCGCGTTGCGAGCGCGCGCTGCTGCCCGGCCGTTCGCTGTTCGTGGCCGCATGGACCCTCGATCGCGATGTCTGACGTTCGTCTCTCGTTCGTGATCCCTGCGCGAAACGAGCAGGCGCTGATCGCCGAGACGTTGGAGGCAATTCTCGCGAGCGTGGCTCGAGCGTCCGGTGTCTCGCGGCGTGATCTGTGGCTGCCGGATACGTCGTTCGAGGTCATCGTTGCCGACGATCGCAGCGAGGACGCCACTGCAACGGTCGTCCGCACCTTTGCCGATGACGTCGGCGTGCGCTTGATCGCGTGCGCCGGCGGAACGTGCGCCGCGGCGCGGAATGCCGGAGCCGCACGCGGCTCCGGGCGAGTCCTTTGCTTCGTCGACGCGGACACCATCGTTCCGGCGAACGCCGTCGATCGCATCCTCGAGCTCCACGAGCGGGAGGGCAGATGCCTCGTGCTCTACCGGCTCGTCTCGCGCGAGCCCGGGATCCGCGCCTGGCTCTGGTGGACGTTCTGGGGGCTCGCGCGGCATCTGCCGCTGGCGAGGGCCAAGTCGATGCCGGCGTTCATGAGCTGCGATCGGACGCACTTCGAGATCTACGGTCCGTTCAACGAGACGTGCGCGATCGCAGAAGAGTGGCCGTTGACGGGTGCGGCCTATCGCTACCACGGCGAGCGCTTCCTCTATGATCGAAGCGTCGCCGCGCGCACGTCCAGCCGGCGAATGGAGCTGCAGCCGTTCGGGTACGTTCGCACATTCTTGAAGTGGGCCTCCGTCGTCCTCTTCCCATGGGCGCGCACGTCGCTGACCGATCGGTTTCGTCACGAGATAGGCGAGAGATGATGTGACGGCGCGCGCGTACTTTCTCCTGTGCCTGGGTCTAGGATGGCTGCTCCGATCCGTGAAGTACTCGAAAGCTCGAATCGTCAACGAGCACGGTCAGCATCACGTGAGAAAACACCGCGTCGTTTACGCGCCTCTCCTCGTCTGGATGGGTGCTCTTCTCGTCAGGCTGCTCGATGCCGGCGTGCGCGTCCTGCCGCAGCGGGAGTGGGAGGAGCGGGAGCGGCGAATCTACCAAAGCCTCTACGGCGCCTCGATTCGTGTCGATGCCGACGGCACGCTCGTCCTGCCGCTGCTCGCCGGACACACCCTTGCGGCGATGCTGGAGAGACCCGACTTGGAGGAGCCGAACCGAAAGACGGCGATCGAGCGCTCGGTCGCCGCGCTCGCCGAGCTCCATCGCTTGGGATTCACCCATGGCGACGCGATGGCCGAGAACGTCCTCGTCCATCCCGATGGCGACATCGCGCGCTGGTTTGATTTTGAGACCGTTCATGATCCGAGCCGCCCGTTGGCCTGGCGGCGCGCGGACGACGTGCGAGCATTGCTCGCCACGTGCCTGATTCGAACCGCCCCTGGAAAACGCGCCGGGACGCTGGCGTCGATCCTGGATGTCTATGCCGATGAAGACGTTTCCCGCGAACTGGCCGCGAGCTTCACGTCGGTCTGGCGGCGCTCGCTGACCTTCCACCTCGCCCAAGCGCCGTTGTCCTTTCAGGCTTTCCGGACGATCGGCCGGTTGCTGCAAGGACGTGCGCCGAAGCCGGGAGTTCGAGGTAGAGTGTGACTCGCAAATGGAAGCAGTCACCGTCGAGCCTGCCACGCCCGCGGCACCCGAACAAGATTTGGCGCCGATTACCGCGAATCAGCGGATCGAGGCGCTCGATGTCGTGCGAGGGTTTGCGCTGCTCGGCATCTTCCTGATGAACATCGAGTACTTCAACCGCACGCTCGGCAGCCTCAACCAGGGCATGCCGCGCGGCCTCACGGGTATCAACTGGTTCGCGAGCTGGTTCATCGCGTATTTCGTGCAGGGCAAGTTCTGGACGATCTTTTCGCTGCTGTTCGGCATGGGGTTCGCGGTGATGATGACGCGCGCGGCGCAAGCCGGCCGCGAGTTCAAGACCGTGTACTTGCGGCGCGTGCTGGCCCTGGCCGCGTTCGGCGCGGCGCACTTCATCCTGCTCTGGGAAGGCGACATCCTGTTCAGCTACGCGGTTGCCGCGTTGATGCTGATGATCGTGCTCTACGGACGAACGAAATGGATCCTCATTGGAATCGGTCTCGCGGCCGGCCTGGCGTTCATTCCAAACTTGGGCGAAGTCGCTGCAGTCGCTGTCGGGCTTGCGATTGCCGGACTGCTGGCGATTCATCTTCGCAGCGGGAAGCACGTGACCATTCGCCGCGTCGCTGTTCCGCTGTTCTCGTTCCTGCTGCTCCTGATCGGGTCGCTCGTCGTCATTGCCGCTGCCGTGTTCTGGCTGCTGCCCAATGGACCCGTCGAACCGCGGATGCCGCTTTCGATCTTCGGTCCGTTGCTCGTCATTGCGGGATGGCTCTCGTGGAAGTACTACGAGCCTGAAGAAAAGCGGAGCGTGAGATTAGCCGTCAGCATCTATTTGTTCCTCGGCTTCGCGATTACGGCCGGCGGACTCATCCAGCGATTCGGACCCGATCCGGATGCCGGCGTGGTAGCGTCCGCGCAAACGCCGGCGAATGACGAAGCCGCGAAGCGCGCGGCGGAACGAAAGGCCGAGAGGGAGAAGAACCTCGCCGAAGCGAAAGAAAATGAGGAGAAAGAGCGGCGCATCTTCACCGCCGGGAGCTATTGGGACGCGGTGAAATGGCGCGCGGGCCGGTTCCCGGAAAAAGTCGCTGGCGACTTCGGCTTTGGAGTCGTCCTCGTCGGGATGTTCCTGCTCGGGACCTGGTTCGTGCGCTCGGGTGTCATGGAGAACACCGGCGCGCACCTCCCATTCTTTCGCGCGCTGGCAGGCTATGGCTTGCCGGTTGGGATTGGGCTTGGACTGCTCGGCAGCCTAATCGCCGTGTCCCACACGATGGGCGATCGATACGACGGCTGGGGAATCGCGATGGGACTTTCAGTCATCGGCAATCTCCCCGCGTGCTTGGGGTACGTCGGCGCGGTCGTGCTCATGCTCCATAGCGCGACGGCGTTCTCGCGCATCAGAGTGTTGGGGCCGCTGGGCCGGATGGCCCTGACCAACTACCTCACGCAATCACTGATCGGCGCGACGTTCTTTTACGGCTACGCCTTGGGCTATTGGGGCATGCCGCGCGCGCAGCAAGTGCTGTTCGTGATCGTGGTCTACTCGGCGCAGATCGTATTCAGCCACTGGTGGCTATCCAGATTCCACTACGGTCCCATGGAATGGCTGTGGCGCGGCTTCACCTATTGGCAGGTGCCGCAGTTCCGCCGGCAATAGGCGATCGATGACCATAGCTCATCCGCGCGAGCGCTGAGGAGTCGCGGTCAGGCGTCGAAGCTCGCTCAGATATTTCGGCACGGCGGTCTTCGGCTCTTCCTCGTCCTCGTACTCCAGCGCGAGCCACCCGCGGTAGTTGACGTCCTGCAGAATGCGGACGACGCGCGCGAGATCGGCCGGCTTGCCGCCGATCTTCGTTTTGATCTGCGCCGTGACCGCATACGGCGCGATCATCGTGAGCTCGGCGTACGGATCCGCGCTGCGGAAGTTGCCGCTGTCCCAGGTGACGCCGAACCATTCCGAATTGATCTCACGGACGATCGAGACGAGCTGCTCGGCGGTCGCCACGATGCCGCCGTGATTCTCGAGCGCGAGGATCACGCCTTTGCGTCCTGCGTACTCGCAACACTCCCGGATCGCGTCGATGCACCATTGGCGCGCCTGCGCTTCGGTCGTGCCCTTCTGAAGGTCCCCGGCAAAAATGCGAATCGTCGGCGCGCCCATGTCAGCGGCGCGATCGATCCAGAGCTTCGTGTACGCGATCTCCCGATCGCGATCGGGCCCGGCCGGATGCGTGAATGTGTTTCCGATCGCCGTGCCCGACACCGTCACCCCAGCCAGGAATGCACGGCGGCGCAGGCGCTGCAGGTACTTGTCGGGAAGTGGATCCGGTACGTAATACGAAGTCGGCTCGGTTCCTGGCAGACCGTATTCGGCGCAGAGATCGACGAAGTCCTCGAGCGTCATCGATCCGGCGCCGCCGGCGGCGCTCGACGTCTTGCGCCGGTAATCCGTGAGGTACTTCCGGAACGAATACGCGGCCAGACTCAGCTGCATCATCGGCCCGCCGCGGCGCTTGATGGGATCGATGGCGCTCGCCGATCCCGGCACACCCGCGACCGCCGCGGCCGCCGCCATCGTCTGAAGAAATGCGCGCCGTGAGCCGTTCATGGCGATCTCCTTCTATTGCGAATCGGTTTTCCCTGCAGTGATGTTCGGCACGACGAACGGCGCGCGGTACTGCGTCCTGGAGAACATCGCGGTCGCTTCCGCATCGCCCGCGCATGTGTACGTCACCGGATCGAAGCGCAGCGTCCGGCCGGTCCTGTACGAGATGTTGGCCAGGTGGATCAGCATCGTCGAGATCGCGCCCTCTTCGACTTCCGAGAGCTGGTCTTCGCGCTTGCGGCTGCGCAGGACGTCGATGAAGTTCACGAACCCGCCGATTCCCGCGCCTGCTTCCGACTTCGGACCGGGCGCCTGCTCCTGTCCCATGAACGTCTGCCATCCCTCGCGGCTCGTGGCCATGTAGCCCTTCGAGCCGTACCAGATGTTGCCGACGGTTTGCGGCTGGCCCGCCGCAGCGCCCGACTGCGCGTCCGATCGCTCGCCGATGCCCGCCTCGTTGTTGCTGATCCAGTGGCGCACTTCGAAGACGAGCATCTTCTTCTTTCCGCCGTCGTCGAACTCGTACGTCGCCACGAGCGTGTTCGGCGTCTCCTGATCGTCGTCGAACATGTAGTGCCCGCCGATCGCGCTGATCTTCGCCGGGTATCTCACGCCGAGCGCCATTCGGGCGGCGTGCAATTGGTGCGCGCCCTGGTTGCCGATGTCGCCGTTGCCGTAGTCCCACTGCCAGTGCCAGTTGTAGTGGAAGCGGTTGCGCGTGTACGGCTTCGACGGCGCCGGACCGATCCAGTTATCGTACGCGACACCCGCAGGCGCCGGTTCTTCCTTGGCGCGCCCGATCGTGTCGCGCCACTTGAAGCAGAGACCGCGCGCCATGTAGACGTCGCCGATGAGGCCTTCCTTCAATCGCTGTCTTGCCTCATGGAGCCACGCCTGCGCACCGGTGCCATCCTGCACGATGCGGTTGTACTTGCGTGACGCCGCGATGATCTGCTGCGCTTCGAACATGTTGTACGAGCACGGCTTCTCGACGAAGACATCCTTGCCGGCCTGGACGGCCCAGATCGTCTGCAGCGTGTGATGGAAGTTCGGCGTCGCGAGCGAGACCGCGTCGATCGTTCGATCGTCGAGAACTTTGCGGAAGTCGGTGAACGTCGGCGGCCGCTGTTTCCCCGCCGCCTCGATCATCTTGCAGCCACTTTCGATTACCGCCGGATCGACGTCGCACAGGGCGGCGATCTCGACGTTGGGGATCTTGAGGTACGCCGAGATGTGCGCTTTGCCGCGGCCGTTGAAGCCGACGACGGCGACTCTCACGGTGTTGTTCTGGCTGCGCAGCGCGCTGGCTTTGAGCGCCGCCGGCAGCGCGACCGAACTCATGAGGAAGTGTCTGCGATCGACTTTGTTCATGACTCCTCCTTCACCGGACGCCGGCTCTTCTCATTGATTCGCGGACGAGCTCTTTTCGCTTACGTACTGCTTGTACAACTCGGCGATCCGTTCCGGTCCTCTACCAGGATGGATGATGACTCGGTAGCGGAACCGGACGTGGCCGCCAGGCTCGATCGTCAGGCTGCCGTTCTGTGTCTTGTCGTTGAGGAAGTCGCTGACGCCGAACGGATTGATCGAATGCAGCCCGTATCCGCGTGAGTGCCAATACGTCGGGTGCCTCGGATTCGCCGGGTGATCCATCATCACGATGCCGACTTTTTCTCCATCGATCTCGCCGGAGTAATCCACCCACTCCGATCGCTTGCCCCACACGTTCGCTTCTCCCTGTCCGCCCTGGGCGTTCACCAGCTTCCCAGTTCGCGCAGGTCCGCCCTTGTCCTTCGGAGCCTGTTCCTCCATGACCGTCGCGACGCGCATCGCGAACGTGCCTTCTTTCGTGTCGCGGAAGACCACCTTGTCGATCGCCGTGAAGTCGAAATCGAAGTCGATGATGCGGAGCATCGGGTGCGCGTAGAAGGTCATCTTGCGGGTTTCCGTCAGCAGCGGCTTGCCCTCCGGCGTCAGCCAGGTCAGGACGAGATCCACGGAGCCCGACGCTTTGCCGCTCGTCACCGACGGGACGTCCTTCAGCACGATACGCCCCATCGTCGGGCTGGCCTTCGACGGCGGCGTCGCGACGTTCTGGATCGCCCAGTAGTTGTACCCGTTCACATCGCCGTGGCCGTAAAACAGTCCGGCGTGATGCGGGTGATCCGTCGTCTCGCCGGGCAGCGTGCCGGCTGGAAACGAGCGGTTGACGATCTTGCCGGTGGCCGTCCGGAGGGGATGGAGGTAGGGCCTGTTGAGATCTTTGCCGCCGATGTAGACGACCGTGAACGGCTTGCCGTCGATGTCGAC
>DATBJJ010000136.1:0-28514 GCA_036556425.1 Vicinamibacterales bacterium
GCGACATCGTTCTGCCGTCCGGTGTCTTCGTTCTGCGGCACGAGCTTGAGCGGCAGGTTCGCGGGCGTTCCCGTGCCGACGACGGTTCCCGAGATGCGCGCGGTCGGCACGGCTTTCACGTGAAGGTCGACGCCGGTCCGCTCCTGCGCGCTCGCGACCGTGACGACGATCGCGGCCGACGAGGAAGTGACCGCCGGAAAATACGTGGTCGGGTAAGCGAAGACGCGCGTCCCGTCGGCGGGCGGCGGGGTCGGCGAGCTCGTCGAGATCGACTGATACTGGTCGCCGATCTGTCTCGAGTTCGGGCCGGTCATCATCCCGCCTAAGCCGCCGAACTGAGACAAGCTGGAGATCATTGCGCGGTTCGCCTCGAGCGAGCCGCTGTAAATGGCATCTTCCATTTGCCTCTGCGAGGACGCGGGCACCGACACCTGCGTCGAGACGACCGCGACGACGTAGTCGCCCGGCGTGAGGCGCGAGATGCGATACATGCCGCGATCGTCGGTGTTGCTCGTGCCCGACTGCGCGAAGCGGCGGCGTCCACCCGCTGTCACGCGGCGAAACGCCGTCACGGTGATGCCCGTCAACGCCTCGCCCGCTTCGTCGAGCACGACGCCGGAAATCGATCCCTGCCGCCACAGCCGAATGACGACGTCGCTGCGGCGCTCGCCATCCGCGAGAACGATCGGCAGGCTCGGGCCGCCGGGTCGCCGCATGCCGAACGCGCTGTCGATGTAGCCGGACTTCGCCGCGGCGAGCGAGTGCCGGCCCTGCGGCAGATCGAAGAAGACGAACCGGCCGTCGTTCGTCGTCAGGACGCGCCGCGCGTTGGCGAGCGTGACGAGCGCTCCGCTCACGCCCTTGCCGGTTGCCGCGTCCACGACTTGTCCGACGATGAGGCCGGTGCCCGTTGCGAGGGTCGGCGGAGTGGGGATTTGACCTCGAGCCGGGGAGGCAGCGAATGCGCTCAGGACTCCAGCGATCGCGAGCGCGGCACGGGCCGGCGGCATAAACGTCCTCCTGCGGATTTCGGAGGACGATGATAACGCCGAATCACGACAACGCGTAGCTCGGTGGAACCTTGACGACGTAGGTGCCCGCGATCTTGTCGTGCCATGCCTGCCGCTCGGGATCTCTCAGGATCCAGAACATCCCAAGGCCCAGAATCAGGATCGAGAACACGCTGGCAAGGCCGCGCACGAGCGCGTCTCCAAAGCGCAAAGGCTCGCCGGTCACCCGCACGACGCGCAGCTGCATGATGATGTCGCCGACGGTCGCGCCCTTCCACGTCCAGAAAATAATGTGATACGCGAGCAGCAGCGCGAACGGCCCGCCGTCGTCGTCGACCAGGCGGAACGCACCGTTGATAATCAGGACGAGCGCGACGTCGAGCGCGAACGCCACGATCCGTTCGCCAAAGCTGGCGCGAGGAAACAGCGCGGCGTTCCCAGCCGCCACCGTCCTTGCGACCGGTGCGGACGCGATCGGCCGTTCGATCGGTGGAGTATCCAGAGGAATCGGGTCGATCGTCTCGGGTTGGCGAGGTGAGGGCGGCATGTCGTCATCGCCGCGCGGCGCCGGCGCGGGCTTGGGACGCGCCGGATTCTCACGACGATACGCGGTCATGAATGCGAGCGTCGCAGACCCGAGGCCCAGCACGCCGACGAGCCCCCACACGATGAACCCCAGGATCGGCACCATGTAAACGACGCAAATCGTCGCGAAGCCAAGCGTGAACATGACGGCCGACTGCACGCGCGTCTCGGGGACGGGCTGACCGATCATGCTGCCGCCGATCCAGAGCGACACGCCGATCTTGCCGACGGTCCATGCGATTACGATCGCGGCGATCAGGAACGGCACGACAGCCAGTCCGACGACGGATGCGATGAGAACGACCGAGACGGGCCCAGCCAGCAGCAGCACGAGCAGCCCCACGAGGAACGTGCTCAACGGACGCGCGGCAAGCATCTGCGTGCACATGCGCACGCCGTCGAGGAACATCATGTTGAGCGCGAGCGAGAGCACGAAGACGATGAGGACGATCGTCCACACCCATCCGAGCCGCGGCACGATCGGCCGGCCGAACAACAGGCCCTCAGTCAGCCACGGCACGACCGCCTTCACTCGATCGACGAGCGGTCCCGCGTCGATCAGAAAATGCTCGCGGCCGAACGAGAAGTCCGGCGGCCCTTCGTACGACCCGCCGACGATGACGGCGTGATCGCGCACGGCGGCGCCGGGCTGGACGGTCAGGTTGCCGCCAAAGACGAAGAGCGAACCTGCAATCACGGCGGTACTGCCCAGCTTCACGTCGCCCAGCGCGACCGTCACGTCGCCTCGCACGAAGCCCTCGATCGTCGCGGAGCTGTCGACGACGATCACGTCGCGCACCGACTCGCCCGGCCGAAGGACGTACTCCTTTCCGAGGCGGAACGCCACGTGATGCGAGGACCAGTAGCGGCGATCGAACTCCTCGCGCAAGCGATCGATATCCTCGGGGGTTGGCCGTTGCGCTTCGACCGGCGGATTGATCGACGGCGCTTTCGGCGTTTGTGTGACCGAGGTGGGATCGCGCCGCTCGCGCTCGACGGGTTGCGCATCGGCGTACCGCGCGACGGCGACGAGCGCCGTCACACAGACGAGCGCGAGCAGAAGTCGTTTGATTGCAGTCATGAATGCGATGCCCCTCCCAGGGCCACGCGGCCGAGCGCTGCGCCGAATCCCGCGCAGGCCGCCGACATCAACACGATCCAGACGAACACGTAAGGAACGATCGGCCGGACGAGCGACTCCCACACGACCGAGACGACCGAGGCCGCCGCCGCCGTGCTTCGCACGACGACGACGAGATTCGTCCAGATCGTGCCGATCGGACCGGCCGACGGCGATTCGAGGAACCCACGCGCGCTCGGCCATATCCACGCGAGGCCCGCGACGAGCACCACGAGCGCGGCGAGCGATGCGGCCTGCCACGCGCTCGGCCACACGAACGACGTCGTCGCGGCCGGCCGTGCGCGCCCGACCTCTTTCGCGGACGCGGCCGCCATCACGCGCGGAAGGAGCGTTCGCGGCGCGCGCGGCGACGGCAGCTCGCTCAGCGCGTGGCCGACGATATCGAGGTCGTTCCGGTCGCGGCTATCGGGCGCCATGTTCGACTCGTGCGTCGGTGCGCGATTCGGCAGTGAGCACGCGCCGCAGCGCGTCCCGTCCGCGATGAATGTCGGTTTTGATTTTCGCCAGCGAGACGTTGAGCAGCGCGGCAATCTCCTGGTAACTCATGTCCTCGAAGTGGAAGAGCACGAGCGGCACGCGCTGGCGATCGGGCAGCGCGCGGAGCGCGCGCTCGAGCCGTTCGTGTGCCTCCGACGCGTCCATGTCCGGCGGCTCGACCCGCGCGCCGGGGAGCAGGCGCTCCACACTGTCGCTCTCGTCGGCGGCATCCTGGCCGAGCTCGCTGAAGAACCGCCATCGCGATCGGTATCGCGAGAGGTGGTTCAGGCACAGATTCGTCGCGACCGTCTTTAGCCATCCGCCCGCCGCCGGGTTGCCGGCCACGTCGTCGAAGTGCTCGAACGCCTTCAGGAACACTGTCTGCGCCACGTCTTCGGCCTCGACCGGGTTGGCTAGGAGCCTGACCGCAACGGCGAACACCATGTCCTGATACTCGCGGACGAACGCCTCGAACCGGGCGGCGTCGGTCATGCGGTCGACATCCGCCTGGGTGGACGGCCCGCCGTCATCAATGAGACAAACCCGGATGGCGTCCGAAAGTTGCACGCTGTGCTATCCTCAGCCTGTTCCTAGCGGGGCCTGCCGTCTCGTTTGCCAACCGGGGCCCCTACCTGCGCGCTCGATCTCGCCGAGTTCGTGGACGTAGGCATCAGCGAGCACACAGCGAAGGTGTGCGATGCCATACGAGCTCAAGTCCCTCACCCCGAACCTCATCGTCTCAGACGTTGGACGGAGCCTCGAGTTCTATCGGGACGTGCTGGGGTTCACGGTCGGGCCCACGGTGCCGGACGCGGCGCCCTACGTGTTCGCGATCCTCGAATCGGGACCGGTCAGAATCTTCCTCAACGCGCCCGAGCCGGCGGTCGCCGAGTATCCGGCGTTCAAGAGCCGTCCGATCGGCGGCACGCTGACGCTCTTCATCGACGTCGGGAACGTCCGCAAGGTGCACGCGGCGCTCAAAGACAAAGTGAAGGTCGTGATGCCGCTCGAACGGAAATGGTACGGCGTCACGGAGTTCGCGTTCGAGGATCCGGACGGCTACATAATCACCTTCGCGGAGCGTGAGCCGCAGTCCTGATGCCCGAGGTCCACGTCCGATCGATAGAGTTGGCGACTCCCGATGACGCGGATGAGATCGCGCGGCTGCGAAACGCCGTGTCGGCACGCTTGACGCGCGACTACGGCGTCGGTCATTGGTCCTCGTCCGCGACGGCGATCGGCGTGCTGCGCGGGATCACGACGTCGCGCGTGCTCGTCGCGCGCGCGGCGAACGGCGCGATCGTCGGCACGCTGCGTCTCGCGACGAAGAAGCCGTGGGCGATCGACGCGGCGTACTTCGCCGCGGTCCGCCGACCAATCTATCTGCTCGATATGGCGGTCGATCCCCGGTTCCAGCGCCGGGGCATCGGCCGTCAGCTCTGTGAGGAAGCGGGCGACGTCGTGCGCGCGTGGCCAGGCGAGGCGATCCGCCTCGACGCGTACGATCACGCCGCGGGTGCGGGCGGGTTCTACGAGAAGTGCGGTTTCAGCGAAGTGGGCCGCGTCACGTATCGCAGAGTGCCGCTCATCTATTTCGAAAAGGTCTTGAGCAAGATCGCGCGGACGTAGAGGACGGTCATCATTTCCGGCGCGAGATCCACCGCTTGATGAAGATCGTCACCGTCACGATCATCGTGAACGGCAGATAGAGCGCGGCGAGGAATCCCGTCGTCGCGGCCGCGCCGATCGATCGGCTCGCCATGAGCGAGATGCCGAACGACGAGAACGGATTGTCGTTGATGAGGTACGTCCACGTCGAGGAGGAACCCGCGAGTCCGGCGCTCGCGAGATCGAGGCGTCCGCCGCGGACCTCGAGCCGCTCGAAGGTCTCGGCCGCTTCGTCCTTCACCTTGTCCATCATCGCCGAGAACGCGTCGACGATCAGGCGATGGAATTCCGTCAGCGGCTCGCGCCCGCCATATCGCTGAAGGTGAATGCCTTCACGGATGTCGTCGATGAGCGCGAGGTGATCGGCCCACGCGCGATCGAGCACGTGCACGAACAGCCGCTGTTCCGCGTGGCGGACCGCGTCCGCGCCGACCTCGGCGACGAGCGCGTCGTACCGCTCCTGCTGGCGCTCGGCGCAGATCCCCGGATCCGCTTCGTCCGTCAATAGCTCCTGCCGCCAGCGATACACGATCGCGCGCTGATCGTCGACGACCGCAGAGTATTTCCAGAGGGTGCGCCTGATCTCGAAGTTCTGTCCCTCGATGATGCGCTGCGCGCGCGCGATCTCCCGCCCGACGACCTCATCGTCCAGAGGACCGGAGCCCGGGCGCGGGAGATGCGCCTTCGGGATCAGGCTCATCACGCCGTAGCGCTGTATCAGATCGTCGTCGAGGGCGATGAAGAACCGCGACGCGCCGGGATCTCCCTGACGGCCGGCGCGCCCGCGCAGTTGGTTGTCGATGCGCAGGCTCTCGTGGCGGTTCGTGCCGATCACGTACAGCCCGCCGAGCGCGACGACCGCGTCGCGATCCGCTTCGTCGGGACCACCGAGGCGGATGTCCGTACCGCGGCCCGCCATGTTGGTCGAGATCGTGACGGCGCCGAGCGCGCCGGCCCGAGCGATCGTGTCCGCCTCGTGCGCGTCTTGCTTCGCGTTGAGAACGGCGCACGCGACGCCGCTCGACATCAGCTCCGCGGCGAGCTCCTCCGACTCGCGGACGCTCGCCGTGCCGACGAGGATCGGGCGGCCCGTCGCATGTGTCCGCGTGATTTCACCGACGAGCGCGTCGAACTTCGCGCGGCGGTGCGTGAAGATGACGTCGGGATGATCGACGCGCGCGCAGCTTCGATGGGTAGGAAAGACGACCGTCTTCAGGCCGAAGAACAGGCTGAATTCTTCGGCCGCCGATTCCGCCGTCGCCGTCATCCCCGCGAGGCTCTCGTACTCGCGGATGAAATGCTGCATCGGGATCGATCCGAGAATCCGGCCTTCCGGCCGCACCCGTACGTGTTCCTTGGCTTCGACGGCCGCTTGAATGCCATGAGGCCAGCGCCGATTGTCCGCGACGCGGCCCGTCCACTCGTCGACCAGCTCCACCGTGCCCTGGCGCACGACGTAGTCGCGGTCGCGGCGGAGCAGCGCATGCGCGTGCAGCGCGACATGCACCGCGCTGAGCAGCAGATGGTTCGCGGGTTCGTCCAGCGGCCGGCCGAGGATCGCGCTCGCGCGCCGAAACCCCGACTCGGTCAGGACCACCGTGCGTCCGTACTCGTCGGCGTCGTAGTCGACGCCGAGATGCAGGCTTCGAACGAGCGTACTGAGCGCCGCTTGATCGATCGGCAGCGCCGGCGCCGGGCCCGCAATGACGAGCGGCACGCGCGCTTCGTCTATGAGGATGAAATCGGCTTCGTCCACGATCGCGAAATCGTGGGCGCGATGAACGATGCGCGCCGGATCGAGCGCGGTGTGATCGCGCAGGAAATCGAATCCCGCTTCCTTGGCCGTGACGTACGTGACGTCGGCGTTGTACGCGTGCCGCCGCTCTTCGCTCGAGAGCCCCTCGACGATGAACGAGGCGCGAAGCCCGAAGATGTCGTAGATCGGTCCCATCCATTCGGCGTCGCGGCGGGCGAGGTAGTCGTTCGCGGTGAAGACGTGGACCGATCCGCCGTCGGACGAAAGCGCGTGAAGAATGGCGGGCGCGACGGCGACGAGCGTCTTGCCTTCGCCGGTCGCAAGCTGGACGAGCGATCGCCGGTACAGCGCGACGCCCGCGGCGAGCTGCACGTCGAACGGGCGCAGCCCAATCGATCGCACCGCCGCCTCGCGCGCGAGCGCGAAGACTTCGGCGAGCGTCGCCTCTTCGGACTGCGTTGTGATCGCCTCGCGCACGCGCTGCGCACGCGCGCGCAGATCGCGGTCGGACAAGCCGGCGAGATCGATCGCGTCGATGCGCGCAAGCGGCTCGAAGTACGGCCGGACATCGGTTTCCACCGGCACGCCCGTCATCTGGCGGTATTGCGCGCGCAGCGAGTCCCCGATCGTCCACTGAACGGGTGTGTCCACGGTCTTTCCAATGTACTACGGGCCAGCGACTCCAATTTGTTGCAGTGAACATCGCTCCGGGCTCGATCGCCTCAGGGCCGGACAGCGGGACGGGTGGAGGCGTTGCTCAGCGCCGTATCGGCTCGCGATTGACGCGTATAATCCGGGAATGACGACGCTGATCTTCTTGGCTGCGTTCATGCTGCAGGCGCCCGCGGCGGCGCAGACCGAGCTTCCGCCGATCGAGCGGTTCCTGCAGGTGAGTCCCGAGTTCTGCACCGGCGCGCAGCCGCGCCTCGAGCACTTCGCGAAGCTGAAGGCGGACGGCGTGAAGTCCGTGCTCAATCTCCGCCAGCCGTCAGAGCACCGCGCGGACGACGAGCGCGCGGCCGCCGAGAAGGCCGGCCTGAAATACTTCAACATTCCGGTCGTCTACGCGGCGCCGACCGACGCGCAGGTGGACGAATTCCTGAAGCTCACCGACGATCCCGCGAACCGTCCGATGTTCATCCATTGCGCCGCGGCGATTCGCGTCGGCGCGTTCTGGACGATCCGACGCGCGGTGCGCGACGGATTGTCGGCCGACGCCGCGCTCGAAGAGGGAAGGAAGGTCGGCCTGCGGAACGCTCCGCACCTCGAGGAGTTCGCGCGCCGCTACATCGACGCGCATCGCAAATAGCCGATGCGCAGCGCGGCGCTGGCGGTTGTCGCGGCGGCGTGGCTCGCCGCGTGCCGATCGGGGCAGGTGGCGAACGATGTCGCCGCGGCCGCAGGCCTCGACGCGCGGCCGTGCACCGGAATCGCGGCCACCGACGCGCGCTGCTATCGCCTCGACGTTCCAGAGAATCGATCGAAGCCTTCCCGCACCATCCCGTTGCACATCGTCGTGCTCCCGTCGACGGGGTCGGATCGTTTGCCGGATCCCGTGTTCTTCCTCGCCGGCGGTCCCGGCCAGGCCGCGTCGGAGTTGATGCACGACCAGACGTCCCCGCACGCCGAGCTGCGAAGGCGGCGCGATCTCGTGTTCGCGGATCAGCGCGGCACGGGCGGTTCGCACGTGCTCTCGTGCCCGTTCTACGGGCCGCCGGATAAACCCCAGAGCTACTTCGACGCGTTCCTGCCGATTGCCAAAGTCCGCGAATGCCGCGGTGAGCTGGAACGGTCGGCTGATCTCGCGCAGTACACGACGGCTGCGTCGGTCGAGGATCTCGAGGCGATTCGCGTGGCAATGGGATCGCCGAAGGTCAATCTGGTTGGCGGATCCTACGGCACTCGACTCGCAATGGAGTACGTCAGGCAGTACGCGCAGCACGTGCGGACGGTTGTTCTCGACAGTCCCGTGACGCCCGTGCAGCATGCGCCGGAAGATTTCGGACGTCTTGCGCAATCCGCGTTCGACAAGCTTCTCGATGAATGCGAGCGAACCGCTTCGTGCGCAAAGGCGTTTCCGAAGCTGCGCGACGAGTCGCGCGCCGTGTTCGATCGGCTTCGCGCGGGATCCGTGACGGCCACGGTCTCGCATCCGAAGCGCGACGTGCCGGCGCAGGTCACGCTGACTCGCGACCACGTCGCGGAGGCGATCCGCTACATGATGTACTCGACGCGCGGCGCGTCGCAGGTGCCGTTGTATCTGCACACTGCGTTCGGCGGCGACTACGGGCCGTTCGCCGATTTCCTGATTCGATGGCGCGCGGACGGTACCTTCGACGGCTTGTACTTGTCGATCACCTGCGCCGAGGATGTGCCCTTCATCGCGGCCGGCGCGGTCGAGCGCGACGAGTCCACGTATCTCGGAAGTTACCGCCTTCGTCAGCAGCGCGCGGCGTGCGCCGAGTGGCCGAGAGGCACGCCAGGCCCACGGCAGTTCGAGCCGGTCACCTCCGACGTTCCCGTGCTGATGACGACGGGAGCGTTGGATCCGGTGACGCCGCCCGCGAACGCCGACATGCTCGCGAAGACGCTCCCGCACAGCCTGCACGTGCGAATTCCATTCAGCGGCCACTCGCCGTTCGGCCTGACGGGAATCGGCTGCATCTCGAGGATCAAGCTGGCGTTCATCGAGCGCGGCGCCGTCGAAGGGCTCGACACGACGTGCGTCTCGAACATGGCGCGCGCCGGCTTTCTCACCACCTGGTAGCGCGAGCCGCCGTCTGTAACCTTTCGGCTCCCGGCGGCTATTCTCTCCAGATCGAACGCGATGAACTTCGAGTCGCTCTACCGCACGTACGCCCGCGACGTGTTCCGCTTCGCGCTCTATCTCTCGGGCGATCGCGCCGAGGCGGACGACATCACGGCGGAGACGTTCGCGCGCGCGTTGGCGTCGCGCGAGCCGATCCGCGTGCCGACCGTCAAGGCGTACTTGCTGATGATTGCGCGCAACGTGTACCGCGCGGGCAGGCGCCGGGCCAATCGGCTGACGGCGCTCGAAGAGAGCGTTGCGGATGCGAGGCGAGATCCGGAGACGGCGGCCGCGCACCGCCGCGAGCTCGATCGCGTCATCGCCGCGATGCAGACGCTGCCGGAGATCGATCGCGCCGCGCTCCTGATGCGCGCGCTCGACGATTTGCCGTACGAGGAGATTGCCGCGGCGCTCGGCATTTCCGCAGGCGCGGCGAAAGTCAAAGTGTGCCGCGCCCGCGTCCGGTTGAACGTGATCCGGAAGGAGGTTCCATGAACGTCACGCGCCATGTGATTGGCGATCTCTGGGCGCTCGCGAGCGCGGGCGAGGCGAGCGAGGATTCGCGCCGTTTGATCGACGAGTACCTCGCCGCCGATCCCGAGCTCGCGCGGCAGCTCCGCGCCGAATCATCCACCATCCCGAAGGAGGTCCCGATGAGACTGCCTCACACACACGAAATCGACACGCTGCGCCGAACGAAGAAGGCGCTCCGCCGCCGTTCGCCGATGCGCCTGGTCGCGATCGCGCTGTGGGGGCTCGCGTTGGCGCGCTTTCTCGAGCAAACGAGCCCCGCGGCGATTCCGCCGAACGTCGTCGCGACGGCGATCCTCGCCGCGGTGTTCACGGCCGCCGCCGCGGTCCACACCTACTGGATGCACAACAAGACGCTGGCCGGCCGCTGAGTGATAATCTCCTCTCCGATGGCGGTGCTGGCGTTCGGCGACATCGTGAAAAGCTACGGCACGACGATGGCGCTCCGCGGCGTGTCGTTCGATGTCAACGGCGGCGAGATCTTCGGGTTGCTCGGACCGAACGGCGCCGGGAAGAGCACGCTCATCCGGATACTGATGGACATCATCAGACCAGATTCCGGACAGGTCCGCGTCTTCGGAGAGCCGCGCACGCGCGCGCATCTCGATCGTCTTGGCTACCTTCCGGAGGAGCGAGGACTCTACACGAAGCTGACCGTCGTCGACGTGATGATGTACTTCGGCGCGTTGAAAGGCCTCACGCGGCCGGAAGCGCGGCGCCGGGCGATCGAATGGCTCACGCGCGTGGAGCTGCCGCACGTCGCGAGCTGGAAGATCGATCGGCTCAGCAAGGGCATGTCGCAGAAAGTTCAGATTGCCGCCGTCCTGCTGAGCGATCCCGAGCTGTGCGTGCTCGACGAGCCGACGACCGGCCTCGATCCCGTGAACGTGCGCCTCGTGCAGGACCTGCTCGTCGAGCGGCGGCGCAACGGCCGCACCACGATCCTCTCGACGCATCAGATGAACCAGGTGGAGGCGCTGTGCGATCGCGTCGCGCTCATCCATCAGGGGCGATTGATGGTGTATGGCGCCGTCCACGACGTGCGGCGCCGCTACTCGCGGCCCGAGGTGCTCGTGCACGCGCGCGCGCCGCTGCCGGAGATCCCGCCCGTGTCCGACGCCATCCCGGACGGCGACGGCAAGTGGCGGCTCATGCTCGAAGATGGCGCCGCGCCGGCCGACGTGCTGGGGGCGCTCGTGCGCGCCGGCGCCGCGATCGATCATTTCGAGCCGATCCTCGCGCCCATGGAAGACATCTTTTTCCGCGTCGTGCGGGAGGGGCAGGCATGAACCGTTCGCGGAAGGTCTGGACGATTGCCACGTTCGAGTTCCTCACGGCGGTGAAGCGTCCCGGCTACTTGATCACGACGTTCGGCATGCCCGTGTTCATGGCGCTCTACGCCGGCGTCGTGGCACTGCCCGCGTATTTCGCGACGCGCGCCGCCCGCGAGGCATCCGTGTACGGCGTCGTGGACGACGCGCGCGTGCTCGATCTGCGCGGCGACACGCCGTCGGAGCGGCCGCAGATCCCCGAAGAGGTGAAGCGAATGGTCGATCGGGTCGGCCAGGCGCGCGCGCTCGAGGAGGAGCTGACGAACGCGGAGTTCATCTTCCGTCCGTTCGCGAGCGAAGCGGAGGCGCGCACGGCGCTCGCCAACCGGACGTTGAAGGGCTACTTCGTGCTGCCGCGCGACTACGTCGAGAAAGGCGTCGTCGACGTGTATACGCAGGACCAGATCAACCTCGCCGGAGACTCGGCGCGAGGCGCGTTCGCGGACCTCCTGCGCGAAGGATTGGTCAAGGGACGGCTGGCCGATCAGCTCAGCGATCGCGTCGTTCACCCGCTCAAGGACGAGCGCAGCTTCAGCGTCACGCGGACCGGCGAGCTCGTCGATTCGAGCGTGACGGCCGAAGTCGTCCGCGTCGCCGTGCCGCTCGTGTTCATGGTGCTGTTCCTCTTGTCGGTGCTGATGACGTCCGGCTACTTGATGCAGGGGACGGCGACGGAGAAAGAGAACAAGGTCGTCGAAGTCTTGCTGGCGTCCGCCGATCCGGAGCAGATTCTGTCGGGAAAGCTCCTCGGCCTCGGCGGCGCCGGGCTGCTGCAGGTCGCGGTGTGGATGCTGCTCGTCGTCGGCGGCGGCTTCGGCATCGTCCCGCTGTTGATGACGTCGAACATCGAGATGCCGTGGCTGGCGCTCGCGCTCGCGATCCCGCTGTTCCTCATCGCGTTCCTGTTCTTCGGCAGCCTCATGCTCGGTACGGGCTCGCTCGGCTCGAACATGCGCGAGGCGCAGCAGCTCGCGATGGTGTGGTCGCTGATGGCGGCGCTGCCGATGATGATGATGGCGGCGCTGCTGCGCGAGCCGCATGGGATCGTGTCGCGCGTGATGACGTTCCTGCCGGTGTCCGCGGCGCCGCTGATCATCTTCCGCGCGAGCACCGATCGCGCCGCGCTCGCGTGGTGGGAAGTGGCGGTCTCGTTCGCGATCCTGATGATCTCGACATGGATTGCGATTCGCATCGGCGCGCGATTGTTCAGGGTCGGGCTGCTGGCGTCGTCGCGTCCCAAGCTGAGGGAGATCCTCCGCCAGGCGCGCCTTTCGTCATCGTAGGAATTCCCGAGCGGAGGTGTCCGTGCGAGCACGACTGACGGTTGGCGTCATTCTCTTTGCGGCGCTCGCGGCGGCGGCCGCGCCCGTCTCGATGGCGCGGCAGAACGCGTCCCGCGAGTCGCGCGTCGACGCGATCATGTCCCGCTGGAACGAGACGACTCCAGGCTGCGCCGTCGGCGTCTCGCACAAAGGCGAGCTCGTGCTCGAGCGCGCATACGGCCGGGCGGACCTCGAGCACGACGTCGCGAACACAGGGACGACGATCTTCGAGGCGGGGTCGGTGTCGAAGCAGTTCACCGCGGCGGCCGTGCTGATGCTCGCGCGCGACGGCAAGCTGTCGTTGGACGATCCGGCGCGGAAGTACGTCCCGGAGCTGCCGGACTACGGCACGCCGCTCACGATTCGGCACATGCTGAACCACACGAGCGGACTTCGCGATTGGGGCAGCGTCGCGGCGATCGCGGGTTGGCCGAGAACGAGCCGCGTGCACACGCACGCGCACGTGCTCGACATCATCAGCCGGCAGCGCTCGCTGAACTTCACGCCCGGCACGCGGTGGTCGTACAGCAACAGCGGCTACAACCTGGCCGCGATCATCGTGTCGAGGGTGGCCGGCGAGCCGTTCGCGGAGTTCACGCGGACGCGGATCTTCGCGCCGCTTCGAATGACGAGGACCTCGTGGCGCGACGACTACACGCGCGTCGTGAAGGATCGCGCGATCGCGTACACGTCGTCGCACGAAGGATTCTTGACGGACATGCCGTTCGAGAACGTGCATGGGAACGGCGGTCTGCTGACCACGGTGGGCGATCTGCTTCGATGGGCGGCCAACTACGCTCGGCCGGCCGTGGGAGACGCGGCGTTCATGAAGGAGATGCTCGAGCCGGGACGCTTCACCGATGGCCGCCAGCACGACTACGGGCTCGGCATTCGTACTCGCCAGCATCGCGGCGTTCGCGAGCTGTGGCATAGCGGATCGACCGCGGGCTATCGCGCGTATCTCGCGGACTATCCCGACCGCGCGTTGTCCGTCGCGGTGCTCTGCAACCTCGCGTCCGCCAACGCCGATCAGTTCGCGCAGGCGATCGCCGACGTGTATCTGGATCTGCCGCCGATCGCCGACACAACTGCGACGGATTCATCTCCAGCGTCGTCTGAGACGAACGGTGGTCGCGACGCGCTCGCAGGCACGTATCGCCGCACGGACACGGGCGAGCCGATCGTCATCGCGCGGCAGGGCGCGAACTTGCGTCTGGATCGGAACGTGACGCTGACCGCGCGATCACCGACCGAGTTCGCGCGCGCGAACGGACAGGTCTTCGACTTCGCGTCTCCGCGGCTGTTGACGGTCACGGATCCGTACGGCAGCGTTCTCCGCTACGCGCGCGTGCCGCCGTCTGAGATGGCGCGAAAGCCGCTCGCCGATTATTCCGGTACGTATGCGAGCGACGAAGCGGAGACGTCGATCACGATGGCTAGTGATGGCGACGCGCTCGTCGCGCGGCAGCGTCCGGACACCGAGGTTCGCCTGACGCCCGCCTACGCCGACGCGTTCACGAACACGCGGCTCGGGTTCGTGCGATTTCATCGCAGCCGCAGCGGACGGGTGACGAGTTTCAGCGTGACTCAGGATCGCGTATGGGATCTGCGATTCAATCGGCAGTGAGGATCACAGCTTCGGCGGCCTGCGATGATGCGTCGCCTGCTCGTAGGCGTACGCCAGCGCGATGAGCCCGCCTTCATCCCACGCGCGGCCGAAGAACGTGAGTCCCGCCGGCAGCGTGTTGTTCCGCGTGTAGCCCATCGGCACGTTGATCGACGGGAAGCCGGTCGTCGGCGAGAAGAACTGGCTGTTGTCGCCGTGCGGCGTGTTCAAGTCGCCGATGAGCCGAGGTGGATTACTCCACGTCGGATACACGAAGGCGTCGAGCTTCTCGGCATCCATCGTTTTCAGCACGGCGGCGCGAACCGCCGCGCGATACTCGCTCTCCGCCTTGCACGCCGGCGTGTCCGGTCCGTTCTCGGTGCCGTCCTGCGACTGCTCGAGGCGCCTCTGAACGCCCGGATGAAACCTTCGCGATTGGATGATGGCCGCGAGGTTCTTCACGGGCACGCGATCGCCGTGGATCGCGAGCCACCGGTTGATGTCGTACTTGAAGCCGCCGCACGTGCCCGCGCCCTGCGGGCGCCGCGCCTGTTCCAGATCGACGCGCGCCGGATCGACGATGGTCGCGCCGGCTCGCTTCAAGTCGTCCACCGCCGTCATGAAGACCTTCACGATCTCGGCGTCCGTCGTGTCGCGTTCGTACGCCTGGCGCAGAATGCCGATGCGTTTTCCTTTGAGCCCGTCCGCTTTCAGGTAATCGGCGTAGCGCGGGATCGTCGCGGACCGTCCCGCAGGGGCGAAATCGCGAGCGAGTGGGGAATCCGGAACGGTGACCGGATCGTCGGGATCGGATCCCGCAATCACCTGCAGGACCGCGACCGCGTCCTCGAGCGTGCGGGTCATCGGTCCGGCGATATCCGCGAGCAGGTTCAACGGCACGACCCCGCTGCGGCTCGTCAATCCCATCGTCGATCGAATCCCCGCGAGCGCCTGGTGCGACGACGGCCCGCGGATCGAGTTGCCCGTGTCGCTGCCGAGACCGATTGCGCCGAAGCTGGCGGCAACCGCCGCGGCCGTGCCTCCGCTCGAGCCCGCCGTCACACGATCGAGCGCGTAGGGGTTCTTCGTGTAGCCCGGCAGGATCGAGCTGACCGTCTCGTACGGCGAGAACGCAAACTCGGCCATGTTGGACTTCGCGATCACGATCGCGCCTGCCTCCCTGACGCGCTTGACTTGAAACGCGTCGCGCGTCGAGACGAATCCCTGCAGCGACAGCGAACCTGCCGCGCTCTGCAGCCCGATCGTTTCGAAGTTGTCCTTGACGATTGTCGGAATGCAGAAGAGGGCGCCGGAGAACGTCCCCTGACGAGCGACGCGGTCCATCGCGTCGGCCTGCGTCAGCGCCTCAGGGTTGACGACAACGATCGCGTTGATTGCGGGTCCGGCCTTGTCGTATGCCTCGATGCGCTTGAGATACTGCTCGACGAGCGCCCGGCACGTGAGCCGGCCCGCTTTCATCGCGGCGTGAATCTGCGCGATCGTCGCTTCCTCGATCCGGAACGGCGCGGACGGTTGCTTGGCGGCAATGCCTGTCGCGTGCGCGACGAGCACGGCTGCGCATAGTGCGGCGGCAGGCAAGAGTGCTGTCGGGCGTCGCGGCGTCATTTCGCGAGCTTGAGCTCGGTATAGATCTTGTTCACATTGTCTTTCACGTTCTGCATGCCGTAGTCCTTGAACTTGGCCGGCAGCGTCAGCCCGGAGATAGCGTCTTCCGCGGTCTTCCCTTCGTTCACGGCGCGCCGGACGGCGTCGAGGAACGCCGCGTTGAACTCGCCGAATTCCACGAACGCCGCCCAGGTCGTTGCTGCCGAGTGCCCGGGAATGACCGTCTCGACGCCGCTGATGCCTTTCGTCGCCTTGGCGAGCGTCTGCGGCATCGCGACGCCGCTCCCGCCGTTGTTCACGTCGAGGAGAGGCGTGGCCGGCCGTGCAAAAAGATCGCCGGTGTGCGCCACGCGCAGCGCGGGGAACACGACGATCGTGTCGCCGTCGGTATGGCCGGGACCGAAGTAGTACAAGTCCACGCGATCGGCGCCCGAGAAGATCGTCATCCGATCCTTGTACGTGCGATCGGGTAGATACACCGCCTTCTCTCCCTGGAAGGCCGGCATCTTCTCCATGCCGGTTTTCGCGTTCTCGTGCGCGATGATGTCGACCGACGCGGGGAAGAACTCGTTGCTGCCGTTGTGGTCGCCGTGCGTGTGCGTGTTGATGATCGTCGTGATCGGCTTGTCGGTGACCGTCCGGACCTTGTCCAGTATGGCTTGTCCCCAGTTCGGGTTCTTCGTGTCCACGAGAACCACGCCCTTGCTGGTGATGAATGCCGCGGTGTTGCCTCCGCCGCCGGTGATCAGGAACAGGTTGTCCCTGACCTTCTGGATTTCAGCGACGTTTGGCGCCGGTTGCGCCTGTTGGGCCGCGATTGCGGCGACCCACGCGAGAAGAAGTAGGCTCGACAACAACACACGGCGCATGCGGAGTCCCCTCGGTTGATGAAAAAGATCGCGACGCGGATCATAGCAGGTTGCTGCATTCCTCGTCGTTCACTGGAAGGCGATCGGATCTCGTCATCGCGGAGATCGCGGAGAGCAAGAGAAGCGCCGAGGCAGGTCCGAATTGATTGGCTTGACGAGCGGCAGCCTGGCCGCAGGCCAGGCTGGTAGAAGTGCAAGCGAGAGCGCGAATCAGAACGCCACTGAGTTTCGAAGGCGCTCTGATTTGCGCCCTCGCTTGCACTTCTATCCGCGCCTCCGGCGCGGCCGCTCGGCTGATGTGAATTGAGAGGTCCGTATTCTCCGGGACCTCATGCCCTCTGCGAACTCCGCGATAGACCACCAGTGAACGTCGATGGGGTTAGCTGCTTCCGGCTACAGCCGGAAGCCACCATTACTCCTCGTGCGAATCCACGGCTCCTACGGCAGCACGCGCTGAAAGAACCAGAACGCGCCGGCGAGCATCACAACGACAGAGCCAGCCGTCACAATGTGGCGCGCGAGAGTGGGGTTGCGGCGGCGAACGATCGACAGCACCGTGGCGACGATGATGACGATGATGGCCTGGCCGATTTCGACGCCCAGATTGAACGAGAAGAGCGTCATGCCGAGCGCGCGGTTGGGCAGTCCCGCGTCGCGGAGCACGCTCGCGAACCCGAACCCGTGCACGAGGCCGAAGAGGAGCGCGATCCAGGCGCGGACGTCGCGCCCTTTGGTGCCGGCGAGCAGGTTATCGGCGCCGACGTAGACGATGCTGAGCGCGATGGCGGGCTCGACGATTCTGGCCGGAGGATCGACGATCTGGAGCGTCGCGAGCGCGAGCGTGACGCTGTGGCCGAGCGTGAAGGCCGTCACGATCGCGAGCAGCCGCGGCAGGCTCCCGCCGAGCAGCAACAGACCGATGATGAACAGAATGTGATCCGGGCCGATGGCGATGTGATGAATGCCGGACGCGGTGAACGTCGAGAAGACCGCGAACAATCCCTGCGGCGTGCCGCTGAAATAGTCGACGCTGGTCCGGTTCTTGTTCAGCACCTCCTGCCGCATCAAGAACTCGCCCTCGTACAGACTCACCATGGTCTGATGGTTGTCGTCGTACGGAAAGAGATGCGCGGCAATCGTCAACTTGCCCGCGACTCCCTGCGTCGGCGCGCGCCACTCGAGCTCGATCGCGTCCTGCCCGGCGACCGGCCGCGTCTGCAGAACCGTCCACGCGATCGTCCGGCCGTCGACGACGAAACGCAGCCGCGGCTCGAGCACGCGGGCGAGCGCGGCGGCGTGCCGATCGACGAACGCCGGATCCGACAGGCGTACCGGATCGTCGAGCGAGAGCTCGTGCGCCGCGTCGAGATCGTGGATGACGAGGCGTCCCGAGAGGCCGTCGCCGCGAACGACGACGTTCAGATAGCTGAAGGGCGCGGGATGCGCGGCCAATCGGATCGACGCGAGGGCGCACAGCGCCAGCAGGACGAGCGTCGCGGCGCCGCGCGGTGTGCGTGAATCGGTCACCGGGAGATCTTGGTCCGTTCGCCAAGCGCGGCGCAAGGTGCTATGGTGGGCGCGTGAGCCGTCTGTCGTTCGGATTGTTCGAGTTCGATCCGGAAGCAGGGCTGCTGTTCCGCGAGGGACGGCCCGTACGCCTGCAGCCGCAGCCGGCGCGCGTGCTCGCGATCCTTCTCGCGAGCCCCGGCGTCGTCGTCTCGCGCGAGACCCTGCGCCAGCAAGTGTGGGCGGACGGAACGTTCGTCGATTTCGAGCGCGGCCTCAACTTCTGCATCGCGCAGATCCGGTCGGCGCTCGGCGACACTGCCGACTCGCCGCGGTTCATCGAGACGCTCCCGCGGCGCGGTTACCGGTTCATCGCGCCCGTCGGCGCGCAGCCGCCGCGCGAGGACGCGGCGCCGGCGCCTCGCCAGCGATCCGCGTCCCGGATGCCGCTCGCCGCGCTTCTCGTTTTTGCGCTGGCGACCGCCGGACTCGTCGCCGGCATGTGGCGCGTGGGAACGTCGGCACGTCCCGTTCGCATCGCCGTCGTGCCGTTCGACAACGAAACGGGCATGGACGACTTCGACCTCATCGCGCGTTCGGTCGCGGATGCGACCGTCGCGCGTCTGGCCAGCTCCGAGCGCGTCGGCCGGTTCTCGATCATCGGGAACGCGGCCGCGCTCCACCAGCCACGCGCCTTCCGCGATCTCAAGCGGATCGGGACCGAGCTCCGCGCCGACTACATCGTCCTCGCGCAGATGAAGCGGGATGCGTCGCAGGTGCGGCTGATCGCGCATCTGATCCGCATCACCGACGAGTCACACATCTGGGCCCATACGTACGACGCGCCCTCGTTCACGCTGCCCGTGCAGTCCGAGATCGCCGAATCGATCGCGAGCGGCGTGGTCAACGCGCTCGCGAATCCTCCCTCACTTCGCCGCCGAACATCCTGAAAACGCGAGCCTTGCCGGCTCACACAGAACTGACACGGGTCTGGGTTGCGCCGCGCGGGTGTGCGCCGTAGAAAGCGGCAATGGAGGTGACACCGTGCCGTTGTCCCGACGAACGTTTCTGCTCTTGACCCCCCTCGCCGCCGCGCCGACCGTCGCCTACGGCCGTCAGGCCGCGCCCTCATCCGCGCCGGCGATTCCGGCGACGTTTCCGGCGCACGATCCGGATCTCGCTCGTGAAACCGTGTCCGTGTCGCATGGAAACGTCGCGCGCGTGAAGGAGCTGCTCGCGGCTCGACCCGCGCTCGCGAAGGCGTCGTGGGACTGGGGCTACGGCGATTGGGAGACCGCGCTCGGCGCCGCGTCGCACGTCGGCAATCGCGAGATCGCGTCGCTGCTCCTCGCGGCGGGTGCGCCCCCGACGATGTTTTCCGCCACGATGATGGGACAGCTCGACGCGGTGAAGGCATTCGTGGCGGCGTCGCCCGGGATCCAGAAGATGAAGGGCCCGCATGGGATTTCGCTGATTGCTCACGCGCGCGTGGGCGGATCCGCGTCGGCAGAAGTCCTGAAGTACCTCGAATCGCTCGGCGACGCCGATCCGCGTTACACCAACGAGCCGTTGGCCGACGCCGATCGCGCCGCCATTACCGGCGCATACGGCTTCGGCGGTGCCGCTGGCGATCAGCTCGTCGTCGCGTCAGAGAAGAATCTGACCATTCAGCGGCCAGGCGGTGTGCCGCGAACGCTCTTTCATCTCGGCCAGCGCGTGTTTCATCCCGCCGGCGCCGAGGCCGTGCGGATTCGATTTGCTCCAGGCGATCGCGCGGATGCGGTGACGATCGAGGACGGCCCGCGCGTCGTCGTGGCAAAGCGCCTCTGACCGCAAACGACTACAATGATCTCGCGCCGGCAGCGGTGGCGGCGCGGAGGTCAGACGATGGTGTACGGCGGAAAGCAGATGGCGGAGGCGTTTCGAACGGTGCGCGCGAACACGATCGCGCTGGCCGAGGACATCCCGGACGACAAGTACTCGTTCAGCCCGACGGCGGATACGCGAACGGTCGCCGCGCAGCTCGCGCACATCGCGTGCAGTTCGGCGTGGCAGATCGCGCTCTGCGCGGATCGCGTGACGTTCGTCGATTTCGAGCGATACGGGAAGAGCATCGCCGACGCGACGGCGCGCGCGCAGACGCTCACGACGAAAGCAGCCGTGCTTCGCGCGCTCGAGGAAGAGGGCGCGCGGTTCGCCAGCTTCCTCGAATCGCTGCCGGACGAGGCGCTCGCGGAAACCGTCTCGTTTCCTCCGCCCGTTCAGCCCTCGACGCGGACGCGGTTGGAAATGCTGCTGGCCGTGAAGGAGCACGAGATGCACCACCGCGCACAGCTGATGGTCTATCAGCGGCTGCTCGGCATCGTGCCCCATTTGACGCGGCGCCGTGAAGCCGCGCGCACGGCGGCAACGGCCGGCGCGCGAAGCTGACGGCGATGCGCGCGCTTGCCCGCGCGGTATTCGTCTGCGTCGCCGTGCTGCACGCCTTCGCGCAGCCGGCGTCGATCGACAGCGCGCAGTTGATTCGCGATCTGGAGACCCTCTCCTCTGACGCGATGGAAGGACGCCGCGCCGGAACACCCGGCGCGGCAAAGGCTCGCGAGTACATCATCCGCCGCTTCAAAGAGTCTGGCATCGCGCCCATCGGCGCGTCGTACGAGCATCCGTTCGCGTTCCGCGGACGAAGCGACGCCGACGATCGCGGCGGCGTCAACGTCCTCGGAGTGATTCGCGGCACGCGCGATCCTTCCCGCCACATTGTCATCACGGCGCACTACGATCACCTGGGCGTGCGCAACGGGCAGGTTTACAATGGCGCGGACGACAACGCGTCGGGCGTGGCGGCGCTTCTCGCCGTCGCTGCTCGCGCGAACGCGCAAAAGCCCGAGCACTCGATCCTCTTTGCCGCGCTCGACGCGGAGGAGTCCGGCCTGCAGGGCGCGCGCGCGTTCCTTCGCGCGCCGCCGGTGCCGCGCGAGTCGATGGCGCTCAACGTCAACCTCGACATGGTCGCGCGAGACGACAAGAACATCCTGTTCGCGTCGGGCACCCATCACTATCCATTCCTCAAACCGCACCTCGAGAACGTCGCCGAGGTGCCGGTCGTGCTGCGCTTCGGGCACGACACGCCCGACCTTCGGTCCGACGATTGGACCGGCCAATCGGATCACTTTCCGTTTCACGAGGCGGGCATTCCGTTCGTCTACTTCGGCGTGGAGGACGAGGCGCAGCACCACAAGCCGACCGACGATGCGGACACGGTGACGCGGGAGTTCTTCATCGGCGCGGCGAGGACGATCGCGGCCGCGGTTCGCAAGCTCGACGCGGCGCTCGACGAGATTGCGAAGAAGAGATAGACAGAGCGGGCTTATGGCTCAGGGCGCGACGGTTCTGGACCCGGCTCTACTTTGCGGTGCTCTTGAGCCAGGTCCGGAGCCGGTACTTGGATTCACAAATGCGCCTCAAGATTCCCTTGTCACGATACTTGACAAGGAGCGCCAAAGCCAAGGCCCCGATAACGATGTTCACTGCGGGTTCGATCCAGTCGGACATGAGAGCTCTCCGGACGATTCTAGCACTGTTCCGAAAGAGGAGCGGGCCGGGTTTCCCCGGCGCTGCGCGCGTGAAGGCTCAGGGCAACAGCTTCTGAACGCCCTCGAGCGTATCAGCCTCCTCGGGTTTCTTGTCCTTCCGCCAGCGCAGCATGCGCGGGAAGCGCACCGCGATCCCCGATCGGTGGCGCGAGGATCGTGCGATCGCCTCGAAGCCGAGCTCGAAGACGTGCACGGGCTCGACGTGGCGCACGGGACCGAACCGCTCGCGCGTGTGCCGGCGAATCCATCGATCCATCTCCGCGATTTCCTCGTTCGAGAGTCCCGAATACGCCTTGGCAATCGGCACGAGCTCGCCTTCGTGCCATACGCCAAACGTGTAGTCCGTCAGCAGGCTCGCTCGCCGTCCGCTCCCTGGCTGCGCGTAGATCAGCACCGCGTCAACGGTGAACGGGTCGATCTTCCACTTCCACCAATCCCCGCGCTTTCGGCCCACGCCGTAGGTAGACGTGCGGCGCTTGAGCATGAACCCTTCGACGCCGCGCCCGCGCGATTCTTCGCGACGCGCGGCCAGCTCGTTCCACGATGCGGCGGCAACGAGCGGCGACGCGCGGAGGGTCGTCGGTGCATACTCCGGCGTTTCCAACGCTTGGGCCTTCGGACCGAACAGATCGACGTCGTCGTCGGTCCGGCTGAAGCCGGACGCTCCAGGTGTGTCCGGCTCTAGCCGGCCCTCTTCCAATCTCTCCTCCAATCGCCGACGACGTTCGGTCTGCGGGAGCGCACGAACGTCCTCACCGCGATCTTCGAGGATGTCGTAGGTCATGAAGACGGCAGGAACCGTGCGCGCGAGCTGGGCGACCTGCTTCTGACGGCCGATGCGCTGCTGCAGCGCGGAGAACGGCATCGGCCGCTCGTCGCGGAACGCCAGAACTTCGCCGTCGAGCACCGTGCCCTCCGGCAGGCGCGCGGCGGCGGCGACGATCTCGGGAAAGCGGTGGGTGATGAGCTCTTCGCCTCGCGACCACAGATGGATTGCGCCGGCGCGCTTGACGAGCTGCGCCCGAATGCCGTCCCACTTCCATTCGATCAGCCAGTCGTTGGGATCGCCGAGCGTTTCAATCGGATCCTCGATGGGCGACGCGAGGAAGAACGGATACGGCCGCGACCGGTCGTCATCGGTCCGTTCCGGCGAGAGCACGGACGCGTACCAGTCGGCTGACGGCGTCCATTCGCCCATGAGGCGCGCGGCGATCGTCGTCGGCGGAAGATCGGCCGCCTTCGCGAGCGCGCGAACGACGAGCGTCTGCGAGACGCCGACGCGAAACTCACCCGTCACGAGCTTGAGCAGCAGGAACCGCTGCAGCCGATCGAGCCCGCGCCACCACGTCGTCATGAGGTGCTGCTGTCGCGCGGGATCCATTCCGCGAAGCGTGACGATGCGATCCTCGACCCATTGCTGCAGCGGCAAATCTTCGGAGGGCGATGGTGGCAGCTGATCGAGCACGAGCGCGGCGGTCTCCGCGCCGTCGCCGACGACGGAGTAGCACTCTTCGAGCAGCCATTGCTCGATGCCGGTCGCCGCGAGCGTCCAGTCGTTGATCGAGGCGTAGGGGAGAAGCCGTTTCAACCGGCGTCCCGTGAGAAAGAAGACTGCCCATGCGGCGTCGGCCGCCGGCGCGACGCGGAAGTAGCCGGCCATCGCGGCGACCTTCGCGTTGGTCGACGTCGTGCGATCGATCGCGTCGTAGAGGAGCGCGAAGCGGGTCATCGATCAGTCATTTGATCTCAGTTGTTTGATCGCTAATCACCGGTGGGCTCGCCCTCCCACGCGGTGCGAATGACACCCGCCTCGAACCCTTGATTGCGGAGATGGCGCGCGAGCGGCTCGGAATGGCCGTGCGTGGCGAGCACGCGGCCGGCCCCGCTCTCGGTCACGCTTTGGAGCAGCGCCGGCCAGTCCGCATGATCGGAGAGCACGAAGCCGCGATCGAAGGCGCGCTGACGCCGAACGCCGCGAACGCGCATGAGTCCGGAGGCGAACGCGTCGGAATGATCGCCGAGCCTCCGCATCCACGGCGTGCCGCGCGCGGAGAGCGGCGCGAGCACGAGCTCGCCGGCGAACTTCGTCCCGCGAGGCTGCTCCGTCGCCGATTCGACGGGCAGCATCGCGACGCCCGACTCTCGATACGCATCGATCATCGAGAGCATCATGCCGTGGACGAACGCGCGGCGATCCGTGACCCGCGCGAGCTCTGCGAGCAGTCGCTGAACTTTGCCGATCGTGTAACAGAAGAGCACGGAGGTCCGGCCGTCCGCGCGGTTACCCTCCCACCACTCGAGGATTTCGTCGACGACGTGGCGGACCGGATCCCAGCGATAGATCGGCAGCCCAAACGTCGATTCGGTGACGAACGTGTCGCACTCGACGGGCTCGAACGGATCGCATGTCGGATCCGCCGCGCGCTTGTAGTCGCCGGTCACGACCCATGTGCCGTCGGCGCCTTCGATCCGGATTTGGGCGGATCCGAGAATGTGCCCGGCGGGATGGAACGACACGCGAACGCCACCGATGGCGGCGGACTCGCCATAGGGCAGCGATTCGATGGGCGTTTCCGATCCGAACCGCCGCTCGAGCAACCGCTTCGACGATTCGGCGCAGAGGTAGGCGCGGCTGCCGCCGCGCGCGTGATCGCCGTGCGCGTGCGTGATGAGCGCGCGATCCACGGGACCCCACGGATCGATGTGGAATCCGCCGGCAGCGCAGAAGAGGCCGGCAGGAGTCTCGGTCAGCATGCGCTTCGCGTGCTAGCCGCCGGCGGTCTTCAATCGTCGCGCCTTCACGAACTCCCACAGGATGGGAACGATCGACACGAAGATGATGATGATGGCGACGAGCGAGAAGTTCTGCTTCACGATCTCGATGTTGCCGAATACGTAGCCGAGGCCGAAGCACGAGGCGACCCAGAGGACGGCGCCGGCGACGTTGTAGAACGCGAAGACGCTGTAGGACATGTAGCCCGCACCAGCGACAAACGGTACGAACGTCCGGACGATGGGCACGAAGCGGGCGATGACGATCGCCTTGCCGCCATGCTTCTCGAAAAAGGCATGCGCCTTCTCGAGATGCTCACGGTTGAGCAGCCGGTGCAGCCGGCTCTCCTGGTCCTGCGCTGAGAAGATCTTCGGACCCATCGAGCGGCCAACGCTGTAGTTCACCGCGTCGCCGATGACCGCGGCCGCGAGCAGCACAACGCCCATGATAACGGGGTTGAGCAGGCCGGCGCCGCACACCATGCCGGCCGCAAAAAGCAGCGAGTCGCCAGGAAGAATCGGCGTGACGACGAGACCGGTCTCGGCAAAGACGATGAGGAAAATGATGCCGTACACCCACGCGCCGTACGTCTCTGCCAGGTAGAAGAGGTGCTCGTCGATCTTCAGGATGAAATCCAGCGCCGCATGCATCAAGATATTGTGTCACACCGCCGCGCATGCCGATCGCGATCACCCGTCCGGTTCCGCAAAGCCTCGCGCGCTGCGAGCTCACGCATCTGGTCCGCGCGCCGATCGACGTGACGCGCGCCGCGGATCAACACGCGCAATACGAGACGGCGCTCGGCCTGATGGGGTGCACGGTGCGGCATCTGCCGCGCGCCGATGATCTGCCGGACTCCGTCTTCGTCGAAGACGTCGCGCTGGTGCTCGACGAGATCGCGATCGTGATGCGCCCTGGCGCGGAATCGCGCCGCGACGAGCGCGCGTCAGTGGCGGCCGTGCTATCCGAGTACCGAACGCTGCATGCGATCGCGGCGCCTGGCACGATGGACGGCGGCGACGTGCTCCGGATCGGTAAGACGCTCTACGTCGGACTCTCGACGCGGACCAACGAGGACGGCGCGCATCAGCTCGCCCGCATCGTCGAGCCGTTCGGCTACGCGGTCGTGCCGGTGGAAACGCGCGCGTGTCTGCACCTCAAGTCGGCCGCGACGGCCATCGACGACGATCGCGTGTTGTGCAACCCGGAGTGGATAGACGAAACGGTGTTCCGCCGCATCGAGACCGTGGCCGTCGATCCGGGCGAGCCCAACGCCGCCAACGTGCTGCGCGTCGGCGGCCAATTGCTTTCCGCCGCCGCGCACGTGCGGACGATTGCGCGCCTTCGCGCGCGCGGGTATCGCGTCCACGCGGTCGACGTCTCGGAGCTGGCGAAGGCGGAAGCGGGCGTCACGTGCTGCTCGGTGATCGTTTAGCTTCCAGCTTCCAGCTTCCAGCTTCCAGCTTCCGGCTTCCAGCTTCCGGCTTCCAGCTAAGAACATTCCGATCATAACGATCGATTAGGATCTGAATGTTTTAACTGGAAGCCGGAAGCTGGCAGCTGGCAGCTGGGAGCTGGAAGCTGGCAGCTGGGAGCTGGCAGCTGGGAGCTGGAAGCTGGAAGCTGCGAGAGAGGTGCATTTGGCCGCCTACGTCATCGCAATGGTCGACATCAAGGATCCCGTCCGGTACGAACAGTATCGGCAAATGGTGACGCCGACGATCACCGCATTCGGCGGCCGGTTCATCGTGCGCGGCGGCCGATCCGACGTGCTCGAAGGAGCGTGGACGCCGCGGCGCGTCGTCGTCCTCGAGTTCCCATCCGTCGAGCGCGCCAAGGCTTGGTGGAGCTCGAGCGAATATGCCGAAGCACGCGCGATCCGTCAGGCGACCTCCGAGGGCACGCTGATCGTGGTCGAGGGAGTCTAGACGTGTTCACCCCGGCGGCATCCGCCTTCGAATCCGAGCCGGCCTCGCCCGACGCGCTCCTTCGTGTCCTCGAGCAGTACTGGGGCTATACCTCCTTCCGTCCGCTTCAACGCGAAGCGATGCGCGCCATCCTCGACTCGCGCGACTCCGTCGTCGTGCTCCCGACCGGCGGCGGAAAGTCGTTGTGCTTTCAGGCGCCTTCGCTCGTGCGCCCGGGTCTGGGCGTTGTCGTCTCGCCGCTGATTTCGTTGATGAAGGATCAAGTCGACACGCTCGTCGGCAACGGCGTGCCGGCGGCGCTCTACAACAGCACGCTCGGCGCTGACGAGAAAACGTCCGTGTTGGCCGGCTTGCGCGAGGGACGCTATCGACTTTTGTACGTCTCGCCCGAACGGCTCGCCGGCGACATCAGCGACGCGTTTCTCGCGCGGCTCGAGCGCTGCGACGTGCGCTTCATCGCGGTAGACGAGGCGCACTGCATCTCCCAATGGGGCCACGATTTCCGTCCCGAATATCGGCAGCTCGGCCGGCTGCGATCGGTGTTTCCCTCCGTCAGCCTGCACGCGTTCACGGCAACCGCGACGGCTCGCGTGCGGCGCGACATCGCCGCGCAGCTCGAGCTGAAGAACCCCATCGAGCTCGTGGGATCGTTCGATCGGCCGAATCTGATTTATCGCGTGGTGCCGCGCGCGAATCTGAAGCGGCAGATTCTCGACGTCTTGAGCAGGCGCCAGGGACAGGCCGGCATCATCTATTGCCTGTCGCGCAAAGAGGTCGACGCGCTCGCGGCGTGGCTCGTCGAGAGCGGCGTCCGCGCCCGCCCCTATCATGCAGGCCTTCCCGACGACGAGCGAGCGCGGAATCAGGATGCGTTTCTCGACGAGCATGCCGACGTCGTGGTCGCGACGATCGCGTTCGGCATGGGCATCGATCGATCGGACGTCCGCTTCGTCGTGCACGCGGGCGCGCCGCAGTCGGTCGAGCACTATCAGCAGGAATCCGGCCGCGCCGGACGCGACGGCCTCGAGGCCGAGTGCGTCCTCGTCTACTCGACGGCGGACTTCCTCAAGTGGAAGGTGATGCTCGAGCGAAACGGAGAGTTGACCGATGCGCGGCGATCGCTCTTGCGCGACATGGAGCGGTACGCCTCAGGTGTAGGCTGCCGCCATCGTCACTTGATCGGGTACTTCGGCGAGTCGTATACGAAGCCGGATTGCGGCGCGTGCGACTACTGTCTCGACGAGTTGGAGACCGTTCCGGATGCGGTCGTCCTCGCACGGAAGATTCTCTCGTGCGTCGCGCGCGTCGGGCAGCGCTTCGGCGCCGCGCACGTGACCAACGTGCTGCGCGGGAGCGAGAGCGAACAGGTGTCGGCACGCCGCCACGATCAGTTGAGCACGTTCGGCCTGCTCGCGGACATGAGTGTGCCGGAGGTTCGGGGCTACATTGAGCAGCTCGCGGGCCACGGACTGTTGCGGCAGACCGGGGACGAATTCCCGGTACTCGAGCTGACGGAACCCGGCGTTCGGCTGTTGAAGGACGCCAACAGCCAGCCGGATCTCGTGCTCGCGCGGCAGCGCCGCGTCGAGAAGGATCGCGCGCCGCGCCGCCTTCGCGGCGTCGAGGCGGAGACGTGGCACGACGTCGATCGCGATCTGTTCGAGCGTCTTCGCGCGCTGCGGCTCGAGATCGCGCGCGGCCGCGGCGTGCCTCCGTACGTCATCTTCCATGACACGACGCTTCGAGACATGGCGCGCCTCAAGCCCACGACGCTCGACGCGCTCCGCGACGTCTACGGCATCGGCGAGCGGAAAGCGGCGGATTTGGGAGAGACGTTTTTGAGAGTGATCAGGTCAGTCGACAGTCGATAGTCGACAGTCGTTAGTCGCAGTCGTCAGTCGCAGTCGGTAGTCGGCAGCCTTGGTCGTTAGTCGATCGGGCGGCTTTGGGGGCGAGTCGTGTGACGAACGATTTAGACGGACG
>DATBJJ010000137.1:0-34530 GCA_036556425.1 Vicinamibacterales bacterium
AGAGGAGGTCGGCTGGCAACACAGGATACCAATGCCTGCGTGCGGGATCGAGGAGACCGGCAGTATCGAACGGTTCGATTGCGCGATCGATGCGACGCGCGAGCGCCAGTCTTGCCGATCCCGACGGTCGCGCGGCCGCCAGCGACGCACACGCCGCCAGCTCCGGACCAAACGCGGGATGCGACGAGAGGAGGAATCCGGGCGCCAGCTCCGGCCGGCCGAGCCGCCGGGCCGCTTCGCTGAAACTCGCCGCGGCGAAATACATCAAGCTGAGGCGCTTGAACAGGAACGGATCCTCCATCGTCGCGTACAACGCGGCGACGAGGCGTTCGGTCGCATCGAGCTCGGCGAGCGTGGCCCGCTCGTACGCGGTGAGCGCGGTCTCGCGCTCGCCGCCGGGCGTCGTGTGCTCCAACACATCGACCAGACGCAAAATGCCGAGCAGCGTCAACGGAAATCCGGTCGACAGCAACGGGTCGATCACTCCGGCCGCCGAGGGCAACAGCGCCCACGTTGCTCCGGCTGCGCGCGCGCTGCGGAATGCGAGCCGCGGCGCGTGGAAGAATGGCACGGTGGCGCGCGCTCGACGGAACTGATCCGCGACGGACGGCAGCGTCGCGAGCAGACGCGTCCATGCCGCGGCGCCGTCTGCGGCGCCAATGCTCGCGGCGGCTGCATCGGTCAGGGCGGCGCCGGCGCTCGTGATGCCGTTGTTGAAACGGAGCACCCAGATCCATCCTCCAGGGAAGACGTGGTGAACCGCGGCATCATCGACCGGGTACGGCGGCGTCTGCTCGGTCGGCCGCAGCCGATCCCACCTTTCGACGTCTTCGAAATGCGTGTAGAGGCCTTGCGTCGGTGGAAGCCATCGATGCGGCGCCTCGCCGAGACGTAGCGCGCGATGCAGGAATCCGTGCGGCCCGCTGGCGTCGATCACGAACCGCGCGCTGATCTGAAGGGAGTGTCCCTCGCGGTCGCCGTCGAGGATCGACAGACCTCCCTCATGGCGCACGCCCTCGAGACGCGTCAGGTCCAGATAAACAGCACCTGCGGCGTGGGCTTCTTCAGCCAGAGCCTGATCGAAGTCCGGGCGATACCAGTGGGTATCGGCAATCGCGTCGTGAGGACTCGCCGCCACGAGCAACTGCCGCCCGCGATCGCCGCCGTCGGTGAACTCGCTGCCTGCGTGATGAAAGAAGAACGTGAAGCCGCGTTTGAGACCGCACGCGACGTCGGGACGAAACTGCTGCCATGGGCCCCATTTGCAGAACGGACGAAGCTGCGGCAGCTCGTACCGCGTGGAGAGCTCCTCGAGCAGAAGATTGGCCAGAGGCGTCGACGATTCGCCGATCGCGAATCGCGGATGGCGTCCACGCTCGACGAGGGCCACGCGGTGCCCTCGCTTCAGCAATGCCAACGCCGTCAGCGATCCGCTGAACCCCGAACCAACGATCGCGACGTCCGTGTCGATATGTGTTACTGGTGCGAACGTCATGACGGCGGAACCGGGCGGCAGCGGCCACACGTGGACAGCGGGAGAACCATCTGCTCGAGATTCATCGCCTGCAGACGATCGCGGCGCTGCGCGATACAGCACCCGCAACGCGCAAATCGATCGATGTCCCAAAGATCGACGAACACGCGACCGCGGCTGCCGGCATGCGTCAAAGCTAGCGCGAACGTGCGCTCGATGTCCTCGAGCTGCGGGGGATGAAACAAACCTGCGGCCGCGAGCGCTTCCATCGCGCCATTCCCCGTGCGCGTCGGCACGAGCGAGATCGCGGACGCGCCGCACGAAAGCGCCGCGTCCAGCGAGCGCAGCAGCCAATCATCCTGATCGCCGGCAGAAATGAACGGCGGTGAGATGAGCAAGAACACACGCAGCGCGACTCCCCGTCCGGCGAGCGCCCGCGCGGCTCGGTCGAATCGGTCGAGCGTGAAACGCTTGTTGAGGCGATCCAGCGCGACGGGATGTGCCGTTTCCAATCCCATCGCCACCTCGAGCGCGATCGATGCGCCGGCTGTTCCACCACGCCGGGCGATGGCCGCGAGCAATCGATCCACACGTGGACCGACGAGCGCGGGATGCGATTCGACAACGACGCGCGAGATTCCTTCCACGGCTTCGGCAATCGCGTCGTAGTCCTGCACGGGGACGGCGCGGGGGTCGAAGAAACTTCCCGCGTTGTACAGCTTGATCGCGCTGACGCGCTCGTCCTGGCTGCGGAGCGCGGTGCGCGCGGCCGCAATCTGCGAGGGAATCGCGCCGCGAGGGGTAACGGTCGGCGTGGTATAGCGCCACAGATCGCACATCGCGCATCGCCACGGGCATTCGCGGCCGGTCAAGAAAACGGTGGCAGTGCGGGCGCGAGTTCCGTCCGCGGCTCGCTCGTCCTCGACAATCAACCCCCGATGCTGCCAGGGATCGTGTTGGGGTCTGACCCCACGACGGTCGAGCACGAATCGATCGCGCGCCGATCTCTCTGCCGGATACACACCGGCGTCAGACATAGAGGCGCTCGAACGTGTGTCGGTAGTCGCGTTCCGAATGGCCAAGCCGATCGCGCAGCGTATCCACCGGCGTCGCGCCGTGCTGGAATCGACGCTTCGGGAACACCGGCATGTCCATTCCCGTGATGATCTTTATTCCTCGCCTGACGATCTCCCCTTTCAACGCGTACAGGGCGGGCACGTCGTAGCCCGTCAGGGCCGCGAATGGAATCGCTTCCGCAATCTCGATGACGTTCGGGCGCGTGTACGGACTGAAGCCGGCGAAGCCGTACTTTGCCGCCGGCGCATAGGTTCGCACGTAGCTTCGGCTCAACCCGCCACTGTAAATCTGCGAGTGCTTGATGCGGCCGACGCCCCATCCTTCCTGATACAGCATCAGATTGTCGACGACGCTGCGGATGGTGAGCTCCGGGTTCTCCTCGATGGGGTAATCCTTCAGATTCTCGTCGCCGCCATCGCCATCGGCGAGATATCGCCACTCGGGATACCGCTCTCGAATACGCTTGCAGAGCGCGAGTCCCATGGCGGCGCATTCGACGTCGAGCGCCTTGTAGTCCTCGATGACGCGCAGCGTGTGCTCGACGTCCAGATCATCGGGCCGGCCCGGTATCTCCTCGAGAAACAGCGACAGCCCAGTCTCGCGCAAGAGCGCGCGCGCCTGTTCGGCGTCCGGTCCGTCGCCGAGATCGAGCACAAAAGCCTTCAACCTCGCCGGCGACATCCCAAGTTGCAGCATCGTCCAATACGTCACGAGGAAAACGGATCCGCTGTCGATGCCGCCGGAAAAGCTGACACCGATAGGCGCCGTGCCGTTCGAGTCGCGATCCACCATCACCAGCCACTTCCTGATTTCATCGGCGAGCGCGCCGATGTATCGCCGGCCGATCTCGCCGACGTCCGGCGGAAGCGTCCCCCGCGCCGGTGCAAAGAAGCGCGTGTAGGAGGGATCGGGGTCGGGACATCCCACCAGCGCGAGCTCGACGATGTGATGGGCCGGCACCATGCGCGTGTAGCTTGGATGGAACTGGTGGTCGAGACCAGCGTCCTCGAGCGCGCGCTGGAGCGTATCGATGCGATCGGCGACGAAAAGCGCGGGCCCTTCCTGCCGCTTCGCGAGGAAGTAGCGCATCGGACGATCGAGCGACCGCGCCATTCGCACGGTCACGCCGTCGACCGTGACGAGCGCGAAGGACCCGTCGATCGCGCGAACGGCGGCCGGATCGCCGCTGACGACCGCGCGGCGCGCGTCCGCGTCGGAGACGTTGTGAAGCTGGTTCAGTTGACGATCGAGGAGATCGACGACACGCTCAATGCGCCGCAACATCCGCGCATTGTAAAGCAGAAAGATTCAATGTTTGATTCTCGTGTGCAAGGTCGTCTCATCGACTTCGCAGCCAAGGGACCGCACGTGGTCGAACGCGCCTCAGGTCAGCGACAGGTACTCGTGCACGAACCGTACGACCATCGAGCCCTCACCAACCGCTGAGGCGACCCGATTCATCGCGCCACCGCGAATATCCCCGGCGGCGAATACGCCCGGAGCGCTGGTTTCGAGGGCCATCGGTTCGCGGCGTTCCTTCCACAACCTCGCGAATCGTGGATCCGGCGCGAGGTCGCGTCCGGTCGTGACAAATCCCTTCTCGTCACGCAGGACGCCGCTCGGCAGCCAACCGCTCCTTGGCTTCGTGCCAATGAACACGAACACCGCGTCGATCGATTCTTCTTCGGCGACGCCGTCGTGTGCGAGCCTCACGCGCTCGACACGACCGTCACCATCGACGCGCTTGAGCTCGGTTCGCGTTCGCAGCCTGATGTTTGGCGTCCTCTCGATCTGCTCGATCAGATAGTGCGACATGGTGTCGCGCAGCGAGTCCCGGCGCACCACGATCTGCACCTCGCTCGCGTAGCGGGAGAGGTGCATGGCCGCCTGCCCTGCAGAGTTTCCGCCGCCGACGACCATCACTCGCTGACCGCTGAAGACCGGCGCTTCGGTCGTGGCGGCTCCGTAGTAGACGCCGGCACCCGTATGAGCGTCGCAACCGGCCGCGGGATGTTGGCGATACTCCATGCCCGTCGCGGCCAGCAGCGTACGGGTCACGACGGTGCGGCCGTCGCCGAGCGTCAAGTGCTTGTACCCCTCGTCGATGGTGGCGGCAGTGACTTCGAGAGGCACGAGTAATTCGGCGCCCAGCCTTTGCGCCTGCGCGACTGCCCGTCTCGTCAGCTCGCTGCCGCTGACACCGGCTGGGAATCCCAGATAGTTCTCGATCCGTGAGCTGGTTCCAGCCTGACCGCCAGGCGCGTGCCGATCGAGCAGCAGCGTTCGCAAACCCTCCGACGCACCGTAGACAGCCGCGGCAAGCCCCGACGGGCCGCCGCCGGCAATGACGAGATCGTACAGCTCGAGCGACGCGGACAGCGATCGGCCAAGACGCGCGGCCACCTCGCGCGGTTCAGGATTCCGCAACGCCGTTCCGTCGTCGAAGAAGAGCGCAGGCAGATCGCTGGCGCCAATTCCGGCGGCGTCGAGCAAGCTGTGCGAATCCGGATGACGTGCGACATCCAGCCAGCGATACGGGATCAAGTTGCCCGCCAGGAACTGCTTGATCACGTGGGACCGCGGCGACCACTGATGACCGACCAGTCTGAGTCCTTTTTCCTCGGGGAGGTACGCCGCCTGCCAGGCGTCGAGCAGATCGTCAACTACCGGGAACAGGCATTCCTCTGGCGGATCCCAGGGCTTCGACAAGTAGTGATCGAGGTGCGCGACGTTGATGGCCTTGATCGCGGCGTCGATGTCCGAGTACGCCGTCAGCATCACGCGCCGCGCCAGTGGATATGCGTCGCGCGCTTGCGCCAGCACGTCCGTGCCCTGCATACCCGGCATCCGCTGATCGCTGATGACGATCGCCAGCGAATCGCCACGTGCCTTGAGCTCTTTGATGGTGGCGACGGCCTCCTCGCCCGAGGAGGCGCTGATGACGGTGTAGGTTTGACGGTAGCGTGAGCGCAAATCGCGGCGTACGGCCGCGAGCACCTGCGCATCGTCATCGACGACAAGGAGAGCCGGTTTGTTCACGTTGAACCATTGCCGCGCTGATGGTCAGCGATTGGAAGTGCGACACGAAACTCCGTTCTTCCGGGAGCTGACTCGACCTCGATCTCGCCGTCGTTGTGGCTGACGAGACGGCGAACGATATCGAGGCCGAGACCCGTTCCCTTGCCCACGGGTTTCGTGGTGAAGAACGGCTCGAAGATGCGCTCGAGGACGTCGGCGGGAATCCCGGCGCCGTTATCGGTGATGCAAACGACGACGCGATGGCGCTCGACCCGGGCGGAGACGTCGACGCGTCCACCGGTCGGCGCCGCATCGAGCGCGTTGTCGATGAGGTTGCTCCAGATCTGATTGAGCTCGCCCGCGAAGCCGCGAACGAAGGGGAGATCCTGCGGTGTCGACATCGTGACTGTGACCGTTTTTGCCTTGGCTTTGGCGTTCAGGACGGCGACCGTGTTGCCGACGCCGGTCACGAGGTTGACGGGCTCCGCGACCATGGCCTGGTCCATGTGAGTGAATCCCTTGATGGCTGTCACCAGTCCGGAGATTCGTCGCGCCGCTTCATGGATCTCCACCGCGATGCCGCGGACGGCGCACGCGGCCGCCACCGACCTCAAGGCCGCGGCGAGTGCGGGCCCCTCTACGGCATCGGCCACCCTGTCGAGCGCGTCGATCGTGACGGGCGTATCGGCGAGCGGTCCGGCAAGAGCTTCGTCGACGCCATGGGTATCGAGCCAGTCGCCGATCGCGTCTTCACGGTCGGCCTGCTGAATCGGCGACAGCACGCCAGGTTCGCGGTCGGCGACACAGGATTGGCGTACCGCATCGACGACCGCCAGCTGATCGTCGGTCAGGCGCGACGCACCGAGCGCGCGCGTCGCCCGCTCCGTCTCTTCGAGCCGGATCTCGAGGAGCGACGCTCCCCGTTCGATCGCCGAAACCGGGTTGTTCAGTTCGTGGGCCAGACCCGCCGAAAGCTTCCCGAGCGACATCATCTTTTCGTCGTGCAGCCCGCTCGACGTGAAATACCGCGCGCGATCGACCATCGTGTGCACGAGGAGCGACGTAATTTCGTGGCAGTCGCGGATGAGGGCCGCAAGAGCTTCGCGCGGGATGAATAGGATTTCGGTCGGCTCCTGCGCGAGGGAGTCGCCTGGTGGGCTCACGAGTCGCGAGTACGGGAGCATGCCGGCGATGTCGCCACCACGCCATTCGAGCAGCTTGTGACGGCCGGCGCCGCGATCGACCAGAATCGCCAGGGTGCCCGACAACACGATGAACATGCCGGTGACCGGCTGTCCCTTCGAGGAGAGGACGTCGCCTTCCTCGAGTCGCCGGAACGTGCCGTGCTCAACCAGCCACTCCAGCTCCACGCGCGGCGCCTTGCCAAGCGTTTTGTGCGCTGCGAGGCGGTCGATCAGATCACTTGTCGTCACGCTCGTCGTTCCATTGTCGGAGAGAGGACTCGAAGATGCTACACGAGTCGCTGGCAGATAAGTCCGGCAGGACTTTGAGCGCGACGTCACGATTCAGTTTCGCGTCGCGAGCGCCGGTGCCGGGTGCGAATGCCGAGCCTTGTGGATTATAAGGGCGCGACAGCGTCTCCTTCTTGCCTTCCAGCGCGCGTGATCATAGCGAGCGCAGCGAAGCGGCGTCCTATGCCGCGCAGCGGAGCGAGCCAGGCGGGGTGCAGGGGACCCCGCCGATCAAACAATGGATGGCGAACGCCGTCGCAATAAGCGGATCGTCCTCCTTGACGCGGCTGTTGGCGTTGCGAAAACTGCCATCGTCTGCCTGCTCAGGGAGTCGCACGCGCCGCTGAGGCCGCGCACGTGCGATCGCGGCGGCGTAATAGAAGCGCAGGCCTGTTCTCCACGAAGTCTGCGGACTCTCATCATCGTCGAATCCCGGCACTCGGTCGGACTGGTGATTTCTGTCGAGCCATGCGATCGCTCTGGCAATTCGGTCGTCGCTGTCTGGAACTCCACACGCCCTGAGCGCCAACACGCCATCGGCCGTGGCCGTGCCGTAGCTGACGAATCCTTCGGCGGTCTGGCCCGCCTTGTTGAGCGCCGGCGTGACGGGTGAGAAGAAGAATCCGCCGTCGTGATTCTGTGACCGCTCGAGAAACACACGCGCTCGAGTCATCGCCGGATCCGTGCTCTCGAGACCGGAAGCGCGCAGCGCTTCGAGCACGAACCGCGTCATCGACAGGTCCACATGGCCGGCGTCGGGCGGGCGGCGAATCGTGCCTCCCATTCCCCAACCTCCGTAGGGCGTGTGTTCCGGTGTCCAGCCGTTGGCCTCGCAGAACTGCTGCGCTCGCAGCTGCGCGACCATCGGCGCGATATCCGCCGTCCACGAATCCGCCTTCGCTCTCTGAGCTACGGCGGGCAGGCCGCCGTGCGCAGCGACCAGAGCATCGACGCCGAGCGCGGTGGCGTAGTTCGGATAATCCGCATCGCCGCCTGTTACGCCCACGGCCCCGTCGACGCTCGTGTGCTTTCTGATGAATGCAATCGCGCGATCGACGGCGCCGGCGGGGGCGCGCACTGTGTCATCGGGAACGCGCAGCAACGCACCGAGTACGAAGGGCGTCAACGACTGGCCGGAACGAAGCAGTCCGTACGTGGTGCTGTGGAAGCCTCCGTCGGCTGACTGCTGTGCCCAGAGATACTGCGCGGCCCGCGCCAGCGAGCCGCGCTCACGTTTCCACGAGCATGCGGCGGCGGCCGTCGCCGTCAACAAGAAGACGCGGCGGTCAACGCGCACGATCGACCGTGAGGTTCAGGATCGCCGCACTGGTCATCGCTACTCTTCCAGTGATGCAGTGGTGACCGGCCCATGTGCCATCGCTGTTCTGCAGGCCGAGAATCTTCTGCGTGATGTTCGCATGCCATTTCGACCAGCCGTCGCCGCCGACGCGCTTCATGCTGTCACTGATGTTGAGATAGGAGAAGAACTCCTCGCCGCCCATCGACCCGAATCCACTGACGAAGGCCGCATTGGCGAGCTGACCTTGAATCGCGCTGATCTCACGGGCGTTCTTCTCTCTGTCCGCCGCGGTGCGGCTCAATTGCTCCAGCGCCTGCGCGCTCTGATACAGGGGGACGCCTGCGGCCTCGGCGGGCGCGGCAGCGACGAGTCTCCCGGCGACGGCCGCGCCTCGAGCGTCGGGCCGCGGGACGGCGCGGAGGGCGCTCACCGTGTAGGTTTCGGCGCGCTCCAACACTGCGGCATCCACCGCGACGCCGCTGTTCTTGGCGGCGAATAAGCTGCGCGAGGCCATCGACGTGCCGAGCACCGGCGCCCAGCCGCCGGCAATGTTCCAACTTCCGTCCGACTGCTGATGCTTCTCGATCTTCGCGACCGTCTTCTGCAGCGCCTTGCGGATTCGAGCGTTCAGCGCCGGCGTCGACGCGCGTCCGTCAATCTGCGACATCAGCATCGACGCGAGAAACGTGTCGATGTACGGGCCCAGCTTTCGCTGGATCTGCGTGCCCTGGCGATCGGTGATCGCCAGGCCGTCGGCTGGACTCGCCTCGATCCGCTGCAGGATGAATGCGAGTGCGCGTTCCACCTGCGGCTCGTACTGTCTGCCGGCCTGCAGGAGCGCAAGGGCCGCGACCGCCGTGTTGGCGACGTCGTTGCCGCTCGATTCCAGCCGCTCTCCCGGCCGCGCGGAGGACGCCTCGCCTCCGTCCTGTCCCCACCCGCCGTCGGCGCCCTGCACGGACGCCAACCACCGGGCCCCTTTGTCGACGGCAGTCGACACCGGCGCCGGCGCAGTTCTTGGTTCGACCGTGGTGCGGTGGGTCTGCCCCGAGCCTGCCGCGCCGGCCACCACACACACTGACATGACAACGGCCAGCAGTTTCATGCGGCCTCCTCTCGCTGATTCCTGTGCTTCCTTATGGACGATGCCATCGCGTCAGTGGCTGTCGCGGGGCACGATCCGCCGCGACGAGTCTGGAACGATGTTCCGGCCACCTGCGCCTTGTAATAGTCAGAACGAATGGACCCGGGAATCTTGCACGCGCCCCGTCCTGGCTCGCGGGTGGAGGCGCCGCATCTCGGCCGCCCGACGGGTCGAGCGGACACGATTACTGACGGACGGTGCCGAGCCACCATCTTGAGCGTCCGCGACGCCGGTGGAACATCTCGTGAGCAAGGACCGGGATCGATGACGGTGGCGGCCGGCGAGCCGGCCGTGGCGCCCGTCTATTTTCGACGCCGCGCTAGTCGCGAAGTTCTATCTCGAGATCGTGCGAGTCTTGCGACAGTCCCACGCTGGTGCGGTCCGGTGAGTCGTGTGCCGGCGTCGGCTTGGGCGTTCGGCAAAAGGCGGGCAGTCCCTCAGCCGCCATCGCGCCGGCAACAAGCAGATGGCGATCTCCATACGTTGCGTCAGGGAGTGACGCCTGAAAGGTCCTTCCGCATGCACACGCACTCCATCGAGCGGCCCGTCGTCAGGCGCGTCTCGCCGCGTCCTACCTCGATGAAGCCGTTCGCCCGGTAGAAGTCCACACCGGCACGCGACGCTTCGATCTCGATGCTTGTTGCGCCGGTCTCGACCGCGTGCGCTTCGGCCCTCGCGAGGAGCGCCGAGCCAATGCCCTGCCGCGCTGAGCGGCCACGCACGTACACCGAGGTCCCGTGCCTCTGTCCTTCGATGCAGTAGTCGCTGGCGAATCCAAGGACGGCGCGCCTGCCGTCGACGTCTCCGAGGGCGATGAAGAACACTTCTCCGCCGTCCATCGCCTTGAGGTAGAGCTGACCTTCGATGGCTTCCTGCCACCACGCGACGACGTCATCAGAGTAGTACGTGGGGCCAATGGACTGGATGGAGTCGCGATGGGCCAGCGCGATCCCATCAACGTCCGACGGTACGGCCTCGCGGATCTCGAACGCATCAATTCGCCGCGTGCTGGTTCCCATTAGCGCTGCACCAAGGTCACGGCGCGACGCGCAGCGGTTGGAAGGACTTCGAGAAGTCGAGGCACCAGTGCACGCAGATCCTCAAGCGATTGCCACATGCTACATGCTACGAGCAACCACGATCGCGATGTCGAATGCCGAAGGGTCTTGCTGGTACGACAGATTGCGATCAGCCGTGACGAAGACCTCAAATCGGCCGACCGCAAGAGCGAGCAGTTCGCCGTTGCGCTTGCTGGCCTCTCTGGGGCCACTCTATCGCACCTGCGCAGTCACCCGTGTGACCGGAATGAACCAATGTGAAATGGCGCTGCTGAAGGTTGACGATGGTCGTGTCGGCAAGCTCATGTTGGCGTCGGCCCGCCCCGCCCTGAGCCGCCTGGCGCGACGTGAAGGAGAGGGCGAGCGCGAACGAACGCGTCGGTGTCCTTGTTTACCGTTCAGTCGCGGCGCCCAGTGCTGGACGATCCTCTCCCAGCAGTCGGCTTCAGTCGATTCAATCGATTCAATCGATTTGGGCTCATCAGAACGGCCCAACGGGAGATCACTGTTTCGGCGCCGGGCCCTTGTAGACATATCGTTCGAGTGCGACGTCGCCGGCCGAAGGAACCAACTCGAGTTCTGGCTTGTCTTGACCTTTGAGCGTTCTGTCGAAGAAGGCGCGCGAGAACTCCCGTATCAGGTTCATCGCACGCCGATGATCGCCGGGCGGACCGTTGCCCAGCAGCGGGAGGTCAGTAAAGCTGCCATGCCCCATTCCGGGGGGACTCAACGTGATCTCTATGCTGCCGGACCGCACAGATTCGAAGAGTCGGATCCCAGCGGCACGCTGCCGTGCCTTTTCTTTGAGCATGTCTTCCCGACTCCATCCCATCTGGTTCAACTGTGCGTCGGTCGGGTCCGGAATCACCATGTGAATCATCGCGAATCGTTTTTCAAACGTGCTTCCGGGTTCGGCGAAGAACGGCTCGAAGCCTGCAAAGCCGTCGAGGTTCAGGCAGCCCTTCACGTTGCGTTCAGTCTGACAGAGGTGTGCCGCGACACGGGCGCCTGCGGAGTGTCCGAGCGCGCCGATGCTGGACCAGTCCACACGCCGATCGAATGGCGGCTGACGTCGCAGCCGTTCGAGTGCAAAACGGGCGTCCGCAGCCCAGACGAGCAGTCGACCTCGCTCGTAGCGAACGATGTTCTCAACCGGCGGCTGGAACCATCCCGGAGACGCGAAACCGGCAACACGGCCGGCCCCCAATGTCGTCGCAAACACTTCGTAGGTCGGGTCCACGGCGACGATCACGTACCCGTGACTGGCCAAGTCCCCGAGCAGCGACGAATAGACGCGCGTGTTCATCCCAAGGCCGGGCAGAAATACCAGAAGAGGATACCGTTGCCGGCCCTTGGCGAGCGGCGCACCGACGTGTGCCAGCGCCCTTGATGATTGCACCGCGTCCCAGGCGCCGCCGAGATTCTCCTTGAGCCGTTGCTCGCCGATCTTCGAGCGCCACGACTCAAAGTCCGGCAGATATGGGGCCTCAGGTTTGGAGATGACGTCCGTGGGGTACCAGACGCTGACGCTGAATTCGCGTTTGTCGCTCGCGTCCTCGGTCAGGACCTCGTCGCGGCTGGCGTCCGTCCATACATAGGCCATCACGCCGACGCTCGATTTGCCGGTCGGCGGCTGCAGATCGTTCGCCATGACTGCTGGCGGGGCAGCCGCTAGCGCAAGTGCAATGAGACTGCGCGCAACGCACCGCTGGTTCGGATTCACACGTGTATGGTCGGACAGCAGCCGGTGGGGATGCCCTCGACGCTCACCGCCGTGGTGGGCATGAGAATGTGGGGCGAACCACCTGGTGCGATTCCGACGTATGGGGGGGCCGCACCGTCGGCCGAATATTCGTTGAGGCGTCTGAGTCAAGAATCGTTAGGCGAGGTCTAAATCTCACGAGTTGGAACGAGGGCGTCTGACCAGAAAAGATGGTTGAGCCATTGTCATCAAGTGCGCAGTCGTTCACGAAGCCTTGCCTTCGAAGCGCCACGCTTGCGCGACACGTTCAGCAAGTACGTCGTGAGCTTGCCCTGCTCCGGGTCAATCCTCCCGCAGCGTCTTCACAGGGTCCAAGCGAATCGCACGGCGCGCGGGCATGAGACATGCGAGCAATGCCGCGCCCATCAGGACAGCAACCGTGACAACAATCGCTCCGGGATCGGTGGGTGCGACGCCGTAGAGGGTTGACGCCAACACCCTCGCTAGCATGAGGGCCGCCACAGCGCCAATCGAGATGCCTAGCAGCGTGATCTTGGCGCCATGACCGGCCACCAGCAACAGAACATCGCTGGTGCGGGCTCCCAGTGCCAGTCGCACCCCAATCTCCCTTGTTCTTTGCCGCACGGTGTACGACATCAGACCATAGAGGCCGCCAGCGGCCAACGCCAGCGCAATAACGCCGAAGGCCGTTAGCAAAGTTGTCTGAAAGCGCCGTCGCGCGGTCGCTTCGGACACGAGTTCTCCCATGACGTGAATGTCGGCCAGCGCGAGCTGCGGATCGATATTCCGAATCGTCCGGCGCACCGTCGACACCATGGCGTCGGGCGCGACGCGCGTTTGTACGGCCACGTACAGGCTGTCCATAGGCTCGCCTTGATAGAGGGAGCTGTAGACTTGGGGTGGTGGCGCATCCTCGAGGTTCGAATGTCGAACGTCCGCAACAACACCGACAATCGTCGACCACGGCCGAGGCGGGTCGCTGGGATCGAGCCCGCGAATTCTGAATCGCCTGCCAACGGCGCTGGCCCCAGGGTAGTACCGGCTCGCGAATGCCTTGTTCACCACGACAACGGGCGGCCGTCCTTCGATATCCGAATCCTCGATGGCCCGTCCCTCCAAGAGAGCTGTTCCCATCGCGTTGAAATACCCCGCCGAAACCCACCGAGTGTTCACCATCTGGTCTTGCTTGTTGGCGAAGCCGTCCAAGGTGAAGAAACTCATTGCCTCTGAGCCGCTCAGCGGCAATGCATTCACGCCCCCGGCCGTCTCGACGTTGGGCAGGGCGCGTACGTCGCTGAGCAACTGCCGGAAAAAGGCACGCCTCCGCTCCGCCTCGCGATATCCGCCATCCAGTGAGATTCGCAGTGTCAGCGTTGACGACGAGAACCCTCGATCGGCCATCAGGACGTTCCTGTAGCTCTCAAGGAGGAGGGTCGCGCCTGCCACCAGTAGAACTGCGAGACTTACTTGCAGAACTACCAATGTCCCGCGCATTCGACTGGTGCCTGTCGTCCGGGCACGGCCAGCCCGCTTGATGACATCGCCGATCTCCGTTCGAGAGACCGTCAGTGCCGGGAACAGTCCGAAGGTCATGCCGGTGAAAATCGACAGGCCTCCTCCGAACAAGAGCACTCGCCAGTCGACAGAGGCTTCCCCTAGCCTTGGGACGTTTCCGGGATCGACGAATGGCAGCAGGAGCACAACGGCGTACGAGACACCGATACCGAGCGCACCCCCGGCGATGGCCAGCAGCATGGCCTCTGTGAGCAGTTGCCGAACGAGTCGGCCGCGACCGGCGCCCAGCGCCGCTCGAACCCCAATCTCGTGGTTGCGGCCCTCCGCACGCGCCAGCGTGAGATGCGCGGCGTTGCTGCATGCAATCAACAGGACTAGCAGCACGGCTCCGAAAAGGAACCAGATGGGACGACGAACATTGCGCACGGCCGAGTCCGCCATCGGCGTCACGACCGCGTGCCATCCCTTCCAATCGCGGGAATGGCGTTCGTCGATACGTGCCATCAGCACGCTCATTTCCGCCTGGGCATCTCTGACTGACACACCAGGCTTCAGGCGGCCAATTGCGGCAGTGTTGTTTGAAAAATCGCGCTCCGCCTGCTGCTGAGCCGTCAAGGCCATAGGAATCCACACGTCAGTAACCTTCGACACCGCATCCGGACCGACGTCAGACGCGCGAGGATACAAGAACAGCGGCGGCATCACGCCGACTACGTCATAGGCGCCGCCGCCGAGACTTAGTTGACGCGTCAAGATGTCTGGTGCGCCGGCGAACGCAGTCTGCCACAGGCGATGGCTGATGACGGCAACACGCGGACGTCCGATGCCGTCATCGTCTGGTCCGAGGACTCGGCCGATCTCTGGCCGGACATCGATCGTTCGAAAGAAGTCGCCGTTGACGCGTGCGCCGCCGATGCGCTCAGTGGAGTCACGATCGACCAGCGTTAGCGCGTCCTGCGCAAATATCGTCAGATTCGAGAATGACGTTGCCGCGCTTCGAAGGTCATCGAAGTCAGCGTTGCTCGGCGCGAAAGCGCCTATGCCATCTTGGGACTCGATGGGAATGTCCGTCAGTTTGGGGTTCCGGACGCCGACGTACACGAGTCGTGTCACGTCACCGTACGGCAAGTCTCGAATCAGCACGGCGTTCACGACGCTGAAGATCGCTGAGCTCGCGCCGATGCCTATGCCCACCGTCAGCAGAGCGATGCACGTGAACCCAGGAGTCCGAAGCAGCGCGCGGGCACCATAACCGACGTCTTGCTTCAGATCGTCGAGAAGGCGTGTACCAAAGGCATCGCGATATTCTTCCTTGATGTGATCGAAATGGCCGAATGCGATCCGCGCGCGGCGGGCGGCCTCTGAAGGTGTCAATCCTTCTGCGATATAGGATTCGACTTGGCGGTCGAAATGAAACCGCAACTCGGTGTCGATCTCCTCCTCAACGGCCGTCCGCTTGATCAACGCACGTAATCGCAGCATCCAATCGCTGAGCATGGCCTTCTCAGTTCGATTCGAGTATCTGACCGATCGTTGTCGTCAGCTTCCGCCACGCCTCGGTCTGGGTCTCCAGTTGCGCATGTCCTCGCCGCGTCAATTCGTAGTACTTGGCGCGCCGGTTGTTCTCGGAGGTGCTCCATCGTGCCTTGATCCACCCGCGTCTTTCGAGCCGGTGTAGGGCGGGATAGAGTGACCCCTGCCGAATCTGGAGGGTTGCGGTCGACATCTGATGAAGACGCTGCGAAATGGCCCAGCCGTGCTGCGGCTCAAGGGCGACGGCCTTCAGAATGAGAAGATCGAGCGTGCCTTGCGGGAGATCCATCCGATCCATCCGATCTGTCGACATGCTTTTCCCTCTCGCTTCGACAGGGACCACAGTAGCGCGGCTGTTGTCGAAGCACAAGGGGAATGTCCGCACACCGTTTGCCCACAAATGGTCCCAAAATCGACGAACGCGGTCCGCACGAATTCGCCGACAACCGGTCGGAACTTCTTGCGGGTGAATCGGAAGAAGAACGCCTGCGGCCGCAAGCGAGCGCCGGTCGTGAGGCGAGAACGCGTTAGCGTTCGCCGAACGACCGTGAGCGCGCAGCGAGGTGGGGAATCGAAAGGGGCCCCACCGAGCGAAGTTGAAGATTGGAGGCGCCGCCCGGATTTGAACCGGGGATGGAGGTTTTGCAGACCTCTGCCTTACCACTTGGCGACGGCGCCGTCAGGAAGCCCGACTGGAAATTCTCTCGCAGGAATGAGTCCGGAGTCCAGAGGCAGAGCGCGGCAAGATCAACCAACACTCGCGACGAACGGAACGTCCTCCGTCGCCCGCCGCGAGCGAAGCGAGCGTTTGGCCGCCTGCCAACCGTAGCCGCGAGCGACGCGAGCGTTTGGCGGCCTGCCAACCGTGGCCGCGAGCGACGCCAGCGTTCGGCGGCCTGCCAACCGTAGCCGCGAGCGAAGCGAGCGTTTGGCGGCCTGCCAACCGTAGCCGCGAGCGAAGCGAGCGTTTGGCGAAGGTTGGAGCGGGAAACGGGATTCGAACCCGCGACTTCGACCTTGGCAAGGTCGCACTCTACCACTGAGTTATTCCCGCGTCGTGTGGCGCTGACGGCCGCTGTGGCCGGCTCGTCCGAATCCCTAGGGTACCACACGGGTTCCGCGACGGGCAAGGCGAGGCGGGCATCACCACGCGTCGCGGATGAGCGTCAGCCGCGCGCATGACGCGACGTCGTCGATCGCGACGACGTCGAAGCGGCACGCGACCTGATCGAGATCGTGGCGCGCGAGGTAGTCGGTCGCCATCAGCACGACCCTGCGGCGCTTCTGCGCTGTGATCGCGTCCAGCGCGATACCGAACTCTCCTCCGGTGCGCGCCTTCACTTCGACGAACACCAACGTCTCGCCGTCGCGCGCCACGATGTCGATTTCTCCATAGCGCGTGCGATAGCGGCGCGCGAGAATTGCGTACCCTAGCCGTTCGAGTTCTGCAGCGGCGAGATCTTCGCCGGTTTTTCCGAGCGCCTGACGCTCGAGCGTCATGAAGATCTCGCGTGAGCAAGATCGGATCCGGAGCGAGTCGGTGATTACCTGACGCCGAAGCGCCCGGCCTTCGAGTGGACGAAGCGCGCTTGGATCAGGCTGATCGCATCCTGACCGAGGAACGGCTTGCGCAGCACCGGAATGTCGTAGCGCTCGCAGACGGCGGTCTCGTCCGCCGTCAGCTCCGTGCCGGTCATCAAGATGATCTGCATTCGCGGGAACTGCGTCCGCAGCTCCATCGCGAGCGACATGCCGTCGCCGTCGGGCAGCACGATGTCGAGCAGCGCGACGTCGGGCCGGCGCACGGCGACGAGCTCGCGCGCGTGCGACGCCGTGCCGGACGACAGCGCGACGAATCCGGTGCCGGCCAACACCGACTCGAGCCATCCGAGCAGCGCCGGATTGTCGTCGAGCATCAGCACCACCGGCTCCTCGCGCGGCGGCGGCATCGTCGTCGCCGGCTCGTCGAGCGGCGTCAGCGTCAGCGCGTCCCCTTCGCCCGCGTCGGCGATGACGCGCGTGCCCGGCGCGATCTGATTCGACGCGACGAGCGACGCCAGCGGCTGCGTCAGCAGACGATGGATCGTCCGCTTCAATTCGCGCGCGCCGTACTGCGGGCTCACGCCGCGGCTCAGGAGGACCGCGCGCGCGGCGGGCGTCACGTCGATCTCGAACGATCGATCGGCGAGCCGTGTGTGCACGTGCCGCTGCAGCTCCTCGATGTGATGATCGAGGATTCGCGCGATCGCGTCCGCATCGAGCGGTTGATACGTGACGACGACGTCGATGCGATTGACGAACTCCGGCGAGAAGCGCTTCCGCACGGCGCCGAGCCCGATCGCCTCGAGGCGTCCGGCGATCTGCTCCGCCGTGCGGTTCTCGCCGGGATGAAAGCCGATGTCCGGCTGCACTTCCTTCGACATCTCGCGCGCGCCGAGATTGCTCGTGAGGAAGATGAACGATCGCTCGAAGTTCACGACCGTGTTGTCGCCGAGATTCAGCGTGCCCTTGTCGAGGATGCCGAGCAGGAGGAGCGTCAGCGACGGCGCCGCCTTCTCGATCTCGTCGAAGAGCACGAGCGACAGATCGCATCCCGACGAGGTGACCGCGGCGAGACGCTCGTTGGTCAGCATCGGCTTGGTCTCGCGGTGGCCGAGATACCCCGGAGGCGCGCCGATGAGCTTGGCGACCTCGTGATCGGACTGAAACTCGCCGCAGTCGATCTTCAGGACCGCTTTCGACGATCCGTGCAGCACTTCGGCAAGCGCTTCGACCGTGCGCGTCTTCCCCGTGCCGGTTGGACCGAGGAGGAGAAAAATTCCGGCGGGACGATCCGGCGGCGTGAGGCTCGCCTGATACATCTCCACGTAAGGGACGATGTATTGCAGAGCTGCCGGTTGGCCGACGATCTTCCTCGTCAGCAACTCGACGAGCGTCTCTCGCGGCTCTCCCGGCGGATCCTTCGACGCGCTCGATTCCGTCATCCCGTCACTCTTCGAGAATTATCGGCGACGCGTCGGAAAAAACATCAGAAATCCGTCAGAAACCAGGATCCGTTTCGCGCCGTCTGGGTGTATAACGAACGCCTCCCACTGGTTCACTGCAAACGCATCTCGCGGGAAGTTCGCATGCCGCAGCTTCACATCGCACTCCAGGAAGGCTTCGGGGGCGACCCCGTAGCTATCTTTGTCGACGGCCGGGAGGTGTACCGCAAAGATCAAGTGCGCACGCGCACGCAGATCGGGCTTGCGGACTCCGTCCAGGTCGCGCACGATCCTGGCACCGCCAAGATCGACATCCGCGTCGGCAAGAAGAGCGCCTCCTTCACCGAGACGCTCACCGGCGATCTGCACATCGGCATTTCCATCAAACCCGACGGCTCGATTGTGCGCCGCGCATCCACGGAGGCATTCAAGTACATGTAGCGTTCGACGACATGTAGCAGTTCGACGACATGTAGCAGTTCGGAGGGGCTGCAGGTCCGAGTTGGATTGGAGGTCAGTATGCACGACGTTGACCCGATGTCCTCAGAGGACGCAACGCGCAGCGAAACGGCGGAATCACTCCACGCCACCCGCGTCAGTGGTCTCTACAGCGCGCTGAGCATCATTCCCGGCCTCGCGGCCGGCGCCGCCAACAGCGGATTCGACGCCGATCTCGAAGCATCCGGTCCAGAGCTGATTCCCGCCATCGCCGGCGAAGAGCTGCGGCTCGACGTCGACGGACGCTATCCGCAGATGACCGCGAGCGGCACGATCCCCATCTCCCCCGTCCAACGGCTCCACTGGATCGCGAGCGTCCACGCGACGGGACCGCACAAGTACACCGGCGGGATCTGGTACAAGGATCCGGCCGTCACGCCGTTCGGCTACACGACGGTCGACATCACCGTAGCGTCCACGATCATTCCGGGACTCCGGAAAGCCAAAGTGATCTTCACGGGCGCGGGCCTGCTGCCGAGGATCCGGCTCTTCAAGTTCCACTCGCGCTACTACCGCAAGGTGGAGTTCGAGTTCGACAGCGAGACGCCGGTCGTGCCGGTGACGCAGATCGCCACGTGCGCGCATCCGAATCATCCGCCGGCGATGCCGTGCGAGACGCTCAGCATTCGGAGCGTCTTTCAGCGATCCGGATTCGACACGTCCGTCACGTCCGGCGCGAGCGTGCTGCCGGCTCCGCCGGGCGGCACGTGGAGCGACATGGAAATGCACGACGCGATGGTCGTGTATTGGTCGCGCTTCGCGAACGTCGCGCAGTGGTCGCTGTGGACGCTCTTCGCGAACCAGCACGAGATGGGCACGGGCCTCGGCGGGATCATGTTCGACGACATCGGTCCGAACCATCGCCAGGGCACGTCCCTCTTCTACAACTCGTTCATCTCGGATCCGCCTCCCGGGGATCCGGATCCCGCGGCCTACGTCGCACGCAACAGGTTCTGGACGGCGGTGCACGAAATGGGACACGCGTTCAACCTGGCGCACTCGTGGCAGAAGTCGCTCGGCGCGCCGTATGGGACGCCGTGGATCCCGCTCATCGACGAGCCGGAGGCGCGGAGCTTCATGAACTATCCGTACGGCGTCACGGGCGGGCAGTCGGCGTTCTTCGCCGACTTCGAGTTCCGGTTCAGCGATCCGGAGCTGCTCTTCATGCGCCACGCGCCGGAGCGCTTCGTGCGGATGGGAGACGCGAACTGGTTCGATCACCACGGCTTCGAGCGGGCGCGCCTGCAGAAGGATCCGCCGCTCACCTTGACGCTCCGCGTCAACCGCGCGACGCCCACGTTCGAATTCCTCGAGCCGGTCGTCGTCGAGCTGAAGCTGATGAACGCGTCGAAGACACCGCAGATCGTGAACGACAACTTGCTCAACACACTCGACGGCATCACGATCGCGATCAAGCGTCAGGGATCGCCCGCGCGGCAGTACGTGCCGTTCGCGCAGTACTGCATGGAGCCGAAGCCGACGACGCTGCAGCCGGGCGAGGCGCTGTACAAGGCGGTGTACGTGACCGCCGGACTGAATGGCATCGACGTCGCGGAGCCGGGACGCTATCTGCTGCAGGCGGCGCTGCACACGCCCGACGGGGACGTCGTATCGAAGCCGCTGCTGCTGCAGATCGCGCCGGCGAGAGAGTTCGAGGAAGAAGTGATCGCGCAAGACTTCTTCTCGGACGAAGTGAGCCGCGTGATGGCGTTCGATGGCAGCCGGGTGCTCACCGACGCGAACAAAACGCTGCGCGAGGTCGTCGACAAGCTGGCCGATCGGCGCGTGGCGAAGCACGCGCGCATTCCGCTCGCGCTCTCGGTCGCGGCCGACGCCAAGGTGCTGACGCTCCCCGCGGGCGCGGATCAAACGCTGAAGTCGTGCGCCGCGATCGGCGGCTCGATCAAGCTCGAGCCCGCGCAGCCGGCGAGAGCCGAAGCCGACCTCAAGGCGGCGCTCGTCACGAACGCGGACGTCGCGGCGGAATCACTCGGCCACGTCGACTACAAGATCTACGTGGACGAGCTGACGAAGCTGCTCGAGAAGCAGGGAGAAACAGCGGAAGCCGCGAAGGTCCAGGACACGATGTACGAGATCCTCGCGGCTCGCAACGTGCTGCCGAGCGTGCTGCAGGAGATCGACGCTCGCCGGCAGGCGCTGCGGACCGTCGCCCGGCCGAGCCGAGGGCGAGGCAGATAAGGATAGATTCGCGGAACGCGCGAGGAGCCGGGTTCAGATCGGCGGATCGATCAGGATCCGGCTCCGGACGTCACTTCCATCAGGGATTCGTCGAGAATGCGGACCACGGTGTCCGCCTGCTCGCGGGTGAAGACGAGGGGCGGCGCGAGGCGAATCGCGTTCTTGCCGGCGCCGAGGATCAGCAGGCCGCGGCGGAACGCCGCCTGCACGACCGCGTTGCGCTCGTCCACGGCGCGCGCCTTCGTCTGGCGGTCCTTCACCAGCTCCAAGCCAATCATCAGTCCCCTGCCGCGCACGTCGCCGATGATCTGATGTTTCTCCTGGAGATTCCTGATCGACGTCATCAGGTGGCCTCCGACGTCGGCGGCATTCGCAATCAAGCGCGTCTTCAGCAGCTCGATCGTCTTGTTGGCGGCGGCGCACGCGACCGGATTGCCGCCGAACGTGCTCGCATGGGCGCCGGGCGGCCAGGACATGACGTCGGCACGCGCGCACGTCACGCCGAGCGGCAATCCTGACGCAATGCCTTTCGCGATGGTGACGATGTCGGCCTTCAGATCGATGTGATCGGAGGCGAACATCTTGCCGGTGCGCCCCATCCCCGACTGCACTTCGTCGACGACCAGGAGGATGCCGTGCTTCCTGGTCAGCTCGCGCAGGCCTTGCAGGAACGACGGCGGCGGCACCACATACCCGCCTTCGCCTTGAATCGGCTCGACGACCACGGCCGCGATCTCATCGGGCGCAACGAGGTGCGTGAACAGTTGATCTTCGATGAACGACAGCGACTGCGCGGCCGCGGCCTCCGGGCTCGCGGCGCGATACGGATCGGGATACGGCGCGTGATACACGCCCGGCACGAACGGGCCGAAGCCGCGGCGCTGCACCGCCTTGCTCGCCGTCAGCGACAGCGATCCCATCGAGCGGCCGTGGAACGCGCCGAGGAACGCGATGATCCCCTGCCGCTTCGTGTAGTACCGCGCGAGCTTGATCGCCGCTTCCGTCGCTTCGGTTCCGGAGTTGGCGAAGAACGTGCGCACGCCGCCGTCAATCGGCGCGATGGAGGCGAGCTCCTCCGCGAGCCGCACCTGCGGCTCGTAGTAGAAGTCGGTGCCCGACATGTGGATGAACTTCTGCGCCTGCTCGACGATCGCCTTCACGACCTCGGGATGGCTCACGCCGGTCGAGTTGACGGCAATGCCCGCCGCGCAATCGAGGAACCGGTTGCCGTCGACGTCCTCGACGATCGCGCCCTCGCCTCTCGCGATCACGAACGGATAATCGCGCGTGTAGGAGGGCGACACGTACTTGCGATCGCGATCGATGATGGCCTTCGCCTTCGGCCCTGGCAGCGGCGTCTTGATCTCTGGACCACTCATAGCTCTTTTGCGCCGCCTCTATTTCCGTTTCCAGCGCGTCGCGCTGCCGGTGTCCTCGAGGATGATCCCTTGCGCCTCGAGCTCCTTGCGGATGCGATCGCCTTCGGCGAAGTTGCGCGCCGCCCGTGCGTCGCGCCGCGCCGCAATCTTCCGTTCGATCTCCTCGACCGGCACCGGCGGGCGCTCGTCCTCCGCGCGCCGCAGCGACAGTACACCGAGCACGCGATCGAAGCGCTCGAACGTCTCGCGCACGGCGGGCACATCCGCCGCGTCGAGATCGCCGGCGTCGATCGCCGCGTTGAGCTCGCGGACGAGATCGAACACTTCCCCGAGCGCCGCCGCGGTGTTGAGATCGGCCGCGACGTGCGCGGCAAAACCGTCGCGCGCTTGCGCGAGCCGCGCGGCGATGGCCTCGCGGCCCGATGCGCTCTTCGACGGCTTCGAGGTCAGCGACTCGAGGCGCGCGAGAAAGTCCGCCAGGCGCCGCAGGGCTTCTTCGGCCTGCGCCATCGCTGTCCACGAAAACCGGAGCTGCTTGCGATAGTGCACGCCGAGATAGAGGTACCGCAGCGCCGACGGACGGAAGCCGCGATCGATCACGTCCTGCAGGTTGTACACGTTGCCGAGCGACTTGGACATCTTGTCCGCCTTGCCCTCGGACTCCTCGATCATCAAATGCTCGACGTGCACCCAGAATCGCGAGAACGGGCGCCCGGTCGCGCCTTCGCTCTGCGCGATCTCGTTCTCGTGGTGCGGAAAGATCAGATCGACGCCTCCCGCATGGATGTCGAGCGGCGGCTCGCCCAGGAGGCGAAGCGCCATCGCGGAGCACTCGATGTGCCATCCCGGACGCCCGGGCCCGATGCCCGGATCCCACGTCGGCTCGCCGGGCTTCGTCGCCTTCCACAGGACGAAGTCGCGGGCGTTCTCCTTGTCGTACTTGTCGCTGTCGACGCGCGCGCCGCTCTTGATGCCGGCGTGATCGAGCCGCGCGAGCTTGCCGTAGTCCGGCAGCGTGTCGATCTTGAAGTAGATCGATCCGTCGCTGCGATACGTGTGGCCCCTCGCCTCCAGCGACTTGATCGTGTCTCCCATCGCTTCGATGTTCTCGGGATCGGTCGCCCGCGGACTCTCCTCGACGGTTTCCATCCCGAGCGCGGCGGCGTCCTCGCGATACGCCTGGACGTAGCGATCGGTGTACTCGCGCAGCGGCACGCCCGCCTTCTGCGATTCGAGAATCGTGCGGTCGTCGACGTCCGTGAAATTCATGACGTGGCGGACGTCGAACCCTTCCTGATGCTTGAGCGCGCGGCGCAGCACGTCGATCGCGACGAACGTCCGGAAGTTGCCGATGTGGCCGCGCGCGTAGGCCGTCAGCCCGCAGCAATACATCCGCACGCGGTTGTCGCGCGACGGCGCGAACGGTTCCTCGCGGCGAGTGAGCGTATTGAACAGACGCATCGAATGATCCGGTTAAGTCGCGGAGCGCCAGGCTGAATGGATCGACCGCGCGGCGCTTAGGTCGGCAACGGATGCCGCGCTTCGGACGAGCGGCCCGCGCACCGCGCCTCGATCCGCAGCTCGCCGTCCACCTGGTGGAACTCGAACGTGATCTCGTCGCTCTTGTCGGCGCCCGAGGGCGCCACTTTGGCCGCGAGCGCCTTCACGGCCTCGCCGGCCGCGGCGGCGTCCGGCCGCCCGAGGAACTCGGCGATCTTGATCGCGAGATCCGACGCAATCGACGGGAACGCGCTGTCGGACGGCACCGACAGGCGCAGCACCATCGTGGGCGTTTCTCGCGGTTGAGACATAGCGACGATTCTACAGCGAAATCCGGCTGAAGAGCCGGCGCGCGCTGCGGCAGTCCGCGTCGATCTGGGCGCGCAGCGCGTCGACGTCTGGGAACGCCCGCTCGTCGCGCAGCCGCTGCACGAACGAGAGCCGCAGTTGATCGCCGTACAAATCGCGGTTCACGTCGAAGACGTGCGCTTCGATCGTCGTGCGATCGGTGTCGGCGAACGTCGGGCGCACGCCGATGTTCGTGACCGATGGATGGACGACGCCGTCGATCGTCACGAGCGTCGCGTACACGCCGGACGGCGGCACGAGCTCGTTGTCGGTGCAGAGGTTCGCGGTGGGGAATCCAATGTCCCGGCCGCGGCCCGCGCCGCGCGTGACCGTCCCATCCAGGAAGAAATGATGTCCGAGGAGCGCGGCCGCTTCGTCCACACGCCCTTCCGACACGAGCCGGCGAATGCGCGTGCTGCTGACGACGAAGTCCTTGTAGCGAACCGGATCGATTTTCTCCGCGCGGAAGCCGTAGCGCGCGCCGAGGCTGCGCAGCACGGTGAACGTGCCCGCGCGATCGTGGCCGAAGAGAAAGTTGGCGCCCACCCACACTTCGGCCACGCGCAGCCACTCGACGAGGACCGTTCGCACGAAGCGTTCGGGATCCCATGTCGACAGCTCGTGCGTGAAGCGCACCACGGCGACGCCCTGCATGCCCGCACGTCCGAGCGCTTCGAGCTTTTGCGCGGTCGTCATCAGGAGCGGCGGCGCCTTGTCCGGACGAAGGACGCGCGACGGGTGCGGATCGAACGTCATCGCCGCGGGCGTACCGCCGCGCTCCCCCGCGCGGCGGCGCACGCGGTCGATGATCTTCATGTGCCCGCGATGGAGCCCATCGAAGTTGCCGAGCGCGAGAACCGGCTGATGCCATCTCGGCGGCGCGCCGTCCGGAAAGGTTGCGGTGATCACTTAAGGCCCAGAGCCGATGTCTCTATATCAATGACCAGCCCATCATAGGCCAGCTCGATGCGCGCGGGCAGACGGGCGTTGGTCGCCTCGTGCGGCAAATCGTGGCACATGTGGGTGAAGTACGTGCACTGCGCGGCGATGCGGCGGCTCGCGCCGACCGCTTCGTCGAGCGTGAAATGCGTCGGATGCGGGCGATCGCGCAGCGCGTCGATCACCAACACGTCGAGGCCGTCCAGGAGCGGCCACGAGTCATCCGGGATCGCGCTGCAATCGGTGAGATACGCGAAGCGTCCGAGGCGCAGGCCGAGAATCGGCCGCCGTCCGTGAAAGATCGGCACGGGCACGATCTCTTGACGCCCCACGCAGAACGGCCCGGCGACGACGAAGGTGATGATCTGCGGAAGCCCGCCGCCCTTTTGCGTCTCGGGATCGAACGCGTAGGCAAACGCCTGCCGGACGTCCGCGATCGTCCGCTCGTCGCCGAAGCACGGCATCGGACGCTGCTGCATGAAGTTGTAGCGGCGCACGTCGTCGAGGCCGAGGATGTGGTCCGCGTGGCCGTGCGTGAAGAAGATGGCATCGAGCCGGCGGATGCGATGCGTCAACGCCTGCGCGCGAAGGTCGGGGCCCGCGTCGACGAGCAGCGACAGACCATCGTCGGTCTCGATGTGGATGGACGGGCGCAGACGCTTGTCGCGCGGATCTGTCGAGCGGCAGGTCGCGCAGTCGCAGCCGATCATGGGCACGCCGCTCGAAGTGCCCGTGCCGAGAAAGGTGATCTTCAGGGCTCGATGATCCGTGTGTCGTTCTGCTGGCCCTGCACGAAGCGGAGCCGCAGTTCGTAGAGTAGATCGTCGAGCAAGCGCTCCTCCTGCTCGATCAAGTTGCCCTTGGTCTTCTGCTGCAGCATCGTCAAGAGCTCGATGACGCGCGCGGCCGAGGGGAGATCCTGATCGCCCTTGCGGCCCGTCGACGGATCGGGGAGATCGCCGAAGTGCACCGCCGCGGTCGTCGCGAGCGAGAGCACGAAGCCGGAAAAGGTCAGGTCAGAGGCGCCGGGATCGTCCACGCTCGAATGCTAGCATAGTCGCGAAATGGCAAAACGTGCCTCCAAGAGGCGTGTCGTATCGCGCTCGCCCCGCCGTCGCACCAAGAGTGACTCATCACCGCACGCTGGCGAGGCGTTTCAACAACTCGTCGACGTGATGCGTCGTCTGCGCGGTCCGGGCGGTTGTCCATGGGATCGCGAGCAGACGTTCGAGACGCTTCGACCGTTCGTGCTGGAAGAAACGTACGAAGTGCTGGACGCGATCGATCGAGGCGACCACGACGACCTCCGCGGCGAGATTGGAGACTTGCTGTTCGAAGGCGTCTTTCTCGCGCAGATCGCTGCAGACGAAGGGCGATTCACCGTCGCCGAGTCGCTGCGCCACATCACCGCGAAGCTCGTGCGGCGTCACCCGCACGTCTTCGGAGACACGAAGGACGTCACCACGCCGGGCCAGGTCCTCGAGCAATGGGAAGCGATCAAGGCACGTGAGCAGTCCGACGCGGGGCGGCAGCGATCGGTGCTCAAAAGCATGCCGAAAGCGCTGCCGGCGCTGCTCGGCGCGCACGAGATTGGCACGCGCGTGGCGGCCGTCGGTTTCGACTGGGCCGCGTCGAAGGACGTGGTCGCAAAGATCCGCGAAGAGATCGACGAGCTGGAGCACGCGATCGACAAGGAACCGCCGGCTCGCGTCGAGGAAGAGATGGGTGATCTGCTGTTCGCGATTGCGAATCTCGCGCGCAAGTTGGGCGTGGAGGCCGAATCCGCCCTGCGCAAAGCCAATCAGAAGTTCAGCGAGCGCTTTCAGAAGGTCGAGCAGGTGTTCGAGTCAAATGGCGCGTCGATCCACGACGCGAGCTTGGAAGAGATGGAGCGCGAGTGGCAGAGAGTGAAATCGAAACATTGAAGGAGCCTCCACCGTGACGGATCACGACGCCGACACGATGGCACGATGAGCACGATGTAGTTAGAGAACGATGCGGCGAAGTCCATCCTTCAAACGAGGTGTATTGAAGTTCATGAGCAAACCGACACGAAGACCAGTGGTCTTTAGGTACGACACCACCTGCGACACGTGGAGTTGACGTTGTTGAGGAACCGCTTTGATCTCTACGAGGACGACGCCCTCAACAATCAAATCGATCTTTTGGCCCGGAATACGCCAGCCCTTGTAGCGAAACCTCGATTGGCTTCTCGCATTCGAACTTCAACCCGCGAGAATCGAGCTCATCGTGTCATCGTGTTCATCGTGCCCACCGGGAGGCCGTTGGGCAGTCCAACCAGTAGACTTCGGCGGCTGCCCCAACCGGTTATCAGCGCGTTCGTCCCGTCGATGTCCACGATGACCGCACCATCCGCCGCCGTTGAGAAGATCGCCGCGCCGATCGTTCGGTACCGGTCGACGACCACCGGAGCGGGATGGCCGAATCGGTTGTCCCTTCCGGCGCTCACGATGACGGCGCTCGGATTCACTGCGCGGACGAATTCCCATGTGCTCGAGGTCGCGCTTCCGTGATGCGGCACTTTGAGCAGCGTCAGCCGTGATCGCCGGACGTGGCGTAAAACGGCGGACTCCCCTTCGCGCCCGATGTCGCCCGGCAGAATCACCGACACCGCGCCGTACGTGAGCATCAACACAACCGAGTCGTCGTTCCGCACGCGCTGCCGTTCCCATTCGGGCTGCGGCGGATGGAGCGCGATCACATCAACACCCGCGACGTGAATGCGATCGGCGGTCTGCACGTTCCGCCACTCAGCGCCGCGGGCCAACGCGTACTCGCGCATCAGTGCGACTGGCGCGTGCCGCGGCACGGTGATGCCCTCCCATATCGCGCGCGGACGAAAGCTCCGGACGATCGCTGGAGCGCCGCCGATATGGTCTGGATCGCCATGTGTCAGGACGAGCGTCTCGAGCGACCGGACACCGAATGCCCGCAGCGCGGGCGCGACGACGCGCTCGCCGATGTCGAACGCGGCGGCATCGCTCGGATCGCGGAGCGGAGCGGCAGGCAGCCCGCCGGCATCGACGAGCATCGCCCGGCCATCCGGCAGCACGATCAATGTCGCGTCACCCTGTCCGACATCGAGAAACGCAACCCTCAGAGTCCCACGCGGCGCGCTCGCGATCCCGTCGCGCGCGGTTGCCTGCGGCGCGATGACGATGACGAGCGCCGAGAGCATGACCACCGAGATCGCACCGCGGCGCATGCGCGGAATGCTCACGGCGGTCACGAGCGCCGCGTAGTAGATGACGACGATCGGCCAGGATGGCGGCGCAACTTCCCGCGCGAGCCACGGCGCCACCTCCATCAATCGCGCCGAGTCGACGAGACCTCGCGCGGCGCCATGGACGATGGAACCGCTCCAGAAGGCGGCACGCGGATCGATGGCGGACGCGGCAAGCGCCGCCAGCGAGCCCGACTGGACGATCGACATCAATGGAATCGCGGCGAAGTTCAGCAGAAGGCCGGCAATCGTGATGCGCCCGAAGAGCGCCGCGGTCATCGGCCCGAGCGCCAGCTCCGCGGCGATCGTCGCCGTCAACAGGCCGCGGCATGCGCGCACGAGCGAGGGCGCCGCGCGGGCGCGCGACGATGCCGAATTGGAGCGCGATGACGCGCGCGACGCCGCGACGCCGACCAGAATCGCCGCGGTTGCGCCGAACGAGAGAAGAAATCCAGGATCGAAGGCCGTGACCGGAGAGACGGCCAGCGCGATAGACGCCGCGACGCCGAGCACGTTGAGCGACGGACCGTGCTGCTCGATGAGCCGTCCGATGAGAACGATTACCGCCGCCGCGATCGCGCGGTCGACGGATGGCGCGGCGACGGTCACGCGCGAATACGCGAGGAGCGCGACGATCGTGAGCGCCGACGCCCATTTGCGCGGAACGCGCACCGCGCGCAGGAAGGCGAGGATCAGCACCGCGAGAATCGCGACGTTCCCGCCAGAGATCGCGATCACGTGATACGTGCCCGCTTCCTGCAGCCTCCGCTCGTCCTCTTGGGAGAGGCCGGTCCGATCGCCAATCACGATCGCCGTGGCGATGCCGGCCGATCGTTCCGACCATGGACCGACCGACCGCGCGATCGCCGATCGTGTCCACGCGCGAACGCGTGCCGACCACTCGTCGATCGGCGAGCCGCGGCTCACGACGTCGACGAGCGCCGCGCTCTTGACGGAGCCGACGAGCGCGACGCCCCGGCGCGCGAGCGACCGCCGCTCGTCCGGCACGCCCGGATTCACATAGGCGATCGGCGCGCGCAGCGAGGCGATCACCCTTACGTGCCGTCCGGCTCGCCATTCGCGCATCGCGTCGATCGCGAGCGCGCCCGCCACGGACAGCCGGACACCGCCTGACGCGCGAACAGTACCGGCATGCGTCACGTCCATCGCGAGCGAGACGCCCGCGGCACTCGCGGCCGCATCCTCGCGAAGCGTGCCTCGGAGCGTTACTGATGCGTGCGCGTCCGCGCCCGCCGATTCGAACCACGCGAGAAGCGGCGGATGATACGCGCGCCGCGCGGACGTCACGCCGAGCGAGATGCCCGCGACGAGCGCGCCGAGCACGACGCAGCTCGTGGCGTCCGCCGGCCGATCGTCGGCGCAGCACGCCATCGCCGCGAGCGCGCACAACGCCGCCGCCGCGGCCAGTCGAACCGCGAACTGTTCCGATTCGAACAGAAGCAGACCGATGCCGCAGCCCGCGGCAAGCGGCAGCGCGAGAAGCGCGGCGGGCGCCCGCATGGCGCGCCGTCGATGCAAGAGCCGCTACGTGCGGCGAACGTGGAGGATTTCGCGCGGCGCGGACGGCAACCGCGAAGAAAGCGCGGACCGGCTAGGTGCGCCCCGTGGCAGTTTCTGCGTGATGCTCCTGGAGCGCGCGGACCGTCAGCCCCTCGGTGCGCAGCGCGCGGATCGCGTTGACGACCGCCGCGGCGCCCGTCAACGTCGTGATGCAGGGAACGCCGTGCATCATCGCAATCCGGCGCACCGTGCGATCGTCGAAAAACGACTCGCGGCCGAGCGGCGTGTTGATGATGAGCTGAATGCGATTGTTGAGAATCTCGTCGCCGACGTGCGGACGCCCTTCGTTCACCTTGAACACGATCTCGGTCTCGAGGCCGTGGGCGCGCAGGAAGTTCGCCGTGCCGCGCGTCGCGATCAGCCGGAAGCCGACGGCCCTCAAGTCGCGCGCGATCGGCACGACGGCCGGCTTGTCGTAGTTGTTGACCGAAATGAACGCCGCGCCTTCCGACGGAAGCCGCACACCTGCGGCGATCTGCGCCTTCGCGTACGCCATGCCGAACGACGGCGCGCCGCCCATCACTTCGCCCGTCGACTTCATCTCCGGTCCGAGAATCGTGTCCACGCCCGGGAACCGCACGAACGGGAACACCGGCGTCTTGACGAATACGCCAGCGACCTCGAGGTCCGCCGTCAAGCCCTGCTCCGCCAGCGTACGACCGATCATCACGCGCGCCGCGACCTTCGCGAGCGGCACACCGGTAGCCTTCGACAGATACGGAACCGTCCGCGACGCGCGCGGGTTCACCTCGAGGACGTACACCGTGTCGTCCTTGATCGCGAACTGCGCGTTCATGAGGCCGACGACTTTCAGCGCCCGCGCGATCCGCCGCGTGTAGTCGCGAATCTGCGCGACGTGCCGCGGCGCGACGAGGTACGGCGGCACGACGCACGAGCTGTCGCCCGAATGGATCCCCGCTTCCTCGATGTGCTCCATGATGCCGCCGATGACGACGGCGCCGGTCGCGTCTGCGACCGCGTCCACGTCGAGCTCGAACGCATCCTCGAGGAACTTGTCGATCAGGATCGGATGTCCCGGCGACGCGGCGACGGCGTTCGCCATGTAGCGGTCGAGCGTGGCCGTGTCGTACACGATGGCCATCGCGCGCCCACCGAGCACGTACGACGGCCGGACGACGAGCGGAAAGCCGATCTTCGCGGCAACCTCGCGCGCTTCGGCGACGCTCGTGGCGGTGCCGCTCGGCGCCTGCGGGATCCCCAAATCCCACAGCAGCTGCGCGAAGCGTTCGCGGTCTTCAGCCAGATCGATCGAGTCCGGCGATGTGCCGAGAATGCGGATGCCCGCCGCCTGCAGCGACAGCGCGAGCTTCAGCGGCGTCTGCCCGCCGTACTGCACGACGCACGACACGTCGTTATGAACGCTCGCGGCTCCGCCGGAGCTGGGTCCGCCCTGCTGCTCGCGCGCGATGATCGATGACACGTCCTCGAACGTCAGCGGCTCGAAGTACAACCGATCGACGGTGTCGTAGTCGGTGGAGACGGTCTCCGGATTGCAGTTGATCATCACGGTCTCGAAGCCTTCGTCGCGCAGCGCGAACGCGGCATGGCAGCAGCAGTAGTCGAACTCGAGACCCTGCCCGATGCGGTTCGGACCGCTGCCGAGGATGACGACCTTCCGCCGCGGCGTCGGATCCGCCTCGCACTCCTTCTCGTAGGTGCCGTAGAGATATGGCGTGAACGACTCGAACTCGGCGGCGCACGTATCGATCCGCTTAAAGGCCGGCACGAGGCCGTTCTCGATCCGGAGGCTGCGCGCCGCGTCCTCGTCGGTCCCGAGAATCGTTCCGAGATCCCGATCGCTCAGGCCCGCGCGCTTCAACGTCCGCAGCATGTCGGGCGAGATGCCTCGCTGTCCGACGAGGCTCGCCGATCGGCACAGCTCCACGATCTGCGAGAACTGCGTGAGGAACCACGGATCGATCTTCGTCAGCTCGTGGAGCTGATCGACCGACCATCCGCGCTCGAGCGCGCGGAACACCGCCCACATGCGGCGATCGGTCGGAATACTGAGCTCGCGCTGCAGCGCGCCTTCATCCTCTTCCGACGGCGGGCCGTCGGACGGTCGCGTACCGGGTTGATCGATGAGCGAGCCCGTCGAGCCCAGCTCGAGCGATCGGAACGCCTTCATGAAGGCTTCCTTGAACGTCCTCCCGATCGCCATCACCTCGCCCACCGACTTCATCTGCGTCGTCAAGGTGCGATCGGCGCGCGGGAACTTCTCGAAGGCCCAGCGCGGGACCTTGACGACGACGTAGTCGATGGTCGGCTCGAACGACGCCGGCGTGAGGCGCGTGATGTCGTTGGGGATCTCGTCGAGCGTGTAGCCGAGCGCGAGCTTCGCCGCGATCTTCGCGATGGGAAACCCGGTCGCCTTCGACGCGAGCGCCGACGAGCGCGACACGCGCGGGTTCATCTCGATGACGATGATCCGGCCGTTCGCCGGATCGATCGCGAATTGGATGTTCGATCCCCCGGTCTCGACGCCGACGCGCCGGATGATGCGGCGGCCGAGGTCGCGCATGCGCTGGTACTCGCGATCCGTGAGCGTCAGCGCCGGCGCGACGGTGATGCTGTCGCCCGTGTGCACGCCCATCGGGTCGACGTTCTCGATCGAGCAGATGACGACGAAGTTGTCGGCGCGATCGCGCATCACCTCGAGCTCGAATTCCTTCCACCCGATCACCGATTCCTCGAGCAGCACCTCGTGGACCGGACTCATGTCGAGGCCGCGGCCCGCGAGCTCGCGGAATTCTTCGATGTTGTACGCGATGCCGCCGCCGACCCCGCCGAGCGTGAACGACGGGCGGATGATCACCGGGAAGCCGAGCTCTTCGACGACCGCCAGCGCTTCCTCGATCGATTTCACGTAGCGGCTGTTCGGAACGTCCGCGCCAATCTCTTTCATCGCGTCGCGGAAGAGCAGGCGATCCTCCGCAACCTTGATCGCGTCGACCGACGCGCCGATCAACTCGACGCCGTATTTCTCGAGCGTGCCGTTCTCGCCGAGCGCGACCGCGAGATTGAGCGCCGTCTGCCCGCCGACGGTCGGCAGGACGGCGTCCGGTTTTTCGCGCTCGATGATCGCGGCCAAGACTTCCGGCGTGAGCGGCTCGACGTACGTCCGATCCGCGATCTCCGGATCCGTCATGATCGTCGCGGGATTGCTGTTGACCAGCACGACCTCGAGCCCCTCGTCGCGAAGCGCCTTGCACGCCTGCGTGCCGGAATAATCGAACTCGCACGCCTGGCCGATCACGATCGGACCGGAGCCGATGACGAGGATGCGCTTGATGTCGGTTCGTTTTGGCATTTAGGCGCGCCTTTCCATCTCGTCCAGGAACTGCCGGAAGAGATAGTCGGCGTCGTGCGGACCCGGAGCGGCCTCGGGATGATACTGCACGCAGAAGACAGGCTTCGTTCGATGCCGCAGCCCCTCGATCGTCCTGTCGTACAAGTTGACGTGCGTCACTTTCACGTCGGACGGCACGGTCGCGGGATCGACCGCAAAGCCGTGGTTCTGCGACGTGATCTCGACCTTCCCGCTCTCCAGCTCTTTCACCGGATGGTTCGCGCCGCGGTGGCCGAACTTCAGCTTGTAGGTCTGCGCGCCCATCGCGAGCGAGAGAACCTGGTGGCCGAGACAGATGCCGAAGACCGGCACGTCTTCCTTCACCAACGCGCGCGCGTTGTCGACGGCGTAATCGAGCACGGCGGGATCCCCCGGGCCGTTGCTCAGGAACACGCCGTCAGGATTCGAGGCGAGCAGTTCTTTCGCCGGCACCGTCGCCGGATACACGCGGACGTCGCAGCCATGCGCGGTGAAGCGCCTCAGGATGTTGAACTTCATCCCGTAGTCGTACGCCGCGATTCGCAGCGGGCGGCCGGCGCGGCGCTGCGGCGGTGGAGCGAACTCGCCTGTCGCGCTCTCGTCGGGCTGCCAGTCGAACGGCGCTTCGCACGTGACGTCGCGAACCAGATCCGACCCCTCCATTTGCGGCAGATCGCGCGCCTTCTCGACGAGCCGCTGCGGATCGACATCCCCCGTCGCGATGATGCCCCGCATGACGCCCGACGACCGCAGCACGCGCGTCAGCGCGCGCGTATCCACGTCCGAGATCGCGACGATGCCGTTCCGCGTCAGATAGTCGCGCAGCGTCGAATCGGCGCGCCAGTTGCTCGCAATCGGCGATTGATCGCGAATGATGAAGCCGGCGACGCGCGGACCGCGCGACTCTGAATCCTCACCGGCGATCCCGTAGTTTCCAATCTCCGGCGAGGTCATCGTCACGATCTGTCCGGAGTACGACGGATCCGTGAGGACCTCCTGGTATCCCGTCATGGCCGTGTTGAACACGACCTCGCCGCCGGTCTCGCCGAGCGCGCCCGCGGCCTCTCCGTCGTACCAGGTTCCGTTTTCGAGTGCGAGTGTAGCTTTCATGATTCTCCGAGGGGCGTCGCCCCTCGGACTCCCCTGCTGGCTCGCTCGCGGGGCCCCATCGCCCCGCTCCGCTCCCCAGGCTCAC
>DATBJJ010000138.1:0-16337 GCA_036556425.1 Vicinamibacterales bacterium
ATGGATTCGTGGCTCAGTGTGTAGCGTCGCACCCGTGCGTCACGGGTCTATGTAGGGCGCACGACGGAGAGGTAAATGGTTCGAACCTGTTAGATTTCCCCTCGCGCGGCAGCCGCATCGAGGTCGGCGTCGCTGGCTTCCTTGAACTCGCCTTCCCACTTGGCGATGACCACCGTCGCCAGGCAGTTTCCGACCACGTTGACCATGGTGCGGCCCATGTCCATGAGCTCGTCAACACCCAGGATCAGCGTGACGCCTTCGAGAGGCAGGTTGTAGCTCGCCAGCGTCCCCGCGAGGATGACGAGCGACGCGCGCGGCACACCCGCCACGCCCTTGCTCGTCAGCATCAGCGTCAGCAGCATCGTGATCTGCTGGCCGACGCTCAACTGCACGCCTGCCGCCTGCGCCACGAAGACGGATGCGAGCGACAGATAGAGCGTCGTCCCATCGAGGTTGAAGCTGTAACCGAGCGGCAGCACGAAGGCGACGATGCGCCGCGGCACGCCGAGACGCTCGACGACTTCCATCGCGCGCGGAAGCGCCGCCTCGCTCGACGTTGTCGAGAACGCGATGACGGCGGGCTCCTTGACCGCTTTCACGAATTTGCCGATCGGCACGCGGAACAACAACGCGATTGGCAGGAGCACGACGAGGATGAAAACCGTCAGCGCGAGATACAGCGTCGCGACGAGCCACGCGAGGTTGTAGAGAACGCCAAGGCCGCCGTGGCCGACGGTATACGCGATTGCCGCGCCGACGCCGATCGGCGCGTAATGCATCACGATGTTCGTGAACTTGAACATCGTCTCCGCGACGGCCTCGCACCACGCGACGACGGGACGGCCTTTCTCGCCGATCATGCCGAGCGCGATCGCGAAGAGGATGCTGAAGACGACGATCTGCAGGACGTCGCCTTCCGCCATCGCGCGGATGACGGATTCGGGCACGACGTGCAGCAGGATCTGATCCCAGGTCTGCGGCTTCGCCGTGATCTCGGACGCTTGACCCATCGGGAGGTTCACGCCGACGCCCGGCCGCATCATGTTCACCGCGACGAGGCCGATGATGAGCGCGAGCGTCGTCACGATCTCGAAGTAGATGATCGCGCGCAAGCCCATTCGTCCCACGACCTTCACGTGCCCGGCGCCGGCAATGCCCGCGACGAGCGTGGCAAAGATCAGCGGCGCGATGATCATCTTGATCAGACGGAGGAACAGTTGGCTGAACGGCCTGAAGTACACCGCGGCGGCCGGGTTGTACTCGCTGACGATCCAGCCGATGACAATGCCGATGGCGAGGCCGATGAAGATTTGCTGCGTGAGGGTCGGACCGCGCCGCGGCGCGGGACTACTATCGCGATGATCCATTCGATTGTCTCGGTTGAGAAAGGCTCGTATCGAACTGCATCTTCAGTCGATTAGGCGCGGATGCCGAGGGTATCACACGAACAAGGACCGCGCCGTCAGCTCGCGGGGATCGAGCCCAGCGGCGCGCGCGAGCGACTCCTGGGTCGGCGGCAGCTCCGCCGGAAACCGCCATTCGTCGGCCCGCCCGCCGAGGCGCTCGAATGCAGCGCGCCACGCCGTCCACCAGGGGAGCGCGCGGCGGGCGATGGGCTCGATCACGAGCACGCGCGCGCCGGCGTCGTGCGCGCGCGACAGGCCGGCGAGAAGCGATGCGCGTCCCTCGGCGGAGAGCTCGTTCACCGCATACGCGGCGACGACACCGGTGCCCGCGCCGCGAAGCGGCGATTCACGCGTCGGCGGGCGGGAAATGTCTCGGCGCTCCGCGCGCCCGATCAATCCGAGCTGACGATACATCGCGTTCGCTTCATCGATCGTCCACGGATGACGATCGAAGCCTTTGATGTTCCGCGCGCCGGATTCGATGGCCCACGCGGCGCCCGCGGCTCCGGTGCCGCAGCCGAGATCCACGATCGCCGCGAGGCCGAGCGTGGACGGCGCGAGCGCGCGGACGATCGCGCGCGTGACGAAGAAGTGCATGGGACCGTAGAAGAGCGCGAACGCCGCGCGCTTTCCCGTTGTTGCGAGCGCGCCGCCCTCGGAGAGCTTGGCGCGGCGCTCGACGTAGCACGACGACAACGCGCGCAGCGCGCGCGCCACCTCGCGCGGCGTGAGCTCGGCGAGATGCCGCGCTTCAAGCGATGCGAGCCACCCGCGCGTCACACCGTCCACGGCGACAAAAGACATCCACGGCGGAGACTAGCCCGCCGTAACGTGTTGAAAAACAAATGCTTGAAAAAGATACGCCGTTTGCAGTCAACTACAGCGCTCATGGTGTTCTCGCGCGTCATGCTCCTGCTCTTCCTGACGGCTCAGGGCTTCGACGGCCTGTTCACCTACACGGCCGTCCAGGTGTACGGCATGCACGCGGAAGGCAACTTCCTGATCGCGACCTGGATGGCCCTCGTTGGTCCGACGCTCGCGCTCTTCGGCGCGAAAACGGTCGCCGCCGCCTGCGGCGTTCTCCTGTACGCGCGCGGCATGCATCGCACGCTCACGCTGTTGACATTGTTGTACGTCATCGGCGCGATTGGGCCGTGGATGCTTGTATTCGTGCGGCATTAGTTGCTCGGCCGCTCGCTCGTTTCCACAACAACCACAGCGCGCAGTACGCGATCACGCCGGCAAGCGTGTTCACCGACCACGCGCGCGCGACGTTGTAGCCGTGGCGCCCGAGCGTCAACGGCGAAAGACCTGTCGTCAGCAGGGCAGCGATCCAAAACGCATATCGGTTGACGCCGTATGTCGACGCGGCGCAGTCGTACAGAATCAGGAACGCGGGGAACATCAGAACCCAGTAGTGATCCCACGCGATTGGCGACAGCAGAATCGCGAGGATCGTCACGGTCGCGATCTCGATCGGAATCAGCGCGCGCATTCTGCGCGGAAACGCGGCGAGCGCGACGATCGTCATCGACGCCAGCGCGCCGGCGGCGACGCTGTGCACCATCGTGAATCTCGGCGTTTCCTCGAACGAGCGAACGCCGTCGGCGCCGAATCCGTTCGCGAGGCGATCGAGCGCGGCAACGAGCGATTGATTGTTTCCGCGAACGGGCCAGCCGCTGTTTGCCAGCCGCCAGAACGTCGACAGCAGATCGACGTATGCGCTCGGCCCGTACACGAAGAGCGGAATGATGGTCAGCGCAATCGCCGTCGCGATGGCCGCGGCCGCCGCGCGCCACTCGCGCCGCGCACCTAGATAGAGGATGAACAATAGCGGAAACGCTTTGAGCGCCGTCGCTGCGCCGATCAGAACGCCTGCCGTCCTCTTCGAGCCGAGCGTGAGATGCCACGTCGCGCCCGACAGCAGCGCGAGCAGCAACGCGTTCATGTTCTGGTGCTCGAAGTTCGTTTGGAGCGGCAACAGGATCGCGACGAGCGGCGCAAAGAGCGCGGGAAACCACGGCGCGTCCGCGAGACCGAGCTGTCCGCGTACGCGCCACCACGTGTGCGCCGTCAACCACACGCCCGCGACGAGACACAGCGAATTCAGAAGGTGCCAGAGCAGCTTCGCCGCCCCGGGATGGATCGAAGCCACGAGCGCGAATGGCGCAAAGAACACCGCCTGAAACGGCGGCCCGATGAAGCCCGCCGCCGCGCTGCTTCCTTCATAGAGCGGCTCGCCGTGCAGGAATCGGCGGCCGCCTTCGAAGAACACGTCGGCGTCGCCCCCTTTGTTGAGCGCGTTCACGATGTTCAACGCGACGAACAGGACGGCGAGGAGCGCGGCGAGGGTGCCAAGGGGCCGCGGTGCCTTAGTGCCTGGGTGCAAGGTGCAAAAGTACCCGTCGAACGGTGCTTGCAACAAGTCTTACAATTTGTAAGACTATGGCGGTGAGAAATCGCGGCTTGCCCACGTTGTCCGGAAAAGAGCGGCTCATCCTCGAAAGCCTCGTTGGATCAGGCCCGAAATACGGGCTTCAGCTCGTGGATGAGTCCCGCGGCGCGCTCAAGCGCGGGACGGTCTACGTCACGCTCGGCCGCATGGAACAAAAAGGACTGGTGGAGTCGCACCACGAGCCGGCGACGCGCGATCACGACGCAATCCCCCGGCGGATGTATCGCGCGACCGCGTACGGACGCCGCGTCATGGATGCATGGACCACGGTCGCGCGCGCATTCGCGCTCGAGACAGGACGATGACACAACACGAAGAGATGCCGGGCGCGAGGCTGCGCCGGTTCGCCGAGCGGACGTTCGATCGCGAAACGGTCGAGCGCGTGCTGCTGCCCGCGATAGCGGATCTTCAGCACGAATGCGATCGTGGCGCCGCGTCGTGGTTCCTGCGCCTTCGCGCGTACTGGGGACTATGGAAAACGATCGCGCTCTGCGTCGCGCGCGATGCCGGCCGCGACGCTCGTCCGACGGTCGCAAGCGTCGCGAAGCGCATGGCGATCATCGCGCCGATCGTGATGGGCGCCGCGATGATTCCCGTTGTCAATCTTGCGCTCGGCGACGCGCCAGCCCCGGGGCCGCTCCTCATCATGTCGCTGCCGCAGTCGTTCGCGCTGGCACTGCCCGTCGCGTACTTCTTTGCGGTTTTGATGGAGCCCGCGCCACATCCGCGCCGGTTGCTGCCAGCCGTGATGGCGATGTCGATCACGTGCAGCGCGCTGATGCTGCCAATGATGATGTCGATCATGCCGCGAGCGAATCAGGCCTATCGCGAGGCGGTGTTCACCAAACTCCGGGCCGAACGGTCACCGAACGAGGCACCAGCGCACCTCTCGCCCGGTCCCGCCGAGTGGACCTTCACCGACCTCGTGCGCAAGTCGCTGGGCCCATCGTCCGATCGCGAGTCGCGAAGCGCGAGACGAATGCTCAGCACGCGCTTCGCAACTTCGACGGCGCCGATCATGCTCGGCTTCGTCGGCCTCGCGATCAGCGGCTACTCCTGGCCGATCGCGCTGATGAACGGAATATGGGTGCTGATGTTCTACGTCGTCGCGCTGCGCGCGGCCGGCCCGTCATCAACACAAGCGCCGCCGAGCGTGGCGAGGTTCTGGTTGGTGAATGGCATCTTCGCCCTCGTCGGACTCGTCATCGTCCTGGTTCGCCGCCGAGCGAACGACGGCGATCCGCCGATACGCTTCTACATGCGGACGTAGGCTTGCCAACCGTAGCCGCGAGCGAAGCGAGCGCTCGGCAAGTTGGAGCCTGCCAACCGTAGCCGCGAGCGAAGCGAGCGCTCGGCGAAGGTTGGCGGAGGGGAAGGGATTCGAACCCCTGGTACCCTTCCGGGTACAGTGGTTTTCAAGACCACCGCCATCGACCACTCGGCCACCCCTCCGCGGACAGCTTTGATCTTACGCCAGCCGCGGAGGAGCGTCCGCCCTTAACAGTACACGCCGGTGCAGGGCGGCGGCGGCTGGCCGCCAGAGGCGGTCACGGCGCCGACCATCCCTGGATGGATCGAGCAGTGATAGTTCGCGCCGCCTGCCGGAATCAGCAGCGTTCGCGACGTCGCGCCAGGCGCGATATCGCCGGTATCGAGCTGCGTATCGTTCACGACGATGCGGTGGGTGACGGTGTCGTTGTTGCGCCACACGACCGCTTGATCGACGCCGCCCGCGCCGGGATTCGGCGCGAACGACTGCGCCGCGCGATCTCCGACGATCGAGATGGTGCTCGGCCCGGTCACCGGCGGCTGGCCCGACGGACTGCCAGGATTTCCACCGCCTCCACCGCACCCTAGGAACGAGGCGACGAGGATCGCCGCCGCACAGCCCGCGACAACGTGAAACCGCATGTTGCCTCCTCTTGGCGATCGGAGGGGCACGTTCCGTACCACGCGAAATCGCGCGAACGATCGCGCGATCCAATCTGTCGTGTTTCGCGTGGCGTAATGCGATTTCTATCTGCGTTATTCCTGGCGCAGCGCCGTCAGCGGATCGACCGATGCGGCGCGGCGTGCGGGGACGACGCACGCGACGAGCGCGGACGTCAGCAGGACGAGCGCGACGCCGCCGAACGCGACGGGATCGATCGCGCCGACGCCGAACCACATGCCCTGCATCGCGCGGCCGACGAAATAGGCGCCCACGAATCCGAGCGCGACGCCGATCGCCGCCGACAGCATCCCTTCCTTCAACACCTGCGCGATGACGCCGCCGCGCTCGGCGCCGAGCGCCATTCGCAGTCCGATCTCGTGCGTGCGCTGCGCGACGACGAACGACATCACGCCGTAGATGCCGAAGGCCGCGAGCAGCAGACCGATCGCGCCGAAGCTGCCGAAGAGCGCCGTCCTGAAGCGATCGGTGGCGATGCTCTCGTGGACGATCTGATCCATCGTGCGGAGGCCCACGATCGGAAGATCCGGATCGACCGTGCGGATCGCCTGCGCGAGGCTGCGCTCGAGGTTCGGGAGATTGGCGGCCGTTCGCACCGCGACCGTGACCGACGGCCATGGGCTCTGCGCGAGCGGCACTTCGATTTCCGGGAAACCTTGGTTTCGCGGTCCGGCGTTTCGAACGTCCCGATGCACGCCGACGATCTGCCACTCGATCGGCGGCCCGAGCTTGGTCACGTCGGGAATGAGCTGCTCCACGGCGATCCGCTGCGTCAGCGGATCGACGTCCGGGAAGTACCGCTTCGCGAACGTCTCGTTCACGATCGCGACCGGCTGCGTGCCAAACCGATCCTGGTTCGTGAACGTCCGCCCTCGAATGATCTGGATGCCGAACGTCCAGTAGTACGACGGCGAGACCATGTTGAAGCCGGCGCCGGGACGCTTCGACGGATCGTCGACCGGCTTTCCGACGATCGTGAACGGCATGCCGAACGACACGCCGCGCACGGGCATCCCCGTCGATGCGGACACCGACATGATGCCGGGCACCGATCCAATCCGATCGATGAGGCGATCGTGAATCGCGTTGATCTGATCGACGCCGCCCGGCGGCGGCACCTGCACCGGCAATTGAAAGGCGGCGAGCCGATCGGTGCGGAAACCGAGGTCGACGTTCCAGAGCTTCACGAGGCTGTGCATCGCGAGGCCGCCGCCCGCGAGGAGCGACAGCGCGAGCGCGAACTCGGCGATGACGAGCCCGCGGCGCACGAGCTGACGGCCGACGCCGCCCGACGAGCGGCCGCCATCCTTGAGCACCTCGTTGACGTTGCCGCGCGCCGCCTGCCACGCGGGCGCGCAGCCGAAGAGCACGCCGGAGAGCGTCGACACGACGACCGTGAACACGAGCACCTGCACGTTCAGCGTGAGGTCGGCTTCGTAGGGCAGCGTGTCCTGCGGCATGATCGCGACGATCGCCTGGAGGATCAGCGACGAGAGGCCGATGCCGAGCGCGCCGCCGATGATCGCGAGCGTGAGGCTCTCCGAGAGGAGCTGCCGGAAGATTCGCCCGCGGCTGGCGCCGATCGACACGCGAACGGCAATCTCGCGCTGCCGCGCGCTGCCGCGCGCGAGCGTCAAGTTCGCGACGTTCACGCACGCGATCAGCAGTACGAATCCGACGGCGCCGAGCAATAGCCACAACGCGCTCTGCGTCTCGCGCGGCAGGAAGTTGTGCTGCAGCGGCTCGACGGTCGCCGTCCAACCCGTGTTCGACTTCGGATGCGCCGCGGCGATCCGTGTCGTCACCGCGCTCATGTTCGCGTTCGCCTGCGCGAGCGTGACGCCCGGCTTCAGACGGCCCATCACCAGCAGCCAGTGGAAGTCGTGGTTGATCTGATCGGGCGTGAAGGAGAGCGGCAAGACGATCGACGCCGGCTCGCGGTACTCGGACGGGAGCGGCGCCAGGACGCCGACCACGGTGCGCGGCTTGCCGTCGATGCGAATCTGCTTGCCCACGATCGACGGATCTTTGTCGAAGCGTTCGTCCCACGCGCGGTAGCGGAGGAGCACAACCTGGTCCGTGCCCGGACGCCCTTCCTCGGCGATGAAGTGGCGGCCCGCCACGATCCCGAGGCCGAGCATCGAATAGAAGCCCGGCGTGACGCGGACCGCGTCGATCATCTGCGGCCGCTCGGCGCCGGCCAGATTCACCGGCCCGCCCGTCCACGCGTTCAGATCCTGGAACACCGTCGCCTGCTCCCTCCAGTCGAGGAAGTCGCCGGCCGCGGACACATTCTTTTCTCCTTGAACCCGCGACCACACCATCACCAATTGATCGGGTTCGGGATAGGGCATCGGCGCGAGCAGCGTGCCGTAAACGACACTGAAGATCGCGGTGTTCGCGCCGATCCCAAGCGCGAGCGCGAAGAGCGCCACGATCGTGAAGCCCGGCGATCGTCGCAGCAATCGAAGGCCGAACTGCACGTCGCGGATGAGCGTTGGCATCGGGATTCTCCAGTGTACGAGCGGGGGACAATCACCGCTGAGCGCGGTGCTCCATTGGACGGGACCGCTCGCCTATTGGTTTCCTTGCGCGGATGCTCGGACGCTCAGAGGCGCGCGATCGCGTCCGTCCCATTCAGGTAGGGACGAAGCGCGTCCGGGACGACAACGGACCCGTCGCGCTGCTGATAGTTCTCCAGGATCGCGATGAGCGTGCGGCCGACCGCAAGCCCGGAGCCGTTCAAGGTGTGCGCGAACTCCGCCTTGCCCGTCCCGGCCGAGCGAAACTTGATGTTCGCGCGCCGCGCCTGAAACGCCTCCGTATTGCTGCAGGACGAGATTTCGCGATACATCTGCTGGCTCGGGAGCCACACTTCGATGTCGTACGTCTTCGCCGCGGCAAAGCCCATGTCGCCCGTGCACAGGGCGACCGTGCGATACGGCAGTCCGAGCCGCTCGAGAATGGATTCCGCGTTTCGGGTCAGCGATTCGAGCTCGTCGTACGACTGATCCGGCGTCGTGAACTTCACGAGCTCGACCTTGTCGAACTGATGCTGCCGGATCAATCCGCGGACGTCGGCGCCGTACGATCCGGCTTCGCTGCGAAAGCACGGCGTGTACGCCGTGTATCGAATCGGCAGCAGACGGCCGTCGATGATCTCGTCGCGGTGGAGATTCGTCAGCGGAACCTCCGCGGTCGGGATCAGGAACAGATCCCAGTCGCCGCCGATCTTGAAGAGATCCTGCTCGAACTTCGGAAGATTGCCCGTGCCGCGCAGCGCGGCGGCGTTCACGAGAAACGGCGGCTCGACCTCGGTATATCCGTGCTCGCGCGTGTGCACGTCGAGCATGAAGTTGATCAGCGCGCGCGCGAGCTTCGCGCCCATCCCCATCAAGACCGAGAACCGCGCGCCCGACATGCGCGTCGCGCGCTCGAAGTCGAGGATGCCGAGCGCCGCGCCCAGCTCCCAATGCGGCTTCGGATCGAAGTCGAACCGGCGCGGCTCTCCGTTGCGCCGGACCTCCTGATTGTCCGCGGACGACCGGCCGATCGGGACGGTGGCGTGGGGAAGATTCGGCAGCGTCATCAACAGCGCCGCGCGCTGCTGCTCGGTCTGGTCGAGTTGAATCTCGAGCTGGCGAATGTGCTGCGCGCGCGCCTTGCTCGCCGCGAAGAGCGGCGTGGCGTCGTGCCCTTGACGCTTCGCGCGCGCCACTTCATCGCCTGCCGCGTTCTGCTCGCGCTTGAGTCCCTCGACTTCCGGAATCAGACGCCGGCGCCGCGTCTCGAGCGTGGCGAGGTGCTCGAGATCCGAATCCGCGTCGAGGCCGCGATTGCGGTAGGCCGCTCGCACTTCGTCGAGATGATCGCGGGCGTACGCCGGGTCAATCATGGCCTAGATCCTAATTCGTTTGTCCCGATCTGCGATAGGATTGCGGGGATGTCCTCACCCGGCGCGGCCCGATCCAGAGTCATTCGGAAAGCGGTGTTCCCGGCGGCAGGCCTCGGGACGAGATTCCTTCCCGCCACGAAGGCGCAGCCCAAGGAAATGCTGCCGCTCGTCGACAAGCCGATCATCCAATACGGCGTCGAAGAGGCCGTCGCGTCCGGCGTCGACAACATCATCCTCGTCACGGGCCGGGGCAAGAACGCGATCGAAGATCACTTCGACGTCTCGGTGGAGCTCGAGACGTTCCTCGAGAGCCGCGGCAAGACGGAGCTGCTCAACGAGATCCGTCAGATCTCGAACCTGATCAACTTCTCGTACGTTCGTCAGGGCGAGCCCCTCGGCCTCGGCCACGCGGTGCTCGTCACGAAGAACCTCGTCGGCGACGAACCCTTCGCGGTCATCCTCGGCGACGACGTGATCGACGCGCAGCCCCCGGCGCTCAAGCAGATGATTGGCGTGTTCGAGGAGTTCCAAGGGCCGGTGCTCTGCGTCGAGCGCGTGCCGAAGCAGGACGTCAGCAGCTACGGCATCATCGACGCCGAAGAGATCAGGCCCGGCGTGTACCGGATTCGCGACATGGTCGAGAAGCCGCCGCGCGACGAGGCGCCATCCGATCTCGCGATCATCGGCCGCTACATTCTCACGCCCGACATCTTCCCGGCGCTCGAAGCAACCGTGAGCGATCGCACCGGTGAGATCCAGCTCACGAACGGGCTCCGCCGCTTGTTGAAGGATCGGCCGATCTATGGATGCCGCGTCGACGGCGTGCGCCACGATACCGGCAACAAGTTGGGGTTCCTGAAAGCCGTCGTGTACTTCGCGCTTCGCCGGTCCGATCTCGCGCAGCAGTTCTCGGATTATTTGCGCGGCATCGAGCTGAAAGAGCCCGCGGCGAAATAGCCGCGCAAGCGGACCGCCTACTCGCTCTTCCCAGTCGCGGGCGAAGACGCCGGCTTGTCTGACGATTTCTCCGTTTTTTCAGTCGACGCGCTCGAGTCGCCTTTGTCGGTCTTGTCCGCCTTGTCGCGGCCGTCGGAAGATTTCTCGGCCCCGCTGCCTTTCGACGCGCCCCCTTTTTTCGCGTAGTCGGTGATGTACCAGCCGGAGCCCTTGAACTGAATCGCCGGCGACGAGAGCAGCTTGCGAACCGTGCCCTCGCACGAGGGACATTTGTCGACCGGGGGATCGGAGAACTTCTGGATTCGCTCGAAGCGTTGTCCGCACTTCTCGCATTCGTATTCGTACAGCGGCATCGTGATCCCGGAAGACTCTACTCGATCTGCTCGCCGTTCTGAGGCCCGAGCATCAGCGCGCGGTGAAGCCAGATGGGAACCGTGCCGTTCCCGAGCAGCGTATCGTGGAACGCGCGCAGCGAGAACTTCGCTCCGACGCGCGCCTTGTAGTCCTCGCGAAGCTTCAGCAACATCAGCTTCCCGGCGGAATACAAGATATACGACGGATCGAACGTGCCGCGCTCCGCTTCACGCCGCGCGCTCGGCTCCTCGAGGAACGCTTCCTCGCGGAAGAAGCGGACGGCCTGCTCGACGGACATGTCTTCGCAGTGCAGGCGAATGCCGACAACGCAGCGGCAGAGGCGAATCAGCGCTTCCGCGAGCTGCCCGAGGCGGACGCCGGAATCGCTCTTCCGGAAGCCTTCGTCGATCATCATCTGCTCGCAGTAGTGCGCCCACCCTTCGACGAACGCGGACGACGAGAAGAGGATCGATTTGCGCAGCGTCGACTCGACCTGACGCAGGTGCTGATAGTGGAGGAAGTGCCCCGGGAAGACTTCGTGGATCGAGATCGCCCAGAGCGCGCCGTAGTTGAAATCGCGCAGGTGCTCGTCCTGGCGTTCAGGCGGCCACGCGGGATCGACGTCGGTGATGTAGTAGAACGCGCGCACCGGCCTCGACTCGAATGGTCCCGGCGTCCACATGCTCGCGGACGTCCAGCGATAGAACCGCGGCGTCGGCCGCACGGCAACCGGCGCGCCTTCCGGCACGGAGACGATCCGCTCGGTCCGGATGAAGTCGACGAGCTCCTGCAGCTGCTGCTGCGCGACGGCGACCAGCTGACCCGCGGGTGGATGATCGGCTTTCGTTTTCTGCCACGCCGCGAGCGGATCGCCGCCGTTCAGGCGTGACGCGACGCGGCGGAATTCTTCCTGCGTCGTCCGCAATTCGCGCGTCGCGATGTCGAGCAGACGCTCCGCTCCGATCGTCAGCCCCTCGTCCAGTTGAAACTTCTTCTCGAACTTCTCGCGTCCAAGCCGGAACGACCCCTTGCTGCGAGGCGCGAGATCCGTTTCGAGGTACTCGATGTAGGCGCCGAGCGACGTGGAGGCTTCGGTCGCCACGTCGGCAAGATCGCCGAGCAGGTGCAGATCGCCGAGATCCGCGAACGCGCGCGGCAGATCGTCGTGGATGAACCGCAGCGTGCCGCGAAGGCTCTCGAGCCCCACCTTGACGTAGATGCCGGGCGGGTCCTTGATGTTGTCGCGAGCCGACTGCATCAACCGAGGCACTTGCCGCAGCTTCGAGAGCACGCGGCGCGCGCGCTCCGCGAGCGGCGCATAGTCGAAGAGCGCCTGCCCGGCGAGACTCGTCGCGAGCGTGTCGGCGAAGTGCTGCGGGCTGCGCTCCCAGGTCCGGACGTCCTCGAGCTCGAACACCCGCGCGCTGATGCTCGATTCGAGGGCCGGCCGCTCGAGGCGCTCGATGTCGGTCAGCCTGGCGGGGTCGATCGCGGCGAGGCGGCGTGCGAATCCGCTCAGGGTGCGTGCCTGGGCATCGATGGCTTGGCGGCTGAAGTCGTCCAACAGATCGTCGTGCACGTGCACGCCGTCGAACGTCGCCATCGTCGGGTTGATTTCGTACAGGTACGCCAGGTACTCGTCAACGAAGTGGGGAAGGGGTTCGGCTGAATACATTTGGTACAATCGCCCGGGGAGTCATGCCCGGCACCCTTTATGTGGTCGCGACACCCATCGGCAATCTCGAGGACGTCACGCTACGTGCCCTGCGGGTCTTGCGCGAGGTATCCATCATCGCTGCTGAAGACACGCGCCGGACGTCCCGACTCCTTCAACACTACTCGATCTCAACGCCGACGACGAGCCTGCACGCACACAACGAGCGAACGAAAACACCTGGGCTTGTCGAGCGACTCCGAAGCGGCGAATCTGTTGCGCTCGTGTCGGATGCGGGGACGCCGGTCGTCTCGGATCCGGGCGCGCGACTCGTCGCGGCCGCGCACGCGGCCGGGCTTCGCGTCGAGCCGATCCCGGGCGCGAGCGCGGCGATAGCTGCGCTCTCCGCGTCGGGCGTCTCGGGTGACGCGTTCGTGTTCCTGGGCTTTCCTCCGGCGCGCGCGGGAGCCCGACGAAAGTGGCTGGCGGACCTTGCCACCGATTCTCGCCCGTTGGTGCTATACGAAGCGCCGCACCGAATTCGTGACACCCTGGAGGATATGCTCGCGATTTGGGGCGATCGCACTATCGCAATAGGGCGAGAGCTCACCAAGGTTCACGAGCAATTGGTTGTTAGACCTATTTCACGGCACCTTGGCGACCTGAAGACCGAGCGCGGGGAGTACACAATAGTGGTGGCTCCGCCGGCTGAACCGCCTTACGCGGCTGCCGAGGCACCTTCCGCCGAAACGATAGGCGCCGAATTCGATTATTTGACCGAAAATGGTGCGCTCTCTCGCCGCGCAGCTATTCGAAGGCTCTCCGAGAAGTACGGATTGAAGGCCAGAGCGGTCTATTCGATGGTCGAAGAAGGACGTAGTTCTGGCGTATAGCCTATTCTGGCCAGCCCAGCTCTATCGCGTGGACGTCCCTTGACCCTTTACTGAGCGTTTGCTACTGTCAGGGGCCAAGGAGCCGGCTACACGGCATGCCGAAACAGCGCCGCGCGATGGCGAGCCGAGCAACAGCCTCGGCATCTCGGGCGATAGCCCAGAGGTCGTCACGGACGATCCGCCAGAAACCGACCCGGGCTTCAGCCCACAAACTTCAGAAAGCTCGAACGAAGGCGGCGCCGCGTCCGGCTGCCGCCTCAGAACGTGCTATCGCGCTGGCGCCGAAGGCACCACCGCCTCCGCCGGTCCCGCCGCGGAAACCGGCCTTCTACGAGGCGCTGGCGGTCTACGAAGCGGGCGTCAGAGCGTTGCAGCGCCACGATTTCGAGTCGGGCGCCGACAGCTTCCGCGGCGTAATCGATCGCTATCCGGGCGAGCAGGAGCTCGTCGAGCGCGCGCGGCTGTATCTCCAAGTCTGCGAGCGCGAAACCGCCCGGCGGCCCGCCGCCGCACCGCAAACAGCGACGGACTCCGTCTACGCCGCAACCGTCGCGCTGAATGCCGGCGATCCCGAAGGCGCCCTCAGTCATCTGGGAAAGGCCCTCGAAGAGCAGCCGGACAGCGATCACGCTCACTACATTATGGCTGTAGCCCTAGCCGATCGGGGCAATCGCGAGGCCGCGCTCACGCATCTTCGTCGGGCGATTGATTTGAACCCAGAGAATAGGGCGACAGCCCTGCAGGATCCCGATCTGAACGACCTTCGCGATCTCGCCGATTTCCAGGAAGTCCTAGGAACGCCACTCGACACATCGAACCGGCGGCGGTTGCGCGCTCGCCGTTGACCTCTCTCTCAATGTCCTCCTCCTCCCACGTCTCCTCAGACGTCCACGTCGTCGTCTTGGCGGCGGGGAAGGGCACGAGGATGAGGTCGAATCGCGCCAAGGTCCTGCACGAAGTCGCCGGGAGCGCCTTGATCGACCACGTGCTCCGGGTAGTGGAGCCTCTGAAACCCGCCTCGGTGGTCGTGATAATAGGTCATCAGGCCGAAGAAGTGCGCGCGGCCTTCTCGGGCCGCCGCGATGTGTCGCTCGCGATTCAAGAGCCGCAGCTCGGAACCGGGCATGCGCTGCTTCAAGCCGAGCCGTTTCTTCGGGGACGCGACGGAAGCGTGCTCCTCCTCTCGGGCGACGTGCCGCTGCTGCGCACGAAAACCGTCGAAGCCCTTTTGGCGCGCCATACGCAGGCCGCCGCTGCGGCGACGGTGGTGACGGCCCATTTCGAGCGGCCCGACGGCTACGGCCGCATCGTCCGCCAGGATGGCGCGATTTCTGCGATCGTCGAGCACAAGGATGCGTCGCCCGCGGAACGGTCGATAACAGAGATCAACAGCGGGATCTACGTCTTCCACTTGCCGCCGCTCTTCGACGCGTTGAAGCAGATCGGAGCCGGGAACGCCCAGCGTGAGTACTATCTTCCGGACCTGGTCAGAATCTATCGAACCCGGGGGGAGACTGTCGAAGGGCTGGTCCTCGACGATCCGCGGGAGATACTTGGCGTGAACAGCCGCAAGGAACTGGCCGACGTCGCGGCGATCCTGAGAGATCGCAAGAACGAAGAGCTGATGGCGGCCGGCGTCACGGTGATCGATCCGGCCACGACGTGGGTGCAGCCGGATGTGGTCGTGGGCGCGGACACGGTGCTGCACCCGAACGTGTATCTCGAGGGGCAGACGCGGATCGGATCGGGATGCGTCATCCACTCGGGCGTTCGCATTGTCGATTCCACGATTGGCGATACCGTCGTCGTCAACAACTTCTGCGTGATTCGACAGTCACAGGTGGACACCGGCGCGCAGATCGGTCCGTTCGCGCAGATCCGGCCCGAATCGCACGTCGGCGAAGGCGCGCACATCGGGAACTTCGTCGAGCTGAAAAAGACTCGGCTGGGAAAAGGATCGAAGGCGAACCATCTCGCGTATCTCGGCGACGCGACGATCGGCGAGCGCGTCAACGTCGGCGCGGGCACGATCACCTGCAACTACGACGGTGTCTCCAAGCACCCGACGATCATCGATGACGGCGCGTTCATCGGCAGCGACTCGCAGCTGATCGCGCCGGTGCGCGTCGGCAAGGGCGCATACGTCGCCGCCGGCTCGTCGATCACGGAGGATGTGCCGGAAGAATCGCTCGCGATCGCGCGAAGCCGGCAGGTGAACAAGCCGGGATGGATCGCGCGCGTGAAGAAGAAGAAAACGTAACCACTAACGACTGGCGACTGAGCTATGTGCGGGATCATCGGCTACATCGGCGACAAGGACGTGCTGCCCATCCTCATCGACGGGCTGCGGCGGCTCGAGTACCGCGGGTACGATTCGGCGGGCGTTGCGGTCGTGCGGGACGGGACGATCGAGCTGCGGCGAAGCGCAGGCAAGCTGATGCGCCTCGAGGAAGCGCTCAAGACGAATCCGCTCGCCGGCGACTACGGGATCGGCCACACGCGCTGGGCGACGCACGGACGCCCCACGGAAGAAAACGCGCACCCGCACCGCGACTGCACCGGGCAGATCGTCGTCGTGCACAACGGCATCATCGAGAACTATCTCGATCTGAAGCGCCAGCTTCAGAAAGAAGGCCACACGTTCGTCACCGAGACGGACACCGAGATCGTCGCGCACCTCGTCGAGCGCGAGATGAAGGGCGACGGCCTCGAGAACGCGGTCCGGCGGGCGCTGCTGCACATGCGCGGCCTCTTCGGCCTGGTGCTGATCTC
>DATBJJ010000139.1:0-10233 GCA_036556425.1 Vicinamibacterales bacterium
GGAGGGGTTCCAGTACGTTGCTGCGGACGGCAGCGTAATCGCCACAGCCGATCCGAGACGGAACTACAAGGGGATGATGCTGGTGCTGTCCAGTTCGCTCAAGCAGCGCTTCGGCTATCAGGTCTCGTACGTTCTGTCGAAAGCGGAAGGCAACGTCGACAACAGCGGTTTTGGCGCCTACCTCCAGGGCACGACCTGGAACTCGCCAAACACCGCCATCACCAACGCCTTCGGCGAGCTGACGAATTCGAGGCGGCACGAGGTGAAGGCCTACGTGTCCTATCAGGTGCCGCGCGTGGACGTGCTGCTCGGAATGACCTACATCGGTACGAGTGGCAGACCGTTTACGCCGTTCCAGCAGTACAGCTCCACCCAGCTCGGTCTACCGGGAGCGGGACGGCGCCAGATACTCCTCGAGGAGCGGGGCAGCCGCAGGAACGACTTCTTCAACCAGGTCGATCTGCGGGCCGAGAAGGCCTTCTCGGTGCAAGGCAACCGCTTCGGCGTGTATGCGGACTTCTTGAACCTGTTCAACGCCGACACAGTGTTGACGCGGCAGGCGCGGGTCCCGAACACGACGATCTCGGGCGAGACGGTGGATTTCCTCGCGCCTCTGACCATCCAGGGCGCACGGCAGGTGACGTTCGGCGCGCGCTGGAGTTTCTAGCTTCTAGTATCCGGGGGGCCTCGCCCCCCGGATCCCCCCTTCTTACTGGCTCTTCGTGCGCGCTTCGAGCGCGCGTCCGAGCGCCAATTCCTGCGCCGCCTCGCGGCTCCGTCCCTGACGGTTGTAGATGTCTGCCAGCACGTAGTGGCCGAGAGGCGCGTACTCTGACTTCGGCGCGAGCGAGAGTCCGGTGCGAGCGAGATCGATCGCTTCGCTCAGGTTGCGATTCGCATCGAGGTACGCCTTCGCGAGGTAGAAATGTCCTTCGGCGAAATGCGGGTTGCTCTGAATGGATTGCTTCAGGGCGCCGATTTGTCCTTCGCGATCGCCGACCTGCTCGTAGAGGCGTGAAAGATTGAACGCAGCCCTGTAGCTTTCGGGGTGCTGCTTCAGCTCTTCGAAGTATTCCCGCTCTGCCAGCCGTACGTCGCCCCGCTGCTCGGCAATCAGCGCGAGATTGAAGTGAGCGAGCCTGACGTCCGGTTTCGTCGCAAGAGCCTCGCGGATCAAGCGGTCGGCGGTGTTCGGGTCGCCGCGCTTGAGCGCGACGACGCCGAGGGCGTTCCGTGCAGCGGCGACCTTGGAATCCAGCTCCAGCGCATGGCGGAAGAGCTGTTCGGCGCGAGCGAGATCGCCGCGGTCCATCCAGATCTCGCCCATCTGGTAGTGCACGAAGGGATCCTTCGGGTCGATCTTCAAGTAGTGCTCGAACCCCGCGAGCGCGGCGTCGTCGTCTCCGAGGCGTCGATAGGCCTGCGCGAGATTCATCACCGCGAGGTCGTAGTCGGGTTTGAGGCTGAGCGTCCGCTTGAAGTACTCGACGGCCTTGGCGGCGTCGTTGCGCCGCAGATACTGCGTGCCCATCATGAACCACGCATCGATGACGTCGGGATCTTCCCGGATGACGTCGTTGAGCAGCGCCACGATTCGCGTGAATGAGGCGGCGTCGTCGGCCTCGCGCTCTCTCGAGAGATCGGTGGCCGCTCCGAGCTTGTTGAAGAGCCCGATCTTGTCCTTCGGGTCCGCGCGTCCCGTTCTTGGCTCGGACGCGCTGGCCACGAACGATCCGACGTAGCCGAGCGCGGCGAGGCGCTGACGCGCTTCGGGGTCCACATCGGAGGCGGGCAGGGAAGCGACCGTCTTGTTGAAGCGATCCTCCTGCGCGCGCAGCTCGGCGATCATGCGATCGCCGAGCGGCCGCCGGTCGGAGAAGAGGTTCGTCGATTCGAGCGGATCGCGATCGATGTCGTACAGCTCCGGCCGCGGCGCGTCAATCACCTTGTAGCGGCCCGATCGCAGCGCGCGGAGATCGCTCCACCCGTAATGGTGCAGGGGATACATCGCTTCCGAGTACGCCCCGAGCCCGAGCTCCGACACGGCGCCCGTCATCAGGGCGGCGAGGCTTACGCCGGAGAGGCCTGAGGGCGGCGCGATTCCCAGAAGATCGAGCACGGTCGGCATCACGTCCACGGCTCTGACCGGATCCGCCACGCGCCGTTGATGTGTGAGGCTGAACGGCGACCAGATGACGAACGGGACGCGCGTCACGCTGTTGTAGATGAAAAAGCCGTGCGCGCTCTCTCCGTGATCGCCGAGGCTCTCGCCATGGTCGCCCATCACTACCAGCACGGTGCGATCGTAGATCCCGAGCGATCGGAGCTCGGACACCAGCCGGCCGATCTGGGCGTCGGTGAAAGCGATTTCGCCGTTGTACGGGTGGTCCTTGTAACGAGTCGCGAACGGTTCCGGCGGCGCGTACGGCGCGTGCGGATCGTACAAATGAATCCAGGCAAAGAACGGTGAACCCTTCGCCTCTCGAATCCACGGCAGTGCCTTGTCGATGACCTCGTTCGCCGGACGCTGAATCGAGCCGAGCGAGAATCCGCGCCGGCCGCTGAGATCGAAGTCGTCGAAGTAGGTATCGAACCCTTGATCGACTCCCCATTTGGAGTCCAGCACGTAGGCCGCGACGAACGCGCCCGTACGGTAGCCGCGCTGCTTGAGGACTTCGGCTAACGTGACCTGATCGGCTCCGAGGAAGAATCCTCCGTTGTCGCGGACGCCGTGCTCGGGTGGAAACTTGCCCGTGAAGATGCTCGAGTGCGCGGGCAGCGTCAGCGGCGCGACCGATACCGCTTGATCGAACAGCACGCCTTCGCGCGCGATGCTGTCGAGTACCGGCGTTTCAACCGACTTCGCGCCGTACGCGCCGATACGGTCGGCGCGCGTCGTGTCCAATGTGACCACGACGACGTTGAGCGATTGACGCGTGACGCCCGACGGAAGTGTTCCGAGATCTGTACCGCCACTCGTGCGAACGGCGCGCGTGCGCATGAGTTGCCACGCGACCACCGACGCGACGGCAACGATCGCCAGGACGATCCACGGCAAGATGCGGCGGCCGGCGGAGCGTGGCGGCTTGGAGCGCGGCGGCTTTGGTGGCCGACCCATATCGACGGATCGTGACCGCTCGCGCGCACAATCGTCAACTGGCGTGCTACACTGACCATTTCCTCGAGGTTCGATCCGCCGCACTATGCCAGACGAGAAATCGCCAGACAAGCCAGTCAGAAAACGGTCGTCAGCCAAGAAACGATCACCCGAAACGCAATCGGCTCCTGCACCCGCACCTGCACCGGCGAAGCCGCGGGCGAAGCGTGCGACCCGAAAAGCGGCGTCGGCGCCGTCAAACGCGGCGCCTTCGAAGGCGGACGCGCTGTCGGTCCTGATGGTCACGTCCGAAGCGCACCCGTTCGCAAAGACCGGAGGCCTCGCCGAAGTCACCGCCGCGCTGTCGGATGCGCTCGGGCGGATGGGGCACTCGGTCACGCTCGTTCTTCCACGCTACAAATCGATTGCGCTCGGAGAGACGAAGCGGCTGCAGACGCGGCTTCGGCTCGGCGATCGCTTGCAGCCCGTGACGTTCTGCGAGACGCGCGTGTCGGATAAGGTCACCGCTGTCTTCGTCGACGCGCCGGAGTTCTTCGATCGCGATGGCCTCTATGGAACGGCGAACGGGGATTATCCGGACAACGCGCTGCGCTTCGGCGTGTTCGCTCGCGCCGCCGTCGAGTACCCGCGCCTGAAGGAATGGCGTCCGTCGGTCATTCACGCGCACGACTGGCAATCGGGGCTCGTGCCCGTGTACCAGAAGATGCACCTCTCATCGGATCCGTTCGTCGGAGGCGTGCCCACGGTTTTCACGATCCACAACCTCGCGTTCCAGGGCGTGTTCCCCGCATCGAACCTGCCCGCGCTGGGGCTTGGATGGGAAGTGCTCGACGTTCAGGCGATCGAGTTCTGGGGGAACATCAGCTTCCTCAAGGGCGGCATCAACTTCAGCGAGAAGATCACGACGGTGAGTCCGGGCTACGCGAAGGAAATCGTGCGGCCCGAGCTGGGGTTTGGTTTCGAGGGCGTGCTTGCGCGGCGCTCGGACGATCTCGTCGGCATTCTGAACGGCATCGACACGTCGCGATGGACGCCTTCCGCGGACCCGTTTGTGCCAGCCAGCTTCAACGCAGACGATCTCGAGGGCAAGCGCGCGGCGAAGCGGGCGCTCCTGTCGGATGTTGGATTGCCAGCGGACGACGGCGCGCTCGAGAGGCCGGTCATCGGCCTCATCTCGCGCTTGACCGATCAGAAAGGCTTCGATCTGATTACCGCGGCGGCCGACGATCTGATGTCGTTCGACGCGACGTGGGTGATGCTCGGCAGCGGGGAGCGCCGGTTCGAGGACGTGTGGCGGACCCTTGCGGCCCGTCACCCCGATCGGGTGTCGACGACGATCGGCTTCGACGAGCGCCTTGCGCACCTCATCGAGGCTGGCGCCGACATGTTCCTGATGCCGTCGCGCTTCGAGCCGTGCGGCTTGAATCAGCTCTACAGCTTGCGCTACGGCACTGTCCCAATCGTCCGGGCGACCGGCGGCCTCGACGACACGGTCACCGACATCGAGGATCCTTCCCACGAGGGGACAGGTTTCAAGTTCAGCGACTATACTCCTGGAGCGTTGGTGACCACGGTCCGGCGGGCTTTGGCCGTATTTGCGGACAAAACGCGCTGGAAACAGGCGCAGCGGCGGGGGATGCTGCGGGATTACTCCTGGGACGCGTCGGCCCTGGAGTACGTCAAACTGTATAGACGCTGATAGCGCGGATCTGACGGATCGCGCGGATCTGGGGAGTCAACCCGGTCCGCGGAATTCGCGAAATCCGCGTCATAAGGACCCTTTTGATGGCAAGCGACAAGGTTCAGACACTTACGGATACGAATTTCGAGCAATCGGTGATCAAGTCGCCTCAGCCCGTTGTCGTCGATTTCTGGGCGGAATGGTGCGGGCCGTGCCGGCGGCTGGCGCCCACCATCGACGAGCTCGCCTCGGACTACGACGGCCGCGTCGTGGTGGGCAAGCTCAATGTCGACGAGAATCCCGCGATTCAATCCCGGTTCAGCATCATGGGGATCCCGACCGTCCTGATCTTCAAGGGCGGCGAGATCGTCGAGCAGGTGGTCGGCCTCGCGGACAAGTCGGCGCTCAAGAAGCTCATAGACAAACACGTCTGAGGAGCGAACCGCCTTTGTCAGCGCGAAACGTCATCATCATCGGGTCGGGACCGGCAGGCCTGACCGCAGCCCTCTACACCGCGCGCGCGAACCTGAAGCCGCTCGTGATCGAGGGCGTCGAGTCGGGCGGCCAGTTGATGATGACAACGCTCGTCGAGAACTGGCCCGGACATCGGGACGGCATCATGGGACCGGACCTGATGGCGGAAATGCGCGCGCAGGCCGAGCGGTTCGGCGCCGAGATCGTTCAAGGCAATGTCGAATCGGTCGATTTGAGCGGGCGGCCGTTCTCGGTCGCCACGCCCGAGCACGTCTATGAAGCACGATCGGTGATCGTCGCCACCGGCGCGAGCGCGCGGCTCCTGGGTCTTCCGTCGGAACGCGCGTTGATCGGGCACGGCGTTTCGACGTGCGCCACGTGCGACGGCTTTTTCTTCCGCGGCAAGCCGATCGCCGTCATCGGCGGCGGCGACTCCGCGATGGAAGAAGCGATCTTCTTGACGAAGTTCGCCTCGCACGTCACCGTCGTGCACCGGCGCGATACGCTCCGCGCGTCAAAGATCATGCAGGACAAGGCATTCGCGAATCCGAAGATCTCGTTCGAGTGGAACGCCGAGGTCGAGGACGTGCGCGATGCCGGCGCCGGCGCTGTCAACGCGCTCCTCATTCGCAACCACAAGACGGGCGAGCGGAAGGCGCTCGAGGTGGAGGGCGTGTTCGTGGCGATCGGCCACACGCCGAACACGAGCCTCTTCAAGGGCCAGCTCGAGATGGATCCGAACGGCTACGTGATCACGCACTCCGGCACGCGCACGAACATCCCTGGCGTGTTCGCCGCGGGGGACGTGCAGGATCACATCTACCGTCAGGCGATCACGGCGGCGGGATCCGGCTGCATGGCCGCGATCGACGCGGAGAAGTACTTGGAAGGGTTACCGCAGCACTTGGGAGAAGTGCAGGTCAGCGCCTGAGTCTGCGGCTCGCTGTCCGTCGCTCGCGGTCCGCGGCGGACGGTCAGCGGACTGCGGACTGCGGTCAGCGGAAACGCGGACTGCGGACAGCGGACTGCGGACAGCGGTCTAATCAATCCATCCTCCACCAATCACCCGCTCTCCCTCGTAAAAGACCACGGCCTGTCCTGGCGCGACCGCATGCTGCGGCTCGTCGAAGGTGACGCCGGCCGTTCGATCGGGTCCCGGCACGATCGACGCGGCGGCCTCGCGATGGCGATGCCGGATCTGCGCGGTGCAGCGCATGCCCGGCGCCGGCGGTGAGCCCGCAATCCAGTTCACGTTCGAGGCGCGAAGCGACACACGCTCGAGAGACTCGCGCGGGCCGACGGTCACGGTCTGCGACCCGGCGTCGATGCCGACGACATACAAACGAATAGGCGAGGAGAGCCCGAGGCCCTTTCGCTGGCCGACGGTGAATCGATGCACGCCGTCATGGCGCCCGACGACCTCGCCGTCGACGCTGCGGATGATGCCCGCTGGCACGTGCGCGCCGTGCCGCTCGAGGAACGCGGCGTGATCGCCGTCCGGCACGAAGCAGATCTCGTGGCTGTCCGGCTTCTCCGCGACCGGCAGTCCCAGCTCCCGCGCGCGCTCGCGCACCTCGCCCTTGTCGAGCGCGCCGACCGGGAACATCGCATGCGCGAGCTGACGCTGATCGAGCGTGAAGAGAAAGTACGACTGATCCTTGGCCGGATCGATTCCGCGAAGCAGGCGGTACTCGCCGGTCTCGTCGTCGCGCTCCACGCGCGCATAGTGGCCCGTCGCGACGTAGTCGGCGTTCAATGCGCCGGCGCGATCGGCAAGCGTCGCGAACTTCAGGTCGCCGTTGCAGTGCACGCACGGGATCGGCGTCCGGCCGTCCACGTACTCGCGCACGAAGTTCGAGATCACCTGCTCGTTGAACTGCCGCTCGAAGTTGACGATGTAGTGCGGGATGCCGATGCGGGCGGCCACGCGCCGCGCATCGTGGAGATCGTCGATCGTGCAGCACGTCCCGAAGCGGACCTGTCCCTCACGCTGGTCGTAGAGCTGCATGGACAGCCCGATGACCTCGTGGCCCTCGCGCGCGAGGAGCGCGGCGGCGACCGACGAGTCGACGCCGCCCGACATGGCTACGACGATGCGCATTGTTCTTCGCTGTCGCGGTCCGCGGCTCGTTGCTCGCGGTCCGCTGTCCGCTGTCCGCAAGAGCTTTCCGTTCGAAGCCGTCCGGCTAGGATCCGAGAGATTTGCGAGCCGCGAGCAACGGACAGCGAGCCGCGGACAGCGGACGGCGGACAACGGACCGCGACGCGGATCTATCTCACTCCCGTCAACGCCCTCAGCTTTTCGACGATCTTCGGCAGCTTTCCGACGACGTAGTCGATCTCGTCGTTCGTATTGCCGGCGCCGAGGCTCATGCGGATCGAGTTCTGCGTGCGGTGCACGGGCAGGCCCATCGCGCGCAGGACGTGCGACGGCTCCAGCGTCCCGGACGAACAGGCCGATCCCGTCGAGACCGCGACGTCCTCGAGATCGAGCGCGATCAGGAGCGACTCCGCCTCGACGCCGTCGAAGCTGATGTTCGTCGTGTTCGGCACGCGCTCGGTGCGCGTCCCGTTCACCGCTGTATTCGCGACGCGCGCGAGGATCTCGTTCTCGAGACGATCGCGCAGCGCCGCCAACCGCGCGCCGTCGGATGCCAGCTTCTCGATCGCGAGCGACGCCGCGACGCCAAGGCCTGCGATGGCCGGCACGTTCTCCGTTCCCGCCCTGCGATTCCGCTCGTGCTTTCCGCCGGTGAGAATCGCGGTCACCCGCGTGCCGCGCTTGATCCACAGCGCACCCACGCCCTTGGGCCCGTTGAACTTGTGCGCCGAGAGCGACAGCAGGTCCACGCCGAGCGCGCGCACGTCGACCGAAATCTTCGCGACCGACTGCACGGCGTCCGTGTGAAAGATCGCGCCGCGAGCGTGCGCGAGCCGCGCGAGCTCGGCGATCGGCTGCACCGTCCCGATCTCGTTGTTCGCGTGCATCACGGACACGAGCGCGGTCTTGTCGGTCAGCGCGGCCTCGAGCGCGGACGGATCCACGATGCCCGTCGCGTCCACGGGCAGGAGCGTCGTCGTCCAGCCGCGCCGCGCAAGCGCCTTGAACGTGTTGAGCACTGCTTCGTGCTCGATCGCGCTCGCGATGAGATGGCGGCGGCCGGTCGGCTCCATTGCTTCGGCTACGCCGCGGATCGCAAAATTGTCCGCCTCGGTTCCGCCGCTCGTGAACACGACCTCCGAGGGGTCGCCGTTGATCAAACCGGCGACCGCCGTCCGGGCGTCGTCGAGGAGCGCTTTGGCTCGCTGACCAAACCGGTGGATGCTCGACGCGTTCCCGAACTCCTCGCGAACGACGCGATTCATCACCTCGGCAACCGCCGGGGCGACGGGGGTCGTGGCGTTGTGATCGAAATAGACGCGCATCCTTGAGCAGTCATGTTACCATTTGGCTCTAAGTCTCAGCAATAAAAGGACTAGACACAGCCTGAGCGGCTTGTTTATACTGACCCGGCTGCCCAGCCGCGATCACGGCCAGAGTACCCTGCGAGGTCAACCTTTCGGATTAGGTGGAGATAACCCATGTGGAAACGGGATGAAGCGGTCAAGCCGACTGTACCGGCGGGATCTGGATCGTCGCCGGCACCCTCGGTCGGCGCGCCGCCGGCCGCTGAAGCGGCGCGGACGCCCACTGTCCCCAGCGAGCCCCAACGCGGATTGGAGAAGACAACAGTGAACATTGGAAAATCGGTTGTCATCAAAGGGGAGCTCAGCGGCAGCGAGGACCTGACGATCGAAGGCCAGGTCGACGGCAAGATCGAGCTGCGGCAGAACGTGCTCACCATCGGGCCGAACGGCAAGATCAAGGCGCAGGTGTTCGCGAAATCCGTAGTCATCCTGGGCGAGGTCACGGGCAACGTGACCGCGAGCGAGAAGGTTGACATCCGCGACAACGGCTCGGTCGACGGCGACATCGCCGCGCCGCGCGTGGCGATCGCGGAAGGCGCGCATTTCCGCGGCAGCATCGATATGCAGCGCACCGGCAAGGGCGAGTCGAAATCGGAGTCGAAGGCTGACGTGAAGCCCGCGTCGACCGTGAGCCAGCAGCCGCAGGCGTCGGGCGCCACTGCAGGCGCGACCCGTTAGGGTCCGATAAGGACCGTGAGATGCGAACTCCAGATGCCGGGCGCACGAGCGTCCGGCATTCCGTCTCACGACTAATCCATTCGTCCGGGGCGACATGCTGTCAGATCTCCTGAAGTGGGGCGGGAAACGCCTCGAGCAAGTACAACAGGGAGGCGCCGCTGGACGTGCGTCCGCGCCGGCCTCCGCGAACGAGCCGGTCATCGGCTCGAAAGCGTTTCCCAAATTCCTCGCCGCGCTCACGGCGCGGCCATCGCCGGTGCTCCTCGACTTCGGTCCGGTCATCGGCACGAACGTCGAGTTCTTCGGCGATCGCCTCGGCTGCAAGCTGTTCATCGAAGATTTGATTAGCGACATCGATCGCCACACGAAGGCAGGCACGATCGACACGTTGCCGGCGGTTTTCGAGAAACGCTTCCGCCACGGCGACGCCAGCGTCGACGGGATCCTCTGCTGGGACGTCTTTGACTTTCTCGAGAAGAAGGCCGCCGAAGCGCTCGCGCGTCAGGTCATTCGGATGGTGAAGCCGGGCGGCGTGGTCATGGGGCTCTTCGCGACCGCGGCGAAGTCCGAACACCTGTCGTTCACGAAGTACGAGATCGTGGACGATGCCAGCTTCCGCCATCGTTTTCACGCCGGCGTCGGCGGCGTGAAGCGCGCCATCCAGAACCGCGACATCATCCGCATGTTCGAGGGCCTCTCGGTCTCCGATTCGTTCCTGCTGAAGAGCAACATACGGGAGATGTTGCTGCGCAGACGGGAACAGTCGGCAGTCGACAGTCGGCAGTCGACAGTCGAGAGTCCCACTCGTCAGTCG
>DATBJJ010000140.1:0-21970 GCA_036556425.1 Vicinamibacterales bacterium
GTGCAGGGGAGTCCGAGGGGCGAAGCCGCTCGGCCAAGTTTAGACAGGACATCATGACGTTCAGCCTTCGTTGCCATCTCTGCCAGACCGCGTTTCCCGCCTCCGCGCTGTGGGTCTGCGACCGCTGTCTCGGTCCGCTCGAGGTCACGTACGACTATCCCGCGATCGCCGCAGGACTCTCGCGCGAGAAAATCGAGAGCCGCCCCAAGAATCTCTGGCGGTATCGCGAGCTCCTTCCGATCGAGGGCGAGCCGCGAACCGGTCTGCACTCGGGCTACACGCCGCTCGTGCGAGCGAACCGGCTCGCCGCGAAGCTCGGCGTGGACGAGCTGTACGTCAAGGACGACTCCGTGAATCACCCGACGTGCTCGTACAAAGATCGCGTCGTCTCGATCGCGGCGACGCGGGCGGTCGAGCTCGGGTTCAGCGTGTTCTCCTGCGCATCGACCGGCAACCTCGCCGGCAGCGTCGCCTCGCACGCCGCGCGTCTCGGCCTCACCTGCTACGTCTTCATCCCCGACGATCTCGAGGCGGGCAAGGTCGCGGGTGCGAGCATCTATCACCCGAGCATCATCGCGGTGCGCGGCAACTATGACGATGTGAACAGGCTGTGCACGCAGGTGGCGGACAAATACGGATGGGGGTTCGCGAACATCAATCTGCGCGCGTATTACGCCGAAGGCGCCAAGACGTACGGCTTCGAAATCGCGGAGCAGCTCGGCTGGCGCTATCCGCGCCACGTCGTCTCGCCGGTGGCGGGCGGCACGCTGCTGCCGCGCATTCTGAAGGGCTTCGAGGAGCTGAAGACCGTCGGCCTCGTGCGGGGAGACGTGCCCGCGATTCACGCGGCGCAGGCGGCGGGCTGCGCGCCGGTCGTGCGCGCGCTGCAGGACGGGCTCGAGTTCCCCGAGCCGGTGAAGCCGAACACGATCGCGAAATCGATCGCGATCGGCAACCCCGCGGACGGATTCCAAGTGCTGCGCTCCGTTCGATCCACGGGCGGCAGCGGGGCCATGGTGACGGACGAGGAAGTCATCGACGGCATCAAGCTGCTCGCCGAAACGGAAGGGATCTTCACGGAGCCGGCGGGCGGCGTCACGGTCGCAGCGACGCGTCAGCTCATCGAGCGCGGCGCGATTCCGCGCGACGAATCGATCGTCGTCTGCATCACCGGAAACGGCTACAAGACCATCGAGGTGCTCAACGGCCGCGGCGTCGAGCCGATCCGCATCGGCCGGGGGCTGGCGGACTTCGAGGCGAGCCAGGCGGCGCCCGCGATCGCCTAGTAATAAAGGGCGGGGACACCCAAACGGGACAGTCAAACTTGCACGTCGCGTTTGGCTGTCCCGTTTGGGTGTCCCCGAATCTGCCATGACCACTTATCGCGCCGTGTTCCGTTGTGCCGCCGGATGCCCCGGCGAGCATTCCATCTGGCAGCCGATCTATCACTGCCCGACGTGCGGCGATCTGCTGCAGGTGTCCCACGACGTCGACGCGCTGAAGCATCGCAGCCCGGTCGCGTGGATGCGCCTCTTCGACGATCGCTACAAGCGCACGGCGTGGCCGTACGGATCGGGCGTGTGGGGCAAGAAGGAGTGGATCTGCCCGCAGATTCGCGACGAGAACGTCGTCTCGATGGATGAGGGCGGGACCAACATCTTCTGGGCCGATCGCTACGGCCGCGAGCTCGGGCTCGACGACCTCTGGGTGAAGATGTGCGGCAACTCGCACACCGGATCGTTCAAGGATCTCGGGATGACCGTGCTCGTCTCCGTCGTGAAGCAGATGATGGCGGACGGCGGGAAGATCAGCGCGGTCGCGTGCGCGTCGACGGGCGATACGTCCGCCGCGCTCGCCGCGTATGCGGCGGCCGCCGGCATTCCGGCGATCGTGATTCTGCCGCGCGCGCGCGTGTCGCCCGCGCAGCTCGTGCAGCCGCTCGCGAACGGCGCGCTCGTCCTCGCGCTCGACACGGACTTCGACGGCTGCATGGCGATCGTGCAGCGGCTCGCGGCGGAGGAAGGCGTCTATCTCGCGAACTCGATGAACAGCCTTCGCCTCGAGGGGCAGAAGACGCTGTCGATCGAGATCGTGCAGCAGTTCGACTGGGAAGTGCCCGACGTCGTGATCATCCCGGGCGGCAACCTCGGGAACGTGAGCGCGATTGCCGCGGGCTTCGACATGATGCTCGACCTCGGCCTGATCGCGAAGCGGCCGCGGATCGTCGTCGCTCAGGCGGCCGCGGCGAATCCGCTGTACACCGCGTACAAATCGAGCTGGGCGTTCGAGCCGATCAAAGCCAGGCCGACGCTGGCGACGGCGATCCAGATCGGCAATCCCGTCTCGATCAACAAAGCCATCCGCGCGCTGAAGCGCTTCGACGGCATCGTCGAGCAGGCGACCGAGAGCGAGCTCGCGGAAGCGTCCGCGCGGGCGGATCGGACCGGCATGTTCAACTGTCCGCATACCGCCGTCGCGCTCGCGGCGCTCGAGAAGCTCGTCGCGCGCAACGACATCAAGCGCACGGATCGCGTGATTGTCGTGTCGACGGCGAACGGCCTGAAGTTCTCCGAGTTCAAGACGGGGTATCACACGCGAACGCTCGCCGGCGTCACGCCGCAGCACGCGAACCCGCCGGTGGAGCTGCCCAACGACTACGACGCGGTGCGCCGCGCCATCGATCACCTCGCGCCGGCGCCGGCGCCGAGGGGAGCGTAGCGATGGCGGCACCGTCGGCGGAGCTCGAAGTCTGGAAGTTCGGCGGCGCGTCGCTCGCCGACACCGCGGCGATCGAGAAGGCCGTCGCGCTCATCTCCTCTCATCACGGACCGCTCGTCATCGTGGCCTCTGCGCTCGGCGGCGTGACGGATCTGCTGCTGTCGGGGGCCTCGGCCGCGACGTCGGGCCGGAACGCCGACGCGGGACGCATTGCCGCGGAGTTCTTGCGGCGGCATCGCGACGTCGCGAGAGCGCTGATTCCCGCGGGACCGGCGAGGCGGCGCCTCATGGCGGCGATCGACGCGTCCGCGCGCGAGTATCGCGAGCTGTGCATCGCCATCGGCGTGCTCGGACACCTCGCGCCGCGCGCGAGCGATCTCCTCGTCTCGCGCGGCGAGCGGATGTCCGCGTCGATCCTCGCCGCCGCGCTGTCGCGGTCGCGCAAGCGCAAGGCCACGTGCGTGGATGCGCTCGATTTCATCGCGACGGACGGCAACTACGGCAGCGCCGCGCCGAATCTCGCGGTCACGTTCCGGCAAACGCGCCGGCAGCTTCAGCCGCTCCTCGACGCGGGCACGATGCCCGTCGTACCGGGATTCATCGGGCGCGCGCCGGACGGAAGCCTCACGACGCTCGGCCGCGGCGGCACGGATCTGACCGCCACGCTCGTGGCGCGCTCGCTCGGTGCGCGGCGCGTCGTCTGTTGGAAGGATGTGCCCGGCATCCTGACCGCGGATCCGCGGCTCGTCAACGACGCGCGGCTCATCCCGCAGCTCCATCATCGCGAAGCCGCGGAGGTCGCGCACTACGGCGCGAAGGTGCTGCATCCGCGCGCGTTGATTCCCATCACCGGCACGCGCATCACGCTCCACGTCCGGTCGTTCATCAACGCGGATCAGCCCGGCACGGAAGTCTCCGCGCGGCGATCGCTCTCCGAGTACCCGGTCAAGGCGCTCGCGATCGTTCGAGGCCAGGCGATCGTCACTGTCGCGGGCAAGGGCATGGTCGGCGTCCACGGCATCGCGGCACGCACGTTCGTCGCGGTCGACGCAGAACGGTTGTCGGTCTCCACGATCTTTCAGGCATCCTCGGAGAGCTCGATCGGATTCACGCTGCCCGAGGCGGAAGCGGATCGCGCGGTACAGAGTCTGCGGCGCGCGTTTCGCGACGAGCTCTCGAGCGGGCTGATCGACAACATCACGGCGCGGCGTGGCGTCGCGGTCGTCGCGGTCGTCGGCGACGGCATGGCGGGCGCGCCCGGCATCGCCGCGCGCGTGTTCACGGCGTTGGCGGCCGGCGCGATCAACGTCATCGCGATCGCGCAGGGGTCGTCGGAGCGCAACATCTCGTTTGCCGTCACCGCGGACCAGGCGACGGAAGCCGCGCGCCGCGTGCACGCCGCGTTTCAACTGTCGAAGATTGGCGGAGGCCGCGCGCCGGCGGCGCCGCGCACGGACGTCGTCCTCCTCGGCTTCGGACGCGTCGGCCGCGCGCTCGCGGATCAGATCGCGTCGGCGTCCAACGGACAACCAAACGTTCGCGTCGTCGGTCTCCTCGATCGCTCGGGCTACATCTTCGAGCCGCGCGGCTTGTCGCGGCGGCGCCTCGGCGACATCACGCGGGAGAAAGATGCCGGCGAGCTGCTCGCCTCGATCGGCGGGCGGCCGGCGCCATCCGCCGACGCGCTCGCGGTGATGGCGACGCACGCCGTCTCGCAGCCGGTCGTCGTCGACGTCACGAGCGAAGAGACGGGCGATCTTCTGCGCGCCGCGCTCGGCAACGGCTTCAACGTCGTCCTTGCGAACAAGAAACCGCTCGCCGGAACGTGGGACAGCTACGCGGCGCTCTTTTCGGCTTCCTCCAACGGTGGACGACGGATCAAGTACGAGGCGACGGTGGGCGCGGGACTGCCGATCATCGACACGTATCACAAGCTCGTCGAGACGGGCGATCGCGTGCTGCGCATCGAAGGATCGGTCAGCGGCACGCTGATGTACGTCGTGTCCGCGGTGTCCGCGGGCAAGCCGTTCTCGCAGGCTGTTCGCGAGGCGGTCGAGAAGGGCTACGCGGAGCCGGATCCGCGCGACGATCTGTCGGGCCGCGACGCCGCGCGCAAAGCGCTGATCCTCGCGCGGCTCATGGGCTATCGAGGCGGCGCGCCGGCACCTGACGACCTCGTGCCGCGCGCGCTGAAGAAGCTTCCGCTCGCGCAATTCATGGATCGGTTGTCGGAGGTGGACGACGAGTGGCGCGCGCGCGTCGCGCGTGAAGCCGCGCGCGGCCACGTGCTGCGGTACGTCGTGACCGCCACGCCGCGCGGCGTGTCGGCCAAGCTGAGCGCCGTTCCGCAATCGAGCCCGGTCGGCGCGCTGCAAGGCACGCGCAATCTCGTCGCGTTCACGACTCGGCGCTATCGTCACGAGCCGCTCGTCGTCAGCGGGCCCGGCGCGGGAGCGCAAGTGACGGCGGCGGGAATTCTGAACGACATCTATTCACTCGCGGCGGAATGACACCATGACGAGGTCAGACATCTCGCCCGACGCGATGCTGCGGCTGATTCTCACCAGCCGCGTGTACGACGTCGCTCAGGAAACGCCGCTCGAGCCCGCGCTGCACCTCTCGCGCCGGCTCGGAAACGAAGTGCTCCTCAAGCGCGAGGATCTGCAGCCGGTCTTCAGCTACAAGCTGCGCGGCGCCTACAACCGCATCGCGCACATGAGCGACGCGGAGCGGTCGCGCGGCGTGATCGCGGCGAGCGCCGGCAACCATGGACAAGGCGTTGCGTACGCGGCGCGTCATCTTGGCCTGCGCGCGCTCATCGTGATGCCGCAGACGACGCCCGAGATCAAGATCGACGCGGTGCGCGAGCTGGGCGCCGAAGTGGTCCTCGCCGGGGACACGTACGGCGACGCAAAGGCGCATTGCGACGAGCTGGTATCGGAAACGGGTCTGACGCTCGTGCACCCGTTCGACGATCCTCTCGTCATCGCCGGCCAAGGCACGATCGCGAACGAGATCCTCCGGCAGAGCGCAAAGGTCGATGCGATCTTCGTCCCGGTCGGCGGCGGCGGTCTCATCGCCGGCATCGCAAGCTACGTCAAAGCGCTGCGTCCGGACGTGCGCGTGATTGGCGTCGAGCCGTACGAAGCGGACGCGATGTTTCAGTCCGTCGCCGAGGGTAAGCGCGTCACGCTCGATCGCGTGGGCATCTTCGCCGACGGCGTCGCGGTCCGCGAGGTCGGCGAGCTCACGTTTCCAATCGTCCTCGCGTCGGTCGACGACATCGTCCGCGTCACGAACGACGAGATCTGCGCGGCGATCAAGGACGTGTTCGACGATACACGATCGATCATGGAGCCGGCGGGCGCGCTGGCGGTCGCGGGCCTCCGCGCGTGGGTCGAGCGATCGGGCAGCCGCGACGCGCGGCTCGTTGCGATCCTCAGCGGCGCCAACATGAACTTCGATCGCCTGCGATTCGTCGCGGAACGCGCGGAAGTGGGCGAAGCGCGCGAGGCGATCTTCGGCGTGACGATTCCGGAGCGCGCAGGAGCGTTCCGCGAGTTCTGCGCCACGATCGGACGCCGCGTCGTGACGGAGTTCAACTATCGCCTGAGCGGACGCGATCGCGCGCACATCTTCGTGGGCGTCGCGACGCATTCACGGCAGGATGCCGCGGGGCTCGCGTCCGCGCTCACCGCGGCCGGCTACGAAACGCTCGAGCTCACCGACAACGAAGTCGCCAAGCTCCACGTGCGGCACATGGTAGGCGGCCGCAGTCCCGAGGTCGCCAACGAACAATTGTGCCGCTTCGAATTTCCCGAGCGGCCCGGCGCGTTGATGGCGTTCCTCGACAAGCTGGGCGGACGCTGGAACATCAGCCTCTTCCACTATCGGAATCACGGCGCGGATTTCGGTCGCGTGCTCGCCGGCTTCGAGGTTCCGCCCGGCGACATGCCCGCGTTCGAAGCGTTTCTCGACGGTCTCGGCTATCGCTATCAACGCGAGCACGACAACAGCGCGTACAACTTGTTCCTGTCCTGGCAGACGTCCAGCGTCGCGCGCGCTTCCGGCTGAAGCCGGAGCCACGCATCTCCAGTCTTCATTCTTCCTGCAGCGCTTCCAAGGGCTGAACGCGCGTGGCGCGGCGGGCCGGCACGAACGTCGCCACGCCGGCGGCGCCCGCGAGCACCGCTGTCGCCGTGCCGACGACGAGCGTATCGAGGCCGCCGATCTCGACGAACACACTGGCAAACGCCAGCGAGACGAGCAGCGCGAGCGGCAAGCCCAACGCGATGCCGGTGCCCGTCAGGAAGAACCCGTCGCGCATCATGAGCCGCAGCACATCGGACGCCGTCGCGCCGAGCGCCATGCGGATGCCGATCTCGCGCGTGCGCTGCGCGACGACGAACGATTTCACCCCGTAGACGCCGACGACCGCCAGCAGCAGCGCGAGCACGCCGAGCGACGTGAACAAGCGCGCGCCCGTTTTCAGCGCGAAGAGCTCGAGGCTCTTGTCGTGAAACGCCTGCATCGTCGACAGCGCGAGCACTGGCAATCGGTCGTCGACGCCGCGAATCGTGCGGCGCAGCGTATCGAGTGCCGAGAGCTCTTCCGACGCGGTTGCGCGCGCGCCGGAGGCGGCCGCGAACTTCACGTGCAGGTGCATACCCGCGCCGTAGTTCCGGCCGAAGGGGACGTAAACGTGGGACGCCGGCTCCCGATCCAACAGCTCCTCGCGCATCGGCGGCGCGATCCCGACAATCTGCAGCGGCTCGCGCGGTCTTGATTCCGGATCGTCCGGCCGCCGAGCGGTCCGAATCATCTGGCCGATCGGATCGGCGTCGCCGAACATCCGCCTCGCGAACGCCTCGTCGACCATCGCGACGCGCGGCGCGGACGCGGAGTCCTCTTCGGCCCGCGTGAATTCACGCCCGCGGATCATCGGCAGTCCGAGCGCGCTGAAGTAATCGGCGCCAATCACGCGATACGTACGCGCGCGAACCGGCTCGCTGCTCGCGCCGCCGACGAGCTCGTACAACCCGCCTTCCTGAACGTCGCCGAACGGCAGCGTGGACGACAAGCTTGCAGCGCGAACGCCCGGCGTCGATCGAAGACGCTCGAGAAGAGTCGCGTATGTGGCTCGCCCGCGCGCCTCGTCGAATCCTGCAAGGCTGCCGTCGATGCTGGCGAGGAGCAGGCGATCGTACGAGTACCCCGGATCGCGAGCGGCCGCCGTCAGCGCCGTCCGCATGAAGATGCCGCCGGCCGTGAGCATCGCAAGCGACAGCGCGATCTGACCGATCACCATGAGATTGCGCCCGCCGAACCGGCGGCCGGTGCGCGCGCCGTCGCCGGCGCGATCCTTGAGGTCGGCGACGAGATCGCGCCGCGACAAGCGAAGCGCCGGACCGAGACCGAAGGCAATCGTGCTCAGGACCGTTATCAGCGTCGTGACGAGGAGCACTCGCGCATCCGGCCGCGTGGCGAAGCTCAGCGTGATCGGAAACGCCGCGGCCATCGAGACGGAAAGCGCCCGGGTGGCCCAGTAGCTCAGCACGAGGCCGAGGCCTGCGCCTGCCGTCGCAAGAACGACGCTCTCCGTCAGCAGCTGCCGGACGACGCGCGCCCGGCGTGCGCCGAGGGCGAGGCGCACCGCGATTTCTTTTCGGCGCGCCGCGCCGCGCGCGAGGAGCATGTTCGCGATGTTCAAACAGGCGATCACGAGCACCACGCTCGCGAGTCCCATCAGCACCGCGGAGAGCGCGCCGACGGCCGTATCGGTCTGCGGCTCGGTGCTCGTGGAGACCCTCGGCAGCTTGCTCGTCGTGAGCACCTGGTTCTTGTTCTCGGCGGGGTACGCGGCCTCGAGCTGCCGCGACAGCACGTCGAGGCGCGCGGCGGCGAACTCGTCGGTCACTCCGGCCTTCAACCGTCCCGCGACGATGAGCGCCGTGTTGGCGCGGTCGGCCAAGGCGAGATCGCTCCGCTTAAAGCGATCGTTCATCATGACGTCGAACATGCCGAGCGGAAGGTAGAGGTCGGCCGACACCAGCGCCATCGTGCCGGTGAACCCTCTCGGCGCCACGCCGACGACGGTGAAGTCCACGGCGTTGATCCGGATCGTCTTGCCGATGAAGGCCGGATCGAGCTGCTCGCGCTGCCATCGGCCATACGTCACGATGACCACCGGTGCGCGCGATCCGGGACGCTCCTCGTCGCGCGTGAACGTACGCCCCGCGGCGAGGCGGACGCCGAGCGTGTCGAAGTAGTTCGAGGAGATGAGCGCCGCGAATGTCCGCCGCGTCTCGTCGCCCGCGGGCGTGCCAACCAAGGCGAACGTGTGCGCCATCAGCCCGTCGAAGACGTCGTTCTGGTCGCGGATGTCGGCGTAGTTCGCGTACGAGAAGGCGCGATACGAATCGGGTGTCGTGCGGTCGTGGCTGTAGAGGCCGACGAGATCGCCCGCCTCGCCCGAAAGCGGCCGGAACAGGAGCTCGTTCACGAGCGTGAAGACCGCGGTGTTGGCCCCCACGCCGACGGCAAGCACGAGGACGGCAAGGGCCGTGAATCCCGGCGCCTTCGCGAACGTGCGAAGCGCATACGTCAGGTCCTGCCAGAATCGAGTCATGACGCCTGGGGTTACGGCCGCGGCCCGGCGAAGGTTCCGGCGATCGAAAAAGAGGCCGTTTCCGCATAGACTTACACTGCCAATATCGCGATCAAATAGGGGCCAGAGGTGGCAGGAGACCAGGAGACCGACCGCGATCGACTCCGGCAGGCACTACAGGCCATCGGCGCGGCCCTCTACGACCTCGATCTCACGCGCGGCGCCGTGTGGCGCGACGACGCGCATCCGCTGTTCTGCGGACGCTCCAAGGACGCCGCAGGCTCGGCGGCGGTGCTCGATGCGTGGGCCGCTCACGTCCTCCCCGGCGATCGATCTCGCGTCCTGAACGATCTCGAGCGCCTCTTTCGCGAACGATCCCCGAAATGGTCGAGCGAATATCGCGTGCAATTGGCCGACGGAGCCGACGCGTTCGTGTGGGATCGCGGCGTCGTCACGTACGACGAGAAATGGAACGCGGTCAGGCTCGTCGGCACGATCTTCGACGTCACGGACCGCGCGCGCATGCTGCGCGCGCTCGAAGCGAGCGAGGCACGGTATCGCGCACTCGTGAACGCCGCGAGCCAGGCGGTGTGGGTTCACGACACCAGCACGGACGGCCCCGGTACCACAGAGGCGTCGCAGTGGTGGACGGACACGACCGGTCAACCGGCCGATCACCAAAAAGGGTGGGCATGGCTCGACATGATCCACCCTGACGATCGCGAGGAAGTGAAACGGCAATGGACGCATTGCCGGACGACGGGCACGCGCTACGACGTGGAGTACCGGCTCACGGCGCAAGAGGGCGGGTACCGGCATTTCCACGTGACCGGTGTCCCGATCCGCCGTCCGGACGGCTCGATTCGCGAGTGGGTCGGCATGTTCGTCGACGTCACCGAGCGGCACGTCGCCGAGGAGGCCCTCCGGCAGTCGCACAAGATGGAGGCGGTCGGTCAGCTCGCCGGCGGCATCGCCCACGACTTCAACAACGTGCTGATGATCATTCAGGGCTACAGCGATCTCGTCCTGAGCGAGCTCCCGCCCGACAGCGAGCTGCTGGATTCGCTCGTCGAGATCCGGAAGGCGAGCACCCGCGCCGCAGACCTCACGCGCCAGCTGCTCGCATTCAGCCGCAAGGCGATGATCAGGCCGGTCGTGCTCGATCTGAACGCCTTGATTGGCGCGTCGGAGAACATGCTGCACCGTCTCATCGGCGAGGACATCGAGCTCACGACGACGCTCGACGCGCAGCTCTGGCGCATCAAAGCTGATCCCGTGCAGATCGATCAGATCCTCTTGAACGTCGCGGCGAACGCGCGCGATGCGATGCCGCGCGGCGGCGCGCTGGCGATCGCCACGAGCAACGTCACGATCGACGCCGCGGGCTCGGGCGACCGCGCGGCAATCGCGCCCGGCCGCTACGTGCAGCTTCGCGTCGCCGACACCGGCTGCGGCATGACGGCGGACACGAAGGAGAAGATCTTCGAGCCGTTCTTCAGCACGAAGGGCCCGGACAAGGGAACCGGAATGGGTCTCGCGGCGGTCTACGGAATCGTTCAGCAATTCGGCGGGTGCATCGAGGTCGTCAGCGAGCCAGGCCAAGGCGCGACGTTCGTGATCCACATTCCGGCGACATTCGAGAAGGCCAAAGCGGACTCGACGAGGCTGGAAGGGGCCACTGCGCTGAAGGGACACGAGACCGTCATCCTCGTCGAGGACGATCCCGGCGTGCGATCGCTCACGCGCGACGTGCTGATCCGGCAGGGATACGTGGTGCTCGAGGCCCAGGACGGCGCCGCGGCACTTCGTGTGGCTTCCGAGCACGCCGGCCAGATCGACATCGTCGTGAGCGATGTCGTCATGCCTGGCATGAGCGGGCTCGAGGTCGTGCACGAGCTGCGGCGCGCGAGGCCGCAGATCAAAGCGCTCCTCGTCTCAGGCTACACGGACGATGCGCTGGGCGCGCACGGCGTGCTCGACGTGGACATCGAGCTGCTGCTGAAGCCGTTCACGCCCGCGGCGCTCGCTGCGAAGATCAGGGACGTCCTCGACCACTGACCGGGATCTCGCCGTAGAACTTCCAGTCGAGCGGCATGTCGCGCGTGAGCTTCTGCCGCGTCAGCGCGAGGCGTAACCACGCGATCGGCATGCTTCCCTGCCGCGCGAGCTCGTCGTGAAAGGCCCGCTCGGTCATCTGCTTCGAGTCCACGATTTCGCGGCGCAGACCGCGAAGCTGCAAGCCGCCAAGAAGATACGCGGCTTGATAGAGCGGGTTGTACCCGCCTTGAAACGATCGACGGACTTCCGCGGTGGCATTGTCGCGTTCGTGGCCGACGCGATCGACGAGGAAGTCGATGCATTCCTGCGGCGACCACTCGCCGAGATGGAACCGGAGCGAGAAGATGATCCGCGCCGCGCGGTGCATGCGCCAGAACAGCGCGCCGACGCGCTCCTCTGGCGTGTCGTTGAAGCCTTTGTCCCAGAGGATCGTCTCCCAATAGAGCGCCCAGCCCTCGCCGAAGAACGCGGTGGCGCCGAGTCCCGCCCGATACCCCGCGTAGCGCGGTCCCAAGTACCCGGTGAGGTTGTGGCCGGGAATCATCTCGTGGTGCGCGGTCGCGTGGGAGAACGGCGTGTTGTTGCCGCGCATGCTCTGGATGCGCGCGTCGTACTCCATCGTGTCGGTCGGGTACGAGACGGTGATCTGCGATCCGCCCGTGAAGAAAGGGTTCACGAGCTGGCGCTCGGGCGACATCATGCTCATGTGGAGCGACTCGGCGGCGACTTGCGGCACGGTGATCAGATCGTGCTTGCGCAGGTAGTCGATCGCTTCGAAGAGCATCGCGCGAATGGCCGCCGGCTGGCCGCCCGGCGGCGGGTGCATATCCTTGACCTTTTCAACCGCGCGCTTCCAGTCGTTGCCCAAGCCCATCTCGCGCGACGCCTTCCGCATCTCTTCCTCGCACCAGGCCAGCTCCTTCTGGCCGAGCGCGATCAGCTCTTCGGGCGAGTACGGAATCATCTCCTCGGCGAGATCCTGAAGGAGCCCCAGGCGGCCGCGCGCGTCGCCGGGAATCGCGCTGTTGTCGGTCTTGCGAGGGATGTCGGCCTGCGGCGGCGTCCGCGATCGTGCGATCAACCGCTCGCTCGTAGCGCGAATGAAGAGGTAGTCGACCTGCGCGTTCTTCGTCAGCGCGTCGAAGTCGATCGTCTTCAACGCCGCGAGCCACGCCTCGTAGTACTTCGCGTCGCGAGCGGGCGGCGGCGCGCCGCGTCCCCCGCCGCCCTGACGTCCGCCGGTGAAGCGCTCGACGACCGGAATCATCTCGTCCTGCGGAAGCGCGATCAGCATCGCGAGGTCGGGAACGCTGTCGAACTTCAGCGGCCGCGCCGGCTCGATGATCGCCTCCCGCGGGGCGGGCGGCGTGGCGAGATCCATTGGCGCGACTTTGTCGCGCAGGAACGCGCCGTATCCCTGGAGCGCGGTGTCCACATGCTTGAACGGCAACCCCATCCACCACGTGAACAGCGGATCGTACCCGTTGTAGTGGTTGTACCAATTCGTGAGGCTCGCGCGAAGGCTGTCCACGCCGTCCGCGGCGCGGACGGCGAGCGCGCGGCTCACGCGAATCGCGTCGGCGCCGGCGTTCGGCGCGAGACCTGCCTCCACCTTTGCGCGCACCTGCGCGATCGAATTCACGACGCCGGTCACCGTACCGGCGGCTCGCTGTGCGTCGACGTCCTCCATGCGGACGCGCGACTCGTAGAGCGCGATGACGTCGGACGCGAACGGCAGGACCGGCCTCAGCTCGGCGATCGCGGCGGCATCAGCGTCGAGCTGCTTCAGGTTCGTCTGAATCGTCGAGACGAGCGCATCGAGATCGGCGCGTCCTTGCGCGGAGAGCTTCGACGGATCCAGTTTGCCCAGCGCCGCCCGCCAATCGAGATCGAACCGCTTGAGGCGCGCGATGCGGCCCGGCGAGAGCGACAACGCGGGCGCCGCGGCTGGCGCCGTTTGAACGGTGAGCTGACCGCCCGCGCCACCGCGCGCACCGCGGCCACCGCTCCCGCCGCCGAGATAATTGCCGGACAGCGTGGTGCGATCCGCGGTGTAGAACTGCCGGACGATGCGCAGCTCGCTCTGGCGCGGCGCGAGGAGCGAACGGAGATCCGACGGAACGGTCCGATCCGCCTCCTGCGCGCGGGCACGCTCGATCGTGGAGAGCGGCCACGAGGCGGCAACGAGTGCGAGTGCTACGGCAACGCGGGCGAGCTTCTGCGGAGTCATCGGCACCAACCGTATATGGATGGAGGGACTACTACCAAGCGAAAGGATTTATGACGCTATAACACGCCGCGGCGGCTCCGGGCGTTTACGGCACGTCGATCGCGATGGGAACGACGACTTTCCCCCAGTGGAAGACGAGCTCCGCCTTCTTGCCCTCGACGACGGGAAAGTAGAACGCGAGCGTTTCCATGTGCGAGCCTTCACGCGGGACGGACTCGACGCGCAACGCGTCCTGGCCGGCGGGATATCGCGTGTGCCACACCGCGAAGCTGCGGTTGACGATCATCACCCACTTCTCGGGACCGGGCTCCGCCCAGAGCGAGTACTTCCCCTTCGGCAGCTCGTGCCCTCCGAACGTCACGTTCGTCGACAGCTCGATCGTCGTCGCGTCATCCGCGCCGGGACACCAGACGCGTCCCCACGGCACGAGCGCGCCGAAGAGATCGCGTCCGCGCGCGACGGGCCGGCTGTAGTCGATCGTAATCGTCGTGTCGGCGATCCGCTGGGAGACCGTTCCGCGCTGGCTGGGCTTCACCTTCGGCGCGGGCTCCTGAGCGTTCGCGACGGCGGCTGTGATGAATGCGAGGGCCAATAGCGCGCGAATCATGGCGTTTAGAGTACACGAAGTTGTTTGCGGCGAACGTGGAGGAAGCAGAGAGCGCCGAGTTCCATCGCTGAGATCGCGGAGGGCAGGGAACGCAGAGAAATCGGACCTCTCAATGCGGATCGTGAGACGAGCGGCCGCGCCGCTCGTTTGAACTTGGCGACTGAGATCTGCCTCGGCGTACCTCGTGCCCTCGGCGAGCACTGCGATGAAGGGACTGCGAAGCCCGCCTTCTGTGAACGTCGCAGCGGTTATGATCTCCGCGATGACGATCTCGCGAATCGCGTGCGTAGTCGGAACAACCTCGGCAGCTGTCGCGTTGACGGCGGTTCTCTCGGGCTACGAACCGGTAGAGCTGATTCCGATCGACGGCGAGGGCGCGAAGTACTGGAGCCGTTGGCGCGGGCCTTCGGGCCAAGGAATCGCGGCCGGCGCGAACTACGTCGACACGTGGTCGGACACGACCAACGTGAAATGGAAAACGGCCGTACCGGGACGCGGACACTCATCGCCAATCGTGTGGAAGGATCATCTATTCCTGACGACGTCGACCGACGGCGGTACGAAGATGTCGATGCTCGCGTTCAATCGCGCGAGCGGAAAGCTCCTGTGGCAGACGCCGATCGCGTCGAGCGGCGTCGAGCGCGTGTATTGGAAGAACAGCCACGCTTCCGCGACGCCCGCGACCGACGGTGAGCGCATCTACGCGTCGTTCGGCACGCACGGAATCGCGGCGTTCGACTTCAGCGGGAAGATCGTGTGGCAGCGGAAGCTCGGCGATCTGCGGAACTATCATGGCAGCGCAGGTTCGCCGGTGCTCTACAAGGATCGCCTGTTCCTCTATCAGGATCACGGCGGCGATCTCGGATCGTTCGTCGCGGCGTTCAAGGCGGCGAGCGGCGAGGTGATCTGGAAGACCGATCGCGTCGCATCGGTCGGATGGGGAACGCCGGTCGTGATCGACGCGGGCGATCGCGACGAGCTCGTCGTCAACGGCCAGCAGCGAGTCCACGCGTACGATCCCGATACCGGCGCCGAGCTCTGGTCCGTGCGCGGCACGACGCGTGAGGTCATTCCCACGCCGGTCGTGGGCCACGGTCTCGTCTTCGCGTCGTCCGGACGCGCGGGGCCGACGCTCGCCATCAAGCCGGGCGGCAGCGGCGACGTGACGGCGACGCACGTCGCGTGGTCGTCGCCGCGCGGATCGCCGTTCGTGCCCTCGCCGATCCTTCACGGCGATCTGCTCTACATGATCAACGACATGCAGAGCATCCTCACCGTGGTCGAGGCAAAGACCGGCGCGGCGGTTTATCAGGATCGCCTCGGCGAGGCCGCGCGCGAAGGCTTCTCGTCGTCGCCCGTCGCGGTCGGCAACAAGCTGTTCTTCACGAACGACCACGGTCAGACGTTCGTCGTCGAAGCCGGGCGCACGTTCAAGCTCGTGCGCGTCAACGAGCTGAACGCGCAGGTCCTCGCGTCGCCGGCGCTCGTCGACGGCACATGGTATTGGCGAACGGACAAAGAGCTCTTGGCGATTGGAGACTGACACCGATGCGTAGCCGCGTGATTTTCGCCCTTGCGCTGTCGATGGCCGCGTGCTCGAGCGAGCCTCCGCCCTCGGATCGCGCGCCGGCTCCTGCGCCTCCTGCGGCGCCCTCCGCGCCGGCCGCCCCGCGCCCGCCCCGGCTCTACGTCACGGACGAAACGGGCGGCGCGGTCATAGTCGCCGATGCCGCATCGGGGCAGGTCGTGGAGCGCATCGCGGTCGGCAAGCGGCCGCGCGGCATCCGCGTATCCCGGGATGGCGCGCTGCTCTTCGTCGCGCTGTCCGGATCGCCGATCGCCGGTCCCGGCGTGGACGAGTCGAAGCTGCCGCCCGCGGATCGCTCCGCAGACGGAATCGGCGTGATCGATCTCGCGACGAGAAAGCTGACGCGAACGCTCAAGAGCGGACAGGATCCGGAATCGTTCGATCTCTCGGCGGACGGCACGCTGTTGTACGTCTCCAACGAGGAAACGGCGGAGATGTCGGTCGTCGACGTCGCGTCCGGCGCCGTTACCAATCGCGTGAAGGTCGGCGGCGAGCCGGAAGGCGTGACGCTGCGGCCGGATGGGCGCGAGGTCTACGTCACGTGCGAGGAGGACAACGAGGTGTTCGCGGTCGACACGGCTTCGCTGAAAGTCGTGGGCAGGATGAAAACCGCGGCGCGTCCGCGCTCCGTGGTGTTCACGAAAGATGGCGCGACCGCGTTCGTGACCGACGAGAACGCGGCGAGCGTGACCGTGATCGACACCGCCAAGCACGCCGTCTCGGCAACCATCGTCATCCCGAAGGTGGAGGGGGCGGAGTTTCCGCCGCGGCCGATGGGCGCGGTGCTCTCGCCCGACGGCCGCAGCGTGTACGTGTCGCTGGGGCGCGCGAAGTCGATCGCCGTCATCGACGCCGACACGCGCAAGCTGTCGCGCAAGATCGAGGACGTGGGCGGCCGGCCGTGGGGAATCGCGGTCAGCCGCGACGGACGGAAGGTCTACACGGCGAACGGTCCGTCAGCCGATGTGTCGATCGTCGATCTCGAAGGTGGCAAGGTCGAACGCAAGATCGCGACTGGCGGCAGCCCGTGGGGGATCGTGATTGTAGATTGACGACTGCAATCACTTCGTATCTTTGTAGGCCCACGGCGCGCGCGCGTACATGCCTCCGTCGACCCAGATTGTCTGGCCGGTGACGAACTCCGCCTCCGGGCTCGCGAGGAACGCGACGACGCGCGCGATGTCTTTGGGCTGGCCGACGCGGCCGAGCGGCGTGATGCGGCCCCACGTGCCCGCGTAGTCCGGATCCTCCAACCGCGTGCGCTCGATCTCGACGGCGCCCGGCGCCACGCAGTTCACGCGAATCTTGTGCGGCCCGAGCTCGACGGCCGCGACCTTCGTGAACATCTCGATGCCGCCCTTGCTCGCCGTGTAGGCGACGAGATCCGGGAAGGCGACTTTGTTGCAGCCGGATCCGATGTTCACGATCGATCCGCCGCCGTGATCCTTCATGTGCCGCGCGGCTGCCTGCGTGCAGAGGAAGCAGCCCTTCAGATTCGTGTCGATCACGAGATCCCATTCCGCTTCGGTCACGTCGAGGAGCGGCTTCCACGTCTGCACGCCCGCGTTGTTGACGTGGAGGTCGATCCTGCCAAAGCGATCGAGCACGCGCGCGAACATGTCCGCGACGCTCGACGCGACGCCGACGTCACCCTGCACCGTCATTGCGTCGGCGCCGATTCGCTGGATCTCGGCGACGGTCGCGTCGGCGAGCTCGGATGTCCGGTGATAGTTCACGGCGACGCGGCAGCCGCGCGATGCGAGCTCGAGCGCGATGCCCTTGCCGATTCCACGGTCGGCGCCGGTGACGAGCGCGGTCAGGCCTTCGAGTCGAGTCATCGCAGGAGTCCACCGGTGTCGATCATCGGACTGATGACGATATAACCCGACCTTCGTTCGAGCAAATCCTGCATGCATCGCGATCGTTGCGCGATGAGCAACTGCGCGCGGCAGGTCAGACCTCGCCTAATGGCAGTGTTGATGCGGTCTTACAATCCGACTAAACGACAGCCGTGCCGGACCGCGAATCCAGGCGCTGTTTTGCCGTTCGAAATGGATAGCGGAGGCGGCGATTACTGACATTTCACTAAAGTGGATAGACCACATTCGATCCGTTTTTTAGCTGGTAATTCCACAATCATATATCATATGCTCCCGCCCGGCTCGGTTCGACGCCTGAGGAGGCTCGGTCGATCGTGGACCGCTGACAGCGATCCATGAGAGGAGGAGACGGCGATGATGCGGCGCACGCGACAGCGAAACAGGATCTGGACGTTCACCACCGCGGCCCTGCTGGCCGCGGTCACTCTCACGATCGGCGCGCTCCCCGCCGCGGCGCAGGACGCGCGCGGCACGATTGCCGGCACGGTGCGCGACGGCAGCAGCGGCGTCATTCCCGGCGCGACCGTCACCATCACGAACGTCGCGATGGGCACCAGCGTCTCCGTCACGACGAACGCCGTCGGATTGTTCCAGGCTCCATATCTCCTCCCCGGCACGTATCAAGTGGCGGCGGAGCTCACCGGATTCAAGAAGGCCGCGCGCCAGGTCGAGGTGCGGATCGCCGACACGCTCGTCGTCGATTTGGTGCTCGAGCTCGGGCAATCCCTCGAGACCGTCAACGTCACCGCCGAGATTCCGCTCATCGAAACGGCGAACGCCTCGCTCGGCAGCGTCGTCGACGCGCGCCGCATCGCGCAGCTGCCGACGCCGCACGGCGATCCGTACGCGCTCATCGGCCTCGCGAGCGGCGTGTCCTACACGGGATCCGCGCGGCTCGATCGTCCCTTCGAGCCCACGCACATCGTCGGCTACGCGATGGACGGCACGCGCGGCAATCGCAGCGACTTGACGATCGACGGCGTGCCGAGCACGGCGACCGCGAACGCGAACGAAGTGATCGCGTCCTACGTGCCGCCGGCGGATCTCGTTCAGGAATTCAAGGTGCAGACGGCAACGTTCGACGCGGGCTTCGGCAACACCGAGGGTGGCGTCACGAACCTGACGATCAAGTCCGGCACGAACGCGCTGAAAGGCACGGCCTACTTCGCGAAAACGCCGCCCACGCTCTTCGCGAACGACTTCTTCGCCAACGCGAACAACATTCCACTCGCCGATTTCACCTACAACCGGTACGGCGGCGTGGCGGGCGGACCGGTCCGCAAGAACCGGACGTTCTTCATGTATGGCTTCGAGGGGATCAAGGAAGCGCGTCCGAGGAACAACGGTACGCCGACGGTCCCGACGGAGAAGATGCGAAACGGCGATTTCTCGGAGCTGCTGGCGCTGGGATCGCAGTATCAGATCTACAACCCGTTCACGCGCCGCGCGACGGGCAACGGCCAGTTCCAACAGGATCCGTTTCCCGGAAACATCATTCCGCAGAACCTGATCAATCCCGTGGCGCGAGCCGTCCTCGGATACATCCCGCTGCCGACGACGGCGGGGAATGCGGACGGGACGAGCAACTTCCAGAACCCGTCGCTGCCGGAAGACATCAAGTACGCGAACAACACGATCCGCGTCGACCACGTGCTCACGGAGAAGCAGCGGATGTACGCGCGCGTGAGCTGGTACGATCGCAACAGCAACTACAACAACTACTTCGGCAACCTCGCGACCGGCGAGTGGTTCAAGTTCATCTCGCGCCAGGCGGCGGTCGATCACGTCTACGTGCTGAGCCCGTCGACCGTGCTCAACGTGCGCTACGGCTACAACTGGTTCGTGCGCGGCACGGACTCGAATCCGGCGAACCACGATTTCGATCTCACGTCGCTGGGCTTCCCGGCGTCCTACAACTCGGCGATCCCCGACGGCATCCGCCGGTTCCCGCGATTCGACATCACGGGCTATCAGGGCACCGGGATTGGCGGCGAGGAGCGGCCGAACGAAACGCACGCGTTCATCGCGACGCTGAACAAGTCGATCGGCGCGCACTCGTTCCGATCGGGCATGGAATTCCGGCAGTATCGCGAGACGAACACGTTCTTCGCGAACAACCAGACGGGACAGTTCAACTTCGACGCGACGTGGACGCGCGGACCGTTGAACAACTCGCCCACGGCGCCGAACTCTCTCGGGCAGTCGTTCGCGTCGTTCCTGCTGGGACTTCCCTCGTCGGGCTCCGTCACGCGCGCAACGGGCTACGACGAGAAATCGCAGACGTGGGGCTTCTTCCTCCAGGACGACTGGCGCGTGAACAACCGGATCACGCTGAACCTCGGCGTCCGCTACGAGTACGACACGCCGCTCAGCGAGGCCAGCAACGCGAGCGTTCGCGGGTTCGACGCGGCCGCGGTGCAAGCGATCGAGTCCGCCGCCCGCGCGCGCTACGCGCTCAGTCCAACGCCGGAGATCGCGGTCGAGAACTTCAGGGTGCGCGGCGGCCTCACGTTCGCGGGCGTCAACGGCGAGCCGAGCGGTCTTTACAACACGCCGAACAACAATTTCATGCCGCGCGTGGGGTTCACCTTCAAGGTGAACGACGCCACCGTCCTGCGCGCCGGCTACGGCATGTTCTACGGCTTCCTGGGCCAGCGCCGCGGCGACGTGATCTTGAGCGGGTTCAACGCGGTCACCAATCTGACGACGTCCCTCGACAACGGGCTGACGTTCATCGAGACGCTGTCGAATCCCTTCCGCAACGGCATTCAGGAGCCGCTCGGAAACTCGGAAGGGATCGCGACGTTCCTCGGCCAGGGCATCACGTTCTTCGATCCGGAGCCGAAGTCGCCGCGCATGCAGCGGTGGCAGGTGAGCGTGCAGCGTGAGCTGCCGGGCCGGTTCGTCGCCGACGTCGCGTACGTCGGCAACTACGGCTCGCAGATCCAGACGTCGCGCAACCTCAACGCGACGCCGAATCAGTACCTGAGCACGAGCCTCGTGCGAGATCAGGCTCGCATCGACTACCTGTCGGCGAACGTCCCGAATCCGTTCGTGAACCTCTTGCCAACGACCGCGACAGCGGCGCTGCGCGCGACCAACATCGCGCGCGAGCGGCTCCTGCGTCCGTATCCACAGTTCGACGCCGTCAACACGACGACGAACGAAGGCCAGTCCTGGTACAACGCGCTGCAGGTGAACGTGCAGCGGCGCTTCGCGTCCGGCTACACGATCGCCGCCGCCTACACGTACTCGAAGTTCGAAGAGGCGACCGAATTCCTGAACGCGGCGGATCCCGCGCCGTGGCGCGGCATCTCGAGCCAGGACGTGCCGCACCGATTGACGGTCAACGGCATCTGGGAGCTGCCGTTCGGCGAGGGCCGCCGCGTCGCGTCGAGCGCGCCCGCGGGTCTCTCGGCGGTCATCAGCGGATGGCAGTTGTCCGGCATCTACACGCACCAGACCGGCTTCCCGCTCGGGTGGGGCAACATCATCTTCACGGGCGACCTCGACGACATCGACCTGCCGTCGAGCGAGCGAACGCTCGCGCGCTGGTTCAACACCGACGCGGGCTTCAACAGGACGACGGCGCAGCAGCTCGGCTCGAACATCCGCACGTTCCCGCTGCGGCTCACGAACGTCCGCGCCAGCAGCGTGGACAACGTCGACCTGTCGCTCATCAAGAACACGCGGATCGCCGGCAAGACGCTGGAGCTCCGGATCGATTCGCTGAACGCGTTCAACACGCCGCTCCTGCCCGGCCCGAACACGACGCCAACGGCACAGGCATTCGGCTCGATCAGCGCGTCGACGCAAGTGAACTACGCGCGGAGGACGCAGGTGTCGATGAAGTTCATCTTTTAAACGCGGATCACGCGGATTAACGCGGATCGCGCGGATCGGATTGACGCGGATTACACGGATCCGCGAAATCCGCGTTTATCCGCGGAATCCGCGTTCAATCCGATCCGTGAAATCCGCGTTTATCCGCGTAATCCGCGTCAGTCCGATCCGCGTAATCCGCGTTTATCCGCGTAAATCCGCGTTAGTCCGATCCGCGTAATCCGCGTTTATCCGCGTAATCCGCGTTAGTCCGATCCGCGTAATCCGCGTTTATCCGCGTAATCCGCGTCAGTCCGATCCGCGTGATCCGCGTTTATCCGCGTAATCCGCGTTAGTCCGATCCGCGAAATCCGCGTTTATCTGCGTAATCCGCGTTAGTCCGATCCGCGTGATCCGCGTTTATCCGCGTAATTCGCGTCTAACTTGACGGAATTCAGCT